>NZ_LMUY01000015.1:295727-345935 GCF_009765685.1 Acidisphaera sp. L21 | reverse complement strand
AACTGTGCCACTCACGGTTGATCCTGGCAGTGCAACCAGTGTACCGCCACTTTGAACCGTCGTGTCGTTCGCCGTGCCGCCCGACGAGACAAATTCCAGACCGCCGGTGTTGATGACCGTTCCGTTGGTCGTACCGAGGCGGCCAACCTCTTGTTCTCCACCACTGCCGATCGTCGCGTCCGTTGACGTGCCGAGGTCTAGAACCTCTTGCAGACCACCATCGATGACCGCGCCGCTTGCGACGGCAAACACGCTTTCCGTCCCGCCGTTTTCAATGTGGGTTCCGTTGGCAAAGCCGCTATAGACGACATCCGCGCCGCCAGTTTCCACCGTAGTGGCGAACGCCGCGGCAGTGATCGCAAACGTCCCATCACTGCCAACGGTGGTGTTGCTAGCAATACCCCCCGACAGTAATTGCACGTCGGCGCCCACAATCGTCGCACTATTAATGTCGATGACGCCGCCGCCGTGAACAACCACGCCGTTCAGGGTAGTGTCGGACAGGGCAGAACCGAAGTTTTGTTCAGTGCCGTCTTCGATGCTGCCGCTGTTGAGCAACAAACCGGAAAACGTGACCGTTCCACCAGCATTTACGATGGTCCCGCTGGCATTGCCGCCCAATGCAATAAACTCGGCGCCGCCACTGCTGACGATACCAGCACTTGTCGTAGCACCACTAGAGACTGTGACGGTCCCGCCACTGCTCACCACGGCATTGTTGGCGACGCCGCCAGAGAGCACAATGAGTTCATCACCGTCGTTTACGCCAATGCCGGGACTCGATTGCCCGGCGCTAACAATGATAATTGCCATATAACCCCTCGAATTTCCGCCTTGCCTATCAGAGCAACTCAATCCTCCGAATTACCCTAGCAAGAATCATTCTGACAAGACAATGGAATAAAGACGTCCGACCCAAACCCCATATTGCGAGAACAATCTGCAAGATTCGCGGTATTCAGACGGCTATAGTTTGGCCGACCACTCTCGCGCTGCTGTGTCTTCTAGGCGGTTTTCCTCGATTTGTGCGCATACATAGAGATGATTTGGTCACGCACCTGATACTGCGGCTGCAATAGTATCGAGACTTTGAGGAAACCAACGTTTCACGGTGCCGGCTCTCGGCGTATTGATACCCCGCATTGTTCGAGGTCAGTAAGCCGTCCGGTTTGTGACCACGGCGGACGAGGGTCTTGCCGCCCAAGCCGTCCTTGTTTGAGCGACCGCCGACTTGGATGTTGATGACAGTGGCGCCGCTACTGACTGTTACCATGCCGCCGCCAGTGACAGCGTCGGCAATGGCGGTGCTGCCGTTTCCAACGATGTCCATTGCGGCAACGATGGTGCTAGCGGAGGCTGCCCGAGCACCTTCGTACGGTAGTCTGTTCCAGGAATGGTGGCACTGCCGCCACCGACAAGCACGCTGTCGAATGCGGTAGCGACGGCATTGAACGGAATGTTGCCAGCGCGGGTAACCGTGGTCGTGATGATGGTGCCATTGGACGAGACGGTCAGTATCTCGCTGGCGCTGACAGTGAGGCCACTGCTGGTAACGCCGGCATCGACAAAGTTGTTAAATGGCACAGTGATCGTGACACCAGGCTAAGCCGTCGTGCCAGTAGCAGTGCCGCCAGAATCGATGACAATGCCGTGCCCGGCAGATGGGTCGATACTGCTGGTCGCGTCGAACCCAGATCCTTTTATGGCCGAGGCCGAGGTCAATGAACCACCGGCCGAGATGACGAGGGTGCCGCCGCTGCCAACATCGGTGCTGACAGTAAGACCGCCGCAAGGCCGATGCCCGTGTTGGACGCGACGCCGCCCGCCAATACCGTCAGTGCTCCATCACCGGCGCTGCCACCTGTGAGTTTTCCGCCGAATGCTGTGCCACCGCTCAGGCTGAGCGAACCACCATTGGTGACGCCGACGTTAGACGCGGTGCCGCCTGCCAGCACGATGGCCGTGTCCCTGCTGGCCGGGACGCCGCTGAAAACCTGGCTAGATAGCGGGCCACGGGTGCAGAACGATCAGTATCATGTAAAAAGATGATGACGTGACGAAAATTCTCAGCAGTCTGTATCTTTCGACAAGCTGGTTTGAGGTTGAATAAATGCTGAGTGAAAGCGCGCGTGAGAGTTCAAGTTATGGTCCGGCGGCGACGGTTGCTGGGTCGGCCGATCCCGGGGCACCTGTCAGGCCTGTCACTGCAGGCGCACAATCGTCTGGCGAGCCGCTAAAGGAGCAGCCAGCTTATCCCCTCGCCGCTGCCGTCCCCACTCAGCAGGCGCCGGACGGCATCCGCTTCGATTTCAATCTCGGCTGCCGGGTGGTGCTGTCCGCGCGGGAAGATTTGAAGGTCTGGCGGGTCCGGCTGCGCGATCTGGACACCGGCAACACCCTGTTTGACACAAGTGTACAACAGGGTCATCAACAGCACCAAGCGCTGGTTCGTCCGCTTTCGGGTTGAGGTCTGGGCTGGTGACACACTCATATTGCAGCATGATTACGACGCCCGAGACCGACCCGTCTTGGTGCAATTCCCGGTGGGCACGCTCGGTGACACGATGGGCTGGTTCCCCTACGCTGTCCGCTTCGGCACCACCCGGGGCTGTAAACTTACCTGCGCGATGTCCAAGCTCATCATCCCTTTGTTCCGCGACGCCTACACGGATATCGAGTTCATCCCGCACGAGGACGTGGACGCCACGCGATTCTACGCCACCTACAGTCTCGGGCTATTCTTCGACGATGCGGATGCGGTGTGGCAGCCCACGGATTTTCGGATGGTCGGGCTGCATCGCACCGCCGCCTACATCCTGGGTGTAGCGGCGGAGGAGTTTGCCCCGGTGATCACCCTTCCGGACGAGAGCCGCGCGATCGCCGAACCGTATGTCTGCATCGGAGTGCAGAGCTCCAGCCAGTGCAAATACTGGAACAACCCGAATGGCTGGGCTGCTATCATCCCCTGGTTAAAGCAACGTGGCTACCGGGTGATCTGCATTGACCAAAAATCGGTGCATGGCACCGGACTGGTCTGGAACCACATACCGCACGGGGCGGAGGACGAGACCGGCGACCGCCCGCTGGCTGAGCGGGCTCGCTGGTTGCGCCACGCTGCCGGGTTCATCGGCCTGTCGAGTGGGCTATCGTGGCTGGCGTGGGCCGCGGGCACCAAGGTTCTGATGATCAGCGGCTTCACCCATCCGGCTAACGAATTCTCAACACCATACCGGGTCCATAATTGGCATTCCTGCAATAGCTGCTGGAACGATCCAACTCTTCGGTTTAACCATAAGGATTTTCTGTGGTGCCCTCGCCATAGCGGCACGCCCCGGCAGTTTGAGTGTACACGGTTGATCACGGCTGAGCACGTCTTGGCCACTTTGGAGCGAATGCTACCAGCGTGCTGATACCTTGGTTCGGGAAGGAAGATTCTCGAGAATGCTCTGTCCCGCAGCCCAGCCCTTGGTCAGCTTGGGCTGCCGCGATCCTGCTGCCTTCTTTGAAAGCAGGCGGCAGCGACGGGTGGCTTTGGCGCGCGACGGGCCCGGGTCCGTCTGTTACCGTTGGAACGCCCATCGAAGCCCCGGCGCGATGCCGAGACTACCGACACGAACCAGACGCCTGCCAATCAAAAGATTTTGCAAGCCATGCATTCGGAGAGCCCATCTCGGCAACAAGTCGACGCCGGCTTGGATAGTCAGGGGCTTGCGGCGGTCAGGGCATGCGATTGGCTGGCCGTTGAGTCAGTACTAGCCTGGCCGCCTCCCGCGGGCGGGCAGCGCAAATCAGGCCCGGTCGCATTGTCGAGATCAGAGCCAACGCTGACATTCTGGTCCGCGAAGCCAAGTCCGCCGCTAGCGCTTGTGCGATTTGGGCTATCTCGGCGAAATATCGATCTTGATCGGCGACCGACATGTCGGGCCCGGCGTCGCCTATCCAAGCGCTCAGAAGCCTGTTTAGCGGACGTCGATAAAGTTGAGGTGGCTCCATAAAAGCTGGAATTACCTTGCCTCAGACGCGCTGGTTATTTTGTTTTCGAGACGGCTAAGCATCTGAATTTACTGGCATGTTTTAATTTCAAAGGGCTTTCCGTCTAAATAATTGGGATTCTTCGCATCCGAATGATTAGGGCACGCGTATTGCCTAAAGAATTTCAAGGTGCGTCATGCTGCAACGATTGGCTATTCTGCCTTTGACTGAGATTTTACTCGGCCTACCTCTTAGCGGCGGATGGGCTCCAGCCCCGGCATCGCTGTATTCCGCCTTGAATGAATTGCTCGATGACAACTCCCCCATGGTTGAAGAGAGCGTTGAAGACGATGGCAACGAGAACTTCAATTGGCTGGTGAGGCTGACCGAACAGGGCATTGACGCACGCGTCCGGATTGAAGCTCGTTGGGCTACGACAACCAATCTGAGCTGAGCACGGCCCCTAGCTACTCAGGGGGGCGCTGACGGTGAAAGACAGCCTTTGTTCGTTAGTGGAGTAAATTCATTGATCCGCAAAATCAGCCCGAAGCCTCAGACAAAGGCGGAAAACTGGGAGTTCTTTATCTACGTCAAAGACGACACTCGAAAAGTCTTCGATCTGCGAGGGCCCACCTCCGACAACGAACCCGACACTCGGCAAGTTCATGAGGCAAATCGCTCAAGAGGCTGTCACTGGGCGGTTTCTGCGAGGCAAGGACCTTGTTATGCGGAACCAGCGCGCATTGCATTCCAAGAGAGTTTCCCGGATTATACCTTCGTTGAAAATGCTTTGGCACCTGAGCCAACGGCACTGGCTGTGACAGCGAAACCGTTAAAATGGTCAGCTCATCAAGCCTCGACCTAGCGGGAAGATCTCTTGAAACGATGAAAACTTGGCGCCCCGCAGCGTTTGGATGAGCTCTGATTCCCAAATCAGCACACGCCTAGGGCTGACGGTGGTTCGCGTGGTATTCTGTTTACCAAGCTCCCACGCGCAGGCGAGGTTGGAGCCGTAGCTCGTCAGCTGGTGGAAGTTCTAGTTTAGGGGCGCAGCGGCCCGGTCAACTGCTGTCTCCAGAGCTTCGGTTAATTCGTGAAGGACCTTCCGTAGGTTGCCGATCGCCTCGTCACTCAATGCAAGATCACATTTCACCTGAGCCTGAGCCTGGTTCATTCCGCTTTCCAGATCACGCCCGGCGGCGGTCAATTGATTGTCGATGATCCGCTCGTCCTCAGCGCGGCGGCTTCGCTCGATTAGGCCGGCGGCCTTCATTCTCTGGAGCATCGGCGTCATCGTGCTGGGATCGATCTTCAGCGCACGGCACAGTTCGACGGACGTCATGCTGGGCTGTTCCATGAGCGCCGCCAGCACGAGGTATTGGGTGTAGGTAAAACCGAGTTCCGTCAGCGGCCCACGATAGCTACGGGTAATCGCATTCGTCGCAGCATAAAGCGCAAAACAGAGTTGGTTGGAGAGGTAAAGGTTGCGGGACTTAGCGGGAGCTGGCGCTTCGGACATATTCGCCTCTAATTTCATCGTGCAAGACGACTTAATACCATCAGTCAACCGCCTCAAGTGCAGCCAATATCCCTACCAAGCAATGAAGTTTTCGACTTTGGGGCGTTATTTTCGGCGTATAATATTGTTAAATCCTTTCTATTATTGGTTACCAGGTGCCTACAACCGCACCCCTTGATTACGGTTTGTTTTGCGAAGAGGGTGGCCCTCGGATTATCCGTATGGATAGAAGTTGCAAGCCATCGACGAAACCTTCGTTCCACCATGATACTTCCGTCGGGTGGACGCTTCAAACCCGGTGGCTTTCCAGCGTCTATGATTTTTTGGCTGGATGAGCTCGGAGGTGGATCGATGCTTGGTCAGCCAGGGTTTCTCGATGTCGACGATCGCGTAAAGTGACTCAGCGACCTCGGCGATCAGCTGGAAGCCTTCAGCCTACCGTGGATTTCGAAATGTTTCGCGCTGATCTTATCGCGGCTCTGGACTATTTCGATGGAACGCAGGGTTGGCGGCCGCACTTCGATCCCGGCATGATGTTCAAAAAATACTGGTCATTCAGACGACCAACCCTCTGCCGGACGAGCGCACCGAGTTTTTGATCAACGATCGGCTGTCGTTCATTCAGTTTTTTGGGTTCGGCCTGTCGGACCGCGTGCCGAATGGATAGCGTCCGTGATGGTGGTGGAATTCTGTTGACTGAAACGGTGTAGGCGGAGGTGGTCATCGGATCGGCTGGCTAATACCAAGTCTCTGAGTGTCTGACTTTCGGGGTGTTGCCGACGCGGGAGGGTTCCGATTCTAGGTGGTGAACGAGAAAGGTCGCCATGCCAATATCGCTCCGAGTTGATTTGGATGCGGCGGGTCTTCGGCTGGCGGCGCGCCGAACGACGGATGCCGCACAAGCGCGACGACTGTGGATCATGTCCGTCAACGCGGTGGAATTTGCGGCGTAGTTCGAAGAGCTTGACCGCTCCCAGTCGCTTGGTATGGCTATGAGCACCAATTCCGGGGTGACGTATGAACACGAACCTTTTTCCCCGCCCTGTCGAGGTGTCGGATGTCCCAGAGGGCCATGTCGGCCTGGTCGTGAACGGCGGACTCATGCGCGGTATGCGATCGGCGTCGCGCATGAGTGCGGCCGGTGCCGTCTTCATGCGCGACGTCTCCACCGCCCCGGTCTATCGCCTCTGGTCGATCCTGGACCGCCATCCCGGCATGGTAAGGTTCGCGGCGGGCGGCACAGCTGTCGCGGCCGAACTCTACGCCGTCCCACGTCTGTGTTTCGCCCAAGTCGTGGAGGAGGAGGCGCCGGGCCTGAGCGTCGGCCGCATCCTCCTGGATGACGGCACCTCACCGCTGGGCGTTATCATCGAGCCGTGGCGTGTGGAGGGAATGGATGAGATTACACAGTATGGCGGCTGGCGTCCCTACGTTGCACGCAGAGGTATTCCCCAAGACATTTGATGGCCGGGCAATGGACCTCGGTGCGTGATCGAGACTTAGCTGTTCCCCAGCGACGCGGGTCGCCTCCACGGCATGTGTCACAGATAACGCTGGCACCGCATGGCCGTAGAGCCCGGTGAAGCGTTGAGATGCCGTTGGCGCTCGTGGGGGTTGTTCGTTGGCCAAAGGAATTGGCTTGCCGAGGGGCGATAATATCACCGCGGACGGCGTTCAGGCCCCTCCTCGGGGCATAGGCTGTGTCCGAACGGCAGGATCATCCCGGCAAACGCCTCGATTCTATGCGACAGCGTGTCCCCGCCCTGCGGCTTGGCACGGCACGAACCCGTGGTGCTCATCGTATGCGCCCCGCGAACCGCCGTCGCCGCAGACGTGCCAAACCGCTCGGCCGCAGCCCGGCGCGACAAGCCGCCAGACACAGCAGAAACAACACACCTGCGCAGATCCTGAGAAAGCGGTTGATCCATACATGCTGCCCCGCCAGCTTGCTGGGTGAACAACCTCGGGCCCGCGTCAAGGAAGCCGCGTGATTCGCTGTAAATGAAAACTGCTCGAGCGTGGCTCGACAGGCCAGTTTCAGAATAGCGGGACCGCTTCTAACTGGTCGCAAGCGTGTTGGTTGATGATCTTATCCTCGGCCATCAGGTTCATGGCTGGGCGTTGCAAGTCAGCCATAGCCGATGCAACGATCTCGCGCATATCTTCGCAGTTGAAGATACCGAGTTGCCGGAGCTTCACCAGCATTTTGACTTGAAGCATTAAGCCGGCAGCGGATATTCCACGATACCATGCCTCGTCTTCGTCCGCCTTCGTTTCCAAGTCGGTCATTTTGGCCCCGCAACTGCGTCTCGCGTCCCGCCTACGTCGAAACCGGCGACACACCAGCCCCTCATAATGGGTCGAAACTGGTAAAGATTTGTAAAGCGTCGTGCGCCGCACACACAAACTTCGCCCAAGCCCGTGGCGCCACTATCCGCTCGGCTCATACTTTCCTCCGCCGCACAGGTCCTCCCACACCTCCATAGGCGGTCGGCAACGCCCCGCAGGTTCCGCGCATACGCTGCCTCCATTTTGTCCCACGGCGTGCGCACCAGGGTCGCCTCCGCCACCTCACGGACGCGGCGCCCGATGGCAACCGCGAAATCGAGTGGGCAGCGCCGGTATGGCACGGGGGCCAGACCCGCCCCCGGCCGGCACCGGGCCCGGAGCGTACTCGTGAAGCCAGTCGAGGCGCGTGCAAAACGTCGCTAGTTCACAGCGCACCGATGGCGCATAATGAAAACAACAGAAGGGCAGCTACATGTCGGAACTCAAAGCACCGCTGACGGAAAGCGATGTTGACACCGCGTATCGCATCTTCCTCGGCCGCCCCCCGGAGAAAGCGCAAACTGTGGCCAATCATCTTGCGAAATACAAAACGAAAGATGAGTTTCGCAGAGCGGTGGTGACGGCAAAGGAGTTCTACGACAGAAACATCGTCGAGATTTCGAGATATGTCATCGCAACGGCCCCAATTTCGAGTGTCAAGAACATCGACGTCAATGTTTCGGGCGAAGACAGGGCCGCATTGTTCAAGCACGTCCACGATGTATGGTCGAAACTGGGAGCAACAGATCCGCATTTCTCAGTGCTGAGCACTCCGAAATACAAACCAGACAATATCGCGGCAAATCAACAAGAATTCTACGACAGCGGTCGTGGCGAACTCGAGGTCGTGTTTCGGCGATTGGAGTCGCTTGGCCTAGCGCCCGCCAGCGACGGTGTGGCGCTTGAACTAGGAGCGGGGGTCGGCCGTGTCACGCGCCATCTTGGCGACAGGTTTGCCAACGTCGTCGGGTATGACGTGTCCGCCAACCACCTCGCACTGGCATCCTCCTACGTGTCCGAGCAGGCGATCGCCAACGTGGAGTTCCGTCACCTCACGTCCATCGATTCGGCATCTTTCCCGGATCACGATTTCTTCTACTCGCGCATCGTCCTGCAGCATAACCCACCGCCAATCATTGCCTTTCTGCTAGATCGTGTGCTCGCGCGAATGAACCCCAACGGCGTTGCGGTATTTCAGTTAATGACGGCCCGATCTGGCTATACATTCGACGTCAAGAAATACTTGTCGAGCATGGACCAGCTTGACGATCAGGAGTTGCATGTATTGCCCCAGGCAGATGTGTTCCGAATTCTCCGCAACAGGGGTTTGACCTGCGTTGAGGCGGCCCGCGACTCGATGTTGCGCGGGTTTGACCGCACGAGCATGACGTTTATTGCCCAGAAGATGGGATGACCCGAAATAGCGCGTCGTGACCGGCTCACTCGCTCGCAAAGCTGCATGACGCGCGGCTAGCGCCGCATGCGGCGCCACGCGAGGTAGTGGCGCGCCCCCAGTTCTACGATCGATTCGCCATCAAAATGGGGACGTCGCGTCTCCTGGCTTTCGGCCAAGCCGTCCGTCTGAACGACACAAACGCCCGCTGGCGGCCTGTCGCGAAGGCGATCGAATGCGTCATTGCGGGAGGTCCATCGTTCGCTCCCCGCAAACCGGGCCAGTTCCTGGACCGAGACTGTCGTCACGCCGAGTCGCCACTGCGGCAATGCCTTGAACTGTTCCAGCAGGCAATCGAATGCGTCTGCATAGGCCTGCATCGAATTGTAGGGCGTCGACGCCGCGCTCGAGTCTGCCTCGCCCTGCGCGACGATGATGTGATCAATCGCTGCCGACGGATGCAGGGCGCTCAACAGGGCGAGATGCCTCTGCAATTCCGACCACATATGGGGCGATTTGTTGGTCGGGACCCATTCCCCGATGCTCTTGTTGCGCGCCCAGTTCGGGACGATGACGATGGCACGCGAAGCCGGCAGATCGCCCGATGCGCGAAGGAAATTTGCGAACTGAACGCCGACGTTGTTGAACGCCTCCTTGGAGGAACTGACCGTCACGAGCGGCACCTTGGAGTCGATGACCCCCAAATTCAACGGTGGCAGCCCGAACGCGGCGGGATATAATCCTTGATGCTCCCGCGACGCCCTCAGGATGAGGATGTCGGAGCCCACGCGTTTCGAGCCCCCAGTGTCGAACCCGGTGTTGGATTGACCCGATACTACCAGGACGAAGGGCCGATCCCCACCCATTGGGAGCGCCCGATCAGTCACAGGGTTTCCAGAGCACTGCGTTACTGGTGATCATCTGCCGTTCCGTAGCGGATCCGCCGTTCCCATGCGACCGTCGCCATGGATGTCCTGCATCATATCAGTTGGCATTTCGCGTGGACAACGCTTACGTTCCCTTCGCGCTGGGTCGGGACGACCCTGGCATCACCGGGCCGCTAACCCAAGCCACCGGGATCGGGCGTGCGGTCTCCACTGCCACATCGGTCGCGCTGCCCCGTCAGCAACACTGGGCCGCCTCACAAAAATTGGGACAGAGTTGGTCCGCCGGGCTAAGCTTTGGCGGAAAAGGTAAGGATCACCTGATGCCTAGCGACACCCAGGCGCCCCAGCCGGCACAGCCCGCTGCGGGGCCATCTCGCCCCTCAAATCCCTATCGCGGCCTGCCCGACAGCGCGTTTTGGAGCCGCGCGGTGGCCCGCCCCGAACCGCAGGACGTAGACCCGGTCATCCGCCCGGCCTTCACGCTTGGCCGCTCCGACAAAATCGCAACCGCCGGATCATGCTTCGCCCAGCATATCGCCCGCACCTTGAAGCGCGCGAATTTCAACTATCTCGTCGTCGAGGACGGGCCTGAGGAACGGAATTACGGCCTGTTCTCTGCCCGATTCGCCAACATATACACGATCCGGCAGTTGCTGCAGCTGTTCCAGCGAGCCTACGGCTTGTTCGAGCCAGCCGTCGCCACTTGGCGGCACGACGGGGCCTACGTCGATCCCTTCCGTCCCCAGGTCGAGCCCGGCGGCTTTCGGTCGGAGGAAGCCCTGCTGGCCGATCGCGAAAGCCACCTTGCCGCCGTGCGGGAGATGTTCGAGACCCGCGACGTGTTCATCTTCACGCTCGGCCTTACGGAGGCTTGGCGCTCGACCATCGACGGTGCGGTCTACCCCTCGGCACCCGGCGTGGCGGGCGGCGCGGAGCATGCTGGCGACTGCGAATTCGTCAATTTCGAGGTCGAGGAGATGGTCGCCGACCTCAAGGCGTTCCTGACCAAGTTCCGCGTCCTGAACCCGGCGGTCCGGGTGATCCTGACGGTATCGCCCGTCCCGCTCATCGCGACCTACGAGGATCGCCACGTCCTCGTCTCCACCACCGTGAGCAAGTCCGCCTTGCGCGTCGTCGCGGACCAAATCAGCCGCAAGGTGGAGAACGTAGCCTACTTTCCATCCTACGAAATCATCACCGGCGCGCATGCCCGATACGGCTACTACGAGGACGATCTGCGTGAGGTTGCCCCGCGTGGCGTCGATCAGGTCATGGGATTGTTCCGCAAGCATTATCTGTCCGAGGAGGCTAGCACCTACGCACCGGAACGTCCGACCCGCGCCATTGCCGATCGATCCGCCGAAGAAGCCGATTTGTACAAAGTGGTTTGCGAAGAAGAAGCGATCGTTCAATGAGCCTAACCTTCCGTGTGGTCCGTCATTGCACGGCACGCAGCTTCGCCGCAGCATTGAATTGCTGGTCCCGGACCGGCGCGCGGCCGTCATCCACCTGGCAGAGCCGCCACCGAGCCGTCTGAACGCGAAAAGTCGGGTGGCTAAAACGACTGGCCGAAGCGGACGTGGTCTTCACGCTCCCCAGCAGCGGCGGCGTCTGCGGCGATTTCGAGCCTGATGGGCTGGAGCCGATCTGTGAGAAGGTCGTTGCGTTTCCCAACCTCACATTCACTGGCTACCAACCCGATTGCTTTTACATCGGGAAGGATGGCCGCGACATCCAAGGGCCGATGGGCACCTATCACTCCGCCCTCGTGGCCGGTGCCTTCCTCGACGGTTTGCAGCCAGACAGATCCGTTCGGCTGTTCAACAACTACGTTTTGCCTCGCTTGGAGTCGCCATCCGGGCGCTGGACCTCGCCGGTATCCCATTCGACCGCGACCTCATCGCGAACGTTTCCGACGACTAACTCGTCCGCGCCGTGCGCTGGCCGGTGTGTCCGGCGATCGCTGAGGCCCTCGGCAAGCCCGACGGTGGCTATGACTTCTTCCATGGGAGCGGGGGAAAGCCGCACCGTAAGTTGTTCACGATTTCCCGCCACTATCGGGCCCAGGACTGGTAGACCCACCCATGCCGACCACGATCCACGGGTTTTCGGGCGGATTGCGTCGTGCCGCGTCCAAGCCAGACGACGCGCTCGGTGACGAACGCCCGACTACCTCCCGCGGCGCTGTGCGAGAAGGCGGCGCTGTGATCAGGGCACAAAGCCCGCCCACCCCAGGGTGAGAGCGAGCCCCCTATCGCGCGTGGGAACTTGGAGCTGGGATTCGACAAGCGGGACCCTCCATTTGTCGAAGCGGGCACTTTGCATGCTCGGCGCGGAACGAGAAATCGCCCACCATTCCGATCTTCTCCGACTCATCCATTGCGATGATCGTGACGCCGTTGCCAAAATCTTCGATAAGCATGGCGCCAGCGGCGATCGCGACGTCGACTTCCGGCCCTCCAAGGACGGGGCGGAGGGCGCTTGGCTGCGGATGCAGGGCGGTGCCACCAACGAGATATCGGACCCAAAGGCGTTTCGCGGGATCCTGATCGACATAGGCCGCCTGAAAGTGGCCGAGCGCGCGATCAACCGGCTGGCGGCCATCGTTGCCTCCTCAGAAGACGCCATCGTTGGGAAAACGCTTCAGGGGATCGTCACGGATTGGAACCGCGGCGCGGAGATCATCTTCGGCTACAGCGCGGCGGAAATGGTCGGACACCCAATCTCCAATCTGCTGCCGCCGGGTCGCCAGGACGAGGCCGGAGCCATCCTGGCGCGCATTGAACGTGGCGAACGGGTCGAGCATTTCGAAACCCAACGCCGCCGCAAGGATGGTGCCATCATCGACATATCGCTGACCGTATCATGTGTTTGGGATAATGCGGGCCGGCTCCTTGGACTGTCGAAGATTGCGCGCGATATCACGGCGACGAAGCTCGCCTATGCAGCGCTGGCCGAACGCGAGGCGCATTTGCAATCCGTGCTGGACACCGTGCCGGATGCGATGGTTGTCATCGACAGCCTTGGCATCATGCAGTCGTTCAGCGCGACGGCGGAACGGTTGTTCGGCTACAGCTCCGACGAGGCCACCGGCCAAAACGTCAGCATTCTGATGCCCGCACCCTATCGCGGACAGCATGATGGGTATCTGTCCCGCTACATGACGACGGGGGAACGCCGCATCATCGGCATCGGCCGCCTGGTCACCGGGCGCCGGAAAGATGGTTCGACCTTCCCTATGGAGCTGTCGGTCGGCGAGACGCAGTCCGGCAAGCAGCGCTTCTTTACCGGCTTCGTGCGGGATCTGACGGATCGTGAACTCACGCAACGGCGGCTTCACGAGTTACAGGCCAAACTGATCCACATGTCACGCTACACAGCCATGGGCGAGATGGCGTCCGCGCTGGCGCACGAGCTCAACCAGCCGCTCACCGCGGTAGCCAACTATCTCAAGGGATGCCACCGGCTGCTTGCCTCCGAACAGCTGCCCGACATTGCGACCGTGCGCGATGCGATCGAACTGGCTGCGGAACAGGCGTTGCGCGCCGGGCAGATTATCCGTCGCCTGCGCGACTTCGTGGCGAATGGTGAAACCGAACGGCGACTCGAAAGCCTGCATCGCCTGATCGAGGAGGCGAGCGCCCTCGCATTGATCGGCGCGAAGGAGGCTGGCATCTCGGCCAAGCTGGAGTTCGATCCGTCGATCGAGTTCGTCCTGGTAGACAAGATCCAAATTCAGCAGGTCCTGCTGAACCTTCTCCGCAACGCGATGGAGGCCATGCAGGACACAGCCGAACGCAAGCTGCTCGTCTCTACCAACCGGGTCGGTGAGGACATCGTGGAGGTCGGCGTCGTGGATACAGGGGCCGGCATCGCCGCCGAAATCGACGGACTTCTTTTCCAGCCATTCACGACGACCAAGCGCCACGGAATGGGGGTCGGGCTTTCGATTTCTCGCACCATCATGGAAGCACATGGCGGCCGTCTCTGGGCGGAGCCTAATCCCGGTGGCGGAACCGCGTTCCGCTTTACGCTGAGAATTGCCACCGAAGGACAGGCTGATCATGACGAGTGAGGCCTTCGTTCACCTGATCGATGACGACGATGGCGTCAGGCGTTCGCTCGCCTTCCTGTTGACGGCCGCGGGCCACAGCGTGCGGGTGCATGAGTCCGCGATCGCGTTTCTCGCGGCTTTGCCAACGATCCAACCCGGTTGCATTATCAGCGACGTGCGCATGCCGGGAATGGACGGGATCGAGTTGCAGCAGCGGTTGCGTGATGCGGGAACCAACCTGCCCATCATCATCATGACCGGCCATAGCGATGTGCCGCTCGCGGTAAAAGCGATGAAGGCGGGTGCGATCGATTTTATCGAGAAGCCATTCGATGATGAGGTCATGCTGGCTGCAATCCGCATCGCGTTGGACGAACACGACCAAGCTGGCCATCGCGAGGCAGAGGCGGCGAATGTCCAAGCCAAAGTAAAGTCGCTGACCAACCGCGAGCGTCAAGTGCTCGACCGGCTGCTCGAAGGCCGGCCGAATAAAATCATCGCTTATGATTTGACACTCAGTACCAGAACCGTCGAGGTGCATCGGGCGAGCGTCATGACGAAGATGGCGGCCAATAGTTTGTCCGAGCTTGTGCGGATGGCGTTAAACGCCGGAATGATGCCATCCCCACCATAACCGCGACTGCGATTTATACCTTGTGTTGCAACAATATTGGTTTGTTTGCACGCGATTCTCCGACGAGCGGCCTATACTCCCGATTTCCGGCACTGCGGGAATTGACGAGAGCGGAAATGACAATCGGGAAAGAGATCGTCTTCGTCGTCGATGACGACGATGCGGTTCGGGGGTCGCTGAAATTCTCGCTGGAGATCGAGGGGCTCACGGTACGCCTCTGCGCCGGCGGTGCGGAGCTTCTCGCCCATCCGGAACTCGATTGCGCGCGCTGCATCGTGCTGGATTACAAGATGCCCAGCATGGATGGCTTCGACGTCCTGGACGAACTTGCGATCGCAAAGGTCCAAGTGCCGATTATCCTCATCACCGTCTACGCCACCCCGGCGCTGTACCGGCGAGCAAAGGCGGCCGGCGTGGTGCGCGTGCTGGAAAAGCCGCTGTTCAACGGTGGCTTGCTGGAGAGCATTCATCACGTTCTGGGTACCAGCCCGGCCTCCAGCACCGCCTAGCGGCCAAGTTTGCCCCGGCGTGACGTCGCGCATCCCTGACTACGTAGAATCCGGCCCTGACATCATATGCGCCGCCGCGTAGAATGGCCGAATAACTGTCGTAGGGGCCGGGGCATGGCGAATTCGGATGTTTTTGCGTTTGAGAAATCGGGGCTCAGCCCCTTCCTGTTCGCGGAAATAGGGACCGATCTTAACGGCTCGGGGCTCACGATCCTGTCAACGCTCGCCAGGCTCGGTGCTGATCCTTGGGCCGAGGCAGCGCAGTGGTCAAGTGGTTCCCGATCCGCAGCGGCTGATTCTCTGGCGGCGGCGATCGTGCGGATGCCGCTCGATGCCGATGTCATTGCCAACGCGCCAGCGATCGCGCGCCGGCTGATCAAGCTGCTGCCCCGGCAGAACACGGTGTCCGACGCCCCCAACAGCCGCAGCATCAAGCGCTGGACGGCCGCTGGCGGCGGTTCGCTCATTCTGGTGTACGTCGCCGTAGCGCTGACGGTCGTTCTCAGCATCGGCTACGGGCTGATGTGGACGGCACCCCATGTCGACACTGCCCCGGCGTCTGAAAGCCAAGTCATCATTCCGCCGAAGTAAAGCCGCGCACGCCTGCCCGGTGCGCCCGGGTTTAGTGATAGCCCATATCTGCCCGCACCTTGCCGCGGAACACCCAGTAGGACCAGGCGGTATACAACAAGATGGTGGGCAGCAGGAATACAGTCCCAACCAGCAAGAAGGCCTGTGTCTTTGGCGAGGATGCCGCCTGCCACAGCGTATAGTAATGCGGCACAATCATCGGCCACAGGCTGATGGCGATGCCGAGATAGGATAGCAGGAACAGCGCCACCGCCCCGAGAAAGGGCGCCCCCTCCGATGGACTGCGCAGCGTCCGGCCGATGAATAGGGCGACTAGGATCGTCATCAGCGGCACCGGGGCAAACCACACGATATTCGGCCAGTCCAACCAGCGATGCGCGATGTCCGGATCCAGAATTGGGGTCCACACGCTCACGGCGGCGATGCAGATGACGACGCCCAGCAGGCACCATCCCCCCTGCCCGCGCACGCGTTGCTGCAGCGGCCCCGACGTCTTCATGATAAGCCAACCCGCGCCGAGCAGTCCGTAACCGAACACCAGCGCCACCCCGGTGAGGCAGGAGAACAGCGTGAAGCAGTCGAAGCTGCTACCCGTGAACTCCCGCCCCTGCACCTGGAAGCCTTGGATGAACGCGCCCAATACAACGCCCTGCGCGAACGTCGCGAGCACCGATCCGAAGAAGAAGCCGTGATCCCAAAAGGTGCGATGCGCCGCGTCCCGGAAGCGGAATTCGAACGCTACGCCCCGGAACACCAGCGACAGCAGCATGATCAGCACCGGGAAATAGACCGCCGGGATGATGATGGCGAAGGCGAGCGGAAATGCCACCAGCAAGCCCACCCCGCCCAGGATCAGCCATGTCTCGTTACCATCCCAAACAGGGGCGATGCTGTTCATCAGCAGGTTGCGCGACGCCGTGTCTGGCGCGAACCGGTACAGGATGCCGACACCCAGATCAAACCCGTCCAACAGGACATAGAGGAAGATGCCGACGGCAAGGATAACGGTCCAGATCGGCACGAAATCCAACAGCAATGCGGGCATCATGACGTGATTCCCTGGTTATGCCCGGGTGGCAGCGAGGTGATGGGTAATGTGGGCCGCCCGCTTTGCACCGGGGCATCCAATGCCTGCGCCTGAGGACCCAACCGGATGATGCGCCGCATGACGAAGAAGCCGCCGGGGAAGATGATGGCATAGACCACGATATAGCCAATCAACGACAGCAGAACGTCGAGGCCCGTCAGCGACGGTGACACCGAATTGGCCGTTCGCATCAGGCCGAACACCGTCCATGGTTGCCGCCCAACCTCGGTGGTTACCCAGCCGGCGAGCACGGCGATGAACCCCAACGGACCTGCCCATTGGCATGCGAGCAGGAAGCTGCGCGATGTGACGAAGGCACTGCCGCGCCGCATGATGTTGCCCGCGATGATGAGGGCCAGCATCAACATGCCGACGCCCACCATGATGCGAAAGGCATAGAACGGCGGCCCGACCGGCGGCCGTTGATCCGCAGGCCATTCTTTCAGCCCTTTGATCTGGCCGGTCCAGGAATGCGTCAGCAGCAGGCTGCCGAGCCATGGAATGGATATCTCGCTCCGCATCACCGCATCCTTGTCGTCGGGGATGCCGAACAATGTCAGCGGGGCGGGTGAGGCAGTGTCGTATCGCCCTTCCAGCGCTGCCAATTTGGTGGGCTGATATTCCAGCGTGTTCAGACCGTGCAGGTCGCCCAACCCGATTTGCACCGGCACCAGGACCAGCAGCACCCACAGCGTCGCCGACATGATGGTCCGCCCCTCCGCAATGAAGCGGCCGCTGCGCACCAGCCAGGCGCCGATGCCGAGCACGACGAATCCCGTGGTGATGTAGAAGGCGACGACCGTATGGGCCAAGCGATACGGAAAGGACGGGTTGAAAATGACCTGCCACCAATCCGTCGGGAAAAATCGGCCGTCGACGATTTCGTAGCCCGCTGGGGTTTGCATCCAGCTATTGGCAGCCAAGATCCAGAACGAGGACGACAACGTGCCCAGCGCCACCGCCAGCGCCGCCACGAAATGCACCCAGCGCGGGACTAATTTCCGCCCGAACAGCAGGACGCCTAGGAACGTCGCTTCGAGAAAGAACGCCGTCAGTCCCTCATAGGCAAGAAGCGGCGAGATGACGTTCGCCGTGGCGTCGGAGAACCGGCTCCAATTCGTGCCGAACTGGAACGGCATGACGATGCCGGACACCACACCCATGCCGAATGCGACGGAGAAGATCCGGATCCAAAATTGCGAGATCCGGGCGTAGATCTGCTTGCCGGTAAAGAAACTCATGCCCTCGGCGAAAGCGATGTACGAGGCGAGCCCGACCGTGAAGGCGGGAAGGAGAATGTGAAGCGCAATCACCCAGACGAATTGCAGGCGGGAGAGCAGCAGCGGATCTAGATGCATGGGGAACTCCAACGCCAATCCCGAATTTCCGGCATGTCGACGCCATGTGCGATGACGTAGCGCCGGTGTTCCACCAAGTGATCGCGAACGGCCTGCCTTGCATAGGCGGCGTTGTCGCCCAGGCGGGGCACGCGATCGATCGCGTCTGCCACCAGGTGGAACCGGTCCAACTCATTCAGCACCACCATATCGAACGGCGTGGTCGTCGTCCCCTCGTCCATGAAGCCGTGGACGTGGAAATTGTGGTGGTTGGTGCGATGGTAGATCAGGCGGTGAATAAGCGCCGGGTAGCCGTGAAAGGCGAAGATCACCGGCTTGTCTTTGGTGAACAAACTGTCGAACGCGTCATCCGACAGGCCGTGTGGGTGGGCGGATTTCGGCTGCAGGGTCATCAGATCGACCACATTGACTACGCGCACTCGTAGATCCGGCAGATGCTGGCGCAGCAGATCCACCGCGGCCATGCATTCCAGGGTCGGCACATCCCCGGCGCAGGCCATGACAAGATCCGGATCACTGGCCCCGCCCTCGATGCGGTCGTTGCTGGCCCATTCCCAGATGCCCAGCCCGGCCTCGCAATGCCTGACGGCCGCATCCATGGCCAACCATTGCGGTTCCGGCTGCTTGCCGGCGACGATGACGTTGATGCGATCCCAGCTGCGTAGGCAATGGTCCGTCACCCACAGCAGGGTGTTGGCGTCGCAGGGCAGATAAATCCGCGCGATGCCCGCCTTCTTGTTGGCGACGTGATCCATAAACCCCGGGTCCTGGTGGCTGGAGCCGTTATGATCCTGCCGCCAGACATGCGACGTCAGCAGATAATTCAGCGACGCGATGGGGCGGCGCCACGCGATTGCCCGGCTGCTTTTCAGCCATTTGGCATGCTGATTGACCATGGAGTCCACGATGTGGATGAACGCCTCGTAACACGAGAACAGGCCATGCCGCCCCGTCAGCAGGTAACCCTCCAGCCAGCCCTGGCAATTATGTTCACTAAGGATTTCCATAACCCGGCCATCGGGGCTCAGATTCTCGTCGTCATCCGCGATCGTGGCAGCATCCCAGGTGCGCCCGGTTGCCTCCAGCAAAGCATCCAGACGGTTGGATGCTGTCTCGTCCGGGCCGACCACGCGGAAATTCCGGCTCTCGGCATTGGCGCGCATCGTATCGCGCAGGAAAAACCCCATGACACGTGTTGCCTCGCCATCGGTCTGGCCGGGACGCTCGACCGGCACGGCGTAGGTGGTGAAATCAGGCAGACGCAGCGGCCGCATGAGCGCGCCGCCATTGGCGTGCGGGTTGGCCCCCATCCGGCTGTCGCCGACCGGTGCCAGCGCCGCGATCTCGGCATTCAGGCGGCCGGCGGTATCGAACAGCTCCTCCGGATGATAGCTACGCATCCATGTTTCCAGCAGCGCGATGTGCCCGGGCTTGCTCATATCGGCGATCGGCACCTGGTGCGACCGCCACGACCCCTCGGTCTTCTTGCCATCGACGAATTTGGGTCCCGTCCAGCCCTTGGGGCTGCGCAACACGATCATTGGCCAGCGGGCGCGGTCGGCCTGCCCGCTGCTGCGGGCGGTCCGCTGGATGGCGTGGATGGCTGTTATCGCCTGGTCCATCGCCGCCGCCATGGCCTGATGCATGGCCGCCGGGTCGTCACCCTCGACGAAGATCGGGTCGTGACCATACCCGGCCAGCAGACTGGCAAGTTCGGCATGGGGAATACGGGACAGGATCGTCGGGTTGGCGATCTTCCAGCCATTCAGGTGCAGGATCGGCAACACGGCCCCGTCCGTCCTGGGGTCGATGAATTTGTTGGAGTGCCAGGACGCCGCCAACGGCCCCGTCTCCGCTTCGCCATCGCCGATCACGCAGGCGGCGATCAGGTCGGGGTTGTCGAGGACGGCGCCATAGGCGTGGGATAGCGAGTAGCCGAGTTCACCGCCTTCATGGATGGAGCCCGGCGTGTCGGGCGCGGCGTGGCTGGGAATGCCGCCGGGAAACGAGAACTGGCGAAACAGCCGGCGCATGCCGTCTTCATCCGCGGAAATTTCGGGATAGGTCTCGCTGTAGGTCCCCTCCAGCCAAGTGCTCGCCACCACGCCGGGTGCACCATGGCCTGGCCCGGCGACGAACAAGACGTTCAACCCCTGCGCCTTGATGACCCGGTTCAGGTGCAGATAGATTAGGTTCAGCCCGGGCACGGTGCCGAAATGGCCCAGAAGCCGGGGCTTGATGTGCGCCGCCGTCAGTGGCTCCCGCAGCATGGGATTGTCGAGCAGATAGACCTGCCCGACCGACAAGTAGTTCGCCGCACGCCACCACGCATTCATGAGGTCCAATTCGGCAATAGCCAGTGGATTTGCGCCGGATGTCTGCATGAATGCTGTCCTAGGGTCGGAAGAAGCGCGGTCTTGAGCGGACCAGGGGCAATCCCCCGCGATAGACCGAGAGGATTGCTTGGTCGCTAGGCCGAATTACGCGGCGAGCGCTGGGATCGCTGGTGCGTCGGCGTGAATGTCGAGCCGCGCCGGGCCACTCGCCTGCAGCATCTCCTTGGCCCGCTGGATCTCGCTCTGCGGACCATGCGCCACGATCAGGTAGCTATCCGCCTTCAGCGCCGTCTCGTACTGCAGCACACTGTGATGCGGGATGCCGATGCTGAACAACGCCGCACCCAACGCGCCCAGGCCGCCCATGACAACCGCCCCCTCGACGGCGCCGGTAATCGCGGTGAAGACGCCGGCCGCCAATGAGCCCAACACGACGATTGGGCCGAGCACGGGGATGGTCAGCATCATGCCGCCGAACAGCAGGCCCCACAGGCCGCCCCAATAGGCCCCGCGAGAGCCCCAGAACTTGACCCGGTCACCCGCGCTGTAGAACCCGGTGACCTGCTCATCGGTATGATAGCCGCGACCGACGATGCTGAAATGCTTCATATCCAGGCCACCATCCGACACCTGGCGGATCGCAGTCTCGGCCGCGTCATGAGTCGCATAGATTGCAACCAGCGTTTCGTGTTGTGCCATGCTGTGTGATCCTTGCTTGATGATGGTCGCCGATGAGGAAACGGCGATATCGTTCTGCACGCTGGTGACACCGGGTGCCGACCATGCGGTGGCCGCCGCCATCTGCTTGTCACGCAACAGCCCAACCGACCCCGTGAGGTGGATGCGGCCGCCATTGGCAGTGACGTTGATCGTCTTGGGATCGAAATACCAGGAACGATGCAGTGCGTGCGTGATCTCATCGCACAGATCGGCGACGTCGACGCGCGGCTTGATGCTGATCTGGTCCGACAGGCCTTTGACGCCAAACAGATGGCGGATTTCAATGCGCGCGTTGTCTTTTTGATAGTAGGAGTCAACCTGGCCGGTGAGCGTAACCCAGCCGTGTTCGACCTGAACCTTGACGGCGTCCTTGGGGATCGTGACGTCCCAGCCCAACCGGTCGATAGCGGCGCCGGCGATTTCCTCGTCGGTTCGCATAGTCTCGAACGGGAGGCGAACCTCGATTTCCTCGGCGACTGCCTTCACGCCCTTGACACGGTGGGCGGCCATTTCGGCGGCATATTTCTCGGAGAAACTGGCGACATGGCCGGTGAGTGTCACCACACCGGCATTGGCGGCGACCCCGATATGGGCGGCAACGACGCTTGGCTCCCAGCCGAGTTCTGCGGTGACGGCTTGCTGGAGTTGACGGTCGGCTGACATGGTGGCCTCGCTTTTTGCTGCGTCATTCGCACGCAGGAATAGAGAAGTATTCAGCCGGGCCAGCAATTGCGGTTAGTACTCGGCCCGGCGCCGGCTAGTGCGACAAGAACGAACAGCGAGTGGGGTGCAGCAGGATGTCGCGGGTGACGCCACCCAGCACCCATTCGCGAACCCGGTTATGGCCGTATGCGCCAGTGACCATGAGCCCCGCGTGTTTCTCACCGGCGAAGCTGTTCAGGATATGGCGCCCATCCTCGGCGGATTGTGGGGTTGCCACATCCGCGTTGACGCCGTGGCCACTCAGCCAACTGGCGACGTCGCGCAAATGCTCCTGCGCGAGCGCCAGATCCTCCGGCCGGGTGACCTCGACAACCGTCACGCGCCCAGCCTGGCGCAGCAGGGGCAAGGCGTCCTGCACGGCACGCCGAGTTTCGGTAGTGTCCTTCCATCCGACTACGACCTGATCCAAATCGAGCTTGATCGCGGATGGCGGTATGACCATGACGGGGCGGCCGATTTGCATGACCAGATCGCCCAGTGCGACACGGCGACCGGAATCAAACACTGATTCACGCGGTTCCGGCGCGATCAGCAGCAGGTCGGCGGCCCGGGCTTGCGCGGCGATGAAGTCGGACAGGGAGTCGTAGCCAATCGTGGAACGCCATTGCAAATTGGCAACACGCCCCTTCATGGCGGCACGAAACGCCGTTTCCACCGCACGGGTCTGCATCTCCATCGTGGAGCGATCTTGCTCGATCGCCTCACCGGCGATGTAGCCGTCGCTGCCGTAGATCATCATGGGCTGGCAGGCGGCGATGCCGATGACGCTGGCACCAAACTGCTCCGCCAGATCGGCAGTCACCCGAAGCAGATTTTCATTCGATTGGCCAAGGTCCAGATGCACCATCAGGCTTGTGTAGGTCATGGCGTTTTGCTCCAGGTTTTGCGGTGAGGATGAGTAGGCCGAGGCTAGGCCGTGACACCGATGAGGATGCCGAGCGTCGCGATCGATATGATCGTGCTGAGCAGGATCGTGGCGTCCGATTCAGCGACGTAGACGTCGTATTCCACCGCGAACATCGCCGTCATCGAGGCCGTGGGCAGGGCTGCCAGCAAGATCATCTCGCGCCGGTAGACGCCGACGACATTGAATAATACGGCAAACCCCAACATGACGGCCGGCTGCAGCGCGACCTTGCAGAACACGTTCAGCAGCGCCGCCCACCCGATGCTGAATTTCTGCCCGCTGAGGACCAGGCCAAGCGCAAACAGCGCCACGCCAGATGTTGCGACGCCAATCAGGTTGAATGATTTTGCCACAAACTCAGGCAGCGGAAATTGGATCAACGCAAAGGCAATGCCCGCGAGAGGCGCCCAAACCAGCGGCTGCTTGATGGCACCCAACACGGAGGTCCAAATGACCGCGCCCCGGCTGGCATCCTTCTGCCTTGGCTTACCGGCCTCAAGCAGCGTGAGCGTCAGGGGCAGTAGCAGAAAACTGGAGATCAAATTGCCAATGACCACCGACAGCATCGCCGATGTGCCAATCACGGCAATCAGTACCGGTACACCCATGAACGCCATATTGGGAAACGCACTGTTGAGCGCCTGTAGCGCACTTGCCGCAACCGGCTTGCGAAATGCAACCAGGGAGATCGCCAGCGCGATCAGGTAGACGCTGAGTAACCCTGCAGCAATTCCTACGAAGAACTGCCAGTTCTCAAGTTCGGGCAGAGTCAGCTTGGCCGTTGCGGTGAATAGCAGCGCGGGCAGGCAAAAATCCAGCGCAAGCGTGGCAAGCACGGCGCTTTGTGTCGACTTGACGAGCCCGAGGCGGCCCGCGAGTAGGCCGAGTATGATCACGAACGCCACTGGTACGAGCGCCTGAACAATCATCGACAGGGATGACATGCGAACTCCTGAAGGATGCAAGTGGGTTCGGGCACCCTCGCCGGCACTTGCGTGCCAGCGAGCCGCCATGGCGTGTTACCGGGCGTAGGTCGGCGTGTAGAGTTGCGCCTCGATCCACGCGCGGATGTCCGCAGGGCGTTCGACCTGGGCGAGGCCTTTGTCGAACATGAACTCCGCAACACGAACGGCCGTCGTCACTTCCGTTTCCAGGATATTAGACTGGCTCGGGAACAACCGGCCCATCGCCCGCAGATCATCGCTGACCTGGTCTGCCATGGCCTGCGCGGCGACAATGAAGCATTCGTCGGTCAGCAGCTTCGGCCGCGCGGCATGCACGGCCAGCCCGATTGCCGGGTAGATGTAGAAATTATTCGCCTGCCCCGGATGGAACGTTTTGCCATCGATGGTCACGTCCGGGAACTGCACACCTGCCGCATAGAGCACCTGGCCTTTCGACCACGCATAGGCGTCCTGCGGCAGGCACTCGGTCTTCTCAGTCGGATTGGAGAGCGAGAATAGGATCGGCCGTTTGTTGAGCCGGCTCATCGTTTCGACAATATGCCGGGTGAAGAGGTTCTGCACGGTGCTGACGCCGATGAGCATCGTAGGCTTGAATGCCTCGATCGCGGCGACGATTTGGGGCGACTCGTTCGCGACGTCTAGATGATTGAACGGCTTGGTGGCGGCCATCTTATGCGCGAAGGGTCGCTTCTGGGCTGCGAGCCCAGCGCGGTCGGTCACCACTACGCCTTGGGTGTCGAACATCATGATCTGGCTGCGCGCCTCGGCATCCGTCAGACCATTGACGCGCATGGCGGACATGATCAGGTCGGCGATTCCGATCGCAGCCGAGCCTGCACCGAGGAAGAACACCTTCTGGTCGGTGATCTGTGCATTCAGTATTTGCAGCGCGGTGGTGAGGCCGGCCAAAACGATAGCGCCGGTGCCCTGAATGTCGTCGTCGTGACACAGGATCTTGTCCTTGTAGCGCGCCAGGATCCGGATCGCGTCCGTGCCCTTCCAATCTTCGAAATGCAGCAGGCACTGGGGGAACACGGTCTGAACTGCCTGCACGAATTCCTCAACCAATTCGTCCAGCTCGGCCTCGGTCGGCGGTACGTCGCGAATACCGAGATAGAGCGGATCTGCCCGCAATGCTGCGTTCGTGGTGCCGATATCGAACAACACTGGCAGCAGGCTGTCAGGCGGGACGCCGGCGCAGGCGGTATAGAGTTGCAGCTTGCCGATGGGAATACCCATGCCGTTGGCGCCGATATCACCCAGGCCCAATATCCGGCCGCCGGTCGACACGCAGATGACGCGGACATCGGCCACCGGCCAGTTGCGCAGCACCTCGGCCATACGGCCCTTCATGTCCCGCGTGATGTACATGCCGCGGGCGCGCCGATAAATGTGGCCGAACTTCAGGCAGGCTTCCGCGATGGTCGGATCGTACAGCACGGGGATGAAGCGCGCCGGGTCCGACATGACGACGTGGTAGAACAACGTCTCGTTCCGGTCGGCCAGATCGATAAGGTAGATGTAGCGATCGAGATCGGTTTGCATGACGGCGAGTTGCTGTTCGACGCGCTCGGCCTGGCGCTCCAGCGTTTCGACCGCATGCGGCAGCAAGCCTTCCAGGCCATGCTGGCGACGCTCCGCAACTGTGAAGGCCGTGCCGTGCGTCAGGACGTGATCGTTGAGAAGACCGAGCCCATGTTCGGCATTCGCAGAGGCTTTTACGAGCTGGTCCATGATTTTCTCCAAGATCAAGCCGGTGAGGGCACCGGTGGTTTTGCAAGGCAGTCGGCGGCGTCTGTAAGAGTGTTCTCGCCGCGAAGCAGCGCCGACGATAGAATCGGAAAATACGTAAAACCGTTTGCTGCTCTGTCGCTCAGTCGACGCCGAGGCGAGCAAACACTGAGTGTTTCAACAGATCCAGGCACAGTGCCAGACCACACGCCGCACCCAACACGCCCACGACCAACACTGCGGATAGGGGGGCCATGGCAATGCCGGTGACGGCCAGTATCGATGCGGCCGCGATATCGACCACGGATGAAATCGCCAGTGCCAGGCTGGGACGCAGGCTCCATAGGCGGGGGCGTCCACGGATGGCGTAAATCATCGCCTGGCTGCCAAAGACCAGCGTGATGAACGAGAGCGTTTGCAACGCGGTGAGCGGGAGCCGCAGGACGAATGTTCCGAAGGCGAGAACACCGCAGCCAAACGCCAGCAGACACACACCCAGTGCCGTTCCGGCGATCGTCAAATTGCCGATCTTCCAGGCATTCGGCTTGGACGACGCCCGGACGTGATCGGTCGTCAAGGACATCGCCAGGAAATCGCCGGCGATCATGATGATCACCATCAGCAGCGGCGTCAGCACCGCGTGCCCCGTCATGACCAGCCCGGCAATCAGGAAGAAGACCGTCACAATCTTTTTGGTGATGGAATTGATGGTGTACGTCTGGATCCGTTGAAACGTGATCCGCCCCTGCCGCACAGCATCAATGACGCCGGACAGGCCGGGCGCCGTCAGCACCATGCCAGCCGCGGATTTTGCGATATCGGTGGCGGTGGATACTGCAATTCCTATGTGCGCCTGGCGCAAAGGCGGCGCATCGTTCGCGCCATCGCCGCACATGCCAACAATCTCACCCGCTGCCTGGAATAGTTTGACCAGGTCATATTTGTCCTCCGGCGTGACGCCGGCGAAAATTCCGAATGTGTTTGCCTGCAATTGCTTGGGAAACGCGCTAGCGGGGCATACCGATCCGGGTAGGCCAACGGCTTCGGCGACGATTACCGCGGTTTTCGCCGCATCGCCCGTGACCATCACGGTTTGGATGCCAAGGTCGCGCAAGGCCTGGACCAGCGGCGCGGAGTCTGGTCGCGGCGGATCGCTCAGCGCGATGAGGCCTGCAAGTTGGAGCGCGCTGCCCTGCCCGGTCGCCACGGCCAGGACGCGGAACCCCTGATGTTCCAGGCTGTCTGCCCGGTCCGCGCCAACCGATTGCGCGCCGCAAAGCCGGATGACGGCGGCGAAGGCGCCTTTGACGACGTGGCATTCGGCGCCAGACTGGTCGGAAAACAGCGCCTCCGCCGTTTTCATCGCCGGGTCGAACGGCGTGAACTTGAGCAATCGCGGCGCGCCAGGACTGGGTTTTCCCGCCGCGGTGCGGATCGCGCTATCAACGGGATCCGGCCCGCCTTCCGAGCTTGCCAATGCGGCCAGAGCCAGCACCTGCGCGGCGGCAAACCCGGGCATCGCCTCAACATCGGCCACCGCCAATTGGTTCTGGGTCAGCGTGCCGGTTTTATCGACGCATAGCAGCGTCATCGTGCCCGCCTCGTCGACCGCGGAAAGCCGCGTTGGCAAGACTCCGACCTTGGCGAGCGCCTTGGCGCCGATCGCCGCAGCCAGGGTGAACGTGGCGGGCAACGCGACTGGAATGGAGCCAAGCACCGCAGTAAGCACGAGCGGCAGGATTGCCGAGAACGGCAGATGCAGGATTGACGCATAGATCGCCATGACGACGATGGCGCACCCGGCAAAGCCCATGAGGTTTCGCACCACCTTGACGACGGCGGTCTGCTGCGAACTGGTGACGTGGGCGGCCACGACGAGTTCTGCCGTACGGCCGAATTTGGTGTGGCTGCCGGTCGTTGAAACGACAGCCATGGCCTCACCGCGCCGGATGAGGGACCCGGCGTAGACCCTAGTCCCTGCGTTCGCCTGGATCGGGACCGACTCACCCGTCAGCATCGACTGGTCAACCAGAACCTGCCCATCGGAGATATCGGCATCCGCGGCAACCACGCCGCCGAGCGAGAGTTTGACGGTGTCGCCCGGCACCAACCGTGCCGCTTGCAGCACACGCCACTGTCCATCCCGCAGCACAAACGCATTCATGGCGAGGCTGGATTTGAGCGCCTTCAGCGTTTGCTGCGCTCGACCCTCCTGCACCAGTCCGATGATGGAGTTGAAGAGGAGCAGGCCAAAAATGACCGAGGCCTCGAAATACTTGCCCAGGCCTAACTCAAGCGCGATCGCGGCTTCCAGCATCCACGGGACGGGCGCCCAGAATTTCCCGACCGCGCGGCGCCAGGGCCGGGCTACGGTGTCGGGCATGGTGTTGGTGCCGAACTGGGCAAGCCGGCGCGTGGCTTCCGCCTCGGTCAGCCCGGTGGCACTCTGCAAAACCGGTGTGGGTTTCGTCTCAGCGAGGGAGAGTATTGGCATAGGCGCGATTAGCCGCTCGCGGGCTGTCCCGTAAGCATCGGCAATTACGTAACGGTGCCGCCAGCTTGGTCACTTGTCTGGCGTTTCGGAGCGGAATGTCCCGCCACGCCGGCGATGACGTGGGTGCAACTGCCCCCATGTGGTCTTGGGGCAAACAAGCGAGCTGGGCATGAAGATTGCGATCATAGGGGCCGGACTGGCAGGTCTGGCCGCAGGACGAGGGTTAGTTGAGGCCGGGCATCAGGTCCGACTGGTCGACAAGGGCCGCGGGCCGGGGGGACGAATGTCCAGTCGCCGGGTCACCACTGCCATGGGCGAGGCAGGCTTCGACCATGGGGCGCAATACTTCACTGTACGGGATAGCGGATTCCGCGAACAGGTTCTTGCCTGGCGCGAGCTTGGCCTGGTGGCAGAATGGCCGGCGCCGGGCCCGGGATGCTGGGTCGGGACGCCGGCGATGAACGCGCCGGTGAAACACCTGGCGCAAGATGCCGACGTCACCTGGGGCGCCCGGGTGGACAGCATGTCGGGCAGCGCCGGCAGTTGGGCGTTGCAGGGCGAGGCAGTTCCGGCGGACACGTTCGAGGCTGTCCTGCTGGCCGTGCCATCCGAAAATGCGATGCCGTTGCTGGATGACATTGCACCGGCCATGGCGTCGCGCGCCCGCCAGACCCCGGCAAGCCCGTGCTGGACGGTGATGGCAGCCTTCGACGCGGGGGTCGACTTCGCCGCAGATGTCGCGCGGGAGGACGGCGCCATTGGTTGGGCGGCTCGGAACTCGTCCAAACCTGGTCGCACCGGGCCGGAGGCATGGGTCATCCAGGCAGGCACCGCCTGGTCTGTGACGCATCTTGAGGACTCACCCGGCGAAGTTGTCCCGGCCTTGCTCGCGGCGTTCGCACAACGGGTTGGAACGATTTTGCCCGGCGTGCTCAGCGCGACCGCGCATCGGTGGCGTTACGCAAAATCCGGCAATTCCGGCGATGTCGCGCTATGGGATAGCAATTTGGGGCTCGGCGCTTGCGGCGACTGGCTGGCTGGACCAAGGGTGGAAAGCGCCTGGATGTCCGGCGTTCGGCTGGCCCGCTTGGTCGGCTACAGCATAGCGGTGGCGCGGTAGCAAGGCCCCCCGGGCTCATGGCCGGGCTTTATACGAGTTATCCATGCGCCGACGCGAGAGGCATGCCCATGGCGACGGAGGCGACGGCCATCGATCTTTTCGATAGCTGAACTACCACAGCCGAACTCCCGCCCTGGGGGTGAACCGCTTCGGCCGTCAACTCCACCCCGTGAGCGGGTTGAACGCCGGTGCCAATACCAGGTTGCCCGTAGCGGCGCGGTTCTGGCCCATTGAAGAAGTCGTTATGACGCCCACCCGCTTGGCGTATAGCTGCACGATCGCCTGCCGAGGCACTCGGATGCAGGTCACTGAAGGCCCCGTGTGTTATCGGTCGCAGACGGTTCGCGGCCGCGCCCTGGCTTGGTCGACGGCCGAGTTGGCAGCGGCCGTGCGGCTGCGGGCAACATGACTAGAGGTGCGGCAGGTTCAGCGCATCAACGACCTAAACCGCCGCCTCACCGATCTGCTCCGGGACAAGGACTCCCTGTTACAGCAAAAGGAGTTCCGGATCACCGAGGTGAACCAGCGGGTTCAGAACAGCTTGCAGCTCGTCTCCAGCTTTCTGTCGGTGCAAGCACGGCAATCGGAGGATGGGGACCTGCAGGCGGCGCTGGGGGAAGCGCGCCGCCGGTTGACCGCGGTCGCGCTGGTGCATCGCAGACTATATCTTGGCAACCAGGTCGAATTCCTCGACGCAGCCCGATACATCGAAGAGCTGTGCGCGGAGACGTTCTCCTTCATGGGAGAGGAGTGGAAGCGGAACCTCCTGCTCACATTGACTCCGATGCAGATTTCGACCGACCGTGCAGTGCCGCTTGGCTTCGTGCTGAACGAACTGCTGATCAACGCCGACAAATATGCCTATGCCGGATCGGCCGGCCCGATCGAAGTATCGCTGACGCAGGGCCGGACGCATTTCATCCTGGTGGTGGCCGATAAGGGCGGCGGTAAGGTTGGTCCGAAACCCGGCTTCGGGTCGCGCATCATGACAGGCTTCGTGGGCCAGTCGGCTGGCGCAATGACATACGGTGACAGCAGACCGGGATTGCGTGTCGAAGTGAGCGTCCCGATCCTGAAGCACTAAGCGTCTGGGCGTCCGCGAGCCTTCACGATCCGGATGCGCGCGACGATACCTTGCGCCGTGAGCCGAACCTTCCATGGCAGCAGGTCGGCATCATCCTCTGCGATGCTCTGCTCCTCGATCAAGGCGGTGTCGGAATCAAGCAATTCGCCCAGCAGCACGGAATGCTTGCCGACACCGAGCATCCACTCGCCGGCGCCCGGCATCGCGATCAGAAGGTCGTCGATGCGTGATTCAGCTGATGTCATGATGTCTTCGTTGGTGAGCGCGGTTTAAGCAGGGGTGGATGATCGATCGCGTACCGGGTATCCCACCCGGCCTGCCAGCCTTTAGCCGCCCGATCCGAATCATGGCCGGCACGGCAGTCCGGGCCTCGCCATGTTTTTGGGCAATCTTGCCGTCGGCAAACACGACAGCAGCGTAACCGGGACCAGGGCAAGGGCTCATCGTTCTTCGGCGACCAGAAAGGGCCAGCCTTCACAGGCGCAGGTCTGGCGACCAATAGCGAGGCATTTCCTTCGTACGCGAGTTAGCATGGGCCTGGTAGGCAAATTTGCCCGCAGGACGGCGAGAATCAGGAGCCGAGACATGACCAACACACCCGCCCATGACTGGATGCTGCCAAAGCTCATCGGGCTGCTGGCCGAAGCGGAGAAGGTGGGCATCGCGCAACAGATCGCCGTTGCGGTGCTGACCGACCTGCTGGAGGGGCCGGCGTTCAACCAGTCGGAGCTAGAGCCCGGCCCAGCCGCTTGAGCGATCGGGCTCGTTCGTGGTCGTGCGGCGATGCTGGGCCGCCGTGTATCGCCAGATGAATCTTCACGCAGGTAAAACTACTGCATTCCATTGGCGAAAAAATGCACTATAATGTTAACCAGTCGTTTTAATGATCTGTGACGAGAAATCATGCGCATCGTTGGCTGGGTTCTGGTCGTGCTTATCTGTGTCGTCGTCATCGGCGGCGCCTCCAGCTACTACCTGGGCTGGCCCAGCTTCGCCGCGCAATACACGCAATCCGCCTATAACGGCGCGCCCGCAAGCCAGGGCAACGGCGCCTACGTGCCGCGATACAGCAATGTCCGCGGCCTGCAAGACGCGCCGCGCGATGACGTGGCACAGGGCGCCAGGATCGACATGCAGCATTGCCTGAACACGATGGATCTGCGCGGCCTGAAGCGCCCCGTGGCCGAGCACACGTGTGAAGAGATCATCGCAGGTATTTCGCGTTAAGCGCCCGCTGCCGCCGTTAGGGCAAAGCAAAGACGCCGCTAGAAACACTCCGCACGCCGGTGACGATGGCGCCCCGGGCTGGGTTGCTGCTGACGGGAACGGCGCCCGTGCCCAACACGGGCGCCGGGTCGAATTTCGGGTGCGGGCGATCTGCCTCGGCAGAGGGCGGGGGCGCACTGGCACGGGCAGAGCATGATGCGGCGCCTGGCAGCCCGCAGGAGGATTGTGCAGCCATACAATCCCGAACCCTTGCACAGGCGGACAGGGATGCGGCCGAACTGCGGCTAGAGCGGGATCAGGTGCTCGCGGACATCTCGCTGCTGCGCGATTGGGCCATCGAGCGTCCGGCCGCGGGACAGCTATCCGTGTGGCAAACCATCGTGGTGTGGCTGCGGGGCAAGCGGAAGACGCGCCATTTCTGGCTCCAGGACGCCAATACCGCGCGGAATGCGCGCGATTGGCCACGCGCCGCCATGGTTGATGCCCGGCGGCTGGACCTCGTACCCGGCGAGGCTGCGATCTGGATCCAGTACGGACACGCCTTGAAGGAGTCGGGAGAGTTGGACTGCGCCCTGCTCGCCTACGAGCGAAGCCGGTTGCTGGACCCGGCGGATAGCGACCGCGATATTCATCTGACGCATCTTCGCCGGATGATTGCCAAGGCGAAGGCGGCGGCGCACGCCGGCTAGCCGCGAAGCAATATCCTTATTCGGTGTGACGTAGACCACGCCTATCACTGGCGCATGCGTGGTTCGGTGATGCAGCCTGGGCAGGCAGATGACGGGCGGAATGGGTTTCTCACCCCCCGGGAATCTGCCACTCTAGCGACAGGACAACGCCAAGAGGTCACGAATGCCACGCCATGCTCTGCTGCCCACCCTCGCCCTTGCTGCGATGCTGGGCGGGCCTGCCTATGCGCAAACTGCCCCAAGTCCGGAGCAGGCCAAGGCGCTGGAGGCGCAGGTGACGGCCTGGCTGAAGCAGGTGACGGGTAATTCCGTCACCCTGCCCGCCCGCCCGATCGAGTTGACGCCGGAAGGCGACCACTACCTGGTGCGTGTGCCGCTGGGCGGTCTCGGCAAGGTGCAGCCGGCGAACGCCGCCATCACCATGAAGGCCCGCGCGCTGGATGGCACGCGCTGGGCGCTGGATGACCAGCAATTCCCGGCGGACCTGACGGTCACCACCAGCGAAATGGTGCCCGACGCACCGGATGCGAAGGACCCCAGCCCGACCGGGACGCATTCCGAAGCCGTCACCTACCACGCCGTCGTCGGAAAACAGGACGTGCACGGCGTCTTCGACCCGACCTACAGCACGGCCACCACGAATGGCGGCACTATCGCCTCGATGGATCTGACGAAGACTGGCGGCGCTGGCGCATCCACCACGCATCTTGGTCGCATGACCAGCCAATCCAGCACGCAGCCGACCGACCCGGCGCATATCAACCTCCTGGTGGATGGCACGGGCGAGGATTACACCATCAAGTCGGCGATGCCGGATGGCGGCTCCATCAGCATCAGTTCGAGCCGGCTACACGTGATGTCCGCGATTTCCGGCTTGGCGCATGACCAATTGCTGCCCGTGATCCAATCGCTGGCAGCGATCGGCAAACTCAGCCAGGGATCGCATCCCGATGGCGACCAACAAGGCCCCACGCCCGCCGAAAAAGTCGCAATGCGCGACCTACTGCAGAAGGCCCATGCCCTGCTGACCGGCACGAAGGTGGACGAGTCGCTGGAGGGCGTGAAGTTCGACGTCAGCGGCACCAGCGGATCGATCGGCAAGGTGCAGATCTCGTTCGGGGGCGACGCACCGCAGAATCTGCTATCGGCCGACATGGGACTGACGCTGGATGGGCTGGTGGTGGACGCGCTGCCGCCCAACCTGGCCGGGTTCGTGCCGACGCACTTCACCATCCATCCCACAGTGTCCAACATCGCGGTGGATGCGCTGACGAAGATGGGCATGGACGCGACGGCGCCGGTCAAGCCCGGCGGATCGCCGGCGCCTGACCCGGATGTGCAGGCGCTATTCGCCCATGGCGGCCTCAACGCCGGGTTCGACAAGCTGGCGATGGACATTGCCGGGACGACGCTGGAGGGCGATGGCAAGTTCGTCGTGACGGGGCCGCAAACCGTCACCGGCCAGGCGCAATTCACCGCCAAGGGGCTGGATGCGCTGATCACCAAGATGCAGGCCGACCCGATGCTGGCCCAGGGCGTGCCGGTGGTGATCTTCCTGAAGGGCATCGCCCGCACCACGGCCGATCAGTCGGTCTGGCAGGTCAGCGTCAACAACACCAAGCTTCTGGTGAATGGCGTGGATCTGTCGGCGATGGCCGGCGCGATGTCGAAGTAGGCAGCGGGGTGGCGGCCTACACCGACACGTAGGCCGCCAGCATGACCAGGGCCGCCACACCCAATGTGGCATGGAGACCGATCACCAGGGGCGACGGCGCCCGGCGTCGCAACCGAGCCGCGAGGAGCCCGGCGCCGATCAGCAATGTGATGGCGACCAGCACCGCCGCGATGCGCCCGAACGCGCCAGCGCCGAACTCCACACCGCGCGCCGGCCCACGCAGCCCCACCAGCAACAGGACGAATGTAACGAGAGCAAGCCCACCATGCGCCGCGCCCACCGCCCAATAGCGCAGCCCGGTGGATGCCGCGACCACGCCGAGCACGACGACGCCGGCCAGCGAACAAGCCGACCACACCAACATCGCTGCGACTAGGCCGCCTTCGCCTGGCCAACGATGCGGTTCAGACTGCGCAGCGTCTCCCGCGCGGTCTTGATCCGCTCGTCCACCGCCATCTCGCGCACGATCGCCAGCTTGTGGTCGGGGCGCAGCTTCACCGCGCCCTTCTGGGTGCCCAGCCAGCCAACCAAGCCGGCCGGGTTGCTAAAGGCATTGCCGCGGAACTGCAGCACCATGCCCTTCGGCCCGGCCTCCAACCGCTCGACCCCAGCCTCGCGGCAGCCGCGCTTCAGCGCCATGACCTGCAGCAAATTGTCCACTTCGTTTGGCAACGCGCCGAACCGGTCGACCAATTCGGCCGCCATCGCCTCGCTCTCCCCATCCGAGGCGAGCGTGCCGATGCGACGATACAGGCCCAGCCGCACTGGCAGATCACGCACATAGGTCTCCGGGATCAGCACCGGCAGGCCCAACGAGATATTCGGCGTCCAGTCGCGGGCCTCCGACTTGCTGTGGCGGCCGCGTTCGGTGCGCAACTCGCCGACGGCGTCCTCGAGCATCTGCTGATACAGCTCGATGCCGACTTCGCGGATATGGCCGCTTTGTTCGTCGCCCAGCAAGTTGCCTGCACCGCGGATGTCTAGGTCGTGCGAGGCGAGCGTGAAGCCGGCGCCGAGTTGGTCGAGCGTTTGCATCACGTTCAGCCGCTTTTCCGCCGCGACCGACAGGCGGTGGCTGGCAGGCCAGGTCAGGTAGGCGTAGCCGCGATGCTTGCCGCGGCCGACACGGCCACGAAGCTGGTAGAGTTGGCCCAGGCCGAACATGTCGGCGCGGTAGATGATCAGCGTGTTCACCGCGGGCATGTCCAACCCGCTCTCCACGATGTTGGTGGACAGCAGAATGTCGTATTTGCCATCACCGAACTCGGTCATCACCCGTTCCAGCTCGGTCGGCGCCAGGCGGCCGTGCGCCTCCACCATTCGTGCCTCGGGCACGATCTCACGCAGGCGTTCGGCCATGCGGCCGAGATCCTCCACGCGCGGAACGACGCAGAAGATCTGGCCGCCGCGGAAGCGTTCGCGCTGGATCGCCTCGCGCGCCACCACACCGTCGAACGGCATGATGAAGGTGCGCACGGCCAGGCGGTCGACCGGCGGGGTGGCGATCAGGCTCATCTCCCGCACCCCGGTCAGCGCCAGTTGCAGCGTGCGCGGGATCGGCGTGGCGGACAGGGTCAGTACGTGCACATCGGCCTTCAGCGCCTTCAGTTTCTCCTTATGGGAGACCCCGAAATGCTGCTCCTCATCCACGATCAGCAGGCCGAGATCGACGAACTCGATCCCCTTGGCCAGCAGCGCGTGGGTGCCGACGACGATGCTGACGCTGCCATCGGCCAGGCCGCGCTTGGTCTCGGCCGCGTCCTTCGCCGTCACCATGCGGCTCAATTGGCCGATCTTCACTGGCAGGCCCTCGAACCGCTTGGTGAAAGTGCGGAAATGCTGCCGGGCGAGCAAGGTGGTGGGCACGACGACGGCGACCTGGGCCCCGCTCATCGCGGCCACGAAAGCGGCGCGGAGGGCGACTTCGGTCTTGCCGAAGCCGACGTCGCCGCAGATCAGCCGGTCCATCGGGCGGCCGGCCGACAGATCCTCCAGCACGTCGCTGATGGCGCGGGCCTGGTCCTCGGTTTCGGAGAACGGGAAACGGGCGCAGAACTCGTCCCACGCGCCTTCCTGCGGGGTCAGGCTCGTTGCCTCCTGCACCCGGCGTTCCGCGGCGGTGCGGATCAGCACGCTCGCCATGTCGCGGATGCGCTGCTTCATCCGCGCCTTGCGGTTCTGCCAGGACGCACCGCCCAGTTTGTCCAGCGTCGCCCCGCCCTCGGCGCCGAAGCGGCTGAGCACCTCGATATTTTCGACCGGCAGGAACAGCTTGTCGTCGCCGTCGTACAGCAGGCGCAGACAGTCGTGCGACGCACCGCTCACCTGCAGCGTCACCAGCCCGGCATAACGGCCGATGCCGTGATCCTGGTGCACCACCAGGTCACCCTCCGCGATCTCCGTCGCTTCGGCGATGAACTGGTCGGCGCGCTTGCGGCGGCGCGGCGGCCGGCTGATGCGCTCACCCAGCAAATCCTGCTCGCCCACCACGCCAAGATCGCCGGCGACGAAGCCGCGCTCGACGCCCAGGGTCACCAGCACCACGTGGTCGCGCGGGGCGACACGCACCTTCTGCCAGGTGTCGGCGATATGCGCCTTCAGCCCGTTCTCGCGCAGCAGATTGGCCATCCGCTCGCGCGAGCCGCGGGTCCAGGCCGCCACCACGCAGCGGCGACGCTCCTTCGCCCAACTCGCCGACTGATCGGCCAGTTGCTTGAACACGTCGCTATTGGCGTGGGCGCCGGCTTGGGTGAACAGCGCGCCGGGCCGCCCGCCGGCATCGATTCCGGTGGCGCCGTCGGCCATGCCATAGGGGCTGAACTGGAACAGCGGGCCCATGGACAGCATCTCGTCCCACTCGGCCTGGTTCAGATACAGCCGGTCGGGCGGCAGCGGGCGATACGGGACTTCGCCGTCGCGCGGCACGGCCTTTCGCGCCTCGAAATGGTCGGCAATCATTTCCAGCCGGGCCGCCAGCACGTCGTCCGACAAATTGTCGAAGCTGACGGCGGCGTCCGGCAGGTAATCCAGCAGGTTTTCCATCGTGGCATGAAACAGCGGTGCCCAATGCTCCATGCCAGGGTGGCGCCGCCCGTCGGAGATCGAGTTGTAGATCGGATCGCTGGCGGCGCCGGGGCCAAACAACTCGCGCCAGCTTTCGCGGAAGCGGCTGATGCTGGCCGGGTCGAGGGCGATTTCGGAGACTGGGCGCAACTCCATCCGGTCCAACCGATCGTTAGAGCGCTGGCTGCTGGCGTCGAAGGACCGGATGCTCTCCACCTCCTCCCCGAACAGATCCAGGCGCACCGGGTCCGGCTGCCCGGCGGGGAAGATGTCGACGATGCCGCCGCGCACGGCGTATTCGCCCGGCTCCATCACCGTGTCGGCGCGGCCGTAGCCATTCGCTTCCAGGAAGGTGGTCAGCGCCGCTTGGGTAATCGTCCCGCCGGTGCGCACGGTGAGGCTGGCGCCCTGGAATACGGCGCGGGGCGGCACACGCTGCACCAGGGCATTGACCGTGGTCAGCACGATCCGCGGCCGGGTGGGAGGCTCCAGCAAGCGGGCGAGGCAGGCAATTCGCTCCGACACGATCGCCGGGTTGGGGGAGACGCGGTCGTATGGCAGGCAGTCCCAGGCGGGGAAGCGCAGCACCTCCACCTCGGGCGCGAAGAAGGCCAGTGCCTCGTGCAGGCGGGCCATGCGGCTGTCGTCGCGGGTGGCGTGCAGGACCGAGCCATTGTGCTCGGCCCGGCGGCGCGCGAGCAGCAGGGCGTCGTAGCCCTCCGGCGCGCCGTAGATGGTGACGGCGCTCATCGTGCCACCACGGCGGCGCGCATGGCACGCAGCAGCGGGGCGTGCGGGCCTTCTGGAATGGGCAGTCGCCCCATCAGCCAATCGGCCAGGTCGGGGTCGGGCAGGTCCATCAACGCCTCCACCGCCTCGAGTTCAGCCTCGGTGAAGTCCATCAGCCGGGGAGCTACGTAGCCGCCAATCAACCTGTCGGTCTCTTGGGTGCCCCGGTGGGTGGCGCGAAACAGGATTCGGCGGCGTCGGGGATCGGGGCTGGTCATTGCGCGCTGTCATATAGCGGTGGCGGACGGCTGTGTCAGCCTGTCTCCCCTCATCTACCCTGGTCACATAGGGTTTCGCTGGGTATTAGCCCGATGTGGACGATCCGCTTGCCCCCCTTCTCGCCCCCGTGTCCGAATTGCGCGGCGTCGGCCCGGCGACCGCGGAGAAGCTGGCGCGGCTGACCGGCGGTGGGCGCGTGCGCGATTTGCTGTTCCATCTGCCCGACAGCTTCATCGATCGCCGCACCCGCACCAGCCTACGCGACACACTGGCGGGCCAGGTGGTGACCTGGACGGTGGAGATCGCCGGGCACGAGCCAGCCACCAAGCCCAGCCATCCGCACCGCGTGCGCGTCACGGACGGCACCGCCTTCGCCGAGTTGGCGATCTGGGACAAGCACCGCCTGGCCAACCTCACCCGTGCCCGCAACGGCGCGCCCTACATGGTGAATGGCCGGGTGGAGGCGTTCGGCAGCCGCCTGTCGATGCGCGACCCCGCCTACGCCGTGCCGCCGGAGGACGAGGCGCTGATCCCGCCGGTAGACCCGGTGTGGCCGATGACGGCCCGGCTTTCGGCGCGAGAGCTACGAACCGCCATGCGTGCCGCCTCCAGCCGCGTCACCGACCTGCCGGAATGGCACGACCCGGCGCTGCTGCGGCGGGAGCGTTGGCCGTCCTTCCGCGACGCGCTGCTGGGCCTCCAATGCCCCAACGAGCCGCCGACGCCGCAGCACCGCGCCAGGCTGGGCTATGACGAGATGCTGGCGCACCAACTCGCCATGATGTGGATGAAGGCGCGGGAGAAGCGGCGCCCGGGTAGGTCGCTGGTCGCTACCGGCGCCATGCGGGCGGAGGCGCTGCGGCGCTTCGGGTTCGATCCGACCGCATCCCAAGCCCACGCGCTGGCGGAAATCGATGCCGATATGGCAGCGCCGCGGCGCATGCTGCGGCTGCTGCAAGGCGACGTCGGATCGGGCAAGACGCTGGTGGCACTGTTGGCCATGCTCGGCGCAGTCGAAGCCGGCACGCAGGCCGCGCTCATGGCGCCGACCGAGGTGCTGGCCAAGCAGCACCTGCGCACGTTGGAGCGGTTGGTGCCCTGCCCGGTGGGATTGCTGACGGGCTCCGTCACCGGGGCAGCCCGGCGCAATCTATTGCTGCAGTTGAACAATGGCCGCCTGCCGATCGTCGTCGGCACCCATGCGCTGTTTCAGGAGGCGGTGGAGTTCCGCGATCTGGGCTTAGCCGTGATCGACGAGCAGCATCGCTTCGGCGTGGAGCAGCGCCTGCTGCTGGGCGGCAAGGGTGAGCGGACCGATTTGCTGGTGATGACCGCGACCCCCATCCCGCGCACCCTGCTGCTGACGCAATGGGGCGAGATGGAGGTGAGCCGCCTGACGGAGAAACCCGCTGGGCGCCAGCCGATCCGCACCACGCTGCACTCGCTGGCCACGTTGGAGAGCGTGATCGAGGGGATCGGCCGCGCGCTGGATCGCGGAGAACAGGTCTACTGGGTCTGCCCCATGGTGACGGACAGCCTGGTCAGCGACCTGGCCGCGGCGGAGGCGCGGTTTGCCGAAATGCGCACCCGGTTCGGCCACAAGGTCGGCCTGGCGCATGGCCAACAGGATTCGGCAGTGCGGGATGCGTCGATTGCAGCCTTCGCCGCCGGACGCACCCAGTTACTCGTCGCTACCACCGTCATCGAAGTGGGCGTCGACGTGCCCGGCGCCAGCGTGATGGTGGTGGAACACGCCGATCGGTTTGGCCTGGCGCAACTGCACCAGCTGCGCGGCCGGGTGGGCCGGGGTGCCGCGCAAAGCTACTGCCTGCTGCTGCACGAAGACGGGCTGACCGAAACTGGTCGTCGCCGCATGACCACCCTGCGCGACACCGAAGACGGCTTCGTCATCGCCGACGAGGATTTCCGCCTGCGCGGCGGCGGCGATCTTCTGGGCAAGCGGCAGTCCGGTCTGCCTGGATTCCGTTTGTCCGATCCTGAGGCGCAGGATGGCATGCTGCGGATGGCAAACCAGGATGCCGCCGTGCTGTTGGACCGTGATCCAAAGCTGGAAAGTGAACGAGGCCAGGCGGCGCGCCTATTGCTGCGGCTATTCGACCGGCGCGCTGCATTGGAGACGCTGGGCGCTGGCTAAAGCCGAGTAGGGAAATAACTGCTTTGCAGTTTTATGTGATTTTGCTTCAGTAAATTTAGTCGTGTTGGCTTACATTTGGTTGAAAAACATTTAGTCGAAGTCACGAACCATTCGATTAATGCGAGTGTATTCGTTAATTGCGTGAATTCGTAGTAATTAGAGCCAATTCGCCGTGTTCTTAGTGACTTTGGCCATCTCGGAACTGTATTCAGATGGGATGGGGTGAGAGGGGCGACGATGACACTCAAGACGCTAGGCCGGGCCGGCCTCCTGCGATCGATGTCGCTCATGCTCTATATCGGCGTTGCGTTATCGGCCGCGATGATCGGCATCGTGGTGTTCGCATTGCGCGACACGCGACTGGTTGCACGGCGTCAGGCAGATCAGCAGGCCCAGAACGTGGTGCTCAACCTTGATCAGGCCATCGGGCGGTTGTTCACCGACATGGATCTGGGGCTGCAATCGGCAGTGCGGGGAATGTCATTTCCCGGTGTGGACGCGCTGCCTCCGGCGATGCGACAGGCGATCCTGTTCGATGGCGCCATCGCCGCGCAGGGATTTAGCGGCATCGCCATCACCGATGCCACAGGGAATATCATCTACGAATCGAAGGGCGCGGTCCAAACACCGATCAATCTGAGTGACCGGGATTATTTCAAGCAGCAAGCGTCGGGGGCGGGCCCGGGCTTGGGTATTAGCGGCCCACTGCGCAGCCGCAACGAAGGCACTTGGACCATCGGGCTCGTCCGCAGCATCAGCGCGCCGGATGGCGGCTTTCGTGGTGTGGCGGTGGGCGGTTTGCGGATTGATTATATCTCCCTGTTGTTTCAATCGCTGAAGCTGGGACCGTTGGGCAATGTCGCCCTGTTCACCGCCGATGGCGTATTGATCGCCGAGCAAATCGTCCGTGAAGGCAGGATCGGCCACGATGTGACCAGGGCCGACGTGTTTCGCCACTTCGCCGAAAGCCCATCCGGGACCTTCATCTCGGACACCTCCCCAGATGGGGTGGAACGTCTGTACCATTACCGGCAGATCGGCGCGTTGCCCTTCGTCATCAGTGTGGGTATCGCGACGCAAGACATCTACGCCGATTGGACCCGGAAGGCCGCTGTCATCGGTGGGGCGTTGTGCATCCTTATCCTGGTCGGGGTCGGACTGGCGCTGACGCTGCGGGCAGAGCTGCGGCGGCGCGCCCTGGCCGAATACGCCACGACGCGCTCGCGCTACGAGCACGCGACGTCGTTGGCGCAGATGAAGGCGCTGTTCGACAATTCGCCGGACGCCATGTTCATGGTCCGCATCGGCAGCGGCGACCGTTTCATCTACGAAAGCGTCAACGTGGTTTGGCTCGGCCTGATGGGCCTGGGGTCGGAGGACGCGTTGGGACACACCCCGCACGGGTGCCATGCGTTCGAACTTGCCGAAATGATGCTGGGACATTGGCAACGATGTCTCGACCGCAAGGAGCCCTGCCGCTACGGCTTCATCCTTCCCCAATCTGGCAGCAGTCGAGAATGGGAGGCCGTGGTCGTCCCGGTGCTGGGCAACGATGGCAGGATTCGGCGCTTGGTGGGCGTCGCGCGGGACCTGACCGATCGTAACCGGCTGGAGGCGAAGCTGCGTCAGGCCCAACGAATGGAAGCGTTTGGCCAGCTGACAGCTGGGGTCGCGCATGATTTCAACAACCTGCTGCAGGCCATCCTCGGAAGCCTGGAAATGCTGCGTGACCAATCGGGCCTGAACCAGGATAGCCGCGATTGCGCCGCCGTTGCCGAGGATGCGGCCCGGCGTGGTGCGGCGCTGACGCATAGGCTGCTGGCATTTTCCCGCAAGCAAATGCTGACGCCGATCTTGCTGCAACCGCAGGCGCTGATCGCCGATTTGACGGCCCAGTTGCAGCGCACTCTGGCTGGACGCGTCCGCGTGGCGCACCAGATAGACGAGGCGACGTGGCTCGTCTGCGTCGATGGGCATCAGTTGCACGAGTGTCTGGTGAACCTGGCGATGAACGCGCACGACGCGATGCCGGGTGGCGGCACCTTGTATTTGCGCGCCGTCAACGTCAGCCCGGCGGAAGCAGAGCAGGCCGGAATGGCCGCCCACGAGTACGTCCGGTTTGAGGTTGAGGACGAAGGCACCGGCATGGCGGAGGACACCCTGTCCCGCGCGCTGGAACCGTTTTTCACGACCAAGGAGGTCGGCCAAGGAACTGGGCTCGGCCTATCAATGGTGGAAGGGTTTGCCCGGCAAAGCGGTGGCGATCTGCGCATCCGCAGCCGGTTGCACGAAGGCACGACCGTCTCGCTATGGCTGCCGCGGGCGATACCAGATGCGGTGGCACAAACGACCCGGCCCCTGATCGGCCCCGCGCACGAGCGACCGCATATCTTGGTGACGGATGATGAGGCGAACATCCGCCAGTTGTTGACATGGTTCCTGTCCAAGGCTGGGTTTGCCGTGACGTCTGTCCAGTCCGGGGAAGCAGCCTTGGAACAATTGCGTGGTCCGCAACCATTTGCCCTGTTGGTGACCGACCAGTCCATGCCCGGCATCACCGGGTGCGAGCTGATTGCCGCAGCCGGCCAGATCCGCCCGCAAATGCCGACGATGCTGATTACCGGTTATGACAAGGTCAGCGGGCTGGACCAGCTGGATGGGCGGGTGACGGTGCTGCGCAAACCGTTCGAGCGGGCGGCGTTCCTGCGTCAGGTGCATGCGCTGATCGGCGCCAATGATGCGACGATCCGGCCGCGGGAAGCTGGCGAGGCGGCTTCCAATATCGTACGGTTCGGCGCGTAGTGCGGCCATGCAGCTATCGCTCGATCACATCGCCTCGCCAGTCGGCGATATTCTCATCGTGTCCGACGGCGACAATTTGCGGGCGCTGGATTTCCACGATTATGCGCCGCGGATGCACCGCCTGCTCCGACTACACTATGGCGGTTACGAGCTGACGCCCGGCACGGCGCCCCGGCCCTTACGGCATGCGTTGGAAGCCTATTTCGACGGCGAGCTTTCGGATTTGGCGTCCATCGCCGTGACCACTGGCGGCACGGCCTTCCAGCGGCTGATTTGGTCGGAGTTACGCCAGATCCCGCCGGGCACGGTGACAACCTATGGCAGTCTCGCCGCTCGGATCGGCCGGCCTACCGCCAGCCGAGCCGTCGGCATGGCGAATGGGGCGAACCCGCTGAACATCGTGGTGCCGTGCCATCGGGTGGTGGGCGCCGATTCGAAACTCACCGGCTATGGCGGCGGCCTGCATCGCAAGGAATGGCTGCTGGCGCATGAACGCCGGCACAGCGAGGGCTAAACGATGCTGGCGGCATCGGCGGTTTCCGTCTTCACCGCTGCCAGCGCCACCTGCACCGTTCGCTTGCGGGACACCCGGCCGCTGAGTTCATCGCCAGCGTCGCGTGGCAGGCGGGCACAGGTGGGGGCCGCTGCCAGGGCAACCAGTGCCACCACGATGAACGCCACACTGTAATCGATTAGGAGTGGATGAGTGTGGCCGGTGACCGCCAACGACCCGCCCAAGGCGGCGGCTGCAGTACAGATGCCCAGCGTCAGCATCAGTTGCTGGAACGTCGTGTAGAAGCTGGTGGCAGCGCTCATCTTCGTGCGGTCGATATCGGCGTATGCGATGGTGTTATACGCCGTGTATTGCAGCGACTGGAAAAACCCGCCGACCAGCAGGGCGGCATAGATCCCCGCCAACGGCCAACTCGGCCGGAACGTGGCGATGACCCCCAGGAAGATCGTTGCAGTCAGCCCGTTCCACATCATGACGTTGCGAAAGCCCCAACGCCGCAGGACCGGCTTGGCCACGCCTTTCATCATCAACGACCCAGCGCTGCTGGTGAAGGTGATCAGCCCGCTTTGCAGCGCCGACATGCCGAAGCCCAATTGCAGCATCATCGGCAGCAGGAACGGCACCGCGCCGCCGGAAATCCGCGTCAGCCCGCCGCCGATCACCGACAGGCCGAAGGTCGGCACCCGCATCAGCGAGAAATCCAGCACGGGTTGCGGATGGTGGCGGCTATGGTGCACGTACAACGCGCCACTGCCCAGGCCGACGCCGACGATCCCGATCGCGGCGAGCCACGACGTCTCCCCCCGGCTGGCCAGTTCCAGGCCGAACATCAGGCACGACAGCGAGACGCCGGACAGCAGCAGGCCCCAGCCATCGAAATCAACGCGCCCCTCCTCCTTGATGTCCCGGATGTAGAGGGTGGCGAGCACCATGCCGAGCACGCCGATCGGCACGTTGATATAAAAGATCCAGCGCCACGAGAGCGTGGTCACCAGGAACCCACCCACTGGCGGCCCCAGCACCGGGCCAATCGTGGCGGGGATCATCAGCCAGGTCATGGCAGACACCAATTCCGACCGTTCGACCGAGCGGAGCAGCACCAGGCGGCCGACCGGCACCATCATGGCGCCCCCGACCCCCTGCAGCACGCGTGCGCCGACCAGTTGCCACAGACCGTTGGACAAGCCGCACAGGATCGAGCCGAGGGTGAACAGGGCGATGGCGTAGCGGAACACGGTGCGTGTCCCGAAGCGGTCGGCAACTTTGCCGCTGGCCGGGATGAAGACCGCCAGGCTGAGCAGATAGGCGGTGAGCGCCACGTTCATCTGTAGCGGGTCGACGTTGAAGGTCCGCGCCATGGTGGGCAGCGCCGTCGCCAGCACCGTCCCGTCCAACTGCTCCATGAACAGGGCGCTGGCCACGATCAGCGCCGTGGTGCGCACCGACACATGGGACAGCCGCTCCCGCGAGCGAACACGGCGGTTGTAACGCGCCCTGGCCCGAATTCTGCGCCGGGCCTGGGCGTTGATGGCATCGGTGAAGATCGCGCGGAAAGGCATCGTGGATCATTGCCTGATCGGGCCGTCACGGAAACCGCGCATCCTGCATGGCGGATCGTCTCGGGCTGCGGTATGCGGATGGCTATGCGGCGGCGAACTCTTTTGGTGGCAATTCCGGCGATGCTCGCGGGGGCTGGGGCCGCCATCACCGCGATGTGGCCGGATGCCGCCCCGCCCGCCCCCACCGGACCGCAGCCGGCGCTGCCGGTGTTGATCGCCAACCTCGCCACGGCGGACCGGATCGAGATCAAATATGGCGAGCGACTGCTATGGCTGGAACGGCGTGGCCAGGTCTGGGGCATGCCGCAGCAAGGCGGCTACCCGGCCCGGCCGGACCGGGTGGCCGCCCTGATCGACGGCCTGCTCGGGCTGACGCTGGTCGCGCCCGCGACGGGCGCCCCGGAGTCGCTTGGGGTGGCCGATGAGTCAAGCAAGAGCGGTAGCGGCACGCTGGTGCGTGTGCTGGCCGTGTCCGGTGCCGTATTGGCGGCGATGATCGTCCAAGGCGACTCGGCCTCCGAACCGCCGATCGTGCGTCGTCCCAATGACCCACAGGCCTGGGTCGCGAACCGCCGGGTCGTAGTGCCGACGAACTTGAGCGGCTGGATCGATCCGCATCTGCCCCTGCCGGACGGCCTGGCCGACCCGGCGTTGCGGGACGGGTTGGCGCAGCTTGTCTTCACCGCAGTGCGCGCCAGCCCGCTGGTGCATCCGGCGCCAGAGCGGTCTATCCAGTTAACCCTAGCGGACGGCACGGCCGTACTGGCGCTGGGAACGGCAGATGGGCAGGATTGGCTACAGATCTCCGGCACAGCCCGATGGGCGCTCCGGCTGGCGCCCTACGCTTTCGCCATTCCCCCGAACAGCCTGCCGCCCGGGCCAACATGACCCGGGAGTATCCGGCGCACCCGCTGGTCGGGATCGGCGCCGTGATCTTGCGGCCCGGCGCGGTGCTGCTGGTACGCCGCGGCAAACCGCCGAACGCCGGGCAATGGAGCATCCCCGGTGGGGCGCAGGAACTGGGCGAGACGGCCGAGGCCGCCGCCCGGCGCGAATTGACCGAGGAAACCGGGTTGGTGGTGGACACGCTGACGCTGGTGGCCAACGTCGACAGTATCCATCGCGACCCGGACGGTCGGATCCGATTTCACTATACGATCCTGGATTTCGCCGGGTTATGGCAGGGCGGCGAGCCGGTGGCGGGTGACGATGCGAGCGATGCGGCGTTCTTCGCGTTCGATGCGCTGGCCGGGCTGGGCCTGTGGCGCGAGGCGCACCGCGCGATCGCAGCGGCCCGGCAACTCCTCGGGGTTTAGCTGCGCCGGCGGCGGGAGTTGGGGGCCTTCTGCGTGCTGGCCATCGTCATTGCCGCGCCGCCGAGCAACACGCCAGCGGCGGCGGGGACCAGCCAAGGCGGCCGAACCAGCAGCGCACGCACCGGGTGCTCCCAAATCCAGGCGGAGATATGGAGGCGGAAATATGCCTCGACGGCGGTATACCGCATATTGTCGAGGGCGGTCAGCGCTTCAGCCAGCGACATTTCCTGCGGGCCCAGCGTGGCCACGGCGACAGCGATCACCAACATGGTCGCAGATAGCACTGCAAGGATCTTGACGACGATCAAGTGAATAGCTTCTCGTTTTTCTTGTCGGCATACATACCGGCAACCCACTCACCATAGCCATTCCAGATGACGGTTGGCACCCGTTCCCCCGTGCCCAGAAGCCGTTCCGACGCTTGGCTCCAACGCGGATGCGGCACGTCTGGGTTTACATTGGCCCAGAAGCCGTATTCCTCGGGCTGAATGGCATGCCACATGGTCTCCGGCTGGGTGTCGGTGAAGGAGATCTTCACGATCGATTTGCCGGATTTGAAACCGTATTTCCACGGCAGATGCAGGCGCAGCGGGGCGCCATTCTGCTTGGGGAGGTCCTTGCCATACATCCCGGTGACCATGAAGGCGAGGTCGTTGCCCGCCTCCTGCATCGTACAGGCTTCGACATACGGCCATGGATACAGGCTGGAGCGCAGGCCCGGCATCACCTTCGGTAAGGCTGCCGACTCGAAGACCACGTATTTGGCGGATGCAGTTGGCTGCGCCACCTTCAGCAGCGAGGCGAGGGAAAAACCGGTCCAGGGCACGGTCATCGCCCACGCCTCGACACAGCGATGCCGGTAGACCCTATCCTCGACCTGAACTTGCTTCAGAAGATCCGCGAGATCCATCTTGCGCGGCTTGTCTATCATGCCGGCGAGCTCGATCTGCCAGGGCGCGACCGGCAGCCGCTGGGCAGCGCGCCAGATCGACTTGTCTTCCCCGAACTCGTAGAAGTTGTTGTAGGTGGTGGCGTCCTGTTCCGGCGTGACCGGCCGCCCAGCTGGGTAGCGCGAATTCGTTTCGGCCTCGGCCTTCGATGCAGTGGCCCCCGCCGCCAGCCCTGCCGCAACGCCGCCCATCAGCGCACGACGCCCAAGCATGATGGGCTCCGGCGTTGCCAGACTCTCCGGAAGCTCCCATCCGCGGCGCCGATGGATGAACATGGTAGGCCTCGCTCTTGCGGGTGACAGCGATATAGGTCGGTTCGGCAGCACGACTATACTGCGCCGCCGCCCCGGCAACGTAAAGATTGTCACAACCTAGCGGATATTCACCGGCAATGACCTTACGATGGGGTAATCCATAGCGCACCACGGCGTGATCGGGTAGCGTGCTGCCCGACTGGGCAAGGCCCCGATCGGGCGCCCCGAAGGAGTGTTGAGGTTCGTGGCAAAGCAAGTCCGCATCGCCGTTTTCGCCGCGACTGCCCTGTTGCTGGGCGGTTGCCAAACCGCATTCAACCTGGTCGGCGTCGCCAAGCCACTGAGCGCCGGGGAGGCACGGGCCTATAATGGCAGCTATCAGGGTGACATCAGCCAAGTCGCCGCCACCGGCCCAGGCTGCCCGAAGGAGCATGGGGAGGGAGTGATCATGGTGGGCGACGGCGTGCTATGGTATGCCTACAACCCAGTGACTCTGTTTACCTCGCCGGTGAGCTATGATGGCACGATCGACGCGGTGTCGGGCACGTCGCACATGACGGGCCGCATCGTCGGCGATCACCTCGAGGCAACGGTGAAGTCCCCCGCGTGCCAGACCCAGATCTCGATGGACTATATCCTCAACCACTCCTAACCGGACTGGTGGGAGGCGGCGCGAACCGCCTCCCACCAATCTACATCGCGTGCTTGACGAACCTGCCGGCCTGCATGATCGCCGGGATGTGGGCGCCCTGCCCTTCCAGCAGGCTCCAATCCCGCAGCGGATCGCCATCCACCACCAATAGGTCGGCATCGGCGCCGGGTTCGATGATCCCGGCGCGACCGGCCAGGCCACAGAGTTCAGCCGCCAGCGTGGTCGCAGACCGCAAGACCTCCAGCGCCGGCAATACCCGGGCCCGCAATGCAAACTCACCGGATTGGTGGCGGTGCATGGCGCCCAGCAAATCGGTGCCGTAGGCCATCCGCAACCCGGCCTCGTGCATCACCGACAGGGATTCCAGGCCGGCCTTCCGCACCGTCTCGATCTTGGCGACGCTGTCCGGCCCCATCCCGAGCGAGGCCGCCTCGATCGCCAGGCGGTCGTAGGTGATCAGCGTCGGCACGGCGAACGATCCCTTGTCGGCCGCGAACTTGGCAGTGGCAGACTCGATCAGGTTGCAATGTTCCAGCGAGTAGACGCCGCACTCGACGGCGCGGCGGATCGCCACATCGGTGTACAGATGGGCGGAGACGTAGGTGCCGTAATTCACCGCCTCCTCCACCACCGCCAGCAACTCGGCGCGGGAGAATTGCAGCATGTGGATCGGGTCGGTGGGCGAGGCGATGCCGCCATTGGCCATCACCTTGACGAAGTTGGCGCCCTTGCGGAGTTCATCCCGGGCGGCGAACCGCGCTTCCTCCACCCCGTCGCACAGCCGACCCATCGCGCCCACGCGGTGTTCGGAGGGCGTGCGGTCGTCGCTGCGGATGCGCATGTCGCAATGGCCGCCGCTCTGGCTCAGCGCCTTGCCGGAGATGACCAGGCGCGGCCCCTGTATCAGGCCAAGCTGCTGCGCCTCCACCAGGCCACGATCGGCGCCGCCGACGTCGCGCACGGTGGTGAAGCCACGCATCAGCATCGCATTCATGATGTGCCCGGCGCGAATGGCGGCCAGCGAAGATTGCTGCACCGTATTGGCCGCCAAATCGGCAAAGGCGGCGATGACGTGCACATGCGCGTCGATCAGCCCGGGCATCAGCACCTTGCCGCCGAGGTCGAACCGTTCGGCCCCGGCGCTGCTGATGGGGCGGTCCGACACTTCGCGGATGGTGCCGTCCTCGACCAGCACCGCCATGCCGTCGCGTGGGCCGTCATGGCGTGGGTCCAGCACCCGGCCGTTGACGAAGAGGGTTTGGGTCATAGGCTGGCTCCTTGCGTGGCGAATGGGTCGTCGACGGAATGGCAGGGCTGGGTGAACCAGTGCGCCCCGTCCTCCGCCATGTAGATGATGTCCTCCAGCCGGACGCCGAATTCGCCGTAGATGCACATCATCGGCTCGTCGGAGAAGCACATGCCGGGCACCAGTGGGGTCATGTTGCCGCGGACCATGAAGGATTCCTCGTGCACGTCCATGCCGATGCCGTGGCCGGTGCGGTGCGGCAGCCCCGGCACCTTGTAGCCGGGGCCGAACCCGGCGGCCTCGATCACGCCGCGGGCCGCGATGTCTACGGCCTGGCAGGGCGCGCCCAGCTTGGCGGCCTCGAACGCGGCCAGTTGGGCGCGCAGTTCCAGATCCCAGATCTCGCGCTGGCGCGGGGTGGGGGTGCCCAGCACGTAGGTACGGGTGATGTCGGAGCGATAGCCCTCGACGAAGCAGCCGGTGTCGACCAGGACCATGTCGCCGTCTGCCACGGTTTGGGTGTAGGGCACGCCATGCGGATAGGCCGTCGCTTCGCCAAACTGCACGGCGCGGGAGGCGGGTTGGCCGCCGAGCTTGCGATGCGCCGCGTCCAGGAAGCTTTGCACCTCCCCCGTGGTCAGGCCCGGCGCCATACAGCGGGCGGTGGCCTTATGCACCTCCAACGT
>NZ_LMUY01000015.1:250737-295649 GCF_009765685.1 Acidisphaera sp. L21 | reverse complement strand
GCGACAGGCAGCGGGGATTGAGCTAGCGCTGACGAAGCTGAAGCTGTTGCCGGATTTGCGCAGCCCATCGACGGTGAAGAACGGAGTCGCCGGGTCGACGGCCAGGGTGCCGCTGTCGTAGCCTTTGCTGCGAACCACATCGATGACGAGCGCCGTCGGGTCCTCGTGCTCCTCCCAACAGCGGATGTCGGTGCCGAATTTGAGGTATTCCCGGGTCTTCGGCTCCTCGAAACTGGGGCTGAGATAGGCGACCTCGCCCTCCACCGGGATGACGGCGCCATGCAGCCGCTCCGTCAGGTTCAGCGCAACGCCGGTGAAGTAGCGCAGGTTGGTGGAGGTATCGAGGTAGAGCGCCGTCACGCCTTGCTCCCGCATCAGGCGCTGCGCCTTTTGAATGCGCTGCTGATACTCCTCGACAGGAATGGGCGTGACGCAGCCCGTCATGGGCTTCATCCGCTCCAGCTCCGCCGCGAAGGTCGAGCCACCGACACCGAGTACCATGTGCGCCAATCCCTGGGTTGCGACGGGGCGCGACGCTAGGCGACCAGCTCGCCATGCGCTAGGGGCAATGCAGATTGCCCGGCGTCGCCGGTCATGGCACGCTGATTGCTCCCCACGATGGTCATGTCACACCGGATGAGACTGGACGGCCCCTCGCATGCGTGACTCTTGGCGTGACCGGTCGGGCCGGGTGGCGGTGCATGCGCTCGTCGTGGCCGGGGCGGCGGTGATTTTCGTGCCGCTGGTGCTGACGCTCTATCTGAGCGTGTTCGACGAGCCGCTGATCGTGTTCCCGCCCCATGGCTACACGCTGCGCTGGTATGCGCGGATTTTGCCGGAATTTGCAGCACCGCTGGAGACGAGCCTGTGGACGGCGGGTGTGGCCGTCATCGTGAGCCTCGTGCTGGGCGTGCCGGCGGGCATCGGCCTGTCGCGCTACCGGTTTCGCGGGCGGGACGGGGTCGCCACGCTGCTGCTGGCGCCGCTGACCATTCCCGGCGTCGCCATCGGGCTGGGCATCTACGTGCTGGCGGTGATGATCGAGGAACGGACGGAGATGGCGCTGTCCGGATCGGTTCTGCTGATGGTGGCCGCCCATGTGGTGATCACCCTGCCCTGGGTCGTGCGGCTGTGCCTCGCCTCGCTGGCAAACCACGATCGCGCGGCGGAGGAGGCGGCGGCCAGCCTCGGCGCACGGCCGCTAACGGTCATCTGGCGGGTGACGCTGCCGGCGATGCGCGGCGGGATCGTGGCTGGGGCGCTGTTCGCCTTCATTTGGTCGTTCGAGAATTTGGAGATGACGCTGTTTCTCACCGCACCCGGCGTCACCACGCTGCCGATCGCCGTGCTGTCCTACCTGCAGTATCATATCGACCCGCTGGTCGCCGCGATGGCGGTGGCGCAAGTGGTGCTGGTGGGCGCGGTATTGCTGATCCTTGACCGGCAGGTGCCGGTGGCGCGGGCGCTCGCATGAGCCGGCTGCAACTGGATCGGCTGGGCAAGAGCTACGGCACATCCGTCGTGGTCGATTCCGTCAGCCTGGATATCGCGCAGGGGGAAATGGTGGTGCTGCTGGGCCCGTCCGGCTGCGGCAAGACCACGACGCTGCGGATGATCGCCGGGTTCGTGGCGGCCAGCAGCGGCGACATCCGGCTGGATGGCAGCAGCATCTTGAACCTGCCACCGTACAAGCGCGACTTGGGCCTGGTGTTCCAAAGCTACGCGTTGTTCCCGCATCTGTCGGTCGCACGCAACGTGGCATTCGGGCTGGAGATGCGGGGCGTGGCACGCGCGGCGCGGGAGGCTCGCGTAGCGGAGATGCTGCGCCTAGCCCGGCTGGAGGCACTGGCGGAACGGCTGCCGAAGCAGCTTTCCGGCGGCCAGCAGCAGCGCGTGGCGCTGGCCCGGGCGCTCGCGATCGAGCCGCGGGTGCTGCTGCTGGACGAGCCGTTGTCCAACCTGGACGCGGCCCTGCGTGGCGAAGTGGGCCGCGACATTCGCCTTCTGCAACGCGAGAGCGGCCTGACCACCATCATGGTGACGCATGACCAGGACGAGGCAATGGCGATGGCCGATCGCCTGGTGGTGATGAAGGACGGCCGCGTGCAGCAGACCGGCACGCAGGAAGATCTATACGAGCGGCCTGCGACGCCGTTCGTCGCCGGCTTCATCGGTCGCAGCAACATGCTGCCGGGCACGCTGACGAATGGCATGGTGGTCGCCGGCGACGCCACGCTGCGGCTGGCCGGGCAGTTCGCCGGCACTGGCGCCTGCACCCTGGCGCTGCGGCCGGAGCGTTTGTCGCTGGCCCCCGCCGGCACCGACGGACCCGGCACCGCGCCGGGCATCGTGGAACTGGCCAGCTATCTGGGCCCGGTGCGCGAATATCTGGTGCGCCTGGGCCAGGATGTGCGGGTGCTGGTGCGCGACACCACGGCCCGGCCGACCCCCCTGCTCGCCGCCGGGGAGGCGGTGACGATCCAATGGGACACCGGGGCGGAGCGTCTGTTCGACGCGGCCGATGCCCCCATGCCCTGTCTGCAAGACGACCCCACCGAAGCAAGGATCACCCATCATGTCTGACGCGTTCCGCCTGCCGCGCCGTGCCTTGCTGGGCGGCGCCGCCGCATTGCCGCTGCTCGGCCGCGGCGCATCGGCCGAGGAAACCATGGTCATCGCCACCTGGGGCGGCGACTATGCCAATCTGCTGAAGGCGAACGTGGAAGAGCCGTTGATGAAGCCGCAGCAGATCGCGGTGACGCAGGATATCAACGACGAAGACCCGCGCGTGGCGAAGATGTATGCATCCCGCCGGCTGCCACGCGGCGCAGATGACGTGATCAGCCTGCAGGCGGTGCGTGGGCACGAGGTGGGCGCCGCCGGGCTGGTGGAGGCGATCGACGTGGCCAACGTCCCGAACCTGGCGCATGTGCTGCCGAACCTGAAGTCGCCGTTCTACGCGCCACATATCTGGAGCCCCCAGGTCATCATCTACAACCCGGATAAGGTGAAGGAGCCGCCTAAGACGTTCACCGATTTGCTGGACCCCAAATATAAGGGTCGCGTGGGCGTGGGCGACATCAACTACTTCTACATCATGATGGCCGCCGCCCTGGCCGCCACCGGCGACGTCAACAAGGTGGATGCGCCGGAGACCAAGGCATTGGCGTTGAAACTGAACGCCAACGGGCTGCGGCTGTATCCGTCCACCGACTCCATCGGCGCAGGCATCAAGTCGGGCGAGATCGACGTCGGCATCATGTGGCTGGCGCGGGTCATCATGTGGCAGAACGCCGGCATCCCGGTGAAGGCGCAGTTCCAGACCGAGGGTTCGGTGCTGTACATTTCCGGCATGGTCGTGCCGAAAAACGCGCCCAACAAGCCGGCGGCGTGGAAATACCTGAACGCCATGTTGGAGCCATCGGCGCAGACGCGGTTTGCCGAGCGCATGGGCTATTTGCCGACAGTCGATAACTGCAAGCTGACGGGCAAGGTCGGCGAGCAGCTTGCCCTGCCCGACCCGGCGCCGAAGCTGGCACCGCCGAACTACGACATCACCGGCACGCTGCAGGGACCGCTGTCGGAGTGGTGGAAGAAGAACATGCAGGCCTAGCGGGATGGAAGCCGTCGCTGCCAAGCTGCCCGTCGCCTATGGCGAGCGCCAGGCTCGGGCGGCGACGGCGTTTCTGTCGCCGGCGCTGCTGGTCGTCAGCATCATGCTGGTGGCGCCGCTGCTGCTGGTGATCCGGTTCAGCCTCAACCGATATGACCCGCAGGAATTGATGATCGAGGCGTTTACCGGCGCCAACTACCTGCGGTTCGTGTCGGACCCGTTCTACGTGGCGGTGCTGCGCACCACGCTGGGTGTGGCGTTTGCGACCACGGTGATCTGCCTGCTGCTGGGGCTGCCGATGGCGTATCGGCTGGCGCGGATGACCAGCCGGTGGAAGACGTTCTGCATGTTGTGCATCGTCCTGCCGCTGTTCGTCAGCAGCGTGGTGCGCATGGTGGGATGGATGATCCTGTTCGCGCATGGCGGGGTGATCGACAATCTGGCGCGCTGGGTGACCGGGAATGGGTTGGAGCTGATGTTCACCCCGTTCGCAGTGGTGATGGGCATCGTGTCGGTCAATTTGCCCTACGTGGTGCTGACGGTGCAGAGCACGATCGAGACGATCGACCCGCGGGTGGAAGAGGCAGCGCAGAGCCTGGGCGCGGCCCCGGGTCGCAGCTTCTGGCGGGTGGTGTGGCCGTTGGCGCTGCCGGGCATCGCGATTGCGGGGATCCTCTGCTTCATCCTGGCGATGAATGCCTACGCGACGCCGTATTTGCTGGGCGGTCCGCGGTTCCAGATGATGGCGCCGCTGATCTATCAGGTGTTCACCAACAACAACGACTGGCCATTCGCCTCCGCCATGGCGATCATCCTGATGGCGACGACGCTGGTGCTGACGGCGGGCAGCAGTCTCCTGATCCCTCGCCGCTATCGCGGGTGAGCGTTCGCGTTCGGCAATGCGTGTTGCCAGCATCGGGCGCGGTGGCGGCGATGCGGGAGTTGGCGCGGTTCGGCGTCACGGAGTTCGTGCTGCTGGGTGACGAAACTTCGCCGCCTGCTTTGCCGATTTCAGTCCGAACGACGTATCGGCCCAAAATGCCAGCGGCGCAGGATGTGTTGGAGGATCGGTTTCTCCTATGCGAGCCGGGCACGATGCTGAACTTCAACCTTGCTCGCTTCTTGGCGGCAGCCGTTCCTGGCCGCAGCTGCGTCGCTTCTGGCACCGGGCTGAGCCTGCGTGTCCAAGCCGGCAGCCAGCCGCCACTCTCGATCGCGGTCGCTTCGTTGCCAACACAATCGCCGCGCCCGGCGCTGTTCCTGGACCGGGACGGCACCATCAACATCGACCACGGCTATATCGGCACGCGGGAGCGGTTCGAATGGGTCGATGGCGCGCTGGAGGCGATCCGCATGGCGACCGATGCCGGGTGGCACGTCTTCGTCGTCACCAACCAATCCGGCATTGCGCGCGGAATGTATGACGAGCCGGCGCTGGTGACACTGCACCGCTGGATGGTGGATGAAATCCGCGCCACCGGCGGCAATATCGACGACATCCGGGTCTGCCCGTTTCACGAACAGGCGAGCGTGCCGCAATACCGCCGGGCGAGCGACTGGCGCAAACCCGCCCCAGGCATGATCCTGGACCTGATCGCCCGATGGAGCCTGGACCCGGCGACCTGCGTACTGGTGGGCGATCAACCGACCGACATCGCCGCCGCCGACAGCGCCGGGATCGCCAGCGTCCTCTTCACCAGCGGCAACCTGGTCGACACCGTGGCGCCCCTGCTGGGCCGCGCCTAGTCTGGACGCCCCCACTGCGCCGCCGCACACTGGTTCCAAACGCTGGAAGCGACGCATGACCCTGGACGAGACCCACGACACCGCCCGGCGAAGCTGGGTTCCCGGTGCCGACGACAGCGATTTCACGCTGCAGAACCTTCCGCTCGGCATCGTCGGCCCGCGTGGCGCCCCGCCCCGCCCGGGCATCGCCATCGGCAACTCGGTGCTGGACCTGGTGGCCGCCGGGCTGCTGCCGCCAATGGCGACGCTGAACGAGTTTCTGGCACAGGGCCGGAGCGCCCGGCAGGATCTGCGCCAGGCCGCGTGGGCGTTGCTGGAGGCATCTTCACCCTCCCGCCCCGATCTGCTGCACGCGCTGGCGGATTGCACGGTGCATCTGCCCTGCGCGATCGGTGACTACACGGATTTCTATGCGGGCATTCACCACGCCACGAACGTCGGCCGGCTGATGCGGCCCGACAATCCGCTGGCGGCGAACTATAAGCACATGCCGATTGCCTATCACGGCCGGGCATCCTCGATCCGCGCCAGTGGTGCGCCAGTGCGCCGCCCCAACGGCCAGCGCAAACCCGGCAAGGCGACGGAGCCGAGCTTCGGCCCCTCCCGCAACCTGGATTATGAGTTGGAACTGGGCGTGTGGATCGGCCCCGGCAACACCGACGGGACGCCGATCGGCATCGAGAATGCGGCCGACCACATCGCCGGGTTCTGCCTGCTGAACGACTGGTCGGCCCGCGACATCCAGGGGTGGGAAGCACAGCCGCTTGGGCCGTTCCTGGCCAAGAGCTTCATCACCACCATCAGCCCCTGGATCATCACGCCGGAGGCGCTCGCCCCCTATCGCTGCGCCGCCATGATTCGGGCCCCCGGTGACCCGGCCCCGATGCCATACCTGCTCGCCGCATCCGACCAGGCGGCCGGCGGGCTGGACCTGGCGCTGGGCGCGACCCTGTCGACGGCCCAATCGCGTGAAGCCGGGGCGGCCCCGCACCGGCTGACCCAGAAAGGCACATCGCGGGACCTGTATTGGACGGTGGCGCAGATGGTGGCGCACCACACCAGTAATGGCTGCGATCTGCGCCCGGGGGATCTGTTCGGCTCGGGCACGATCTCCGGCACCGCGGTCGAGGCGCGGGGCAGCTTGCTGGAAATGACCGAGGGCGGGCGGCAACCGATCCGGTTGGGCAGCGGCGAGGAACGGCGGTTCCTGGAAGACGGGGACGAAGTGGCGCTGACCGCTCGGTTCGGCAGGGCCGGGTTCGGTCCGTGCGTCGGCCGGGTGGTCGGATGAAGCACGCCCCGAACGCCAACGAAATCCACGACGCCGAATTGAGCCGGACGGAGCGGCTGTGCCGCGCCATCGCCGAATGGACGGGCGCGCCGGTCGCGTTGATGCTGGCGATCATTGTGCAGTTGGTCTGGATCACGGTCGGGATTTGGACGCGGCTGGACCCGTTCCCCTTCGTGTTCCTACTCACCGTCTCCAACGTCATCCAACTGATCCTGATCTTCGTGATCGCCGTGGCGCAGCGCCAACAATCCCGCCACGACCAGATCCGCGCCGAAACCGATCACGAAGCGTTGTGCCGGCTGCTGCTGGCGCAGGAGGCGCAGGGGAAAATACTGGCAAGTCTGGCGGCACGGCAGGGTGTCGACGTCGCGGACGTCGCCGTCGCACATACTTGACGCCCTTCGGTCCCCCCGCGAGGGTTCGGCCAACGAAGTGAGGGAAACGGTCATGGCAAAAATCGGCTTTATCGGGCTGGGCAATATGGGCGCGCCGATGGCTGCGAATTTGCTGCGCGCCGGGCATAGTGTGCGCGGGTTCGACTTGTCGCCGGCCGCCAGCGCCGCGGCGACGGATCTTGGTCTGGATCTGGCGGCCTCCGCGACCGAGGCAGTAAGCGGGATGGACATCGTCATCACCATGCTGCCTGCCGGCAAGCACGTTGCCGCCTGTTATGCCGACATCCTGCCGGCGGCCAAGGCGGGCACGCTGTTCATCGACTGCTCCACCATCGATGTCGGGGCTGCCCAATCAGCGCACGCCGCCGCCGCCGCCGCTGGGATGGCCAGCGTGGATGCACCGGTGTCCGGTGGCGTTGGCGGCGCGCAGGCGGGCACGCTCACCTTCATGGCGGGCGGGGCGGAGGCGGCGTTCGCCCAAGCGGAGCCGATCCTGACCGCCATGGGCAAGAAGATCGTCCGCTGTGGCGAGGCTGGCGCCGGGCAGGCGGCAAAGGTTTGCAACAACATGATCCTGGGCATCTCCATGATCGCCGTGGCGGAGGCGTTCGTGCTCGGTGAGAAACTGGGGCTGACGCATCAGGCGCTATTCGACGTCGCCAGCACCGCGTCTGGCCAATGCTGGGCGCTGACCAGCTATTGCCCGGTGCCAGGCCCGGTGCCCGCGTCGCCCGCCAACCGGGATTACGTGCCCGGTTTCGCCGCGGCGCTGATGCTGAAAGACCTGAATTTGTCGCAGGACGCCGCGGCCGCATCCGGCGCGCAGACGCCGCTGGGCGCCCATGCCGCCGCGATCTACCGCAAGTTCGCCGAGCACGAGGCGGGTGCCGATTTCTCCGCCATCATCAAGGCCGTGCGGGACGGCACCGCCGAGTAGCGGTTGCGGGCCAGGCCCCGACCTGGCTTCATGGCGGCAAGAAGACCAGAGGAGCCGCCATGAAGCTGTATGATTCGGTTGGGCCGAACCCGCATGTCGTTCGCATGGTGCTCGCCGAGAAGGGCATCGAGGTGCCGAAGCAGCGCATCAATTTGCGCGACCGGGAGAACCGCCAAGGCGACTATCTCGCCATCAACCCGATGGGCGAGTTGCCCGCGCTGGAGTTGGATGACGGCACGGTGCTGACCCAGATTACCGCAATTGCCGAGTATATCGACGAGACCCACCCCTCCCCGCCGCTGATCGGCACCACCGCGGTGGAACGCGCGCAGACCAGGAAATGGGTGCGCTGGGTGGATTTGAACGTGCTGGAGCCGCTGACCGCCGGGTATCGCTACAGCGACGGGCTGGAATTCTTTCGCGACCGGGTGATCCTGATCCCGGAGGCGGCGGACGGCCTGAAATCCATCACACGGCATTGGCTGGGCTGGTTGGACGGACAAATGGCCGGCCAGCCATTCGTGGCTGGGGAGCGGTTCACCTTGGCCGATATCACCCTGTTCTGCTTCACCCGGTTCGGCAGCAAGGTCGGCCAGCCATTGGACCCGGCGTGGACCAATCTGGCCGCCTGGTACGCCCGCGTGGCGGAACGGCCCAGCGCCCGAGCCTAACCGGATGATCCCCGCGACCCGCCGGGTGATGAACCTGTCGCACTTCCTGCGCCAGGCTGCGCGGCGCCAGCCGAATGATGTGGCAATCGTGTGGGGCGAGGCGACATGGACCTGGCAGGATTTCGATCGCCGGGTCGACGCAATGGCAGCGGCGCTCGCCGCACGCGGCATCGGCAAGGGCGACCGCGTGCTGGTGCAGTCGACCAACTGCAATCAGTTGCTGGAGTCAATGTTCGTCTGCTTCCGCATCGGCGCGGTGTGGGTGCCGGCGAATTTCCGCCAGACCCCGGTGGAGGTCGCCTACCTCGCCCGGTCCAGCGGCGCAGTTGCGATGCTGTGCGGCGCGTTGTTTCCGGACCATGCGGTTGCCGCGCAGCAGGCAGCGCCCGATCTGCGGCTCGTGGTTTCCATCGGCGGCGCCGGGCCGCTGGAGGCGTATGACGATCTCGTTGCCCAGCATCTTGGCGCCGACTACCCGGCAGCGGATGTGGAGCATGACGATCCCTGCTGGTTCTTCTTCACCTCCGGCACGACGGGGCGGCCGAAGGCAGCGGTGCTGACGCATGGGCAGATGGGCTTCGTCGCCACCAATCATCTGTGCGATCTGATGCCGGGCACGACGCCCGACGATGCCTCGCTGGTGGTGGCGCCGTTGTCGCACGGGGCCGGCATTCATCAATTGGCGCAGGTGGCGCGCGGGGTGAAAACGGTCATGCCCGGCGGGCAGCGGCTGAACCCGGAGGACGCCTGGGCAATGGTGGAACGCTGGCACATCACCAACATGTTCACCGTCCCCACCATTCTGAAGCTGCTGACCGAACACGAGGCGGTGGATCGCTACGACCATTCCAGCCTGCGCCACGTGATCTACGCCGGGGCGCCGATGTATCGGGCGGACCAGAAGCACGCGCTGCGGAAGCTGGGCCCGGTGCTGGTGCAGTATTTTGGGCTGGGCGAAGTGACGGGGAACATCACGGTCTTGCCTCCGCATCTACACGATGCGGAGGATAGGCCAGGCCTACGCCTTGGCACCGCCGGGTATGAACGCACGGCGATGCAGATCCAGATCCAGGGTGATGACGGGCGCGAACTGCCCGCGGCCGAGACTGGCGAGATCTGCGTCTGCGGCCTGGCGGTGTTCGCCGGCTATCACGACAATGCCGAGGCGAATGCGAAGGCGTTCCGCAATGGCTGGTTCCGCACTGGCGATTTGGGCCACATGGATTCAGCAGGGTTCTTGTTCATCACCGGTCGCGCATCGGACATGTATATCTCCGGCGGGTCGAACGTGTATCCGCGTGAGGCGGAAGAGGCGATGCTGACTCACCCGGCCGTCGCCGAGATCGCCATCGTCGGCATGCCCGACCCGACATGGGGCGAAATCGGCATCGCCGCCGCGGTGTTGCGACCCGATGCCACGGTGGACGAAGCGGCGCTGCTGGCCTGGCTGGACGACAAGGTGGCGCGCTACAAGATTCCCAAGCGTATTTTCTTTTGGGAGGAACTGCCTAAGTCGGGCTACGGCAAGATCACCAAGAAAACGATCAAGGAGGAGTTGCTAGCGCGGGGCTGCCTGCCGCCTGCCGAATGATCGCCTGCGGCACGTCGTATTCGCACAGTGTTCGCCAATGCCGGTCCAGGTCGCCGGTGAACAACCCGCGCGTGAGCCCCGACACCAGCTTGGGCACGGCCGTCGTCATCGCATTGATGGAGGAGCCGGAGGGGCCGAAGCTCATGGTGGAGGCGATGTTGAACAGATGGATGTCGCTGATCCAGTCGGCGTTGCCAGGGCAGCGCGGTACGAAACTGTAATCCTGCGCCAGATAGGGGAAGCGGCCGAGGCGGTCGTCCCGTTCTTCTTCCGGCGGATCGTAGCGGTCGCACCAGCGGGCGATGTCGGCGGCGATGCGGGCGAGTTCCGGGCGCAGCGCGAAGTCCATTTCCACGCCCGTACCGCAAATCAGGAAATCCGCGGTGAACGTGCCGATCGGAGTGTCGATCTCGACACCATCGCCGGACGGTCTTGCGGCTGTCCACGCCGCGCCGGTGCGCAGGTGGAACGCCGGATGGCGGGCGCAACGGTCGTAGGTCGGCTGCGGAAAGCCCTCGCGCAGGCCGAGGATGCGGCTCATGAAGCGCCAGCGCCACTCGTCGTCGAGGTCGGACAAATGGCGCAGGAAGCCGGTGAAGGTCAGCCAGCGATAGGGCTGGATCACCTGCGGCTCGGCCCGGCGGCAGTAGAGCGAGACGTCGGCGGCACCCGCCTCCAACGCCATCGCCGCATTGTCGAAGGCGGAGGCGCCGGCCCCCAGCACCGCCACGCGCTTGCCGCGCAGGGCGGCGAAATCGATGGGGTCGGCGGTGTGGGCGCGCAAGTGCGTGGGCAAAGCGGCGACGAAGGGCGGCATCCACCAATGGCCCGCGCCCTCCTGCCCCGTCGCCAGCACGAGCTTGCGGGTGTGGCGCACAATGCCGTTCAGCGTGACGGCGAGCAGGCCGCCGGGGGCGGGCGCGATGTCGGTGACAGTGGTTTCGCTCTGCACGGGAACGCCGACGGTGTCGCGCACCCAGCCGAGATAGGCTGCCCAATCCTGCCGGGTAATCAGATCCAGCGCCGCCCAATGCGCGGCGCCGTATCGCGCCTCGTGCCAGCATTGATAGCCCAGGCTCGGCAGGTCCAAATCCGGCCCGGTGTAGTCCTTCGGCGAGCGCAGCGTGTGCATGCGGGCGTAGCTGAGCCACGGCCCCTCCTCGTCGCGCCGGGCACGGTCGACCACCAGGATATTCGGCACATGCGCACGCAGCAGCCCGATGGCGATGCCCAGGCCGGATTGCCCGGCGCCAACCACCAGCACATCCAGCGCCGGCTCGCCGTCGGGGCCGATATGCGGTTGCAGCCAGGGCATGCGCGGGTGGGCGATCCGCGCCAGATCATCCCGCACCCGGGCCGCCAGCGTATCCAGCTGGCTCATCCTTCGGCGACTTGCAGCAGCGGTGCGGTGGCGTGTGGATCGAAATGCGGGATCGCGTCGAGCAGGCTGCGCGTGTACCCGGACTGGGGGTTCTCGAACACGGCCGCGCTCGGCCCCGCCTCCACCACCTTGCCGTGTTGCAGCACCACCAGGTCGTCGCACAGCATGCGCACCACATTCAGGTCGTGGCTGACGAACAGCATGGCCAGATCGTCTTCCTTCCGCAGGCGGTCCAGCAATTGCAGGATCACCGCCTGGATCGACACGTCCAGCGCCGCGGTCGGCTCGTCCAGCACCAGCAGGCGCGGCCGGGGCGCAATGGCGCGGGCGATCCCGACGCGCGCCTTCTGCCCGCCAGAGAGTTGATGCGGATACCGCTCCAGCAGATCCATTGGCAGCCCGGCGCGGGAGGCGGCTTCGTGCACCCGCGTGGTCAACGCCGCCCCGTCGCGCATCTTTTCCAGCCGGCGCAGCGGATGGGCGATGCAGTCGAACGCCGTGAAGCGCGGGTTGAGGCTGTCATGCGGATCCTGGAACACGATCTGCACGTCGCGCCTGCGCGGGGAGCGGTGGAAGTCGTTGGCCGGGATGGCGGAGATCGACTCGCCCTGGAAGATGATGTCGCCGCCATCCAGATCGATCAGCCGGCAGATCAGGCGGGACAGCGTGCTCTTGCCCGAGCCGGATTCGCCGACCAGGCCCAAGCTGCCGCCAGGCGGCAGGCTGAACGACACGTCGTCCACCGCGCGCACGTCGCCGGTGAAGACTTTCAGCACATGGCGAAGGTCCAGCAGCGGGCCGGTGCCGGGCGGGCGTTGGATGACGCTGGCGGGGGCGACCGGTTCCCCCTGCGCCAGGTCGGCCAGGGTGGAACGCCGTGTTGGGGAGGCGGCGATGAGCCGTTGCGTGTACGGGTGTTTTGGCGCCTGGAACAGCGTGGCGGTTGGCCCCTGCTCCACCATCAGGCCACGCTCCATCACCGCGATTTCGCCGCAGTAGCGGGCGGCTAGGCCAAGGTCGTGGGTGATCAGGATCATCGCCATACCGCGCTGGGCGGTAATGCCGGCGAGCAGGTCCATCACAGCCTTTTGGGTCGTCACGTCCAGCCCGGTGGTGGGCTCGTCGGCGATGAGGAGCGCGGGTTCGCAGGCCATTGCCATGGCGATCATGACCCGCTGACACATGCCGCCGGACAGTTCGGCCGGGTAGGCATGCAGGCGCTGCTCCGGATTGCGGATCAATACGGCGCGCAGCAACTCCAGCGCCTGCGCCCGGGCGGCGGAGAGCGTGATCGGCTTGTGGGCGCGCAGCACGTCGACGATCTGCTGCTCCACCGTGCGGATCGGGTTGAGCGCCGAGCGCGGGTTCTGGAAGATCATCGACATCGCGGCGCCGCGCAGGCTGCGCAGGTCGCCATGCTTCGCCCGGGTGATGTCGCGGCCCTGGAAGACGATGCGGCCGGACGCGATCCGGCCAGCGCGGTCCAGCAGGCGCATGACCGCGAGCGAGGTGACGGATTTGCCGGAGCCGCTTTCGCCGACGATGCCGAGCGTTTCCCCGGCCTTCAGGGCGAAACCGATGCCATGCAGGGCGGCGACCATGCCGTGCCGGGTGGAGAAGCTGACGCGGAGGTCCTCGACCCGCAGAAGGTCGGTCACGTGCGCATCCTCGGGTCCAGGATGTCGCGCAGGCCGTCGCCCAGCAGGTTGAAGAACAGCACCGTCAGCATCAGCGCCAGGCCGGGGAACGCCACCAGCCACCACTTGCCGGTGGTGATGAAGCGGGCGCCCTCGGCCACCATGATGCCCCATTCCGGCGTTGGCGCCTGGACGCCCAGGCCGATGAAGCTGAGCCCGGCGGCGTTCAGGATGGCCCAGCCGAGATTGAGCGAGATTTGCACCGCCATCGCCGGCAGCACGTTCGGCAGCAGGAAGCGCAGCACGACGGAGAGGTGGCTGTCGCCGCAGGCGCGCGCGGCCTCCACCCAGCCGGCGTTGCGGCGCACGTTCACCTCGGCGCGGGCGAAGCGGATGTAGAATGGCAGATTGATCACCGCGGTGGCGATGATGATGTTCTCCATCCGGTTGCCCAAAGCGGCCACCAGCGCCATGGCCAGGACGAAGAGGGGAAACGCCATCAGCACGTCCACGAAGCGCCCGACCCACCGGTCCAGCCGGCCGCCGCGATAGCCACAGAAGCCGCCCACGACGGCGCCGACCACGAAGGAGAGGCCGACTGCGGTGACGGCGATGAACAGGTCCAGACGCGCCGCGGCGACGATGCGGCTGAAGATGTCGCGGCCCAATTGGTCAGTCCCGGCCCAGTGCGCTGCATCTGGCGGGGCTAAGGCGTGGGCTACGTCGGAGGCGATCGGGTCGTAAGGCGTCAGGAACGGCGCAAAGATCGCGATCAACACCAGCAGCGCCGTGCCGAGCGAGGCGATGGCGGTGACCGGGTTGCCGCGCAGGATGAACAGCACGTGCCTGGCGGTGCTGGTGCGCTGGATCGCGGCGGCGCTCATTCGATCGACACCCGCGGGTCGGCAATCCCGTACAGCACGTCGATCAGCACGTTCACCAGCACGAAGATCGTCGCCATCAGCAGCACAAAGGCCTGCACGGGCGCGTAGTCGGACGCCAGTAGCGCGTCCAGCGCGTAGGACGCGACGCCGGGCCAGGAGAACACTTTTTCCACCAGCACGTTGGCGCCCAGCATGGTGGAGAAGACGATCCCAGTGATCGTCAGCACTGGCAGCAGCGCGTTGCGCAGGGCGTAGGTGATGACGACCCGGCGGCGCGATAGACCGACCGACTGCGCCGTGCGGATGAAATCGCTGCCGAGCACCGCCAGCATCGAGGCCCGTGTCATCCGCGCCAGCGGCGCCAGCACGAACAGCGCCATGCTGATCGCCGGCAGCAGCAATTGGGTGAACGCCGCCCACCAGCCGGACCAGTCCCCGGTCATGGCGAAATCCACCAGGTAGAAGCCGGTGATGTCAGGCGGGGTGGACGCAAAAATATCCAGCCGCGCCGTCGGGTCGGGCGCCCAGCCGAGCAGATAGTAGAACACGTAGATCAGCAGCAGCCCCGACACGAAGGTGGGCACGCAGACGCCCAACGTGCACAGCATCCGCACGGCGTGGTCCACTGGCGAGCCCGGCCGCAACGCCGCCGCCACGCCCAATGGCACCGACAGCAACAGCGCGATCACCAGGGCGGTGAAGGTCAGCTCCAACGAGGCTGGTAGCCGCCGCTCCATATCCTGCGTCACTGGTTGCCCGGTGGTGAGTGAGTGGCCGAGATTGCCGGTGGCGACATCGGCCAAATAGCGGGCGAGTTGGATCGGGATGGGCCGATCCAGGCCCATCTGGTGGCGGATCTGCTCGATCTCCTCCTTCCCGGCGCTAGGGCCGGAGGCGAAGAACACCGCCGGGTCACCCGGCAGCACGCGCATCAGCACGAAGGTCACCACCACCACGCCCAACAGCGCCGGGATGGAGGATAGCAACCGACGCCCCACCCGGCGGGCGATGCCGGATAGGACGCTCATGCTGGGCTCCGCGACGCGGTCAGCCTAGACCCGCTTCAGGTCGCGGAAATCGGCCTGGCGGTAGAATTGGTAGGTGTAGCCGTCGATCGACTTGGCCATGACGGCGTCCTGATTGGGCTGCCACAACAGGACCAGCGGCACCTGCTCGGCGAAGATTTCGATCATCTTCTTGCACTCGGTCTCGTATTTGGCCGCATCGGTTTGGAAACGGGCGTCCGCCGACAGATCCTCGATGTCGGTGTTCTTCCACGAGGCGAAGTTCCAGCGCTGGTCGCGGGTAAAATACAGGTAGAAATAGTAGTAGGTCGCCGGCAGCCAGGCGGTGGCGCCGTCGGTGTAGAAGGGCAGCTTCTTGTCCGACTCCATAGTGTTGAACTCGGCATCCGGCTTCTTCTGGATGTCCACCTGGATGCCGACCTTGCCCAGCGCTTCCTTCACCAACGCCGCCATCGGTTCGGCCGTGGCGGCCTGTCCGGCGCTGATGGCGAAGGTCGTATTGAAGCCATTCGGCATCCCAGCCTCGGCCAGCAGCGCCTTGGCTTTGGCGACGTCGGTCTTGAACGGCATCGCCTGGGGGAAGCCGCTGCTGGTGGGCGTGCCCTTCCAGGACCCGTCATACAGCTTGGCGCCGCGGCCGAAGATCGCGGCCTTGAACATGTCGTCGTACGGCAGCGCGGCGGCGACGGCTTGGCGCACCTTCACATTGTCGAACGGCTTCATCGTCGTGTTCATGGTGATGTGGGTGAAGCCGTTATTCTGCGGGATCGAGGCGACCTTGGCCTTGGACGATTGCTCCATCGTCGGCATGTCGCTGGCGGCCAAGTCGATCGACAAATCGGCGTCGCCACGCTCGATCAGGTTGGCGCGGGTCGCCGGCTCCGGCACGGTCTGCAGGATGATGCGCTTGAAGTCCGGCAGCTTGCCATCGGCGCTGCCAACCCATTTCTCGTTGCGGCGCAGGATAACGCTCTCGCCGGCCTTGTAGCTCTCGATGATGTAGGCGCCGCTGGCGGCGGTGTTGGTCTTCAACCATTCCTGCGCCCACGGGTCGTCCGCGGTGGCGTGCTGCTTGGCCAGCTTGCTGTTGATCATGATGGCGTAGCAGACGCAGAGGTTGGACAGGCCCAGCCGGTCCGGCTTCGGCAGCGTCATTTCCAGCGTCTGCGGGTCGACGATGCGGAACTGGTCCGCACTGGTGATCGACCCGGTGGACATCTGCGGCGGGGCCAGCGACTTGGCCAGCACCATGCGGTCCAGCGACCACTTGATGTCCTCGGCAGTTACGGGGGTACCGTCGTGCCAGGTGGCATCGGGGCGCAAATGGATAGTGACCTTCAGGCCATCCGGGCTCATCGTGTAGCCCTTGGCGAGTTCGCCGCGGATCACCGTGGGGTCGAACGTCCAATATTCGCCGAACTTCTTGCGGCCGAAACTGAACAGCCGGTCATACACGTTCATGCTGAGCCCGAACGATTCGCGGGTGGCGCCCGGCATCGTCGTGTCCAGCGTGTTGATCGTGTTGCCGGTGACATACCGCAACGTTTCCGCCCGCGACTGGCCGAAGGCGAGTTGCGGCCAGGATGCCAACCACGTGGCACCGGCCGCGCCCTGCAGGACCGACCTACGATTGATCTTCATAACTTCACCACCCGGGGCTGCTGGAAAAGGATAAGGGTGGCGCTTCGTCCCACAGGCTTTTGATTTCGGCTAGTCTTAAAGGGCTGGCTGGCCGGGTGCAATCGGCTCAGCGCCGGGCCGGGCGGTCCAGCCCCAGATGGTCGCGCAGGGTGTTGCCGGAGTAGTCGGTGCGATACAGGCCGCGCTTCTGCAGGATGGGGATCACCTGGTCCACGAACTCGTCGAACGCGCCGGGGAAGTGGGCGGGCAGGATGTTGAACCCGTCGGCCGCGCGCTCCACGAACCATTGTTCCAGCGTGTCGGCGACCGATTCCGGGGTGCCGCACAGCACCCAATGCCCGCGGGCGGCGCCGGTGAGGTTATACAAATCCCGCAGCGACATATTCTCCCGCTTCGCCTTCGCCAACATGGTGCGGGCGAAGCCATGGGAGGTGTCGGGCAGCGGCAAATCCGGCACCGGACCGTCCAACGAGAAGCGGGACATGTCGGTGCCCATGCGGTTGGACAGCATCTTGATCGCATTGGTCGGCGTCACGAAGCTCTGCAGGAAGTCCAGCTTCTGCTTCGCCTCTGCTTGGGTGCTGCCGAGCACGGGCATGACGCCGGGCAGGACGGAGATGTCGGATTGCGGGCGGCCATACTCCGCCATGCGGGATTTGAGCGCCGCGTAGCCCGCCTTCGCCTCGCCGAGGTCCTGCACGACGGCGAACACCACGTCCGCGGTGCGGGCGGCGAGCGCCAGGCCGGGGTCGGAGGCGCCGGCCTGCAGCACGATGGGGCGGCCCTGGGGGCAGCGGCCGATGTTCAGCGGGCCGCGCACATCGAAATAGGCGCCGTGGTGGTTGAGTTTATGCACCTTTGCCGGGTCGATATACTGCCCGGTCTCGCGGTTGATGGTGATCGCGTCGTCTTCCCAGCAATCCCACAGCCCGTTCACGACATCGACGAACTCCTCCGCGATGACGTAGCGCTGGTCGTGCGCCGGGTGGGTGCGGCCGAAATTGCCCGCTGCCTCGGGGCCGGAGGAGGTGACGGCGTTCCAGGCGGCACGGCCGTTGCTCAAATGGTCCAGCGAGGCGAAGGCGCGGGCGACGGTGAACGGCTCGTTGTAGGTGGTGGACGCCGTCGCCCCCAATCCCACGTGGCTGGTGGTGGCGGCCAGGGCGGCCAGCATGGTGATCGGCTCCAGCCGGACGGTGAAGGACGGGTGGGCCGCCGGGTCGGCGGACAAGCCGTCGCCCAAAAACAGCAGGTCGAACTTCCCACGCTCGGAAATACGGGCGATGTCCTGCACGACGGACAGGCTCTGGAACGTGTCGAACGCGCCGGGCACGCGCCAGCCGGCGATGTGATTGCCGGTTCCCAGCACGAACACGCCCATATGCATTTGCCGCTCGGTTGCCATTCGCCGTCCTAAACGTGTTCGCCCAATGCTGCGGTGCGTTGCAGCATGGGTCAATCGGGGCATAGGCTGCGGCATGGACCAGGACATGACAGCGCCGCCCGCCGTGCTCGGCTGGTTGCAGGCCCGCCAGGGTGAGATGCTCACCCTATTGGAGACGCTGGTGAACAGCGACTCGCCCTCCCGCGACAAGGCGGGGGTCGATGCGACGGGGGAGATCCTGAAACGGTTCTTCGCCGCGCACGACATTCCCGTCGAGATAGAGGGGCACGAGATCTACGGCGAGGCGATCCATGCCAGCGTGCCGCAGGCGGGCGCCAACGACACGCGGCCGATCCTGCTGATGGGCCATCGCGACACGGTATTTCCGCCGGGTGAGGCCGGGCGGCGACCGTTCAAGATCGAGGGCGATCGCGCCTACGGACCCGGCGTTGCCGACATGAAGGCCGGGCTGGTGATCAACGCCTTCGTCATGGCGGCGTTCAAGGCAGTCGGCGGGCATCCCGGCCCGCTGGCAGCGCTGATTACCTCCGATGAGGAAATCGCCTCCCCCTCCTCCCGTCCGATCATCGAGCGTGTGGGGCGGGAAAGCCGCGTGGTGCTGAATGGGGAGCCGGGGCGCGCCAGCGGCAACATCGTGTCGGGCCGCAAGGGCAGCGTGTTCATGCGATTCGCGGTGGCCGGGCGGGCGGCGCATTCGGGCGGCAATTTCATCGAGGGTCGGTCGGCGATCGGCGAATTGGCGCACAAGATCGTGGCGCTGCACGCGCTGACCGATCTGGAGCACGGTATCACGGTGAATGTCGGGCTGGTTGCCGGTGGGCAGACGGTGAACACGGTGGCGCCGAGCGCCACCGGCGAGATCGATTTGCGCTACGTCCATGCCGCCGACCGGGCATTTGCGCTGGAGAAGATCGGCGCGATCATGGACCACAGCACCGTCGCCGACACCACGGCGACGTGGGAGATCCTGGGCGAGTTTCTGCCGATGGAGATGACGCCGGACGCGCAGAAGCTGATGGATCTGTATGTCGAGGTGTCGGGCGAACAGGGCTTCACCGTGGGCGGCGAGTTCACGGGGGGCTGCGCGGATAGCGGGTTCACCGCAGCCCAGGGCACGCCGACGCTGTGCGGCCTGGGGGCGGTTGGCGGCAAGGCGCACACGGTGGACGAATACATGGAGGTGCCGACTTTGCTGACCCGGGCACAGGCACTGGCCGCATTGATCGCGCGGCTGGGGGAAACCGGGCTTTGAGCCAGGCGGTCTGCGACCCCGTCACGCTGGAAATCCTGCGTGGCGCGATCCGGGCCGCGCAGGCGGAGATGGAGGCGCTGCTGGAACGCACCGCCATTAGCGCGTTCATTCGCGAGAAGAAAGATTTCTACACCGCGCTGTTCGACGCCACCGGGCAATTGGCGGTCGGCTCGAACGTGCCGATCTTCGGCGACGTGGCAGCGCCGGTGCTGGCGGCGTTTCCGCCGGCGGGAATGCAGACCGGTGATCTGTATTGGTTCAACGATTGCTACAGCTCGCACGGGGCAGTGTCGCACAGCAACGACCAGGTGTTCCTGGCGCCGGTGTTCAGCGGGGCGACGTTGTGCGCCTTTGTGATGGGGTGGGCGCATTTCGCCGATATCGGCGGGTTGCGCCCTGGCTCCATCAGCCCCGATACGACGGATATCTTCCAGGAGGGGATCATCATCCCGCCGACGCGGCTGATCGCTGCCGGGGTGGTGAATGAGGCGGCGCTGGAGATCTTCCATCGCAACTCCCGCTTTCCGGAACAGAGCCGCGGCGACACCAGCGCGCTGATGGCGAGCGTGGCGTTGGGCGTGCGACGGACGGAGGAAATCCTGGTCCGCTTCGGCGCCCCCGTGGTGGCCGACGCACTGCGCCAATTGCTGGCGCGGACCGAGGCGCTGGTCCGCCGCCGCCTGGCCGAAACGTTCCCGGTGGGCACGCACCGCTTTACCGACATCATCGATTCGGACGGCCACGGCAACGGCCCCTTCCGCATGCGGTTCGCGCTGACGCGGACGCCGGACGACCGGTTCCTGATCGACACCACCGCGACGGACGACCAGGCCATCGGGCCGGTGAACTTCCTGATGAACAGCCACGTGCCCGGCACCGCGCTGGGCCTGTTCTTCCTGGGCGGTGACCCGGCGCAGGTCTGCAACGCCGGGGGCGCCAACGCGCTGGACGAGGTTCGGGTGCGCGAGGGCTCGCTGCTGCAGCCGCGCTTCCCGGCCCCGCTGGGGCTGCGCGGGCTGACGATGATGCGCGTGCTGGCGGCGCTGAACGGGCTGGTGAACGTGGCGGGCGGCGCGGCCCCGGCGGCGCATTCGGCCTATGTCATTCTGCTGCTGCGGGGGACGGCGGATGGGCACTCGTTCCTGATGTCGGACGGGGTGGGCGTCGGCTATGGCGGGCGACCGGACGCGGACGGCATCGATGCGGTGTATTTCGTGGCACAGGAAAACTATCCGGTGGAATTCCTGGAACTCGGCTACCCGGTGCGGCTGATTCGGTACGGCATCAGCATCGACAGTGGCGGCCCGGGGAAGCATCGCGGCGGGTGCGGGCTGGTGCGGGAATACGAGATCCTGGCCGACCGCGCCGTGCTGGCGATGCGCATCGATGGGGTGGACAACCCGCCCTGGGGTGTGGCCGGCGGCAAGGGTGGCGGATCCGGCCGGGCCGTGGTGAACCCGGGCACGCCGAACGAGCGGGTGTTGGCGCCGCTGTCGGACGGAAACGTGCTGGTGCGGGGCGACGTGCTGCTGCTGGAAACCGGCGGCGGTGGCGGCCATGGCCACCCCTACGACCGCCCGGCGGATATCGTGCTGGGTGACGTGCTGGACGGCTTCGTCTCGCCCGAGGCGGCTTTTTCCCACTATGGCGTGGCGATCGAGGCAGGGCGGGTGAACGACGCCGCCACTGCCTCCCGTCGCGCCGACCGCCCGGTCGCGGGCGCGTTCCACCGTCGCGAGTATGTCGATGTCCTTGAGTGAGCGTGGGCTGATCATCGCCGTCGATATCGGCGGCACTTTTACCGATGTGACGGTGCAGGATGCAGCGACGTCCCGCGTGATGCGGGCAAAGACGCCGTCCACACCGGGCGACCCGTCCGAGGCGTTCCTGACGGGCGTGGCGCTGGCGTTGAAATCCGTGGGCGCGAAGGCCGACGCGGTCGGTCGCGTATTGCATGGCACGACGGTCGCGACGAACCTGATCCTGGAGGGCAAAGGCGCCTCCGCCGCGCTGGTGACCACCGCCGGGTTCCGCCATGTGCTGGAGATCGGGCGGCAGGATATCCCGCGCGCCGCGAACCTCTACGCCTGGATCAAGCCCGCCCGTCCCGTGCCGCCGCGCAATGTGCTGGAGGTGACGGAGCGCGTCGGCCCCGGCGGCGCGGTGCTGACGCCGTTGGACGAGGACAGCGTCGCCGTCGCGGCCGGGCGGATTCGGGAGTTGGGCGTGGCCGCGGTGGCGGTGTGCCTCATGCACTCCTTCGCGCATCCGGCGCATGAACGCCGGGTCGCGGACCTGCTGCGGGCGGCGTTGCCGGGTGTGGCGGTGACGGCGTCGGTGGATGTGTTGCCGGAGGTGCGGGAGTACGAACGCTCCCTGGCCACCGTGCTGAATGCGCGGGTGATGCCGGCGGTGTCGGCCTATGTCGGGCAGTTGGAGACGCGGCTGCAGGCGGCGGGGATTACGGCGCCGCTGCTGCTGATGCAGTCCAATGGCGGCGTCGCGGGGGCGGCCACGGTGCGGCGGGCGCCATTGGTGACGGCGCTGTCTGGCCCGGCGGCGGGCGTGGTCGGCGCGCGGGCGGTTGGTGCGGCCGCCAGGTTCAGCGACCTGATCACCGTGGATATCGGCGGCACCAGTGCGGATATCTGCCTGATGAAGGACGGCCAGGTGGCGCTGACGCAGCGCGGCCGGGTCGGCGTGTGGCCCCTGCCCTTGCCGATGGTGGACATGGTGACGATCGGCGCAGGCGGCGGCTCGATTGCGCGGGTGGAGGATGGGGCGCTGCTGGTGGGTCCCATCAGCGCTGGCAGCCGACCTGGGCCGGCCTGTTATGGCAATGGCGGCCAGGCCGCGACGGTGACGGACGCGCATGTGGTGCTGGGGCATTTGCCCGCATCGCTGCTGGGTGGGCGGATGCGGTTGAACCCGGCCCTGGCTGCTGCGGCCGTGCGTGCGGTCGCCACGCCGTTGAATCTGTCGTTGCATGATGCCGCGCGTGGCATCCTGGCCATCGCCGACAGCACGATGATCGGCGCCATCCGTGTCGTGTCGGTTGAGCGTGGGCATGATCCGCGCAATTTCGCGCTGATGCCGTTCGGCGGCGCGGGCCCGCTGCATGGCTGCGCGCTAGCGGAGATGCTGGACATCAACACGGTGCTGATCCCGCCCGCGCCCGGCGTGCTGTGCGCCGACGGGCTGCTGGCGGCGGATTTGCGGGCGGAATTCACCCGTTCCGTCAGCAGCATGGATGTGGAGGCGGTGTTCGCGGAGTTGGAGGCGGATGCGCAGAATTGGCTGGCCAGCGAGGCGATTGCCGAGGCGGACCGCTGCACCGAACGGGTGGCGCTGATGTGTTACGAAGGCCAGGGCGGCGAATTGGCGGTGCCTTGGGCTGGCGACCGGGTCGCGACCGAGGCGGCGTTCGCGGCTGCGCATGACGCGCTGTACGGCTTCACGTTGATTTCGGCCGTGCGGCTGGTGACGGTGCGGGTGGAGGCACGCGGCTTGCTGCCGGAGCCGGTGCGTCCAACGCTATCGCCGGGCAATGGCGCGTATGCGGCTGGCAGTGCGGTCGTGCACTGGGCGAGCGGGACCGAGCACACGCCGTTATACGATCGGGATGCATTGGGTGCCGGCGATAATTTCGACGGGCCGGCGATCGTGACGCAGTTGGACACGACGACGTTGGTGCCGCCGGGCTGGTCCGCCGAAGCGCACGCCAGCGGCACGCTGATCCTACGGCGGAGCCTCGGTTAGGCCAACTCACGCCAACGACGGCAGGCGACTTGGCGGCCGGGTTCGGCATCGACCAGCACTTGATCTTCGGCACGGCAGGCCGGTTCGGCGTGCGGGCAACGGGCGGCGAAAACGCAACCGCGGTCGGGTCGGACGGCGCCGGGTGGCTCCCCTGGGAGCGGGGCGGGCATCTTAATGTTTGGATCGAGGCTGGGGGCGGCGGCGAGCAATGCGCGGGCGTAGGGATGCAGCGGGCGGGCGAATAGCGCCGCGGCTGCAGCGACTTCGACGATGCGGCCGGCATACATCACGGCCACGCGGTCGCACAGCCGGTGCATGACGCCAAGGTCGTGGGAGATAAAGAGATAGGACAGGCCTAACCGCTCGCGCAGATCCAGCAGCAGCGTCAGGACCGTTGCCTGCACCGACATGTCCAGGCCGGAGGTCGGCTCGTCCAGGATCACCAGGCGGGGATTCAGCGCCAGGATACGGGCCAGGCCCACCCGGCGGAGTTGCCCGCCCGAGAGTTCGTGCGGGTAGCGGTGGCGGATGCCGACGTCGAGGCCGACGGCGGCCAGAACCTGGTCGATGCGGGCGGCGCGGCCGGCCGGTTCGCCGACGATGACCAGGCCTTCCTCCAGGGTGCGGCCGATGCTCCACCAGGGGTCGAGCGCGGCGCCGGGGTCCTGGTGGACGTATTGGATCTGGCGACGCCGGGTGCGCGCCTGCGCTGGCGGCAGGTTGCCGACGGGGGCGCCGTCCAGCGTGATGGTGCCCGAATCCTCCCGTTGCAGGCCTAATATAGTGCGGGCGAGCGTGGTCTTGCCGCAACCGGACTCACCGGCCAGGCCCAGGATTTCGCCCGGCATGACGGCCAGGTCGACGCCGGCCACGGCGCGCACGGGGGGCACGGTCTTGCGCAGCCAGCCGCCCTGCCCGCCCAGCGACACGCGCAGGCCTTGCACGGATAGCAGCGGGGTCATGCCGCGGTCTCGTACAGGATGCAATCGGCCGTGTGGTCCGGCCCAACCGTCAGCAGGTGGGGCTTGCGCGCCGGGCAGGCGGATTGGGCGATGGGGCAGCGTGGCGCGAAGCGGCAGCCCGGCGGCATGTGCAGCGCCGGCGGCACCGTGCCGGGGATAGAAGCGAAACCCGTGCTACGGTCCGGATGGCAGGCAAGCAGGGCACGCGTGTAGGGGTGGCGCGGATTGGCAAGCACGTCCCGCGTGGGGCCGGTTTCCACCATCTGGCCGGCATAGATGACCGCCATTTCGTCGCAGGTTTGCGCGACCACGCCGAGGTCATGGGTGACGAACAGCAGGGCAGTGCCGGTTTCCGCGACCAATTCCTTCAGCAGGATCAAGATTTGCTGCTGCGTCGTCACGTCCAGCGCAGTCGTCGGCTCGTCCGCCACGATCAGCGCCGGGGCGCAGGTGAGTGCGGCTGCGATGAGAAGCCGTTGGCGTTGACCACCGGAGAATTGGTGGGGATAGCGCCGCAACGCGCCCTCGGGGTCGGGCAGTTGCACGCGGCGCAGCAGGTCCAGCAGGCGGGCGCGGTGGTCGCCGGGTGCGGCGTGGTTGCGCATGATCTCCAGCAATTGGGTGCCAACGCGGAACAGCGGGTTCAGCGCCAATAGCGGGTCCTGCGGGATGAAACCGATGCGGCGGCCGCGGATTTGGCTGTTCATGGCGCGATCGCTCATCGCCAGCAGGTCAATGCCGTCGAACGCGATGCGGCCGGATTCGACCCGCCCGCCCTTGGCCAGCACGCCCAAGATGGTGCGGATGAAGGTGGATTTGCCGCAGCCGGATTCGCCGACCAGGCCCATGATGCGCCCACGCTCCAGCCGCAGCGCGATGTGGTGCAGGATGCGGGCGACCCCTGCCTCGCCATGGATCGACACGCGCAGGCCGGAGACGTCCAGGATGGGGGCGCTCATCGGGAGCGCCGCAGCCGCGGGTCCAGGATGTCGCGCAGCCCATCGCCCAGCAGGTTGAAGCCCAAAACGGTGAACAGGATCGCCAGGCCCGGGAAGGTCGCGAACCACCAGGCGGCGGGCAGATACGTGCGGCTTTGCGCGACGGCCAGGCCCCAATCCGGGTCCGGCGGGGTGGCGCCCATGCCCAGGAAACCGAGCGTAGCGGCGACCAGGATGGTGAAGCCCAGGCCGATGGTGGCGCGCACGATGATGGGGGACGCAGTGTTGGGCAGGATGTGCAGCAGCAGGATGCGGGTGCGGCTGGCGCCCAGGCCCTGCAGCGCGTCCACGAACAAGGCGGTGCGCAATTGCCCGGTTTCGGAGAACACGATGCGAGTGAAGAACGGCCAGTACGTGACGACCAGCGCGATCATCGCACTTTCCAGCGACGGTCCGAGCATTTGCGCCAGCGCCAAAGCCAGCACCAGTTGCGGCAAAGCCAGGAACACGTCGGTGACGCGCATGATCGCCTCCGACACCCAACCGGTGCCGTAGCCCGCCACCAGGCCCAGCGGCACGCCGATCGCCATCGAGGCGCCGACCACCAGCAGCGAGACTTCCAGTGCGCCGCGTGCGCCGAGAATGACGCGGGAGAAGATGTCGCGGCCCAAATTATCGGTGCCGAATGGAAAATCGGCCGAGGGTGGCTTCAACCTGCGGATCAAATGGGAGGCGGATGCGTCCCCCGGATACGGCGCCAGCCATGGCCCGGCAATCGCCAGCGCCACGACCACCAGCACGATCAGCAAACCGACGCTGGTGGGGATGTCGCGCAGCAGGCGGCGGATTGCGGGCGGCATTATCGGCGCTCCCGCAGGCGGGGGTCGATGGCGGCCTGCGCCAGGTCGGTCAGGATGTTCACCACCGCGTAGATGACGCCGATCAGCAGGGTCACGGCCAGCAGCACCTTGCTGTCGGCAGTCAGGATCGCCTGGACAGTGTAGTTGCCGATGCCGGGCCAGTCGAAGATGCTTTCCACCACCACCGACCCGGCGATGAGCCCGCCGAATAGCAGCCCGATCTGGGACACGGCGGCGAGAACCGAGTTGCGCAACACATAGATCCAGATCAGCCGTTGCCGGGGCGTCCCCGTGGCGCGAGCGTATTGCACGAAGTCGCGGCTCATCGTGTCCAGCACGCCGGCGCGGGTGAAGCGGGCGATGGTGGCGATGCCGCCCAGGGCCAGCGTTGCGGCGGGTAGCACGATGTGGGCGAACGCGTCGGTGAACACGGTGAGGTCGCCGTGCAGCAGGCTATCTACCAACAGCAACCCGGTGGGACCGGCGGGGGCGGCGAGCCCATCCGTCAGTCGTCCGCGCAGCGGCAGCCAGCCGAGCCGCATGGAAAAGAACATCTGCAGCATGATGGCCAGCCAGAACGTCGCCACGGCGACGCCTGCCACGGATAACAGGCGCAACGTGATGTCCGGCCAGCGGTTGTGGTGCATGGCGGCGACCACGCCGATCGGGATGCCGAGCGCGGTTGCCAGGATCAATGCCACCAGCGTCAATTCCAGCGTGGCCGGCAGGCGGCCCAATAGATCGGTCGCGACGGGGCGGCTGGAATATTGGCTGTCGCCGAAATCCAACTGCGCCACATCGGCGACGTAGCGCACGAACTGCACAGCCAAAGGCTGGTCAAGCCCATATTGGTGGCGGATGCGCGCAATCTGCTCCGCCGTGGCGTTGTCGCCGGCGAGCGTGGTGGCCGGGTCGGCGGGCGAGACGTGGATCATCAGGAACGTCACGACCAGCAACCCGAATAGCGACGGGATCGCCAGCAAGGCCCGGCGTAGGATGAAGCTCATTGCGTCAGGTGAGCTGCATCCATCGGATTTCGCCGCCACTGCCAACGGGGCAGAAGCGGTAGTTGGAAATACGGCGCGACAGGCCGCGCAATTCCACCGTGTTGTAGACCCAGATATCCACGCAATCGTCGACGATCTGCTTGGTCGCCTTCTCGTACAGCGCCTGGCGCTGTCCCTGGTCCACCTGGCCGCGCGCCTGCCCCAGCATGTCGTCCACCGCCGGGTTCTTGTACCAGGAAGACGCCTTCCACGTGCCAGAGAATTGGCTGTCGTACATCTGTCCGACCCAGTTCTCGGGGTCGACGAAATAGGTGCTGACCCAGTGGATCCACATGTCGGGCGTGGTGTCCGCCTTGGCCGTGTTGCTGGTGATATTGGCCCAGGTGTCGCCGACGACCTTCAGGTTGATCCCAATGCTTTGTAGGTCGCTTTGGAACAGCTGCGCGGCCTGGTTGGTCTGTTCCAGTTGGGACTGGATGTGGATCTCGACCGGACGCTTCATCGGTGCGCCCTCGGCCATCGCCTTCTTCATGTAATCCTTCGCCTTGTCGAGGTCGTACTCGTACAGCGCGGCATCCTTCGGGAAGCCCCATAGCGTGTTCGGCATGGGCGTGCCGTCGCGGTCGGCGTAGCCCTTCAGGATGTCGGTGATGAAGCCGCCGTAGTTGAAGGCGTGGGCAAAGGCCTTGCGTGCGTTGAGGTTGTCGAACGGCGGCTTGGCATTGTTCATGCGGATGACGAACACCCGCATCGAGGTCGATTTTTCAACCCGGGCGGATTTGCTGGACTGGATCTGCTCCACCTGGTCGGTCGGCAGGTAGCTGTCCGTCATGTCGATGGAGCCGTTCATCAGGCCCAGCACGCCGGTGGAGGTTTCGTGCGCCAGGCGATACAGCACGGTTTCCACCGGCTTCGGATTGTCCTTCCAGCCGTAGAAATGGTCGGGGAAACGCTGCAGGTCCAATCGCTCGATCGGGGTGTAGCTCGCTGGGTCTAGTTTGTACGCGCCCGACCCGGCCTCGTTGGAGGCGAGCCAGGTGGCGCCCCAGTCATTCGCCTTCTCGTTCGGCTTGATGGCGCGGGGGTTGACGATGGCGACGATGGGGATGGCAGCCAGGAAGGGACCGTACGGCTTGTCCAGTTGGAACTTCACCGTGGTCGCATCCGGAGCGGTGATGTTGGCAGGTTTCAGGATCGGCAGGAACGCACTTGCCGGCGCCTTGCCCAGCGCCAGTACGCGCTGGAAGCTGTAGACGATGTCGGCCGCGGTAACGTCGCTGCCATCGTGGAACTTGGCGCCCTTGCGCAGGGTGAAGGTCCAGGTGAGGCCATCGGGCGACGAGGTGTGGCTTTCGGCCAGCCAGGGCTGCATTTCGGGCGGGTTACCCTCGTAGCGATACAGCCCGTCATAGGTGTTGAGCGCGTAGCCCATCATCGGCACGTCGAAAATCTGGTGCGGGTCCAGGTTCTGGGGCTGCCCATCCGACCGGACGATAGTGCCAGCCTGGGCGGCGCTGGCGCGGCCGGCCGTGGCAAGCATGGCGGCGAGCGAGAGCGCACCGGCCTGGCGTCGGGTCAAATCCATTTGGTAGAGATCCTCATCGCAACTTTGTTCGGACAAGCAAGGCGCATGCCGCACGCCGGACCAGCTTCGGCGCAGCGACTGCCTGCATTCCCGCCAGTTTGTAACACCGTTTGCCTATCTCGTCAGCGTCTGTGGATCGTGGGCGGAATACTACACCAATTCCTTGCGTTCGCTGCTTGACTCGAACGGCCCGGTTGCGATCCAGTGCCGCGCATAAGGATCCGACGGCAAGGAGCGCGGCAACGCCTGCCTCCGCCGCGGGCCAGGCCGGGTGAGACGCTGAGGGGGGATGCCGCATAGGCGGAGCCGCCACAACCGGAGTGCCACCAATGTTGCCCACTCTGTCGCGTCGAGACCGACTGACACACCACCTGGCCCTGCCTGGGTTCGGCCACTTCCTTCCTGCCGCCTCCTGATCGAAAGCACTTTATCCTATGCAGCTCGGCGTCTTTCTTCCTATCGGCAATAATGGTTGGCTGATATCGACCACCTCACCGCAATACATGCCGAGCTTCGAGTTAAACCGTACTGTGGTGGAAAAGGCCGAGAAGTTCGGCTTCGACTTCGCGCTGTCCATGATCAAGCTGCGCGGGTTTGGCGGCCCGTCCGAGTTCTGGGACCATAACCTCGAATCCTTCACCATGATGGCCGGGTTGGCGGCAGTGACCAGCCGCATCCAGCTATTCGCGACCATTGGCGTGCTGACCATGCCAGCGCCGATCGTCGCGCGGATGGCGGTGACGATCGACAGCATCTCCAACGGCCGGTTCGGGGTGAACGTCATCTCCGGCTGGCAGGAGAAGGAGTACAGCCAGATGGGAATCTGGCCCGGCGATGCGCACTATCAGCGCCGCTACGAGTATTGCGAAGAATACGTGACCATCATGAAGGAGCTGTGGGCCACCGGTCACTCCGACTTCAAGGGTGAGTTCTTCCAGATGGATGATTGCCGCTGCAGCCCGCTGCCGAGCCGCCAAATCCCCATCGTATGCGCCGGGCAGAGCGACCGTGGGACGAAGTTCGCAGCCGAATATGCCGATTTCAACTTCGTCGCCTCCACCGCCTTCAACGACCCGTGCACCATCGCCGGGCCAGTGGCGCGCCTGGTGGCAAAGAATGCCGAGTTGGGCACCAAATGCGGCGCGCTGGTGCTGCTGATGATCATCGCCGACGAGACGGATGACGCCGCCCTCGCCAAGTGGGAGCATTACAAGACCGGCACCGATTACGAGGCGATGGCCTATCGCGACGGCCAGGCGAGCAATGACAAGCAGGCCGATGTCAATTCCACCGTCGACCGCTTCGCCAAGACGACCAAGGCCCGGCTGCCCACCGCGCAGAGCGTGTTGTGCGGGTCCTACGCCAAGATCGCCGCCTTGCTGGACGATTTGGCCGCAGTGCCCGGCGTGCAGGGCGCCATGCTCACCTTCGACGATTTCGTCATCGGGATGGAACAGTTCGGCACCCGCATCCAGCCGTTGATGAAGAGCCGCCAGCAAGCCCTGTCCCAAGCCGCCTGATCCCTTAAACCCCGAGGAACCCGCCATGACCGACAAGACGAAGCCAGGCCTCACCCGACGCCGCCTGTTGACCGCCGCCTCCGCTACGGCTGGCGTTGCCGTTGGCAGCGGGGCGATCACCGGGTTCCCCACGATCTGGGCGCAGAACATCAAGGATATCGAGCTGAAGCACGCCGGGCAGCCGGTGACCGCGATCCAGGCGATCGGCGACCAGGCGACCAAGGACCTCGGGTTCAAGGTGACGATGCAGGCCGCGGAAAGTGCCGATCTGCTGAACCGGTTCCTGACACAAGCCAACCAGATCGACATCGCCGACGTCAGCCTGCCCTATCTGAAATACCTGGTGGGCCGAAACGTCCTGCAGACCATGCCGGTGGCCAAGCTGAAGCATTGGGATGCGACATACTCGCTGTTCACCGCCAGCAAGTATCCGGATGGACGCGATGCGTCCAAGCAGGGCATCGCGCCGTACACGGTGCTGTACGCAACGGATGCCAGCGGGTCCAAATTCGCGACGTCGCCGACCGACTTCATCACCAGCATGCCCAGCATCACCAACGCCGACACGCTGGGCATCCGGCCGGATTTGACGGGGCGGCCGATCACCAGCTGGGCGGACCTGATTGCGCCGGAGTTCAAGGGCAAGGCCGCGCTACAGGACAACCCGACCGTCGGTGTGATCGACGTGGCCATGGCCGTGGAAGCCGGCGGCCACCTGAAATACGTCAACAAGGGGAACATGACGAAGGACGAGATCGACAAAACGATCACCTTGATGACGGAGATCAAGAAGTCCGGCCAATTCCGCTCGTTCTGGGGTTCGTTCGACCAATCGGTGAACCTGATGGCGTCGGGCGAGGTGGTGATCCAGTCCATGTGGTCCCCCGCCGTGACCGCCGTGCGCACCCGCGGCATCCCGTGCATCTTCCAGCCGCTGAAGGAAGGCTATCGCGGCTGGGGCTACCAGCTCGGCATGATGAAGCATTTGACGGGGTTGCAGCTGGATTGCGCGATGGAATACGTGAACTGGTACACCGCCGGGTTCGCCGGCGCGTTCGTGGCGCGTGAAGGCTATTATTCCGCGCAGCCGGAGAACGCGAAGAAGTTCCTCAGCACCGCCGAGTGGGATTATTGGTATGGCGGCAAGGTGGCTGCCGAGGATATCAAGGACCCGTTCGGCAAAGTGATGGAAAAGGCCGGGCGCGCCCGCGATGGCGGCTCGTTCGAGGCTCGGATGGGCAACATCGCGGTCTGGAACTCCGTCATGGACGAAGACCGCTACCTCACCCGGCGCTGGAACGAATTCATCAGCGCCTAATCGGGACACACGATACTATGCAACTCGGCGTATTCATTCCCATCGGCAACAATGGCTGGCTGATTTCCACCACGTCGCCGCAATATATGCCGAGCTTCGACCTGAATCGGACGATCGTGGAGAAGGCGGAGAGGTTCGGCTTCGACTTCGCCCTGTCCATGATCAAGCTTCATGGCTTCGGCGGCCCGTCCGAATTCTGGGACCATAATCTCGAATCGTTCACGCTGATGGCGGGGCTGGCGGCGGTGACCAAACGCATCCAGCTTTTCGCCACATGCGCCGTGCTCACCATGCCGCCGCCAATTGCGGCGCGCATGGCCGTCACCATCGACAGCATCGCCAAGGGGCGGTTCGGGGTGAACATCATCTCCGGCTGGCAGCGGGCGGAATATGCGCAGATGGGCATCTGGCCGGGGAAGGAGCATTACACGCGCCGTTATGAATACTGCGCCGAATACGTGACGGTGATGAAGGAGCTGTGGTCGACCGGGCATTCCGACTTCAAGGGCGATTTCTTCCAGATGGATGATTGCCGGTGCAGCCCCCTGCCCTCGCGCGACATCCCGATCATCTGCGCCGCACAGAGCGACGCGGGCACAAAATACGCCGCGGAGTATGCTGACTACAATTTCTGCGGCAGCTTCGGCGTGAACAAGCCGCGATCGATGGAGGCCAGCGTGGCGCGGCTAGTGGCGGCGAACAAGCTGACAGGGCGGAACTGCACCGCGCTGATCCTGGTGATGATCATCGCCGACGAGACCGACGAGGCCGCCATGGCCAAGTGGGAGCATTACAAGGCCGGCACCGATCTGGAAGCGCTCGCCTGGCGGGATGCGCAGTCCGGCGACGACCCCAGCACCGACCCGATGGCGCAGCCGAACAAGCGCCGGACCATGGGCGACGAGAAGCTGCCGACCAACCAGGGCGTGCTGTGCGGTTCCTACGCCAACGTTGCAGCCATGCTGGACGAAATGTCGACCGTGCCCGGCGTGCAAGGCGTGATGATGACGTTCGACGACTTCGTCATCGGGATGGAGCAATTCGGCACCCGCATCCAGCCGCTGATGCGCTGCCGCGCCAACCTTACCCAGGCGGCCTGATGGCGTCGGACACCGCGGCCGAGATTACCAATTCCGCCTACCGGCCGGCCCGCCCACGCGTGCGGGTCGGTCCGTGGGCAATCTCCTGGCTGGAGGTGTCCCCGCTGGCGATCATCCTGGTGGTGCTGTTCGCGGCACCCACCGTGCTGTTCTTCGTCATCAGCTTCTTCGATTACGACCGGGTGGGGATCTACCCGGCGTTCCTATGGGACAATTACCGCGAATTGCTGACGACGCCGGCGACCTGGCGCATCTACGTCAGTTCGCTGCGCTTCGCGGTGATCGTCTGGGCGATCACGTTGTTCGTCGGGTTCAATATCGCGCATTTCCTGGTGTTCCACATCCGCAGCAGCACCACGCGGATGGTGCTGTTCATGCTGTGCGCCGTGCCATTCTGGACATCCGCTATCATCCGAACCATTGCCTGGATCCCCTTTCTGGGGCGCAATGGTGCATTCAACACAATGCTGATCGACCTGCACATCGTGCACCAGCCGCTGGAATTCCTGCTGTTCTCCGATTTCGCGGTCGTCATCACCTACGTGCATCTCTACACGCTGCTGATGATCGGGCCGATCGCGAACTCACTGTCCAAGATCGACAAGTCGTTGCTGGAGGCGGCGCGCGATGCCGGGGCTTCGCGATGGCAGATCATGCGCAACATCATCATTCCGCTGGGACGCACCGGGATCACGCTCGGCTCCATCCTCGTATTCACGCAGGTGATGGGCGATTATTTCGTGGTCAAGCGGATGAGTGGCGGGCAAAGCGCCTCCATCGTGTCGGCCCTGTCGACGGAGATCCAGGCGATGCAGTATCCGCCGGCCTCCGCCAGCGCCGTGGTTCTGGTGCTGTTCGTGGCGTTCCTGGTGGCGGGGATGATGCGCATCGTGGACGTGCGGAAGGAATTGGTGAGCTGATGGCGCGCGAGAGGGAGCCTCGGCCCTACACGTTCTACCTGCTCGCCGGGTTGATGGGACTGTTCCTGCTATTCCTGTACGGCCCGATGCTGGTCATCTACGTGTTGTCGTTCCAGGGGCCGAATGGCGGCGTCACCTTCCCGATGGTGGGCGTCTCGACACAATGGTTCGCCAACATCATCAAACCCGGGCAGGTGGCGAATATACCGGCCTCGTTCGAACGCTCGATCGTGCTGGCGATCGTGGTCAGCCTGCTGACGGTGGTTATCTCGGTCGCCGCCGGGCTGGGATTCCGGCGGCGGTTTCCAGGGGCCGGGCTGCTGTTCTACATCGCGATTGCCAGCCTGGTGATGCCCAGCCTGCTGGTCGGCTTCGGTATCGGGCTTGGCTTCCAAATGCTGGGCCTGCCGCAGGGATTGTACACGTCAACACTCGGTGCGCAGCTGACCTGGACGCTGCCGTTCGGGCTGCTGACCATGTTCGCGGTCGTGGCGCGGTTCAACCGGTCCTATGAGGAGGCGGCGCGGGATCTGGGCGCCTCGGCCTGGCAGCGGTTGCGCTACATCACCATCCCGCTTTTGCTGCCGGGTATCATCGGCGTAGCGGTTGGCGCGTTCACTCTATCCTACGACGAGTATGCCCGCACCACACTCACCATCGGCAGCTACAACACGCTGCCGCTGGAGCTTTACGCGCTGGTGTCCAGCGACAGCACGCCGACGTTGTTCGCCATCGGCACGGTGACGACGGCGGTGTCGTTCGTGCTGATCGGGCTGACGATGTTTGCCGTCATCCGGATGCAGCGCCGCCGTCGCATGCTGCCGACCTAAGGAGTATCGACTATGGATCCTCGGTTCGATGTCGAACTCGTTGGCGTGTCGAAGCGCTATGGCGGGGCGGTTGCGGTCGACAACATCTCGCTGCGCATTCCGAAGGCGAGCTATTGCTGCCTGCTGGGGCCCAGCGGCTGCGGCAAAACCAGCACGCTGCGGATGATCGCCGGGCACGAAAGCATTTCGGATGGCGACGTGCTGATCAACGGCGCCAACGTCACCGGGCTGCCGCCGATCAAGCGCGGCACGGCGATGATGTTCCAGAGCTACGCGCTGTTCCCGCATCTCAGCTGCATCGAGAACGTCGCCTTCAGCCTGAAGATGCGCGGCATGGCCAAGGCGGAGCGGCTGAAGAAGGCGCGCGAGTTCCTGGCGCTGGTGCATATGGAGACATTTGCCGATCGGTTGCCGGCGCAGCTTTCGGGCGGGCAGCAGCAGCGCGTGGCACTGGCCCGTGCGCTGGTGAGCCAGCCGAAGGTGCTGCTGTTGGACGAGCCGCTGTCGGCACTGGATCCGTTCCTGCGCATTCGCGTGCGGGAGGAGTTGAAGCGGCTGCAGCGCGACCTCGGAATCAGTTTCATTCACGTGACGCACAGCCAGGACGAGGCAATGGCGTTGGCTGACATGATGGTGGTGATGCAGGACGGGCGCATTCGCCAGTCCGGCTCCCCGCGCGAGGTGTTCGGTAACCCGGCGACTAGCTTCGTTGCCCGGTTCATCGGCGGCCACAACGTGCTGCAGGGCGCGGCTGGCCCGGTGGCGGTGCGGGCGGATCGGTGCCGGTTGGACGCCGCCGGGTCGGGCCTGCCGGCGCAGATCGCGGCGGTGGAGTATCAGGGCAGCATCGTGCGGGTGGCGCTGACCACGGATGCCGGGGAAGACGCGTCGGTGCTGATGCCCGATTCCGTCTACGACGCCGACCCGGTGCAGGCCGGCGCGCGGACGCATCTCGTCTGGGCTGCCGAGGATGAGCGGCAACTGGCCGCGTAAAAGGAGATCGGAGTGGCTATGACACTGGATTTGATCGAGGCGCAGATCGCCGCCTGGAGCGGGATCACTGCGCCCAATGACGCCGCCAAGCGGATGGCGCTTGAACTGGCCGGCACCATCGCCGCGTTCGAGGCCTTGCGCGGCACGCTGGAATTCGAAGACGAGCCCGCCAGCTTCACCGCTGCCCTGCAGGCCGCCAAGGCATGACCGACCTCGCATCGCTGAGCCTGGTGGACGCCGCCGACGCGGTCGCCAAGCGGGACGTGACGGCCAGGGCGCTGCTCGATGCCTGCTTCGCCCGGCTGGACGCCGCCGAAGACCGGGTGAACGCCACGATCTGGGTGGATCGCGAGGGCGCGTATCGCTCTGCCGAGGCAGCGGACAAGGCGGTGGCGAACGGCGCGAAGCTGGGCAAGCTGCACGGCCTGCCGCTGGTGCATAAGGACATGTACTACCAGGCCGGGCGCCCCTGCACCTGCGGGTCCAAGATCCGCAAGGATTTCGTGCCCACCACCACCGCGACCGTGCTGGAGCGGATGGCGGCCGAGGGCGCCTATGCCTATGGCGGCCTGAACATGGCGGAGTTCGCGCAGAACCCGACCGGGCACAACGCGCATTATGGCGACTGCCACAACCCGTGGAACCTGCCCTACATCACCGGCGGCTCGTCCAGCGGGTCGGGTGCGGCGGTGGCGGCGCGGTTTACCTACGCGGCGCTGGGGTCAGACACGGGTGGCTCGATCCGCTTGCCCGCCTCCGCGTGCGGGGTGACGGGGCTGAAGCCGACGCAAACCCGCGTCAGCCGGGCCGGGGTGATGCCGCTATCGTTCTCGCACGACAATGTGGGGCCGCTGACCCGAACGGTGCGCGATTGCGCCCGGGTGATGGGCGTGATTGCCGGGCACGATCCGCTGGATCCGACCAGTGCCACCGAACCGGTGCCGGATTACGAGGCCCTCCTGAGCGGCGACGTCCGCGGGCTGCGGATCGGCGTCCCCAGCACGTATTTCCTGGAGGGCGCGGACGCCCCGATCGTGGCCGCGATAGACGCGGCGCTGGCGGTGCTGGCAGCGCGTGGTGCGGTGATCGTGCCGATGACGCTGCCGCTGATGGATGCGGTGTCGGCCTATGGCAGCATCGTCTCCCGCGTGGAGGGTGCGACGATCCATGCGCAATGGATGCGCGATCATCCGCAGGATTACTCCGTGCATCTGAGCGCCCGGCTGTTCGGCGGCAACGCCATCCCCGGCACGTATTACGTGGAGGCGCTAAGCCGCCGGGGACCGATCCTGCAAGCCTTCGCCAAGGAGGTGTTCGCCAAGGTGGACGTGCTGGCCAGCCCGGCCATCAAGACGGTGCTGCCGACCCTGGCCGCAACGGATATCGACCACGGCCCGGCCGGAACGGAGAAGACGTTCATGGCGGTGTCGGCGAATACGCGGCCGTTCAATTATCTGGGCCTGCCGACGATCAGCGTGCCCTGCGGGTTCGACCCGAATGGCTGCCCGATCGGGCTACAGATCGCCGGGCGGCCGTTTGCCGAGGCGAAAGTGATGATGGTGGCGGACGCATTTCAACGCGATACGGATTGGCACGCGCGGGAGCCCACGCTTTAGCGGCGCACAAGATCGGGGCGTTGCCCCGAACCCCACCAGAGGATAGTCATCCCCTGGGCCCCTTGGAATAAGGGTTGAGAGGGATGACTATCCCTTTCCGGGTGCAGGGCGGAGCCTTGCGGTTGCTATCTGGCCGTAACCTTCACGCAAGTTGCGGATTGTCGAAACGCGGGTTGCGCCAGCGGTGCAACGCCGTCTCCAACGCGTTTGCCAGGTCAAGCTTCTCCGGCTCTCCCAGGCTGGCGGCGATTTCGATCTGGGTGCCGTGCGCCATCAGATACAGGCCGGAGACGCGGCCGGGGCGCTCCTGCCAGTGCATGCGCAGCCAGGCGGGGGGCACGGTCTGTTCGGTCCGGCGGCCATCGCGGTCGGTGCGGATGATGCGCAGGGCGGAATCCGATAGCAGGATCACCTCGTTGGAACGGACGGCGCGGGCGTTATGGCGCAGCAGCAGCAGGGCGGTGGTGATCTCGACGCCATTGAACCCGGCGATCGGCCAGGCGCCCAGCCACCAGAACACCGCTGTCGTGCAGACGCTCAGTGTGCAGATGGCGCCGATCAGCAAGCGCAGCCCGTTCGCAGACAGGCTGCGGTGCGGCACGATCACGGCCTCGAAGAAGGCGGGCTCGGCGTCCATGGATGGAAGATTGGTGCGCGACCCCGGCTTGTCATCACCCGGGCAGGCACGGCAGGTTGGCCACCATGCCCGCCCCGCCAAAACCCAAACGCCTGCGCAAGACGCCGCGCATGCCGCTTGCCAACATCCGCCCCTTCCTCAGCGCGCTGGAGGCGGCCAACCCCGACGCCAAAAGCGAGTTGGTCTACACCGACCCGTTCACCCTGCTGGTCGCGGTGGCGCTGTCGGCGCAGACCACGGATGCCGCGGTCAACAAGGCCACGCCGGCGCTGTTCGACGCCGCGCCCACCCCGGCGGCCATGGCGGCCATGGGGGCGGCGGGTATCGGCCCGTTCATCCGCCGCATCGGGCTGTGGCAGGGCAAGGCGCGCAACGTGGCCGCCCTATCGCAGATCCTGGTGGACCAGCATGGTGGGAAGGTCCCGCACGATCGCGCGGCGCTGGAGGCGCTGCCCGGCGTGGGGCGCAAGACCGCGAACGTGGTGCTGAACATCGCGTTCGGGGAGAGCGCGATGGCGGTGGACACCCACATCTTCCGCCTGGGCAACCGCACCGGGCTGGCGCCGGGCAAGAACGTGCGGGAGGTGGAGGACGGGCTGGTGCGCCGCCTGCCGCCCGACATGCTGCGCCCGTCGCATCACTGGCTGATCCTGCATGGCCGCTACGTCTGCAAGGCGCGTACGCCGGAATGCTGGCGCTGCGCCGCGGCCGAATCGTGCGGCTTTCCTTACAAGACGCCTGCCCCGGTGGCGAAACCGCCGCGTAAGCCCAAGCTGGAGGCGGGGCTTTAGTCCTGTTCCAGCGCGGCGATGTCGTCGTCGCTGAAGCCGAAATGGTGGGCGAGTTCGTGCACCAGCACGTTGCGCACCAGGCGATACAGATCCTCGCCGGACTCGATCCACTCCAGCAGAATTGGCTCGCGATACAGGATGATCATGTCGGGCTCGTGCGCCGGGGCGGCGTTGCTGGCCAGGCTCATCGGGGTGCCGCGATAGAGGCCGGTCAGGTCGTAGCCGCTCTCGAGCCCCAGATCGTCCAGGATCTGTTCGTCCGCGATCTCCTCCACCACGATGCCGATGCGGCGGGCGTGCTGGGTGAAGCGGTCGGGGATGGCGGCCAGGGCGCGCTCGGCGAGGACGACCAGGTCCTCGAGGGTGGGAGGGGTTTGGGACATGGCCGATGGTTCTAGACAAGTGCCGCGCCGGTGCCCACCTTTCTAATGGGGCACCCGATAGGAGGCAGGCATGAAGCCAACCCGATTGACCGAGGCGGAAGTGGTGGGGCTCGCCGAGCGACTCCCGAACTGGCGCGTTGCGGATGGCGCGATCCGCCGGACGTTCGAATTCGCGGATTTCAGCAGTGCGTGGGCGTTCATGTCCCGGGTGGCCCTGCTGGCGGAAAAGCAGGACCACCATCCCGACTGGTCCAACAGCTACAACAAGGTGGAGATCGGGCTCAGCAGCCACGATGCCGGCGGGCTGACGGCCCGCGATGTGGCGATGGCGAAGGCGATCGACGGCCTAGGCTAGCGCCGCGCAATAGCGTTGCCACCCGGCGGCGCGTAGCTCGCACGCCGGGCAGGTGCCGCAGCCGAGGCCCCAATTGTGGCGATGGGTGCGGTCGCCCAGGTAGCAGCTATGGGTTTCGTCGCGGATGAGGTTCACCAGTGGCGCGCCGCCGAGCGCTTCGGCCAGGCGCCAGGTCGCAGCCTTGTCGCGCCACATCAGCGGCGTGTGCAGGACCATGCGGCGGTCCATCCCGAGGGTGAGGGCAACCTGCAGCGCCTTGATGGTGTCGTCGCGGCAATCGGGGTAGCCGGAGTAATCCGTCTCGCACATGCCGCCCACGATGTGCCGTAGGCCGCGGCGGTAGCCCAGGGCTGCGGCATAAGTGAAGAACAGTAGATTGCGGCCAGGCACGAAGGTGGAGGGTAGGCCGCCAGCCTCCAGCGTGATCGCCTGCTCCCGCGTCAGCGCGGTTTCCGACAGGGCGCCGAGGGTGGAGAGATTGAGAACGTGGTCCTCCCCCAGCCGCGCGCCCCAATCCGGGTTGATGGCGGCCAGGCCGGCGCGCACGGTACCGCGGACCTGTAGCTCCACCACGTGGCGCTGGCCGTAATCGAAGCCGAGGGTTTCGACCCTGGCAAACCGCTCCAGGGCCCAGGCGAGGCAGGTTGCGCTGTCCTGGCCGCCGCTGAACAGCACCAGGGCGTTTTCGTCCGATCGTTCCATCCCGCCAAATACACCCTCGCCGGGGGTCGGGCGCAACACGTCTTCTCCGTCATCGCCCGGCATGCCATGGTCGCGCACAGGGAGACGACGATGCGATACCGAGTGGCGCTGGCTGGCCTGTTCACAGCCGGGTTGCTGTCTGCGGGCACGGCGCATGCCCAAGGCATCGATTGCACCAAGGCGCGCAGCCCGACAGAGAAGGGGATTTGCGGCTCCCCGGCGTTGTTATCGCTCGATCACCAGGTGGCGGTCGCCTACGGGGACGCATTGGCGCGGCAGCCGGATCAGCGGGCGACGATGCGGACGGAGTTGCTGCAGTGGTTGAAGCAACGCGACACTACCTGCAATGTGCCTGCGGCCGCGATGGAGCGTTGTCTGTCCGGGCAGTTGACCGCCCGGCTAGTGGCGTTGGCTCCGCCTGCCGCCACTCCAACTCCTACGGTCGCGACGGCACCGGTGCGGCCGGTGGCCCCGTTGGCGACGGTCGCCCTCCCCGACCCGGCATTGCCGCCGGTTAGCGACACCCCCCCTGCCCCGGCCGCCACGCTGGACGCGGCCAGCCTGCCAGCCGCTGCCGAGGCGGACACGCTGCTGCACGTCACGTCGCCCGGTGCGTTTACGCTGGCGGTGCACAGCGCCTCGGGCGCCGGGCTGCAATTGGTGGATATGCTGACCGGCCCGACGGAGATCGCCGGGGTGGCCGGGTCGCAGGATGGGCGGCTGATGCGGCTGCTGGATGTCGGCACCTACAAACTGCGCGTGTTCTCCGCGCCAGCTGCGGCCGGGATGGTGAGCGTGGCGGTGACGCCGTTCCACGACGCGGCGCCGCCGGCCGCATTACCGCGCCCCGGCCATCCGGTCGCAACGACCCTGCGCGATGGGGAGCAGCGTGCGTTCTGGTTGCTTGTGCCTCCTGGCGGCGATGTGCGGATCGAGGCCGCGGGCCGTTCGCTCGCCGATCTGCGCCTGTGGCGAGATGGGCGCGACCTGACAGCGCTACTGCCAACCCGCCAGCAGGTGGAACCGACGCCGGGGCACCCGATCGACGATCTACGGCTGACCGGGCGGGTGGAACCGGGGACCTACCTCGCCATCGCCTATGGCGGCCCGGCGGTCACGTGGACGGATGGTGCGGCCGACCAACCATTGCATCTGCGTGCCGGGCTGTCGGACTCGTTGGCCGAGGGTTGGGCCGGCGGCACGATGGGCCCGTTCGGGAGTGAGGTTTTCGCTCTGCCTGCAGCCGCCCGGATGCTGCGGTTGGACCTGCCGGCTGCTGCCGTCGCGGAATTGCGGGTTGGTGATGCGGTGGCGAGCCTCGATAAAACCAGCCGCGAGCCAACCGCCCGGTTGGAGCGGGCAAGTAACGGCCCGAATTGGGTGGAGGTGCGCGCCGCCGCCGGACAGGCCTACACGTTGCGCGCACTGGATACGACGACGGCGACGACGTTCGCCCGCCCGGGGAATTGGTGGGTGTCGGCCGTCACCACGGGGATGGGTGGCGACGAGGTTCCGCCCGCCCTGTTGCTGCAACGGTCGGAGCAGCGGGGCCAACCGCTGCGGATCGTCACCAGCACGGCGCCGCGGCTCGCGCCAGGTAGCCCATGGCACGGACGGTTCAACCTGCGTGGGCCGACGGATCTGCTGTTCCAGCTCCCGATGGGCGGCGATGTCGGGTTCAGCAGCACCGGCGTGGCGGTGCAGCACCGGCGCGGCCGGTCGGACAATCTGCCGCCTGATTTCTACGCGCTGACCCTGGTGCCTGCGCCCGGTGCGCTGGGCGCGCTCGACCTGGTGGTTGGGCAAGCTGGCGCGACGCCGCCGCCATTGGGCAAGCCGTTACCGGCCGATCCGGTAATCCCCTTCGGGATGCAAACCCTGACGCCGGGGCAGTTCCTGCAACTGGATTCAGGCACGGCGCCGGCCACCACGGTTGGGCTGGCGGCGCGGGCTTTGCCGGTGGCGCTGGTGGAGGGGCCTCTGCTCGCAACGGTCATGGCGGGCAACACGCTGTCGGTGCCGGTGCGGGTGGCGCCGGGGGGCCAGTTGGTGGTGTCCGAACTCGGCGGCGGACCAATCCCGTTCGGGGTGCAGGACAGCACGCAGCCGGGGCAAACGACCGTGTTGATCCCCGTGTCCGACCGTACCCGCACGGTGGCGCTGGCCTGGCGGCGGACCGAAACGGCATTGCCCGCCATCCCCACGCCGCCGCCTTTGAGCCAAGTCGCTTCGGTCCAGGCTGGTAGCCCGGTGTATCTGGATCTGCGCCGGGGCGAGGAACGTGGCTTCGCGCTGACCGTGCCGGAGGGCGGGCTGTATCGGGTCGAGACTCTCGGCCGGCTGCACACATCGGGTCGGCTGGCGACGCCATTCATCCCCAATCTGGCGCAGGCGGACGGCAACGGCGTCGGCCAGAACATGCTGATCCAGTCGGCGCTGCGAGCCGGCCGGTATCGGGTCGATGTCAAGGTCTCGGACTCCGAGGGGCATCTCGGCGTTCTGGCCAGCCGCGCCCCGCTGCCCACGGGCGGCACCCTGCTGCCCGGCGGCAGCGTGCGGGCGAGTTTGCGCGGGGGCAGCGGCGTCACCTTCCCGATCGAGATCGCCGGGGGTGCGGATGATCGCTACCATCTGGACGTGCTCTCACTCGGCGCGGCCTGGACGGGACGGCTGGAGGATGCGGAGGGCTGGCCTATCGTGCCCCCCGGCACGCTGGATGGGTTGGAGCCCACGCTGCGAGCCGGGCCGTACCGCCTGGTGGTGACGCCCGACAGCGTGGACCGGCAGGTGGTGGCTCGGCTGATCGCCATCGCGACGCCCGTCGCCATCGCCGGGCACGGCCCGCACCCCCTGCCGTTCGAGGCGGAGCAGCACGCGACCTGGCGGGAGCCGGATGGCAAGGATCAGCCACGGGAGCCGGATGTGTGGCGCTTCACCCTGGCCGGCCCGGCAGAGGCGACGCTGGCGCTGGGAGACGGCATGGTGGGCGATCTGCTTCGCGGCGGCGACCATGTGGCGCGCGTGGTCGGGTCCTGGAAAGGAGCGCTGGAGGCCGGAGATTACCGGCTGGCGACGACCAGCCTCGGGCGCAACGATCGGCTTGGCTACACGGTGATGCTCAGCAGCCCGGCGCTGCAGCCGGGCACGCCGCGATCCGTCGGCCTGCCTGCGACCACGCCGTTCAGCCTGGCAACCGCGCGGGTGGTGAGCCTGACGAGCTGGGGCAGCACGCCGGTGAAAGCGGTCTTGCGCCGCAAGGACGGCAGCGTGGTGGCGCGATACGGCGCCCGGCCGGATGACTGGAACATCGCCGCGTCCCGGCTGCTGCCGCCTGGGGCGTACACGCTGGATCTGCAATCCGCGGCGCCACCCAACCTCAGCTCGGCGTCGTCGGATGATTCGTCCGATAGTAGCGATGGCGACGCGCCGGATGATGACGATCAAGCGCAGCAGACCAAGGCGACCCAGGGCGTGCGACGCGGGCCTGCGGCCGACACTAGCAGTGGCGATGCGACGGACAACTCGGACAATGCGCCCCAGGTGACGCTGCGGTTGGACCTGCCACCCGGCTTGGCGCCCACGGCGGCACCGGCACAAGCCGCCGAACTGGCTGGCAACGGCGTGCACGTGCTGACGCTGCCCACGCCGGCGCCGGGCACTCTGGTCGTGGCCCAGGCGCGCGCTGCGGCCACGGCCGTGCTGGCGCTGGAGCGGCAGCATGGGGATGGCTGGCGCACCGTAGCGATCGATAGCGGCCGTCGCCCTCTGGTCGCCGCGCCCGCCGATGCCGACCCGGCCGCCTGGCGAGTGGAGACATGGACGGTCGATGGTGGGGCGGATCCGATCCGCCTTGCCGCGCGGGCGTTGTCGGCGACTGGGCAGGCGCCGGGCCAGGTCACGCTTGCCGCGGTAGACGGTATGCCGGCCGCTTTGGCTGCGGCGCGGGTGCGGTTGGATGCCGCCGGGATTGTGGCATTGGGGGCGGCGCCGGGGTTGTTGGCAGGCGGGTGGCCGGGCCATGCCGTCGGGCCGGCGAGCACGGCGATGGCCATGGCGGGTCAGGATGCCTGGCTGTTGGCAACCCAGCCGATGACCGTATCGGCACGGGCACAGACCTTCCCAGCCGGGGACCAAACGGCCCTCGAACTCGCGCCGGGCCTGGCCGCGACCTTGTCGGCACCGCCCGCCGAGGAGGGGAAAATGCAGCTTTGGCGGGCGGAGAGCGGGTCGGGCCAGCCGTATCTCGGGCTTGGTGGCGGCGTGGCGCCCGGAAGTGCGGTGGCCTTGGGCGCCGCACCCGTGTCGTTGCGCGGCGATGAGGCCGGGCGGGTGCGTGTGACGCGCTTGGCAGCAAAGCTGGCGCCGTCGCAGGGGCTGGAGGCAAGCGGGCAGTTGACGGTGCCGCCGGGCATGGCGCAGCCGATCAGCCTGCCGGGCGGTAGCAAGACGATCCAGTTGGATCTGGCACCCGGCATTGCGGCCTTCGCTGGGTGGCACGATGCGACGCCGGTGGCGGTTTGGGGTGCGGATAGCGCCGTCAGCCGCACCTTGACTGGCGCGTGGACCGAGCTTTTGCTGGTCAATACCGGCGCCTCCGCCGCCCCGGCGCGTGTGTCCGCCCAGCCGGCGGCGGACGCGGTGACATTGCGGGCGGGCGTGGTGATGAAGCGGTTCTTCGGCGCCGCCGGGTCGTTCGACGTGCCGTTCGAGGCTGCGCCTGGCGCCACGCTGGTGGTGACCGGCGATGCCAGCCTGACGGTTGCGACTGCCGACATGGCGGCACGGGGCATGTCCATGCCGGTCTCCGGTGGTGGCCGAGCGATCGTGCAGCACGGGCCGGGTGCGGTTGCTGTGTGGCTGGAGGCACCGGGCGAGTCGCCGTGGCCGGAGCCGACCGCGCAGGCCGTGACATTGCCGGCGCGTATGGCACTCGGCCAAGCTGCGACGGCGCTGTCGTTCACGGCGGATACGCCGATTCTGTTGCACGTCAGCAGTTCGGCGCCGTTGTTGGCGGGGTTGCAGCAGGCTGGCCGCACCGACGCGCCGGCGCTGTTCGCGGCCGGGGCGGAATGGCATCGGGTGGTGGCGCCGGGTGCGGGGGGGCGGCGGCTCTACTCCGCCGATGAGGGGCCGATGAGCGGCAGCGGGTCGATTTGGGCGGAACGGC
>NZ_LMUY01000015.1:248593-250697 GCF_009765685.1 Acidisphaera sp. L21 | reverse complement strand
GGCTGGTGCCGTTGGATGAAGGGCTGGGGCAACAGGTCGCCATCGCGCCGGGCAACGCGGCGGCGTTCAGCTTCACCCTGTCCAAAGCAGCGACCATCGGCGTCGGCGTGCGGGCGGCGCCGGATCGGGTGTCGGCGCGTCTGCTGGACGCAACCGGCGCCGTGCTGGGCGACGGCGTCGCGCAATTGCGGCCGCTGAAGGCTGGCGAGTACGTGCTGGAGGCGCGGGTGCCCGCGGATGCCGCGCCAACGGTGCTGCGACCGGCGCTGATTGGCATCACGCCGCGGGGCAACGGGCCGCCGCCGGATGTGGTGCAGACCTACCTCGAACTCGTCGGCATGAAGCCGCAGGGAACACCGTGATGCGCCGGACTCTTCTCGCCTCCCTGGCCTCCCTGGCCGCCCTGCTGCTGGCCGTTCCTGCCGGGGCGCAAACGCCGCCCCAACTGGACCGGCTGCAGCGGGCGGATGGCGCGCGTGTCGTGCCCGACCATTTTCTGCGGCGGTGGGACCCGGTGACCGTGCTATTCCCGAATGCCACCGGGCCGGCCAATGGCGGTGGGGAGGACCATCCGGAGCGGTTCGCCACGCTGGTCCCCGCCAAGCCCGGCGCCTGGACTTGGCTGACGCCAACCACCCTGCAATTCCGACCGACCGAGCCGTGGGAGCCGCTGCGGCGCGAGACGATCACGGTGGGAAGCGCCGCCACCACGCTGGTGCCGCTGCTGCCGGTTCCGACCTCCACCGGGCCCTCGAACGGCGATAACGGGACGCCGGATCTGGATACGATCGCGCTGAGCTTCGACCAGCCGGTGGATCTGGGCGCGCTTGGGCGGCTGCTGACGATCGAGTTGAAGCCGCAACCCGGCGTTACCACCGGGGGCACCGAAACCCTGCGCTCCGGCGATTTCGACCTGCGCCCGGTCGAGCGGGCCAATCGTGGCGATGCGCAGACCGTGCTGGTGGTGCTGAAGCACCCGGTGGCGGATGGCCGGGTCGCCACGCTGCGCCTGCGCCTGTCGGACGAGCCGGGGATGGACGACCCGATCTTCGAGATTGCGATGCGCTCCGCCGCGCCATTCCGTCTGTCGGATACGTATTGCGGCGAAAGCTACAACCACTCGGTTACCGACGGTGTCACGGTGTGCGACCCGTCCTCCAGCGACGCGGCGCAACCGCGGCGGCTGGTGCTGCAATTCTCCGCCACGCCGGCGGCGCTGAACATCGTGCAGGCGCGCAACGTGCTGCGGATGACGCCGCCAGTGGATGATCTGTCGGTGTCGATCGGCGACAACAACGAGATGCAGGTCGGCGGCAAGTTCGCGGCGGCGCAAGTGTATCAGCTGCATATCGACGCAGGCGCCATCAGCGACACCCGGCAGCGACTGCTGGCGGGTGCGGTGGATGCGCGCGTGTCGTTCAACGCGGGCACGCCAGCGCTGAATTGGGACGTGCCGCAGGGCATCGTGGAACGGCTTGGCCCGCAAATGGTGCCGTTGCGCGGCCATGGGTATGATCGGGCGGATGTCCGGGTCTATGCGATCGACCCGCTGAGCCGCGATTTCTGGCCGTTCCCGCGCACCGGGCTGACCACGAGCGACGATCGCGCCCCGCCGCTGCCGGGCAACGAGCCGGCGCATTACCTGCAGCCAGCCGCGATCACCGGGGATGAGATGGCGCGGCGTGTCCTGGCGCTGGGGTCGCCGGCGGCCAGCGAGTTGATGGCGCTGCCGATCCATCGGGGCGGCGTCGATGCCAAGTTCGGGCTGGATCTGGCACCCACACTGGCGAAGATCGCCGGGCCGAAGCAGCCCGGCACGTATCTCGTCGGGCTGCGCACGGTGGATGGTGCGACACGGCGCTGGGCCCGGCTGCAGGTGACGGATCTGTCGCTGACGGGTGTGGAGGAGGCGGATCGGGTTCGGTTCGCGGTTACCTCGTTGGCCAGCACCCAGCCGGTGGCGGGCGCAGAGATCCATCTGGACGGGCTGCGTGACGGGCGGTTCGTGACGCTGGCGCAGGGGACCACGGCGGCGGATGGCAGTTGGACCATGCCCGCCCCGCTGGCGACGGGCCGCAACGGCGACCAGGCGGATATCCGCCGC
>NZ_LMUY01000015.1:160875-248487 GCF_009765685.1 Acidisphaera sp. L21 | reverse complement strand
TACGTCCTGGTTGGCTTTCACGACCGCCGATGTCAGCGACCGTCGCCCGGCGCCGCAGACCTTGTGCCACGTCTTTACCGAACGCCCGATCTATCGGCCGGAGGAGCCGATCCTGATCGCCGGGATGATCCGGCGCTACGATCGCGGCGGCCTGGCCTATGCGACTGGCGGCGGCGAGGTGCTGGTTTCCGGCCCGGGCGACCAGCAATGGCATCTGCCGGCGCAGTTGGACGAGATTGGCGGCTTCCACGTCAAGTTCGACCAGAAGACCGACGCGACCGGCGATTATTCCATTCAGTACGTGCCGAAGGATGGTGATGCCTGCGGCAGCGTGACGGTGAAGAAGGAGGCGTATCGCCTGCCGACCTTCGAGGTCGTGCTGAACGGACCGCAGCGCGCACCGTTGGATGCGCCGTTCTCGGTGGATCTGCTGGCGCGGTTTTTTGCCGGCGGGCTGTTGTCGGACCGGCCGATCACCTGGCGGGTGACGCAGACGCCGTATGCGTGGACTCCGCCGGGTCGGGACGGGTTCCTGTTTTCGTCCGACAGCCGGTTCTCGGGCGATAGCGTTTTCCGCTCCACCCCGGTGCTGAGCCGGGAGGCGAAGACGGACGCCGGTGGCTCCGCCCAACTAACATTGGACCCGACGATCGAGCCGACGGCGCAGCCCCGGCAATATTTGGTGGAGGCGACCGTCACCGGGGATGACGACATGCAGGTGCGCGGCGTGCAGCGGGTGACCGCCCTGCCCCCGTTCGTGCTGGGCGTGAAGGTGCCGCGATACGTCGATAAGCTAGGCGCGCTGGACCCGGAGATCGTGGCGTTGGATGGCGAGGGACACGAGGTCAGCGGCCTGGCGATGAACGTCAAGCTGATCCACCGGCAGTGGAACTCTGTTCTGGAGGCGAGCGATTTCGCGCAGGGGACGGCCAAGTATCAGACCCAAGTGCTGGACGAGACCGTGGCGGAACGCAAAGTGACCAGCGGGGCGACTGCTCAGCCAGTGCATTTCGGCGTGGATGAAGCCGGGGTCTACTTGGTGGAGGTGACGGCGGCGGATAAGGTCGGGCGCACGCAGACGGTGAAGGTCGATCTGTTCATGGCCGGCAACACGCCCGTCACCTGGCAGCGTCCGCCGGCGCAGACTGTCACCGTCAGCACCGACAAGGACCGCTACGACCCGGGCGAGACAGCGACGCTGGTGATCCAGAGCCCGTTCCAGACCGCGCGTGCACTGGCCATCGTCGAGGAGCCGGAGGGGCGGTTCCGGTATGATTGGGTCGACATCACCAATGGCTTCGGCCGCTACAGCGTGCCGATCCGCAAGCAGCAAATGCCGCGGCTGGCGGTGCATTTCCTGCTGATGCGCGGCCGTCTGGCGGTGCCAGTGACGGCGACCAGCCCGTTCGACCAGGGCAAGCCGACCACGTTGGCGGCGACCAAGTGGGTGATTGTAAACCCCACCGACAACCGCGTGACCGTGTCGTTCGAGGCACCAGCGGAGGCTCGGCCGGCGCAGGAATTCGACATGGTGCTGCATCTGGCCGATGCGCGCGGTCGCCCCGTGTCCGGGGAGGCGACGGTGTGGATGGTGGACCAGGCGGTGCTGTCGCTGGCGAAAGAAGCGCCGCTGGATCCGCTGCCGGCCTTCATCGTCAACCGGCCAACGATCATGCAGGCGCGGGATACGCGCAACATGGCGTTCGGGGTCATCCCGTTGCAGGAAACGCCGGGCGGCGACGAGGCGGGGGATTTCGGGATGGAGAACATCTCGGTCCGCAAGAACTTCACGCCGGTCCCGCTGTACGAGCCGCGGGTTAAGTTCGGCGCGGACGGAACGGCGCGGGTGCATGTGAAGCTGCCGGATACGCTGACGGTGTTCATGCTGCGGGCCAAGGCGGTGAGCGGGCCGGACCGGTTTGGGTTCGGCACCGGGCAGATGAAGATCCGTCAGCCCCTGGTGGCGCAGGCGGTGCTGCCCCGGTTCGTGCGGCCAGGCGATACCTTTACCGCCGGGTTGATCGGGCGGATTGTCGAGGGCTCCGGCGGGGCGGGCGTCGCCGCGGTCTCGGTGGATGATCTGGTGGTGAGCGGAGCGAAGCAGGTGCCCGTCAGTTGGGACGGGCAACGGCCGGCGCGCACCGATTTCGCGGTGACCGTGCCGGAGCCGAATGGCAGCACGACGATGGCGCGGGTGCGGTTCCTGCTGCAACGCAGTTCGGACAAGGCGAGCGACGCGGTGCAGATCGACCTGCCGATCCGGCCCGATCGGCCGGTGGTGCACGTGCGGGATCTGCTGGCGACGGGGGCCAATGGGGCGCTGGCGATCCCTGCCCTGGCCGATCCGGCGCGGCCAGCCAGCTACCTGCGCACCGTCACCCTCGCCAGCGACCCGGCGGTGGTGCGGCTGATTGGCGCTGCGGGATTCCTGACCCGGCCGGCGGTGGACGGCACGGCGCAGCGCCTCGCATTGGCGCGGGCGGAATTGTCGCTGATGCCCTTCACGCCGCTGATGGATGCGGCCGGGCTGCGCAGCCGGGTGGCGGCTGATGTGGCGGCGGCAATCGGGTCGGTGAAGCTGAGCACGGATGATGATGGGCTGGTGGCGTTCTTCCCGCACACCGACGGCTCGGTATGGCTGACGGCGCAGGCATATCGGGTGTTGGTCGCGGCCGGGCGCGCCGGGTTGCCGGTGGACAAGCCGACGGCGGATCGGATGGCGAAGGTGCTACAGGCGGCGCTACGCAGCGACTACCCGCATTTGATCCGCGGCGTGGAGTTGTTCGAACGTGTGTCCGCCCTGTTGGCGCTGGCCGATGGCGGCCAGCTTTCGGCCGATTATGCCAACGAACTGGCACAACGGGCTTCGCAGCTTTCCAGCGGGGCATTGGGGGATTTGGCGACCGTGCTGAGCCGCCTGCCCGCCAGCGATCGTGGGCGGCTGGGCAGTGTGCTGGATGCAATGTGGGAGCGGGTGAATCTGCTGAGCCGCGATGGCAAGCCGGTTTATGCAGGGCTGCGCGACCAGCCGGCGACGGCGGCGATCCTGCCATCGGAAGCGCGTAGCCTGGCGCAGGTGACGCAGGCGGCCGCCATCGCTGCGCCGAACGATCCGCGGGGGGCGGTGCTGCGGACGGCGTTGATCGGGATGGCCACGGGCCAGGGCTGGGGTAGCACCGATGCGACGGCGGCCGCATTTCAGGCGCTGGCGGCTGCGTGGCAGTCGCCCGTGACGCCGGTGCAAACGACTGTGACGATGCCGGACAAGCCGACGACCGGACCGCTGGACCGCGACCATCCATTGGTGCAGGCCAGCACGACTGCGACAGGGCCGGTTCGGGTGCAGGCCGCGCCGGGTATCGTGGCGCTGGCCGCAACCGACTACGTGCCGGTGCAGCCTGGCGCACAGGCCCGGGCGGACCAACATGGCTTCGTGCTGGCGCGCACGCTGATGCGGGTGCCCCCGATGCAGGGCGCGGTGCAGCCGCCGATGGTGACGTTGGAGCCGGGGTCGGATGGCGCAATCCATCTGAGCGTCGGCGATGTGGTGGAGGAGGTGGACGAGTTGGTGAACCCCGAGGAACGCGCCCAGGTGGCAATGCGGCTGCCGCTCCCCGCCGGGTTGGAGCCGCTGAACCCGGCGCTGGCCACCGCCACGGCGGACGCGCAGCCCTCCGCAGGGCCGACGCTGGCGCCGTCCTATGCGTCGTATGGCGATGACGAGGTGGTGGCGGTGTGGCTGCGGCTGGCCACGGGCACGTACACGATGCGCACGCGGCTGCGTGCCACCACGCCGGGTAGCTTTACTGAGCCACCCGCGACGACGGAGATGCTGTACCAGCTTGGCGTGACCGGCAGCACGGCCGGCGCGCGGGTGGTGGTGGAGCGGTCGCCATGAACCTTCCAGCCGGCATTCGGTCCCGCATGGTGCCGGGGATCAATGGGTTGGACATGCATGTGCTGGAGGCCGGGGACCCGGCGCACCCCGCCGTCGTGCTACTGCACGGCTTTCCGGAGCTGGCGTATTCCTGGCGCAAGGTGATGCCGGCGCTGGCGGCGTTCGGCTACCACGTCATTGCGCCGGACCAGCGAGGCTATGGGCAGACCACGGGGTGGAGTGGCGAGTACGACACGGATCTGCGCCCGTTCCGGCTGCTGAACCTGGCGCGGGACGTGGTCTCGCTGGTGGATGCGATGGGCCATAAAACCGTGGCCGGGCTGTTCGGGCATGATTTCGGGTCCTCTGTCGCCGCGGTGTGCGCGTTGGTGCGGCCGGATGTGTTTCGCCGGGTCGCCTTGATGAGCGCACCCTTTGCTGGACCGCCGGCGATCGGCCACGGGCCAGCGACGCCAAACCCGGCATTGGGGGAACTTGCCCGGCTGGATCCCCCGCGCAAGCATTACCAGTGGTATTATTCCGGCCCGGACGCGAACCCGGACATGTGGCATCCACCGCAGGGACTGCATGCGTTCCTGCGCGCCTACTATCACGTCAAAAGCGCGGATTGGGCCGGCAACATGCCCGGCCCACTGCGGTCTGGCGCTGCCACCGAACTGGCGCGGCTGCCCGATTACTACGTGATGCCGTTGGCACAGGGCATGGCGAAAACCGCCGCCGCCCATATGCCGACCGCGGACCAGATCGCCGCCTGCGAATGGCTGCCAGATGCTGAGCTGGCGGTCTATGCCGCCGAATATGGACGCACCGGCTTCGGCGGCGGCCTGCATTGGTATCGCTGCCGCACCGAAGGCGTGAACGCCGATTTGGAACTGTTCGCCGGGCGCACCATCGACGTGCCGGCCGTGTTCATTGCCGGGGCCAGTGACTGGGGCACGTATCAGAGCTATGGCGCATTGCAGCGGATGAAATCCGAGGCTTGTTCGCGTATGACCGGTTGGCACCTGGTTCCCGGGGCCGGGCATTGGGTGCAACAGGAACAGCCGGAGCAGGTGGTGGACCTGCTCTACCGGTTCCTCATGACAGGCGAGTGAGCATGGATCTTCGTATCGACGGCGGGCAGGTTCTGATCGATGGGGCGCTCGTCGAGGGTGAGATCGGCGTGCATGACGGCGTCATCGACACGCCAGCCGCGGCCCGGCGAAGCATCGATGCGAGCGGCCTGCTGGTGCTGCCCGGCATCATCGACCTGCACGGCGACGCGTTCGAGCGGCAGATTCAGCCCCGGCCCGGCGTGGATTTCCCCATGGATCTGGCGCTCGCCGAAACCGAAACACAGTTGCTCGCCAACGGCATCACCACCGCCTATCACGGCATTACGCTGTCGTGGGAACCGGGGCTGCGCGGTGTCGCCACCTGGACCGCGCTGCTGAACGCGCTGGATGCCAGCTGGCCGCGCCGGGTGTGCGACATGCGGGTGCATCTACGGTGGGAGGCGTTCAATCTGGACGCGTTGGACATGGCGATCGCCGATATTGCCGCCGGGCGGGTGCATCTGCTGGCCTTCAACGACCATACCCCGGCGATCGTCCGCAGGACGGCAGACCCGGTGACGGCCGCGAAATACAGCGATCGCGCTGGCATGACGGTGGACGCATTTCGCGCGCTGACCACGATGGTGGCTGCCCGCGCGACGGAGGTGCCGGAGGCGCAGCAGCGCATCGCCGCCGCAGCCCACGCGGCCGGCCTGCCCATGGCAAGCCATGACGACGATACCCTGCCGGTGCGGGACGCGTTCCGCACTCTCGGCGCCCGCATCTGCGAATTCCCGATGGCGGAGGAGGTCGCGCGCGCCGCCGTCGCCGCTGGCGACTGGGTGGCGATGGGCAGCCCCAATGTGGTGCGGGGCGGATCCCATCTTGGCTGGGCATCCGCGGCGACCATGGCGGAGGCGGGGATCTGCCGCATCCTCACGAGCGATTATTATTACCCGGCGCTGTCCCAAGCGCCGTTCGTGCTGGCCGGGCGCGGCGTGCTGGACCTGGCGACGGCGTGGGCGCTGGTGTCCACCAACCCGGCGCAGGCGGCGGGGCTGACCGACCGCGGCGTGTTGGCGCCGGGCAAGCGGGCCGACATCGTGCTGGTGGACCCGGGTCCGATCCCCCAGGTGGTGGCAACCATCGCCAATGGCCGTATCGCCGCGGCTACGGCCGAGGCGCATCGTCGCCTGCGATAAGGCCCACATCTGGACGCCGCCCCCCGCAACGCGACATGGTGGCGCGATGGGACCCTTCCCGCCGTGCTGACAAGGTCGCCCGCAGCCAGCCGTAGCGCGATCGGCCTGCTGAAGCTGCTGCTCGTCGCGTGCGTGGCCATCCCCATCCTGCTGTTCGGGATCGCCGCCTGGCTGAACTACAAATCCGCCATCACGGATGCCGAGCGGGACTTGCTGCGCACCAGCGAAGTCGCGCGCGAACAGGCCGCGAAGATTTTCGAGGGGGAGTCCCAGGTCGCCGATCGCGTCAACGATCTGGTGCGCGGGTTGGACGCATCGGCGATCGCTGCCGGGGAAAAGCACTTCCACGACGCGTTCGGCATGATCGTGGGCAAGTTACCGCAGGTTCAGAGCGTGATGGTGGCAGGCATCGATGGCACGCCGCTGGCGAGTGCCGGCACCTTCCCAGTGCCACGCCACGTCGATCTTCGACCGCGCGACTATTTCCGTGCGGTGTTGGAGGGCTTTCCCGGCACCTACATCAGCGGGCTGCAGGTCGGCGACGTGAACCGGCAATTATTCTTCGGCCTGGCGCAGCCCTGGAAGGATGCGGCCGGCGCGTTGAAGGGCGTGATCGACGTCGCCGTGTCCCCCAGCTATTTCGAGGATTTCTACGGCGCCCTGGTCGGTGAAAGCCAAGATGGCACCGCGGGCAAGGTGCTGACGCTGGTGCGCGACGATGGCCAGATCCTGGTGCGATACCCGCCGATCCCCGGCGAGCCGCCGCAGATCAAGGTTGGCACCCCGTTCTTCGCCGCCATCCAGTCCAACCCGGATGCCGGGCTGTTCCAAACCCGCTCGATCATCGACCCGGCAGCACCGCAGCGGGTCTATGCCTATCGCCGGGTGCAGGGCTACCCACTGTATGTCGTCGCCGGGCGCAGCCAGGCCAGCATCATGGCGTTGTGGCGCCGGCGGATGATGAGCCACCTGGTGTTCGGCCTGCCCGTCACGGTGGCGCTGTTCGCGGTCACCTGGACGGCGCTGGTGCGCACCCGGCGGGAGATGGCGGCGCTGGACCACGCGCACCAGGAAATGCAGCGGCGCGAGCGGGCGGAGGCTGCGCTGCTACGGTCGCAGCGGTTGGAAGCGGTCGGCCAGATGACCGGCGGCGTGGCACACGACTTCAACAATCTGCTGACCGTCATTCTCGGCAGTGCGGAATTGCTGGCCAATCGTGCCGACGACCCGGCGCGGGTGCGGCGGCTGGCCAGCCAAATCATTCAGGCGGCGCAGCATGGCGGCAAGGTGACGCAGCAATTGCTGACATTTTCGCGCAGGCAGTTGGTGCATCCGGAAACCGTCGATTTGAACGCGCTGCTGCTGGATTTCCGGCAATTGCTGGAGCGTGCGGCCAGCGAGGCGGTGAAAGTCGTCTACAGCCTGGCGCCGCAATTGGACCCGGTGCAGCTTGACCCCGGACATTTCGAGGCCGCGATCCTGAACCTGGTGGGCAATGCGCGGGACGCGATGCCGAATGGCGGCACGATCCGCATTGCGACCCGCAACGTCGCGCAGGCACCGTCGGAAAATCCGGATCTGCCGCCGGGTGCCTATGTGCGGATCGTGGTTGCCGATAACGGCAGCGGGATGGACCCGGCGACCGCCGCCAAGGCGTTCGAGCCATTTTTCACCACCAAGGAAATCGGCAAAGGCACCGGATTGGGGCTGAGCCAGGTTTATGGTTTCGCCAAACAAGCCGGTGGTGACGTGCGCATCCTGACCGCACCCGGTCGCGGGACGGCGGTCAAATTGCTGCTGCCGCGCTCCGCGACCGCACTGGAGCACGTCATGCCGGCGCCACAGGTCGATGCCACGGCGCCCAAAGGGGCGGTGGTGCTGGTGGTCGAAGATGAGGACGCCCTGCGCGACCTGGTCGTCGAGAGCTTGGCCGAACTGGGCTACATCATCCGCACGGCGGCCACCGCGCAGGATGCGCTGGTGCAACTGCGCGGGTCGGACCGGGTGGACATCCTGTTCTCCGACGTGGTGATGCCTGGTGGCATGACCGGACTGCAATTATCCGTCGCGGCGACGCGGCTTCGGCCGGGACTGAAGGTGCTGCTGACATCGGGGTATTCGGCCGACGCGGGGATGCAGGACACGCCGGAGATCCCCCTGCTGACGAAGCCTTACAACCGCGAAACATTGGCGCGTTCGTTGCGCCAAGTGTTGCACGGATAGCCTCGACAGCGCGCGTGTTCTCCCGCATGAGGGGGCGTGTCTTCGCAATCCCTTCTGCACCACAAACCCTTCGCGCTGTTCTTGTCGGCGCGGGCTTGCAGCAGCTTCGCTTTTCAAATGCAGTCGGTGGCGATCGGGTGGCAGATTTACGCCCTCACCGGCAGCGCGTTCGATTTGGGGCTGGTTGGGCTGGCGCAATTCCTGCCAATCCTACTGCTGACGCTCGCAGTCGGGCACGTAGCGGACCGTTACGACCGGCGGCGCATCGTGGCGATCTGCCAGGTGGTGGAGGTTTGCACCAGCCTGTTCCTGGCAGTGGGGACGGCGACTGGCTGGTTGGGCGCGAACGGTATTTTTGGCGTGGTGACGCTGATCGGCGCAGCCCGCGCGTTTGAGTCGCCGACGCTGTCGGCCTTGATGCCGGGCCTGGTGCCGATCGAGCGATTGCAGCAGGCGAGCGCCTGGTCCGCCTCCGCCAATCAGACGGCGACGATCCTGGGCCCGGCGTTTGGCGGCGTGATGTATGCCATCGGGGCACCGGTGCCGTTTGCGCTCGCCGCCGCCCTGTTCTGTCTGGCCTCGACCGCCGTGCTGCTGATCCGGGTCGACCGGCCGGTACCCGCGCGGGAGCCTGCGACAATTCGGTCCGTCCTATCCGGCATTACTTTCATCTGGACGCACCCGGCCGTGCTGGGCGCCGTTTCGCTGGATTTGTTCGCGGTGCTGCTGGGCGGTGCGACGGCACTGCTGCCGATTTACGCGCGCGATATTCTGCACACTGGTCCGTGGGGGCTGGGCCTGTTGCGGGCAGCGCCGGCGGTGGGTGCGCTGACGATGTCGATCCTGCTGGCCCGGCGGCCAATACGGCGTCGCGCCGGCCATCTGATGTTCGGCGCCGTCATGGTGTTTGGCCTGGCGACGATCGTGTTCGCGGTCTCCCGGTCTATCCCCGTCTCCGTCGTAGCGCTGGTCGTGCTGGGTGGGGCGGACGTGGTGAGTGTCGTGGTGCGCTTCGCCCTCGTCCAGATGCGCACGCCGGACGCGATGCGCGGCCGGGTGAGCGCGGTGAACATGCTGTTCATCGGCACATCCAACCAATTGGGCGAATTCGAGTCGGGCACGACCGCCGCGCTGCTGGGCACGGTGCCTGCAACGCTACTGGGGGGCGTTGCCACGATCGGTGTGGCGCTGCTGTGGATGAAACTGTTCCCGGCGCTGCGGGATATCGATAAGCTCAGCTAGTATTTCAGGAACGGCAATCCCGTCTGCAAAGCGCCCTTGGTTGGCAGATTGCCGGTGGTGAACCCGCCGCCCAAAGCCTGGACCAGCGTCACGCTGGCGATCATTCGTTGTTCCTGGACCTGCAATGAGGTCTGCTGATTGCCCAGCAACGCGGTCTGCTGCGTGACGACGCTGGTGTAGGGCTGCGTACCGGCGCGGTAGGTGTTGAGCGCGATCTGCAGCGAGCGCTGGGCGGATCGCACGGCGGCGGCGGTGGCGGCGGCCTGTTGTTCCAGGATGCGCAGGGCGGATAGCTCGTCCTCCACTTGCTGGAACGCCGTCAACACGGTTTGGCGATAGGTCGCGACACTGGCGTCGTAGGCGGCGCGGGCGGCGGCGACCTCGGAATTGCGCAGCCCGCCCTCGAACAGAGTTTCGGTGGCGGCCGCACCGAGCGACCAGACGCGGTTGCCCATCTGGATCAGCGAGCCGATGGGGTTGCCGGAATAGCCATAAAGCGAGGACAGGCTGATGTCGGGGTAGAAGGCAGCGACCTGCACACCGATCAACGCGTTCTGCTGCTGCATCGCACGTTCGGCAGCGGCGATGTCGGGGCGGCGCTGCAATAGGGTGGTGGGAACGACGCCGGGTGCGGTGGGCGCGTCGGCGGTGAGTGCACCGGGTTGGATAGTGAGTTCGGCGGGTGCCACACCCGTCAGCACGGCGATGGCGTGTTCGTACTGGCTGCGCAGCACGCCCACGGCCACTAATTCCGCGCGTGTAGTGTCCAACTGGGTTTGCGCCGCGGAGGTGTCCGCCGCACTGGCGGTGCCGGCATTGTACTGGTTTTGCGTGATGCGCAGTGCGTCGGTATAGGCGGCGACCGTATCGGTCAGCAGCTTGGCCAGCGCATCCTCGTAGCGCAATTCGAAGTAGTCGGTGGCGAGCGTGGCCTGGGCCGAAAGCGTCGCATTCGCCAGGTCTGCCGCGCTGAGCTGGGCGGCCGCGACGTCGCTTTCGATCTGGCGGCGGATGCGGCCCCACACGTCCAGATCCCAGTCGAGCGTCCCCTCCAGCGTGTAGATGTTGTTGGTAGTGCCGCTGCTGCTACTGGTCGTTCCAGTGCTGCCAGTGGTGACGGTGCTGCCGGTGTTGCTCAGCACGCTGCCTGTGGTCGACGTGCCGCCGGACGACGTACGGCCGCGGGAGGACCGCGTGGCGCTGGCTGTGCCGTTGATCGTCGGGAATAGGGCGGACCGCGCGACGTCGACCGTGGCCTGCGCCTCACGGTACTGCGCTTCGAATTGTTTGACGTTCTGGTTGTTGACCGCGACCGAGCGTTCCAGCCGGTCCAGCAACGGGTCGTGATAGATGCTCCACCACTCGCCCTTTGGCGCGGCATCCTGCGGCTGCGCCAGCGTCCAGCCTAACGGCGCCTCCTTGAACGCGGCGGTGAGGCCGGGGGTGGAAGGCACCTTGTAATCGGGACCGACCGAGCAGGCGCCGAGCAGGAGGGCCAAAGCGACGGCGGGCTTCATTCGGCTGCTCCTAATGCCGGTGCGGGGCGGCGGCGTAGGCGCAACCGGTCCATCAGCATGTAGATGGAGGGGGTGGTGTACAGCGTCAGCACCTGGCTCACGATCAACCCGCCGACGATGGAGATGCCGAGCGGCCGGCGCAATTCCGCGCCGTTGCCATAGGCCAATGCGAGCGGCAATGCGCCCAACAGGGCGGCGCAGGTGGTCATGGTGATGGGGCGTAGACGCATCATGCAGGCTTCGAAAATCGCATCGCGGCTGGAGGCGCCTTCCGTCCGTTCGGCATTCAACGCGAAGTCGATCATCAGGATGGCGTTCTTCTTGACGATGCCGATCAGGAGAATCACCCCGATGACGGCGATGAGGGAGAATTCGGTGTTCAGCAGCATCAGCGCCAGCACCGCGCCGATGCCGGCGGATGGCAGGGTGGACAGGATGGTAATGGGATGGACGAAGCTTTCGTACAGCACGCCCAGCACGATGTAGACCGCTAGCAATGCCGCGCCGACCAACAGAACCTCGCTATTCAGCGATTGCTGAAACACCTGCGCGGTGCCTGCGAAGCCGCCCACGATGTCGGCGGGCATCTTGATGTCCTGGACCGCCTTGTCGATCGCGGCGCTGGCGTCGGATAGCGAGTGACCCGGCGCCAGGTTGAACGAGATGGTGGTGGAGACGAACTGGCTTTGATGGTTCACCGACAGTGCCGTGTGCCCGGTGCCGAAATGCGCGATCGCGGATAGCGGCACCATCGTTTCCACCCCGGTGCTGACGGCGGCGCCACTGGAGGCACTGCCGCTGCCGCTGGTGGCAATCGCATTCTGCGCCGCGTTGCGCTGGGAGTTGTTGATCCCGTTCGCCGAGGCGGCCGCCGTGCCTGCGCCAGTGACGGTGCCGGAAGGCGCGTTGGTGGTGGAGGTGCCCGTGGCCGTGCCGCCGGAGGTGCTGACCCAGATCTGGTCGAGCACTGCCGGGTCCTGCAGGTATTCGGGCGCGATCTCCATCACCACATGGTACTGGTTCAGCGCGTTGTAGATGGTGGACACGGCGCGCTGGCCGAATGCGTCGTACAGCGTGTTGTCGATTTGGCTTGCGGTGATGCCCAGGCGGGATGCCGTGGCCCGATCGATCTGCACCAGCGATTCCAACCCGGCCTCCTGCTGGTCGGAGTTGACGTCCGTCAGCGCCGGGTTGCGTTGCAGGGCGGCGAGCAATTTCGGCGCCCATTCCGACACTTCCGAGACGTTGTCGGCGGACAGGGTGTATTGGTAGGCGGCATTGGTTTGCCGGCCGCCGACGCGGATGTCCTGCGCCGGCACCAGGAATAGACGGCCACCCGGCACCACCGACAATTCCCGCCGCAGCCGCGACAGGATGGTGTCCAGGTCGTCGCGGTCACTCTTGGGCTTCAGCGCCACGAACACGCTGCCCGTGTTGGTGGCGGATGCGCCGCCGCCACCGCCGGCGCCGGTGGAGCCCACGACGTTCAGCACCGCCGGGTCCTTCTGCACGATGGCCATCATCTGCGTCAGCTTCTGGCTCATCGACTGGAAGGAGATGCTTTGGTCCGCCTGCAAATTGCCGATCAGCCGCCCGGTATCCTGGGTCGGGAAGAAGCCCTTTGGGATGGCAATCAGCAGCATCACGTTCAAGGCGATGGTCACCGCCACCACCATCAGCACCAGCCAATTATGGTCCAGCGTCCAGACCAGGGTGCGGCCGTAGAAGGCCTGCGCCCGCTCGCCAAAGCTGCGGCGGCGCTTGGAACTGGGTAGCACCGGCGGGCTCGGCTTTAGGAACAGCGCGCACAGCATCGGGGTCGTGGTCAACGAGATCAACAGCGACACCACGATGGCGAGCGACAGGGTCAAGGCGAATTCACGAAATAGCCGGCCGACGATGCCGCCCATCAGCAGGATCGGCAGGAACACCGCGATCAGGGACACGGTGATGGAGATGATGGTGAACCCCACCTCCTGCGCACCGCGCAACGCGGCCTGCAGGCGGGGCATCCCATCCTCCATATGACGGGAGATGTTTTCCAGCACCACGATGGCATCGTCGACGACGAACCCGGTGGAGATGGTCAGCGCCATCAGCGACAGGTTGTCCAGGCTGAAGCCCAGCAGATACATCGCCCCGAACGTGCCGATGACGGAGACGGGGACCGCGACCATGGGGATGAGCGTGGCAGACCAGTTGCGGAGGAACAGCCACACCACCACGGCGACCAGCACTACCGCGATCAGCAGCGTGATCTCGGTATCGTCGAGGGAGGCGCGGATACTCGTCGTGCTGTCGGAGGCGAAGGTGAGTTGGACGTTATGCGGCAGGGCGGCCTGCAGCTTCGGCACCTCGCCCTTGATGGCGTCCACCGTGCTGATGACGTTGGCGCCGGGTTGCTTGAACACGATCACCAGCACGGCGGGCTTGCCGTTCGCCAGGCCGAGGTTGCGCAGGTCCTGCACGCTGTCCTCGATGGTGGCGACGTCGGTCAGGTGGATGGCCTTGCCATTGCGATAGGCGATGATCAGCGGCTGGTAGTCGGCGGCGTGGCTGGCCTGGTCGTTGGTGTAGATCTGCAGACGCTGATCGCCGAGTTCCACGATGCCCTTTGGGCTGTTGGCGTTGGCGGAGGCGAGCGTGGCGCGCACGTCCTCCAGCCCGATGCCGTATTTGAACAAGGCTTGCGGCTGTAGCTCGACCCGGACCGCCGGCAGCGCGGCACCATTGATCAGCACCTGCCCCACACCGGAAAGCTGCGATAGTTGCTGCTGCAGCACCGTGCTGGCCGCGTCGTAGATTTGGCCGCGGGTGAGCGTGTCGGACGTGAGCGAGATGATGAGGATCGGCGCGTCCGCCGGGTTCAGCTTACGATAGGTGGGGTTGGATAAAAGATTGGTCGGAAGGTCGACGCGAGCGGCGTTGATGGCGGCCTGCACGTCGCGGGCGGCGCCGTTGATGTCGCGGTCCAGGCTGAATTGCAGGGTGATGCGCCCCTGCCCCACCTGGCTTTGCGACGTCATCTCCGTCACGTCGGCAATCTGGCCCAGATGTCGCTCCAGCGGGCCGACGAGGCTGGTGGCGACGGTTTCCGGATCGGCGCCGGGCAACTGCGCGCTGACGGAGATGGTGGGGAAATCGACTTCCGGCAGGGATGCGACGGGTAGTTGGAAATAGGCCAGCGCGCCCGCCGCCAGGATCGCCAGGGTCAGCAGCGTGGTGGCGATGGGGCGGTTGATGAACGGGGCGGAGATGTTCATTCGACGGGCGCCGCCTCTCCCGTGTCCAGGTTCGGCCGGCGGCCGGTCAGGCGGATCGCGAGCTTATCGAAGGCGAGGTAGATCACCGGCGTGGTGAACAGCGTCAGCACCTGGCTGAACAGCAGGCCGCCGACGATGGCGATGCCCAGGGGGCGGCGTAGTTCGGAGCCGGACCCGCTACCCAGCATGAGCGGCAGGGCGCCGAGCAGGGCGGCCATCGTGGTCATCAGGATCGGCCGGAAACGCAAGAGGCAGGCCTGGTAGATCGCCTCGCGCGGGGGCTTATGCTCCTCCCGCTCCGCCGCGAGGGCGAAGTCGATCATCATGATGGCGTTCTTTTTCACGATGCCGATCAGCAGGATGATGCCGATGATCCCGATGATGTCGAGGTCGTTGCCGGTGAAATACAGCGCCAGCAACGCGCCCACGCCGGCGGATGGCAGGGTGGACAGGATGGTCAGCGGATGGATGAAGCTTTCGTATAGGACGCCCAGCACGACGTAGACCGCGACCAGCGCCGCCAGCACCAGCAGCAACTCGTTGGACAGGGAGGACTGGAATGCCGACAGCGCGCCCTGGTTGGCAGTGCTGAAGCTGTCGGGAAGGGCGATGTCCTTCTGCGCCTGCGTGATGTCCGTGCTCGCCGCGCCTAGCGACGCACCCGGTGCCAGGTTGAACGAGATCGATACGGCCGGGAATTGGCCCAGATGTTCCACCTGCAACGCATTGCTGCGGGTGGATACATGCACCATCGCCGCCAGCGGTACCTGCCCGGCGGTTGCAGTGGCTGAGGGCAGATAGATCGCGCCCAGCGCACGCTCCAGGCTTTGCGCGTCCGTCACGTCCGCCTGCATGATGACGCGATACTGGCTGGACTGGGTGTACAGGGTGGAGATGATGCGTTGGCCGAACGCGTCGTACAGCGCGTTGTCGATCGTGGCCGGGGTAATGCCGAACCGTGCTGCCGTGGGGCGGTCGATCACCATGTCCAGCGCGCGGCCGTTGGTGTTCATGTCGCTGGTGACGTCGGAAAATTCCGGCGATTGCGACAGCCGTTCCACCAGCTTCGGCACCCATTCGGTGAACAGCGTGGCGTCGGGGTTTTCCAGAAAGAAATGGTATTGCGCGCGGCTGACGGTGGAATCGACCGACAGATCCTGCACCGGCTGCATCGCGACGCTGACGCCGGGCACGCCCTGCAGGCTGTCCTGCAATCGTGCGATGACGGCCGTGGCGTTCAGCCCCCGCTCGTCCTTCGGTTTCAGGTTGATCTGGAAGCGCCCGGCGTTCAGCGTCGTGTTGGTGCCGTCCACGCCGATGAAGGAGGACAGGCTTTCGACCGCCGGGTCCTTCAGGATGATGTCGGCCAGCGCCTGCTGCCGCCTCGCCATGGCGACGAAGGAGGTATCTTGCGGCCCCTCGGAAATGCCCTGGATGACGCCGGTGTCCTGAACGGGAAAGAACCCCTTGGGGATGACGATATACATCGCGACCGTCGCGGCCAGGGTGAGCGCCGCGACCAGCAGCGTCAGCCCCTGGTGGTCCAGCACCCAGCCGAGCCAGCGGCCATAGCCAGCGATCAATCGATCGAAGCCGCGTTCCGCCATCAGATCCAGCCGGTTGCGGCTGCTCTCGGGCCGGTGCTTGACCAGCAAAGCGCACATCATCGGCACCAGGGTCAGCGATACCACGGCGGACAAGATGATGGTGACGGACAGGGTGACGGCGAACTCGTTGAACAACCGACCGACCACGTCGCCCATGAACAGCAGCGGGATCAGCACCGCGATCAGCGAGACGGTGAGCGAGATGATGGTGAAGCCGATCTCCTCGGCGCCTTGCAACGCCGCCTCCATCGGGCCCATCCCGGCCTCCACATGGCGGGCGATGTTCTCGATCATGACGATGGCGTCGTCGACTACGAAGCCGGTGGAGATGGTCAGCGCCATCAGGGACAGATTGTCCAGGCTGAAGCCCAACAGGTACATCGCCGCCAGCGTGCCCACCAGCGATAGCGGCACCGACAGCGATGGGATCAGCGTTGCCGGCAGGTTGCGCAGGAATAGGAAGATTACAAGCACGACCAGCACTACGGCCAGCCCCAGCTCGAACTCCACATCCGAGACGGAGGCGCGGATGGTGGTGGTGCGGTCGCTGAGCACGGCGATGTCGACCGCGGCCGGCATGGTGGCCTGCAACCGGGGCAACAGCGCCTTGATTCCGTCGACCACGCCGATGACGTTCGAACCGGGTTGGCGCTGCACGTTCAGGATCACGGCCGGGGTGCGGTTGGCCCAGGCGGCCAGTTGGTTGTTTTCCGCCCCATTCACCACGGTGGCGATGTCGCGCAGATGGATCGGGCGGCCGTTCTTGTATGCGATGATCAGGTCGCCGTACTGGCTGGCATCGGTCAGCTGGTCGTTGTCGTTGATCGTGGTGCTTTGCGCCGGGCCGTCGAAATTGCCCTTCGGCGTATCGGTGTTCTGTGTGCCGATGATGGTGCGGATGTCGTCGATCGCCAGGCCGTAGGCAGACATCGCGCGCGGGTTCACCACGATGCGCACAGCCGGACGATTGCCGCCGCTGATCGACACCAGGCCAACGCCGGGTTGCTGGCTGATCTTCTGCGCCAGCCGGATGTCGGCAAGGTTTTCCACCTGGGTCAGCGTCATCGTCTTGCTGGTGAGCGCCAGGGTCAGGATGGGGGTGTCGGCCGGGTTGACCTTGTTATAGATCGGCGGCGCCGGCAGGTCGGAGGGTAGCAGGTTGGTGGCGGCGTTGATTGCGGCCTGCACCTCCTGCTCGGCCACATCCAGGCTGAGGCTGAGGGTGAATTGCAGGGCGATGACCGACGCCCCGCCCGAGGACAAGGAGGACATCTGCCCCAGCCCCGGCATCTGACCGAACTGCCGTTCCAACGGCGCGGTGACGGAGGTGGTCATCACCTCCGGACTGGCGCCGGGGAAGAAGGTTTGCACCTGGATGGTCGGGTAATCGACCTCCGGCAGGGCGGAGATCGGCAGGAAGCGATAGGCGATGATCCCGACCAGCAGGATCGCCGCCATCAGCAGCGTCGTCCCGACTGGCCGGAGGATGAACGGACGAGAGGGGCTCATCCGTTGGAGGGCGCGCGGCGTTGGCGGCCGGCGGGGGCGGCAGGGGTGGCAGGCGCCTGGCCCGGCGGTGGCGCGATGCTGATCTTGGCGCCGTCGCGCAGGCGGTCCAGCCCGTCGACCACCACCTTGTCGCCCGCCTTCAGGCCGTCGGTGATCTGGATGTTGCCATTCTGCGCGATGCCGGTCTTCACCACCTGGATGCCGACGGTGTTGTCGGGCTTGACCAGGTAGACGAAGCTGCCGGGAGCGCCCTGCTGCACTGCAGCCTGGGGAGCGAGCACGACATTCGTCAGCGTCTGCACGCGCAAATGGGCGTTGACGAATTGCTGCGGGAATAGCTTGCGATCGTCATTCGGGAACATCGCCCGCAGCTTGATGGTGCCGGTAGTATTGTCGATCTGGTTGTCCGTCGTGGCCAGCGTGCCGGTGGCCAGCAGGGTGGTGTCGGTACGGTCATACGCCGTCACTTGCAGCGAGCCGGCGTTCATCTGGGCCTGCACCTGGTCCACCGTATCCTCCGGCAGGGTGAAGATGACGGAGATCGGCTGAAGCTGCGTGACGACGAACAGGCCGGTGTCCGTGGTCTGCACGTAGTTGCCGACATCGACCAGGCGAATGCCGACCCGGCCATCCACCGGGGCGGTGATGCGGGTGTAGGCAAGGTTCACCTGGGCGGCTTGCACCGCGCCCTTGTCGGCGGCGACCAGGCCCTCGTCCTGCTTGATGAGGAACACTTGGTCATCCGCCTGCTGCCGGGCGATGCTGTCCTGCCGGTTCAGCGTCTGGAACCGCACGTTGTCGGCCCGGGCCTGGCCCAACAGGGCCGTGTCGCGAAGCAGCGTGCCCTGGGCCTGGTCCAATGCAGCCTGGTAGGGCCGTGGATCGATCTGCGCCAGCACGTCGCCGGCATGCACCATCTGGCCCTCGGTGAAGGAGAGCTGCTGCAGGATGCCGTTGACCTGGTTCTTCACCGTCACGGTGGCCAGGGGGGTGACCGCACCCAGCCCGGTCATGATCTCGTCCAGATTGCCTGTCGCAATGGTGGCGACACCGACCGATTGTGGCGCCCCTGCCCCGGCCCGCGCGGCCGGCTTTGGCGTGGCGCCGAAGAGCCGCCACCCAGCGTAGCCTGCCCCGGCCAGCAGCAGCACCACGATGAACGGTACGATCCATCCGCGCCGGTGGCGGCCCGATGGGGCGACGGTCCGAGCCGGCGGTGGGCGGAGTTCGGTCTTGTCGCTCATCGTCTGCAAACATCTCCACGGCGGTGACGCCACCCGCCCGGTGTGCAACTGCAGCCGGTAGGCCGATCCGTAAACCCCGGTGAACCGCTTTGCTGCACTGCAATACCTTTTGTTACATGACGATTCTCCCGCGAGCTTAGCGCCTGCATCAAGGCAGGACGATGTCGCAACCGCCGAGCCGCTGTCCGTTTTTGTTAAGTTTGGTCTCGAAATATGAAGTTTGCTTCATTAATTGAACCGTAGCCTTTGTGCGCTAACTAGCGCGTGTGCCGATGATGCGGAGGGGAATCGGCACATAAATCGTCCCCTCTCGGGAGAATTCTCAGTGCCCGTCAATGCCGCCACGATCGAATGCATCAACGCATTCCAAGCCTTGCTCGACGTTACGGCCGTCCTGCGAACCGTGCAGGAACATTTGAGTTCGGTACACCAAGCTCTGACATCCGAAGTCGGGACATTCTACTTCGTCGGAATTGGGGTCGAAGCCGTACCCGCAATCAAGAACACCTCCCGCAGCGGCTATGACGGCCGATTCTGGCCGTCCGCAGACGCTATTCAGGTGGCGTTGAACCAGCATGCAGAAGCCAAGGGCCGGGTGCTGCGGGCCTACCGTGCCATGCCGATCAACGAACGCGCGCTGGTGAACCTGCCGAGCGATCTTCGGGTCGAGGCGGACCGGCAATTGACGACACGGTTCGCCGCGTAACCGGTCAGGGGAGCCTGCCAGGCTGGCACGACAGCATGGTTTCTGCTGTATGCCATCCCGGGCAGGGGGTTTCGTCGTGAGGATCATTCTTATCGTGGCATTGCTGGGATTGCCGGGCTGTTCCGGCGTCTACCTCGGTGACAACCCGCGGCCCGATGTCTCCAAGCAGACGGGGCCGTTGACGACCCCGCCCTCACTCCGGCCGAACACGACGCCGTAACGCCGGGTTCAGAACTCCTCCCATCCATCCTGGTCGGCGCTATGGGCCAGGACCGTGTTGCCGCGCGTCTTTGGTGCAGACGGGCGGCGCGGAGGTGCGGCCTGCTTGGCAACCGGCTTGGCGGCGGAACGCATCTTCACGATCGGGGCTTTCGCTGGCGCTCTCTGCGGCGCCGCAGGCTCGCCGATCTGGAACTTCGCGGTCAAGCGCTCCAACTCCGCGGTGTCCTGGGCCAAGCTGTGGCTGGCTGCGGTGCTTTCCTCGACCATGGCGGCGTTTTGTTGGGTCACCTGGTCCATCTGATTCACCGCGGTGTTCACCTGCGCCAGGCCGCTGGCCTGCTCCTCCGCACTGGCCGCGATATCGGAGACGACGCGGCTGATCTGGGACACGTGGTCCACGATCCGCACCAGGGAGCGACCGGTTTCGTCCACCAGATCCACGCCGCGGCTCACCTGCCCGGTGCTGGTGGAAATCAGCGCCTTGATCTCCTTGGCTGCCTCGGCCGAGCGTTGCGCCAAGGCGCGCACTTCGCTGGCGACCACGGCGAAGCCACGGCCGGCATCGCCCGCCCGGGCCGCCTCGACCCCGGCGTTCAGGGCCAGCAGATTGGTCTGGAATGCAATCTCGTCGATCACGCCGATGATTTGGCTGATCTGGCCGGCGGATTTCTCGATCGCGCTCATCGCCGCAACGGTATCGCGCACCACGCTGCCGCTATGCTCGGCATCGTTCTTGGCCAGACCCGTCATGTCCCGGGCGGAGCGGGCGCCGTCTGCGGTCTTGCGCACGGTGGCGGTGATCTCGTCCAGCGCGGCGGCGGTTTCTTCCAAGCTGGCGGCCTGCTGTTCCGTCCGGCGGGACAGGTCGTCGGCGGCCTGGGTGATCTCACTCGTGCCGGACCGTAGCCCGGCGGTGTTGGTGACGATGACGCTCATCGTCGACTGCAATTGGGCGACGGCGGCGTTGAAGTCGGCCCGCAGCGACTCGTATTCGCTGGCGAAAACCTCGTTCAACCGCACCGTCAGGTCGCCATCGGCCAGGCGGTTCATGCCGCCGGCCAACCCATCGACGACGGCTTGCTGCTGCGCGGCCGCAACGGCACGCTGTTCGGCGACCCGGGCCTCGGATTCCTCGGCGGCGCGCTGCTGCTCGATCGCCAGGGCTTCCAGCCGGCACTTCTCGATCCCGGCTTCCTTGAAGACCTGGACGGCTCGGGCCATGGCGCCGGTTTCGTCGGCCTTGGCCTGGCCGGGCACCTCGACTGTCAGGTCACCGGCGGCGAGTTGGCCCATGATCCGGGTCAGCCGGGCGATGGCGCCACCCAGCGAGCGGGCGAAGAAGAAAAACGCCACGAGCACCAGGCTGCAGGCAAGCAAGGTGGACAGCGCGATCGCCCATAGGGCGGAGGTGCGCGCCGCGATGACGGAGGTGACGTCGGAGGCGATTTCCAACACACCGATCTTGGCGCCGGAAAAATCCTTCAGCACCACACCGGCCGACACATAGGTGCGGCCATTGACGGTGCGCATCTCGGTTGGGTGCTGGTCGTTGAATGTCTGGGCCAGTTCCTCGGCGGTCAGCACCGGGCTCGTGGTGAAGGTCGAGCTTTGGGTTTCGAACTTGCCCTTGTTCTCCACGTGGACGGCGATGTTGGCCTTCAGGCTGGTCTTGAGGCGCTGCCAATAGTCGTTGCTCAGCGCGGTGCCGACATCGGCGACACCGACGACCTTGCCGTCCAGCATCACCGGGGCGGTGCCGAAGATCGTCATGGCCTCCCGCCCTGGCTCCAGCCCGGCACGGACTTGGCCGGTTTTCAGCGTGTCGGCGATGGTGCGGCGGCGGCCCAGCATATTGTCGCCGAAGATGTCCGGCGTGTGAATACGGGCGACGGCCACACCGGCGGCGTTGGCGAACGTCAGCAAGCGCAGATCCGCCTGGGATGCGATCGCTGGCAGGCTCTTGCTGAAGCGTGCGAGCAGGGTCGGACGGTCGTTGGCCAGGATCAATTCCCCGGTGGACGGCTCGCCTGCCATCGCCAGGGCCATGCCGGTTGCGGCGCGGCGTTGCGCGGCCATGTCGGTTTCGATGGATGCCGTGTCGCGGGCGACTTGGTCGGCAATGTCTTGTTCACCAGCCACGTACTGGCGGTGAAACGACAGGCCCCCGACGGCGAGGCTGCTGAGCAGGACCGCGGCGAAGCCGTAGGCCGTGATCTTGATCCAAAGCGGCTTGGCGACATCGCGGGCCATACGGCTAATCTCCTTGTCAGCTAATCAAATGATCCGGCCGAACGTATGCGAGGGAGATTAAGCAGGTCTGAAAGTCGATAAGGTTATATTTACCGAGGTTAAAGGACGTTAGTGAAGCCGAACAGACGGGTTGGATTGTCCACCAGCAGCGCTTGTTTCGTCTCTATCGTCGGCGCGATTTCGGCGATGAGATCCACCAGATCGCCATCATCCGGCATGGGCGCATGCAGGTTTACGTGCGGCCAGTCGCTGCCCCAAATCACGCGCTGCGGTGCGTGGGTGGCGAGGCGCCGGGCCAGGGGCGCGACGTCGCGATACGGCGCACCGGTTTTCGAGACGCGGTCCGTCCCGCTGAGCTTGACCCAGATGCTGCCGGTGTCCAGCAGCCGCAGGAGTGTGGTGACGGCCGGGCCATCGAGGCCCTCGTCCAGGTCCAGCCGGCCCATATGGTCGATGACAACGGGCGCCTGGATGGAGCGGATCATCGCCTCGTGCTCCACCAGGCCCGAGCCGGCGACGTGGATCGAAATGTGCCAATCGAACTGGCGCACCCGGTCGGCGACGGCATGGATGGCGGCGGCGGGCGGGTTGGCGCCGAGATGCGACATGAAGCTGAAGCGGGCGCCGCATACGCCGGCGGCGTTCATGGCGGCGATGTCGACATCGGTGTCCTGCGGACGGATCAGCGCCACGCCGCGGTAGCGCCCGGCGCCGATGGCCAGCGCCTCCAGCATCGGGCGGTGGTCGAAGCCATGACCCTGGCTCTGCACGATCACGGCGCGGTCGAAGCCGAGGTGGTCGTGCAGGTGGCGCAGCGCGGTCTCCGGCGCCTCGTTCGGGGTGAAGCTGCGGTCATCCGGGACGGGGAAGCGGTCGAACGGCCCGTAGGTGTGGACGTGCGAGTCGCAAGCGCCGGGCGGCAGCGTCATAACGGGCTTGCGAGGGTTCGGGTGTGGCGGCGGACCGTCCGGCGTGGGCATTAGTCGCACCGTGCGGTCATGCCGCCATCGACCACGATCTCGGTTCCGGTGATGAAGCGGGCTTCGTCGGAGGCCAGAAACAGGGCGGCGTTGGCGGTGTCGCGGCCATCGCCCATGAAGCCGAGCGGGATGCGGGCGACCCGGCTGCGCAGCAGCGCGTCCACGTCGCCGCCGGCGCGCTGGCCGGCCAGGCGGACCTCCACCATTGGGGTATGCATCTGGCCCGGCACCACCGTGTTCACCCGGATGCCCTTGGGCGCGTATTCCACCGCGGTCACGCGGCCGAACTGGATCACCGCCGCCTTGGAGGACGCGTAGCCGACCTGCGCCGCGCCGGTCCATCGCGTGCCGGAGGTCGAGGCGGTGTTGACGATCGCGCCGCCGCCATTGGCCTCCATGATGGGGATGACGTGCTTGCAGGTGAGAAAGACGGATTTCAGGTTGAAGTCCATCTGCTTGTCCCAGGCATCCTCCGACAGCGCCACCGCGCCACCCTTGGCCGAGCCGCCGACATTGTTCACCAGGATGTCGACTCCGCCGAAGGCGCCGAGGCAGGCAGCGACCATGGAGGCGACGGCCTCGTTGTTGGTGACGTCGCAGAGGTGGGTTTGGATCTCGCCACCGACTTCTTTCACGCGAGCGATGGTTTCCGCCATCGGGTCGTCGTGCAGGTCGACGGCGAAGACCTTGGCGCCTTCCCGTGCAAAGGCCACCGCGGCGGCGCGGCCATTGCCCCAGCCGGGGCCGACGCAGCCAGCGCCGGTGATGATGGCGATCTTGCCCTGTAGTCGTCCCATTCTAGGATTCTCCTTTAGGTGAGTTCGGGCAATTCGCCCTCGGGCAAGCCGATTTCGAACGCGTTCAAGGTCATCGACACCAGCGTGTAGTAGCCGAGCAAGCCGACCAGTTCGACCGTGCCGATCTCCCCCAGCGCAGCGATGGCGCGGGTGTGGATGTCGGGGGGGACCTGCTTGGTTTGGTGCAGCACGGTGGCGTAGTCGTAGACGATCTGCGCCTTCGGATCGGTCAGCTCCGGAATTTGGCGGGTGGCGATGGCGGTGATGATCGCCGGGTCCATGCCCGCAGCCAGCGCCGCCTTCTTGTGCGCATACCACTCGTATTGGGACGTCCAAAATCGCGCCGTCACCAGGATCGCCAATTCCGAGAGCACTGGGCCGAGGGAGGTGTCGTAGCGCAGGAATTCCCCCAGGCTTTGGGCCCGATCGCCCATTTCCGGGCTGTGCAACCAGGCGCGCAAGGGCGCTGGCAGCCGGCCGCGTTTGCCGGCGACGGCGGCGTCGGCGACCCGGCGTTGGGCTGGTGTCATATCTTCGGGGGCAATGTCGGTCACGCGCATGGGGTCAGCTCCGGTCTGTTAGGCTGGATAGGGCGGCGGCCAGCGCGTCCGGCGCCTGCACCGCCATCAGGTGGCCGCTGTCGACGATGGCAAAACTTGCGCCGGGGATGGCGACGGCGACAGCCTGCACGTCGGCGGGTGGGCGCAACAGGTCGTGACGGCCGGCGAGCACGTGGACGGGTACGGCCAGGTCGCCCAGCCGGGTGGCGATGTCGGTGTCGGCCAGGGCGCGGTTGGCGTGGCCGTAGGTGACCGGGTCGTTGGCGATGAACCGGGCTCGGTAGGCGTCGAACCGGCCGTCCTGCCGCAGCATTTGCGGATAGGATCGGTCCAACGAGGCGGTGGCGATGGCGCGCATGCCCTCGCGCGCCGCACGGTCGGACCGGTCGATCAGGTAGCCACGGCGCTCCGGCGGGACGGTGAGCGCCGGGCAGCAGAGCAGCAGGTTCGCGACCTGCGCGGGCGCGGCCAGCGCGTACGCGACGGCAACGGCGCAACCGGCGGCGACGCCGGCCAGGGTATACGGCGGTTGCAGCCCTGTGGCCGCCAGGATGCCCTGTAGATCACGCAACTGGTCGTCCAGGCCGAATGGCTGCCGGGGCTTCTCCGACAATCCGGCACCGCGCTGGTCGTAGCGGAGAGTGCGGAACCCGGTGGAAAGCCGCGCCACCACGTGGTCGAAGCTATCCAGGCTGCCGCCCAGTTCGTGCAGCAGCACCAGGCTATGCGGGCCGCCGCCGGTCAGTTCGGCGTGCAGCACGATGTCCGGCAGTTCGACCCAGCTCATGCGGTTTGACACCCTGGCGCTGCCGTTCGATGCAACACGCCGCAGACGGGAGGCGTGCCACGGATATTCGGGAATTGCGCAGCTTCGTGGCGATTGCACGGGCCGGCAGCGTGAGCGGTGCGGCGGAGCGGTTGAACATCGCCCAACCTGCACTGAGCCGCCAGGTGCAGAAGCTGGAGGACGAGTTGGGCGCCAATTTGCTGGTCCGCCATGGCCGCGGCGTGACGCTGACCCAGGCCGGCACCCTGCTGCTGGAACGCGCCGAGGCGCTGATCCGCGATTTCGAACAACTGGCCCAGGGCATTCGCGCGCCGGAGGACGTGTTCACTGGCCATGTGGTGCTGGGAGTGCCCCCCGCCGCCGGGCTGCTGATCGCGCCTGCCGTGTTCAAGCTGTTCCGCGCCCGCTGGCCCAGCGCCACGCTGCAGATCCGCGAGGGCATCAGTTCCCTGCTGGAGGAATGGCTGCTGGATGGGCGGCTGGACATCGCGGTGCTGCACAACCCGCCGCCGCTGGCCGGAATCGACACGCGTGCGGTGCTGCAGGAGCGGATGGTGCTGGCCTGCCCGCCCAGTGCCGAGGCCGGGGCCGACGCGCCGATCCGGTTCGGCGACATCGGCGCGGTGCAGTTGATCCTGCCCAGCATGCCGCATTCCAACCGCCGCCTGGTGGAACGCGCCGCCGTGCAACACGGCACGCGGCTGAGCCTGCTGCTGGAGGTGGATAGCGTGCCGCTGACCAAGGCGATGGTGCGCGGCGGCATCGGATCCACCATTCTGACGCTGGCGGGCGTTGCCACCGAGCTGGCCGCCGGGGAGCTGGTGGCCCGGCCGATCCACCGGCCGCCACTGTTCTCCGTCGTGGCGGTCGCAGTCCCGCAGGCCAGCCGTGCGGCCTGGATCTCGGCCGAGTTGTTCACCCTGGTGCGGGGCGTGCTGGCAGAGCTGGTCGGCAGCGGCGCCTGGCCCGGCGCCCGGCTGCTGGACGCGCCGGATGCCGCGTAACACGGGCTGTTAGCTCCGCGCCGGACCCGGCAAAGGCTGTGCCGGGTCGGCGCCGGAGGCACGGATGCGGCCGGCGGCCTGGTCGGCCATGTAGCGATCGAACTTGGCGCGGTCGAACGCGCCCTCCCATTTCGCGACCACGAACACGGCGACGGTGTTGCCGATGACGTTGGTGAGCGCGGTGCAGGTCGCCATCAGCCGGTCGATGCCGAACAGCAGGCCCAGCCCGTTCAGCGGCAGGGCGCGCACCGATTGCAGGGTGGCCGCCAGCTTGATGAACGCGCCACCGGCCACCGTGGTGCCGCCCTTGGAGGTGAGCAGCAGGATCGCCAGCACGCCCACCTGCTGCCACAGGCTGAACGGCGTGTCCGTCGCCTCCGCGATGAAGCCCACCGCGATGGCCATGTAGATCCCCGTGCCGTCCAGGTTGAAGCTGTAGCCGCCAGGCAGCACGAAACCGACGATCGCCTCGTCGCAGCCCGCCTGCTCCAGCTTCAGCATCAGCCGCGGCAGGGCGACCTCGCCGGAGGCGGTGCCCAGGACCAGCAGCAATTCCTCCCGGATGAGCGCCATCAGCTTGAACACCGACAGCCCGGCCATGGCGCAGACGATCCCCAGGATCACCACTACGAAGAAAACGGAGGTGAGCCAGTAGAGGATGACGACCTTGGCGAGGTAGAGAAGCGTCGCGGTGCCGAATGCGCCCACGGCGGACGCCATGGCGCCGAACGCGCCGATCGGTGCCAGCGTCATGATGAAGCCGAGGATGCGGAACAGAATGTGCTGGCCCTCGGTGATCACCTTGATGATCGTCGAGTCTTTCCCTGCCCCGCCGACGCTGAGCGCGGCGCCAGTGAGGATCGAGATGAACAGCACCTGAAGAATCTCGCCCTTCGCAAAAGCGTCGACCAGCGTGTTGGGGATGATGCTGAGGAAGAAGCCGACCGCGGTGAAGTGGCTGGCGGCCGAGGTAAGGGAGGCGACGTTCGGGTTCACCGCCAGGTTGGTGGCGTGCAGGCCGTTGCCGGGCTGGACGATGTTCACCACGATGAAGCCCAGGATCATGCCGATCGTCGACATGACCTCGAAATACACCAGCGCCTTGAAGGCGAGCCGGCCGAGTTGGCCCATGTCGCGCACATGCGTGAGGCCCAACACGACGGAGCAGAAGATGATGGGGGCCAGCAGCATCCGCAGCAGGCCGATGAAGGCGTCGCCCAGCGGCTTCATGTCGACGGCGAAGGCCGGGGCGGCAATGCCCACAACCACCGCGATCACCATGGCGATCAGCACCTGGATGTAGAGCTGGCGAAGGTATCTCATTCGACGTTCCCCGGGGCGGCGGCTTCAGGCCCCGCGATTCGTGCGGATTGGGACAGAAGTTCTACGGCTTGGCAAAAACCTTTCGGGGATCGCAGGCCATGCCGCAGCGGCATAGCTGCGAACTATGCCGTCGAGTAAGTTGCATTATGGAAGTTACAGGCTTAGATCGCCGCATCGGTTGCATCATGCAACAGACAGGAGATGACGATGCGGCTTGCAGGGAAGACGGCATGGATCACCGGCGGCAATAGTGGGCTGGGTCTGGCCACCGCACGGCTGTTTGCGGCAGAGGGGGCGAAGGTAGCGATCACCGGACGCAACCAGGAAACGCTGGACCAGGCGGCGCGCGAGTTGGGGCCGGAGCACCTCGTGCTGAGCGCCGACACGGTGGAGCCGGCGGGGCTGGAGCGCGCGGCCGCCGCCATCGCAGCCAGGTTCGGCGGGATCGACATCGTGTTCGCCAATGCCGGCGTGTCCGGCGACACGAAGCTGGGCGACACCACGTTGGAGGCGTTCGAGAAGATCATCCGCATCAACGTCACGGGCGTGTTCTTCACCGTGCAGGCCGCCCTGCCCTATTTGCGCGCGGGTGGCTCGGTCATCCTGAACGGGTCGGTTCATGCGGTGCTGGGGATGCCGGGTTCGTCGGCGTATGCGGCCAGCAAGGCGGCCGTGCGGGCGATGACGCGGAACATGGCGTCCGAACTGGCGCCCAAGGGCATTCGGGTGAACATCGTGGTGCCGGGTGCGCATCGCACGCCGATCTGGGCCAATCGCGCGCCGACGCCCGACGCGATGGACGCGTTGGCGGCGGGGATCTCGCGCGCTGTGCCGCTGGGCCGCATTGGCGAGGCGGACGAGTTAGCCCGCGCGGTGCTGTTCCTCGCCTCGGACGATGCGTCCAACGTGGTGGGGGCTGAAATCGTCGTGGATGGTGGTATGACGAGTTCGCCGGCGGGTGCCCCGATCTTCCGTCCGGCCTGACCCTAGGGGAGTTCCCACATGCCTACATTGCTCGATCCATTGATCGTTGGTGACCTGACGCTGCCCAACCGCATCGTCATGGCGCCGCTGACCCGGCTGCGTGCGCCGGGCGCCGGTCATGTGCCCAATGCACTGATGGCCGGCTATTACCGCCTGCGTGCGTCTGCCGGGTTGATCATCACCGAGGCGACCCCGGTGACGCCGATGGGCGTCGGCTACGACAACGTGCCCGGCATCTGGTCCGCCGAGCAGGTCGAGGGCTGGAAGCTGGTGACGGACGCGGTGCACGAGGCGGGCGGCCGCATCGTCATGCAGATCTGGCATGTCGGGCGGATTTCCCACCCGTATTTCCTGGATGGGGCGTTGCCGGTGGCGCCGAGCGCGGTGAAGCCTGCCGGGTTCGTGAGCCTGGTTCGGCCGCAAAAGGAGTTCGTGACACCGCGGGCGCTGGAAACCTCGGAAATTCCCGGCGTGGTGGAGGCGTATCGCCTGGGGGCGGAGAACGCGAAGAAAGCCGGGTTCGACGGCGTGGAACTGCACGCCGCCAACGGTTACCTGCTGGACCAGTTCCTGCAGGACAAGACCAACCAGCGCACCGACGCCTATGGTGGCAGCATCGAAAACCGGGCCCGCCTGCTGCTGGAGGCGACGGATGCCGTCGTGTCCGTTTGGGGCGCCGGGCGTGTGGGCGTGCATTTGGCGCCGCGTGGCGAGTCGCACGACATCGGCGATTCCAACCCGGCCGAACTGTTCGGCTACGTCGCGAGCGAACTGGGCAAGCGCAAGCTGGGCTTCCTGTTCGTGCGCGAACGTGAGGGGCCAGGTGCGATCATCCACCAGATGAAGCGCGCGTTCGGGGGCGTGGTAATGGCCAATGACGGCTTCACCCAAGAAACCGGCGAGCAGATCCTGGCCAGTGGCGATGCGGATGCCGTGTCGTATGGCAAGCTGTACATCTCCAACCCGGATCTGGTGGAACGCTTCGCCACCGATGCGGCACTGAACGAGCCGGTGCCAACGACGTTCTACGCGGAAGGTGCGACCGGCTACACCGACTATCCGCTACTGCCCGACGCCGCGCAGGCGGCGTAACCGACTGCCCTGCCCGGCTGGTTCGCCGGGCAGGGCTCCGTCTTCAGTGAACTTGGGACATCATCACCGGTTGCGCCGTGGCGATATCGGGCAGGCCCACCTCGGGGGCGATGTCTTCTAGCGCGCGCTGTTTGGTGTCGATGTCGAAGGCGCCGACCAGCACGGCCTGGATGACGAACACCAGCGACAGCATGATCACCACGCCGGCAAAGCCGCCCCAGGCGAATACCGCCACCACCGCGAACTGGATCGCCGAGGTGGCGAGGCGCCCGACCGTGATGCACAGCCCGGCGCCGCGCAGACGGTATTCGGTTGGGAACAGTTCCGGCACATGGGCCACGAAGCCGAACGCGTTGTTGGCGTAGATTGCGCACACCAGGCAGAAGCCGGTGAACAGGAACAACGCGCCGCCCCCCGTGAACGGGAAGATGCAACCCATGATCGCCGCGATGATGGACGCGCCGACGATGCCCGTCTTGTGCCGGATGCGGTCGGCGAAGGCCAAGGCGATCAGTGAGCCGACCGGGCCGCCAAAGGACAGGATAGTGCTGAAGGCGAGCGAGGTGCTGACATCCAGGCCCTGATGCACCAGGAAGCTCGGCACCCATTGCACGAAGCCGTATAGGCCGAACCCAAGCACAATGTTGATGAGGATCCCGAGCATCGTGCGACGGATGACGGGCTTGCTGAACAGCACCCAGATTGAGACCGGGGCGGCTGCGACCACGGGGCGGGCGATGACGGGCGGCAGCGGGCCACGCTTGGCGGCCTCCGCCTCCAATGCACTGACGACCGCGTCGGCTTCGGCGTAGCGGCCCTTGCTTTCCAGCCAGCGCGGGCTTTCCGGCATGCCCTTGCGCGCCACCCACAGCGCCATCGCGGCGATGCCGACGCCGGCGAACATAGCGCGCCAGCCGAGGTTGGGGATGACCCAGAGCGAGATGACCGACGAGACGGCCAGGGCGGAGTTGGTGGTCGTCGCCACCACCACCATCCAGCGGCCCCGGCTGCGGGCGGGCACGAACTCCGCCAGGGTCGCGTAGCCGACGACGATTTCGGCCCCCAGCCCCATGCCCATGACGAAGCGCAGCGCCACCAGGATGGTCATTGTGGGTGCAAAGGCGGCGGCTATGGAGGCGAGGCCAAAGAGGGCCAGGTTGAACTGGTAAGAGAAGCGGCGGCCGTAGCGGTCGCCCATGACGCCTGCGACCCAGGAGCCGACCACCATGCCCAGGAAGGTGGCGGAGATGAAGCTGGCATTGGCCGTCATCGTCGACCAGCCGCTTTTCACCAACGCGGCCAGCACGCCGCCGGCCAGGTAGATGTCGAACACGTCGATGAACAGGCCGAGCGCAATCAGCACCACGACGCGGGTGTGAAAGGAGGAGAACGGCAACCGGTCCAACCGGCTGCCGATGGTGCTTCGGTGATCCACTGTTGCAGACATGGACGTTGCAGACATGGACGTTCCTCTCTGGGACTCGGTCTTGGACAGCAGGCTTAGGCTAGGAGAACGACTTCAGCATCTTGCGGGCGATGGACATGCGGTGGACTTCGGTCGGACCTTCGTAGACGCGCATCAGGCGGACCTGCTGGGCGAACAGCTGCAATGGCATTTCTTTCGTCATGCCCATGGCGCCGAAGGATTGCATGGCGTTGTCGACCACCGTGGTCGCCATCTCCGTGCCAAACACCTTGATCATCGATGCCTCGGTCCGCACGTCGCCACCACGGTCCAGCGTGGCGGCGGCAGCCTGCACCATCAGGCGGCAGGCGTGGATTTGCGTGGCGGCGTCGGCGATCCACCACTGGATGGCCTGGCGGTCGGACAGCTTGACGCCGAATGTGCTGCGCTGCTGGGTGTATTCGCACATCATCTGCAGCGCACGCCGCGCGATGCCGACGCAGCGGGCGCCCATCTGCAGGCGGCGCACGTTCAGGCGCAACTGCATCGGTTCGTAGCCGCGGCCCAACTCGCCTAACACCTGGGTTTCGGGGACGCGGCAGTTTTCGAACACCAGCTCGTAGGTGCGGCGGCCACCGAGCATCTGGATTTCGCGTTCGATGATGAAGCCGGGCGTGTCGCGCTCCACGATGAAGGCGGTGACGCCCTCGGCGCGCTTGCCCTCGCCGGTGCGGGCCATGAGGATGATGAAGTCGGCGGAAGGCACCCGGCCGACCCAGATCTTGCGGCCGTTGATGACCCAGTCGGTGCCATCCTTGACGGCGCGGGTGATCATGCCCGCCGGGTCACCGCCAGCGCCGGGCTCGGAGATGCCGATGGCGGATTTCATGCGGCCCTCGGCGTAGGGTTTGAGGTATTTTTCGGTCTGATACTCGTTGGCGACGGCGAGCATCATGTGCAGGTTCGGCGAGTCCGGCGGGAAGGTGAACGGCACCAGGGTTCGGGCAAGTTCCTCCTCCACCCGCATCAGGGCCGTGGCCGGCAGATTGGTACCGCCGAGGGCTTCTGGAACGTCCAGGGCCAGCAGGCCGAGTTCCTCGCACTTGGCGAGAAGGGGCGCTTCTTCCTCGTCGGTGAGGGAATATTTGCCGCCGGAGGCTTCGCGGGCGAGGATGATGGATTCGAGCGGCATCAGTTCCTTGTCGACGAACTTCGCCACCAGGTCCTGCAGCATCTGCTGTTCATCATTGCCGACTTGCATGTCCATGTCTGCGTCTTCCTTCAATTCGCTTTGGTTGCGGCGACGACCACCAGGCCATCCACCGCGACGGCGCCCTGCCCCGCTGCCCGCACGATCAGGGGGTTGATTTCGGCGTCCTGCACATCCGTTGCGGCCAGCATCGACAATGCGCTCACGGCGCGGGCGAGCGCGGTGACGTCACCGCGAGGCAGGTTGCGGAAGCCGTCGATGAGGCGGAGTTCGGGGAGTTCGGCGATCATTTCGCGGGCCGTTGCCTCGTCCACCGGGGCGAGGCGGACGGATAGGCTGCGCTTAAGTTCGGCCAGCACGCCGCCCATGCCCAGCATGACCACGGGGCCGACTTCCGGGTCTTGCCGGTAGCCGAGGATGACCTCCACCAGGCCGCGTTGCATCGGCGCGACCAACACGCCTTTGATGCGCGCCTGCGGGAAGGCTTGTTTCGCGCGGGCCAGCAACTCGGATACCGCGGTGGCGATCGCTTCGCGGCCCTGGACGTTCAGCCGCACCAGGCCAGCGTCGGTCTTGTGCAAGATGTCGGGCGAGAGAACCTTCACTGCCACGGGGCCGTCGAAGCTGCCGAGTTGTGCCGGGTCGGTGACGACTTGGCTGCCTGGTCCCGCTATCCCGAGTTCGGCGAAGACGGCGCAGGATTCCACCTCGTCCATCGCGCCGGCGCCGTGCGCGGCCAGCATGTCGGCGGCACGGCCCAGGACCGGTTGCGGCATCGGGCGCGGCGTTTGCCAGGTGAGGTAGGCATGCAGCGCATCGGCACAGGCCTCGGGCGTGCGGAACCCGGCGACGCCGGCATCGTCCAGTTTCTGCAAGCCCGCCTCAGCCTGCGGGGCGATGAACACGGCCAGCGGCTTGGTGCCGCGCTCGACGGACAGGATGTTCTCGTCCACCTGGCCCGGGCGCAGCCGCGTGGTGGAGCCCAGCACCGCGAGCACGGCGTCGCAATGGTCGGAGGCGCAGAGTTCGGCCAGCACGGCGTTGTATTGCTGGCGGGTGCCGCCCATCGGAAGGTCGATCAGCGGCACATCGGGCAGCACGACGATGGGCGCCAGCTTGTCCCGTATTTCCTTCGACGGACCGACGACGCTGTCGCCCAAGCCGCCCAGCCGGTCCAGCACCAATGCCGCCGCCCCGCCCGTGCCCGTGATGGCGCCGACCCGGCGGCCCTTTGGCGGGGATTGGCCGAGGATGAGGCGCGGCAACTCGACCAACCCTTCCAGCGAGTCGGCGCGCATGATGCCGTGGTCGCGGAAGAAGGCGCTGGCCAACTCGTCGCCGCCGAGCATGGCGCCGGTGTGAGAGGCGGCGAGTTGGCGGCCAGTTTCGGAGCGGCCGAGTTTGAGCGCGACGACAGCTTTGCCGAGGTCGTGGGCGCGCCTCGCCGCGCGGGCCAATGGCGCGGAATCACGGAACGTTTCGATGAACAGCATCAGCACGCGGGTCTGCTCGTCCTCGACCAGCATTTCCGCCAATTCGCCGACGCCGATGTCGCACTCGTTGCCGACCGACACCATGCGGGAGAAGCCGAGGCCGCGGGATTGGATGCGCGTCATCAGCGCGCCCATCATGCTGCCGCTTTGCGAGACCAGGCTGATGTAGCCGGGGCGCAGCGGCTCCGCCTCCATCGCCGCGTTCACCGTCAGCGGCACGCTGCCGGCGACGTTGAACAGGCCCAGGCAGTTCGGCCCGAGGATGCGTACGCCGCCGGTCCGGGCGATATCGAGCACACGCTGTTGCAACACGGCGCCATCGGCCCCGAGTTCGGCGAAGCCGGCGGTGAAGATGGTGGCGACTTTGACGCCCGCCGCGACGCATCCGGCCATGGCATCCGGCACCGCGGCAGAGGGCACCATGATGAAGGCGTGGTCGATCGGGCCAGGCGCATCCTGCACGCGGGGGAACGCGGGCAGACCCATCACCTCCGACCGGGTTGGATTGATGGGGATGATGCGGCCGGTGTAGCCAACCTTGTTCAGCAGGCGTTGCGCGCGGGAGTTGTTCTTCGCCGGGTCGGCAGTGGCGCCGATGAGCGCGACGGAGCGCGGTTCGAACAGCGCTTGCGACAGGCTCGCCTGGGTGGGGGTTATCATGCCATCCATCCGCCTAGGCTCCGGTGAAGTTCGGCGTGCGACGGTCCTTCATCGCGGCGACGCCCTCCACGTAATCGGCGGTCTGGCGCTGCCAGGCCTGCTCGGTGAACTCGCGTTCCGTGGCGGCCTCGTAGGCGTCGGCGAGGCCGCGTCGCAGCGTTTGCCTGACGCCCATGACGGCAAGTGGGGCGTTGGTCGCAATTTCGGCGGCCAGGGCCATCGCCGTGGCCCGGACTTCGGCTTCCGCAACCAGGATGTCGGCCAGGCCCATCGTCACCGCCTCGTCACCGGCGATACGGCGAGCGGTGTAGAACAACAGGGCAGCGCGCTGCTTGCCGATCAGCGCCGGTAGCGTGGTGGTGAGGCCGAAACCGGGATGGAAGCCCAGCCGGGTGAAATTGGCGCTGAAGCGCGCCGTGGCGCAGGTGACGCGAAAATCCGCCGCGACCGCCAGGCCGAGCCCGGCGCCGATCGCTGCGCCATGCACCGCCGCCACGATCGGCTTGCGCGTGCGCAGCAACCGAACGGCCTCGGTATACAATGTGCGGCCGGTCTTTTCGTCGCGCGGGACAGAGGCGCCGGGGGCGCGGTTCACCAGGTCGGCCCCCGCGCAGAAATGCCGGCCGCGACCGGCCAGCACGATGGCGCGGGTGTTCGGATCCTCGTCCAGCCGCTCTAGCGTTGCCGCGAGCGTTTGCACCAGGGTGATGGTGATGTGGTTGTTCGGCGGCCGATCGATCTCGAGCAAGGCAACGTGATCTGAATGGCTAACATGCAGCTCGGTCGAGCTTGCATCGTCCATGGTGCTTTCCCCCTCCGGCGAAAATTTCTTTGCGCCGCCGCTTGTGAGCTTTATATTGCTGTACGGACAGCATGACAAGCTCGCGGCGCGCGCGACGGTTTAACGAGGAGACGAAATATGGACCTTCCCGTCCAGCACGAAGTCCTGTTGCAGCCCGGCCCAACCCGGCAGTTGGCCGATTTCGTCGCGAATTTGCGCACGGGCGAGATCGACGCCTTCGCCCGCCGGGCCGCGACCCGCCACCTGATCGATACGCTGGGCGCCATCATTGCCGGGGCGCCGCAGGATTCGACGCAGGCGGTTGCCAAGGCGTATGCGCGCGCCGGCGTGGGTAGCGGGCCGATCGTCGTGCCGGGTATGGCCACGCGGTTCGACGCATTGCACGCCACCTATATCGCGGGTGCAGCCGGGCATGGGTTGGAGGTGGATGACGGCTACCGCCCCGGCTCCGTACATCCCGGCGGGGTGGTCGTGCCAGCAGCGTTGTCGCTGGCGGCGCGCACGGGGGCATCCGGGGAGGATCTGATCCGCGCCATCGTCGCCGGGTATGAGGCAGTTTGCCGGATCGCAGCAGCCTGCCATCCGCGGGCGCGGTGGCGGGGGTTTCATAACACGGGGATTGCCGGCGTGTTCGGGTCGGCGGCCGCGGCGGCGGTGCTGCTGGGGTTCGATGCGGACCAGGTGGAGAATACGTTCGGGCTGGCCGGGTCCGGGGCGGCCGGGCTGTTCTCCTTCGCCGCGGGGGGCGACGTGAAGCGCATCCATCCGGGGCATGCGGCGCGCGAGGGCCTGCTGGCCGCGCTGCTGACGGAGGGCGGATTGGCTGGGCCCCGCGGCGTGTTGGAGTTCAAGGAGGGGTTCTTCAACGCGTTTGCCGGCGGCGATAGCGGGGAGAAGGATTATCGGGCGATCGACCTGCTGGGTACTGGCAACAACAACCCGAAATCACCCTTCGCGGTCGCCAATTGCTACATGAAGCCACATGCCTGCTGCCGGCACATCCACTCCGCCATCGATGCGGTCCTGGATATTGCCGAGGCAGAGGCCATCAGCGCCGAGGATGTGGAAACCGTCCGCATCGGCACCTATGCGGTTGCAGCCTCGCACGCCAAGATCGGCTGGTCGGAGATGACGACGGCGCAGATGAGTTTCCCCTTCGTCATCGGCATCGCGCTCACGCGCGGCCATGTCGGGCTGCATGATTTCGACGACGCCGCGCGGCATGACGCAACTGTATTAGGGCTCACCCGGCGCATTCAGGTCTCTACCGACGCCGAATGCGATGCGGATTACCCCCGGCTGGGCGCCGCGCGGGTGGAATTGGAAACCAAAGGCGGCAAGCGGTTCAGCCGTTACGTGCCGGAGCCCTATGGCGGCGCCGACAAACCGCTGAGTGACGCTGCGCTGGACACGAAGTTCCTGGGCCTGGCTATACCGCAAATTGGCGAGGCGAAATCCCGCGTGGCGCTGGGCATGCTGTGGGGTGTGGAGACGCTGCCGGACGTGACGGACCTGGCGGAAGCGTTGGCGGGATAGGCGGCGCCTACTCCGCCTCGCCGCCAAGACGCAGGGCATAGGCGAACCGGTCGGCGGCGGCGTGCACGTTCAGCGTCGCCTCCACCAGCCGGCCGCCCGCGGCGTAGAAGCGCCGGCGGATGTGCAAGCCAGGGCTGCCGGGTGCGCTGCCCAGCACGGCGGCTTGCGCCTCGCTCAGGGCGATGGCGCCGATCTCCTGCTTGATCTCCGCCACCACAATACCGAGCTGCTGTGCAACCAGGCGGTAGGCCGCGATGGTGACGAGCGCCGGGTCGTCGGCGATGGCGGCGAATTCGGCCGCGATATACAGGTCGACGCAGGAAATTGCCGCCTTGTCCGACCGGCGCACGCCCACGACGTGGCACCAGCCGGAGCCTTCCTCGCATCCCAGCCGATGGGCTAGGGCGGCGTTGGCGACGACGTCGTCGCGCCCGGTGATCTCCAGCGATGTCGGCCCGGCATAGCCCATGACGTCGGCGATGGATTGCGCAGCCAGAACATAATTGCTGCGCGGCTGGTCGGCGATGATGCGGGTGCCGACACCGCGGATCGCCTCCACCAGCCCCAATTCCCGCAGGCGCCGCAACGCCTCCCGCACGGTGGAGCGGCTGACGCCGTAGGTGACGCATAGCTCGCCTTCGGGCGGCAGCATCTGGCCGACCGGGCGGCGGCCGTCCAAAATGTCCGTTGCGATGGCGGTGGCGACCGTGGCGTAGCGGGGCTGCAGATCGCCCACGGCCTGGAGGGCGCGGGCGGCGGGGGCCGTCGGGTCGGTGTTTGACAAGGGCTCGGCTCAGGGTTTCAGGAGGCCTCGTTGTGGCGTGATCTGGGCCAGGACACAAATCGGCCGTGCGGCTAGCGATCCGCCACCAGGTGGTTGTTCTCCTCCGTCCAGCGGGCCACGACGCGGCCGCCGGGTGACAATTCGGCCGGCGCACGCTCCCCGGCGCGGTTCTGGTGGAAGGCCAGCAGAGGCGCGCCATCGTCCAGCCGCAGATACAGATGGGTCAGCGACCCGCGGTAGATGATCTGCTCGATGGTGGCCTGGGTGGTGTTGGGGGCGGCGTCGTTCTGGCCGGCGAAGGGCTGCACCTGGATCGCCTCCGGGCGCAGGGCGACCATTACCTCCCCGGACGCGCCGGCCTGCGTCGGCACCGTGACGCGGGCGCCGCCCTGCAGCGCCACCAGCGTCGTGCCGCCATCGGACCCGGCGACGTGGCCGCGCAGGAAGTTGGACGCGCCGATGAACCCGGCGACGAAGCGGGAGACCGGACGGGAATAGATCTCCTGCGGGGTGCCGATCTGCTCCAGCTTGCCGGCGCGCATGATGACGATGCGGTCGGCGAGCGTCAGCGCCTCCTCCTGGTCGTGGGTGACGATCACCGTGGTGATGCCCAGGCGCTGCTGCAATTGGCGTAACTCGACCTGCATGCTCTCCCGCAGGCTTTTGTCCAGCGCGCCCAATGGCTCGTCCAGCAGCATGACGCTGGGCTCGATCACCAGCGCACGCGCCAGTGCCACGCGTTGCTGCTGGCCGCCAGACAGGGCGGTGGGCAAGCGCTCGGCCAGATGGTCCAGTTGCACCAGGGTGAGTGCGTCCGTCACGCGCCGGGCAGCTTCTGCCTTGCGCACGCCGCGCATTTCCAGCCCGAAGGCGACGTTCTGCCCCACGCTCAGATGCGGGAACAGCGCGTAGCTCTGGAACAGCATGCCGATGTTGCGCTTGTGCACGGGGACATTCACGATCGACCGGCCGCCGATGAGGATGTCGCCGCCGCTCGGCTCGATAAGCCCGGCGATCATCCGCAGCGTCGTTGTCTTGCCGCAGCCGCTGGGGCCGAGCAACGCCACCATCTCCCCAGTGCCGATCCGGACCGTGACATTGTCGACGGCGAGCGAGTGGCCGTAGGTCTTGGTCAGTCCCGAGAGGGCGAGGTCGGCGGATTTTATCTCCAACGGTTCAGGACCCGAAGACCTGGTTGTATTTTTCCACGATGGCGCCGCGCTTCGGATTGATCAGGCTCCAATCGATCGTCATCAGCTTCATCTCGTCCATCCGTGATTCCGGGTAGGCGGCGATGGCGGCGGTTTCGGCGTTGAGCGTGATGTTCTTTACCGTGGGGGCGGAGAAGACGTATTCCGCCAGCGCCTTCTGAATGCCGTCATCCAGCATCCGGTTGGCAAAGGCGGCTGCCAGATCGGGGTTGGGGCAGTTCTTCACCACGGTGACGGTGTTGACCCCACCGAAGACACCCTCCTTCGGGGCGGACATGGCGAGGGGCGCCTTCTTCATGGCGTAGGGCATGATCGTCTTGGAGAAATCCGGGCCGCCGATATCGGCCTGGCCCTGCGCGATCTGCAGCACGGCGGTGACGTTGTTGTCGTAGACGGTCTGCACGTTCGGCTTCAGCGCGGCCATTTTCTCCCAGCCGGAATCGATCAGGTATTGGGCTTCCTGGAACGTCTTCTTCGTCGCCAACGCGGTGGCGGCGACCAGCAATTGCACGCTCTGCGTCTGCTTCGGCGTCACCAGCATGACGCGGCCCTTGTATTTCGGGTCCCACATGTCCTCCCACGTCTCGATCGATTTGACCGCCTGGGTGTTGTAGAACGGCGCGATCGTGGATACGGCGAAGGCCGCGGCATAGCCATCATTCAGCACGAAGCGAGGAATGACGTTTGCCAGGTTCGGCATCTTGTCTTTCGGCAGCGGGGCGATCAGGTCTTCGTCCTTGGCGACGGGCACGCCGACATCGTCCATGAACATCACGCTGTAGGTCGGGTTCGCCTTCTGCGTCCGCAGGATGGCAATCTGGCCCAACGTCACGTTCTCGGTCTGGAACACGCGGCAGCCGAATTCGGACTGGAACTTAGGAATGACCTGGCGACGAATGAACTCGCCCTGCGGGCCGGTGTAGGTGCCGACGTTGATCGACTTTGCCTGCGCCCAGCCATTGCGGATGAAGAACATGGGCGCGGCCAGCCCGGCGCCCAGGACGGTGACGGCACGACGGCGGCTGAGCTTGTAATCGAAATCCATCATGCGTCTCCGTTGCGTTGCTTAGATACCCATGGCCCGGCGCAGCCCGACCAGCCGTTCCAGCACGACCACGGCGGCGGCGCCGACCAGAATCATCAGGCTTGCCATGGCGGCGATGGAGGGGTCGAATACGCTGGACATGCGCTGGAATAATAGGATCGGCAGCGGCACCGCGCGTGCGTCCGACAGCCACATCGAAATCGGGTAGTTGTCCAGCGACACCATGAAGGCAAATAGCGCTCCAGCGGCGACGCCGGGTGCGATTTGCGGAATGGTGACCCGTCGGAATGTGCGCCAGCGGTCGGCGCCAAGGGTGCGGGCAGCCTCCTCCAACGAGCGATCGACCAGTTGCAGGCTGGCGGTGACGGTACGCACCACGTAGGGAAGCGTCACCAACGTATGGCCGATGTAGAGGTTGACCACAGCCTGCTGCATGTTGGCGGCGGAATAGAATTGCAGCAGCGCCAGGCCGGTGATGAGCACCGGGAAGATCAGCGGCGATAGCAGCACGCCTTGCATCACAGACGCCGCCGGAATGTTGGACCGTTGCAGCGCCAACGCCGCGGGCAGGCCCAATGCGACCGATGTAACCGTGGACGCCAACGCCAATCCAATGCTGAAGCTGAAGGCGTCGATGAAGTCCGGATCCACGAGCACCTGGCGATACCAGTCGAACGTGAAGCCCTGCGGCGGGAAGCTGGCGAAGGGGGCGGCGGAGAACGAGATCGAGATCGCCACAAGCAACGGCGCCATGACGAACACCATCACGCAGGCAGTGATGCCGTAGACCAGCCAGGCGGTGCCACCGGACAACCTGCCGCCCATCAGCGTGCCTCCGACAAACGGCGCCGGGTTTTGAGGCGGCGTTCGAGCAGGAAGACGGACAGGCCGTTCACGACGAAGGTCAGCACCACCATCACCACCGCGATCGCGGAGCTGAGCGGCCAGTCGTAGACGCTGACGACCTGCTGCTCCAACAAATTGCCCAGCATCTGCGCGTAGTTGCCGCCCAGGATGGCTGGCGTGACGTAGGAGGCCGCCGTCAAGGAGAACACGATGGTGAGACCGGCAATCAAACCGGGGATGCTGAGCGGGAAGGTGACCCGGGCGAACACCCGCCAGGCAGGGGCGCCGAGGGTGCGGGCGGCTTCCTCCAGCGACGGGTTGATCCGCGCCAGGGAGGAGGCGAGCGGCAGCACCATCATCGGCAGGAACACGTGCAGGGAGCCGACGACGACGGCGGTTTCGGTATACATCACGCGTAGCACCGCCGGGCCGAAGCCCAGGAAGCTGAGCACCCAGTTGGCGACGCCAGAATGGTTGTTGGCCAGCACTAGCTGCCAGCCATAGGTGCGGACCACGATGCTGACGACCAACGGCGCGACCAGGATGATCGTGACGATCCGCCCCACCAGGGGGGTGCCGCGCACGATGGTGAGCGCCACCGGGTAGCCCAGCAACACGGATAATCCGGCCGTCCACAGGCTGATGCGCAGGGTGATGGCCAGCACGTGGAGATAGAGCGGCGTGTCGAGCAGGTGGCCATAATGGCTCAGCGTGAGCGGCAGGCCGATGACGCCGTTCTGCGGCTGCGTGAGCACGCTGTAGGAGAACAGGATGGCGACGGGGACGATGAAGAACACGACGAGGAAGATCAGCGCTGGCAGCACCATCAGTGCGCCGCCACTGCGTGCACGGCCAAGCGGGCGGCGCGCGCCAGCCTGGGGCAGTGCGAGGGACGGTGCGGTATCCGTGGTCACTGGGCTCCTTCCCGCGAGGTCTGCGGTTCCGTGGTAATCTGCGGTTCCGTGCTAACATGCAGCAAGGCGCATGCCACGGCGCTCGGGCACGATTTGACGGGCGTTTGCGCAGATTGGTGCTGGTTGATTGTGCAATGCACACAGGATAGCCAGAACGGGGCCGGTTATTGGCCAGTTACAAAGCATCTGCGATTTTTCGCCTTGTCAGCGCCGTGTCATGCGCGGACAGTCCGGCCGGATTTTGCAGGGATGTGCGACGACCCATGGCCTCATCCACCCGGCTTGCCGTCGACATAGGCGGCACCTTCACCGATGTCGTGCTGGACCACCACGGCACCATCGTTTCGACCAAGGTGTTGACCACCCATGAGGCGCCCGAGCGGGCGGTGATCGAGGGAACGGCGGCGATCCTGGCGCAGGCCGGCGTTGCGGCGGCCGAACTGGGTCTCGTGATCCACGGCACGACGCTGGCCACCAACGCGCTGATCGAGCGCAAGGGCGCGCGGACCGCGCTGGTGACCACCCAGGGGTTCCGGGATTCGCTGGAAATCGCCTACGAGCACCGGTTCGAGCAGTACGACCTGTATATGGAACGGCCGATTCCGCTGGTGGAGCGGGATTTGCGGTTCGAAGTGCCGGAGCGTCTGGCGGCCGATGGCTCCGTGTTGTTGGAATTGGACGAGGCGGCGGTGCTGGCGCTGGTCCCTGCCCTGCGCGCGCACCGGGTGGAGGCGATCGCGATCTGCTTTCTGCACGCCTACGTCAACCCGGCGCACGAGGAGCGGGTGCGCGACATACTGGCGGCAGCGCTGCCGGATATGGGGATCTCGATTTCAGCCGAGGTGTGTCGGGAAATCCGCGAGTATGAACGGACGTCGACCACCGTGGCCAATGCGTATGTGCTGCCGTTGATGGCGAGCTACCTGGCGCGGATGCAGGACGGGTTGGCAGCCTTGGGGGCGGCGTGCCCGTTGCTGCTGATGATGTCGTCGGGCGGGATTACGACGGTGGAGACGGCGCGGCGGTTTCCGGTACGGTTGGTGGAGAGCGGGCCGGCGGGCGGCGCGATCCTGGCGCGGCACGTGGCGGCTCGGAATGGCGTGGACCGGGCGATCGCGTTCGACATGGGCGGCACCACGGCGAAGCTGACGCTGATCGACGATTATACGCCGCAGCAGTCGCGACATTTCGAGATTGCGCGGGCCTATCGCTTCGTGCGGGGCAGTGGCATCCCGGTGCGCATTCCGGTGATCGACATGGTGGAGATCGGGGCGGGCGGCGGGTCGATCGCGCGGGTGGACCAGTTGCGGCGGATCGCGGTCGGGCCGGATAGCGCCGGGTCCGAGCCGGGGCCGGCGTGTTATGGCCGCGGCGGCACGCAGGCGACGGTGACGGATGCGGATGTGGTGCTGGGGCGGATCAACCCGGCGCGGTTCGCTGGGGGCAAAGTCACGCTGGATGGGGCGGCGTCGCACAAGGCGGTGATGACATCCGTGGGCGAGACGCTGGGCATGGAAGCGGCGGAGGCAGCGCGGGGGGTTGCGGAGATCGTGGACGAGACGATGGCCAGCGCAGCGCGGGTGCATGCGGTGGAGAATGGCAAGGAGACCGCGGGGCGCACGCTGATTGCGTTCGGTGGCGCGGCGCCGCTGCATGCGGTGCGGCTGGCGCAGAAATTGGGCATCAAGCGAGTGTTGATCCCGGCCGATGCCGGCGTCGGCTCCGCCATGGGGTTTCTGGACGCACCAATCGCCTACGAGGTCGCGCGGACGAAGCTGGTGCGGATCGAGGGGATGGACACGGAAGCGATCGACGCGCTGTTTACGGAAATGCGGGCGGAGGCGGCGGAGGTCGTGAAGCTGGGCGCACCGGGTGCGGTGCTGGAGGAAATTCGCACCGGGTTCATGCGGTATCGCGGTCAGGGGCATGAGGTGGCGGTGGCGCTGCCCGTATCCGGCACGATCGACCCGGCGGCGCTGCGTGCCGCGTTCGATGAGACCTATGCGCGGCTGTACGGGCGGGTCATTCCGGGGCTGGAGGTCGAGGCGCTGACCTGGATCCTGTCGCTGTCCGAGGCGCATGCGCTACCATCGAAAGGGCTGATGCCGGCGGATGTGTCGGCGGGGACGCCGAGCGGGACGCAGTTGGTGGTTGACCCGGCGACTGGCATTGCGGCGCAGGCAGCGATTTACCAACGCAGCGATCTACCGCCGGGCGCGCGGCTCGCTGGCCCGGCGGTGGTGTTGGAAGACGGGACGTCCACCATCGTGCCCCCCGGGTTTACCGCCAAACTGGCCGCGGCGGGGGAATTACTGATCGAGGAAGGGGCAGTCGCATGAGCCGGGCCATCTCCGAGGTCGAACTGCAGATCATGTGGAACCGATTGCTATCGGTGGTGGAGGAGCAGGGGCAGACGTTGGTGCGCACCGCGTTCAGCACCTCGGCGCGGGAGGCAGGTGATATTTCCGCCGGGGTGTTCGATTTGCGCGGCCGGATGCTGGCGCAGGCGGTGACGGGGACGCCAGGGCACATCAACACGATGGCGCTGTCGGTGGGGCATTTCCTGCACGATTTTCCGGTGGAGACGTGGCTGGAGGGCGACGTGTTCGTCACCAACGACCCTTGGAAGGGCACGGGGCACCTGTACGATCTGGTGGTGGTGTCGCCGACCTACCTGGACGGCAAGATGGTTGCGATCTTCGCCTGCACCACGCATCTGGTGGACATGGGCGGCGTGGGGCAGACGCCGGAGGGGCGGCAGATCTGGCACGAGGGGCTGTATATTCCCCTGATGAAACTGGCCCGCGCCGGGGTGATGAACGAGGATCTGCTGGGCATTATCCGCGCCAATGTGCGCGAGCCGGTGCAGGTGATCGGCGACGTGTATGCGCTGACGGCATGCAACGACATCGGTAGCCGCCGCCTGGTGGAGATGATGCGCGAATTCGGTTTGTCCGAAGTCGAGACGCTGGGCGAGATGATCATCCGTCGCAGCCGCGCCGCCATGACGGAGGCGATCGGTAAGCTGCCGAAGGGGTCGTGGCAGGCATCGATGCGGATCGATGGGTATGAAGGGCCGATCGACCTGGTGGCGAAGGTGACGATCGGGGAAGACACGATCGAGGTGGATTACACGGGGACGTCCGGCATGTCGTCCTACGCGATCAACTGCCCGCTTTGTTATACCGAGGCGTATACGACGTTCGGGATCAACTGCGTCGTGGCGCCGTATGTGCCGAACAATGCGGGCACGTTGGATGCAGTGAAGGTGACCGCACCGCCCGGCTGCATCGTCAACGCGACGTATCCGGCGGCGGTGTATGCGCGGGCCAGCATGGGGCATATGCTGCCGGACGTGGTTTACGGGTGTTTGGACCAGGCGATACCTGGGCGGGTGCCGGCGGAGGGGACGTCGAACCTATGGACGCTGAAGTTCGTCGCAGGGCATGGGCTGACCAGCGTGGGGGCCGGCAAAGGATCCTCCTTCATGGTGATGAGCTTTCATTCCGGTGGCGCTGGGGCGCGGCCGGAGCAGGATGGATTGTCCGCGACCCCCTTCCCCAGCGGCGTTCGCAACGTGCCGGTGGAGGTGACGGAGGCGATTACGCCGCTGGTGGTCTGGCGCAAGGAATTGCGGGCCGATTCCGGGGGCGCCGGGCGGATGCGCGGCGGGCTGGGGCAGATCATGGAAGTGGGTAGCCGGGAGGACGCGCCGTTCGGGTTGTTCGCCGGGTTCGAGCGGACGAAGTTCCCGGCGCGCGGTCGGTCTGGCGGCGGGGCCGGGGCGCTGGGGACGGTGGCGCTGAAATCCGGAGCGAAATTGGGGCCGAAGGGGTTGCAGATCATTCCTGCGGGGGATCGGGTGATCGTGGAGATGCCGGGCGGCGGCGGCATGGGCTCGGCGGCGGAGCGGTCCCCGGCGGCGGTGAAGCGCGATGTGCGGCTGGGGTATTTGACCGAAGAGGCAGCGCGGCGGGATTACGGGCTGGCGGAATGAGCATCGCGACGCATTGGCTGGGCATCGATATCGGCGGCACGTTCACCGATGTGGTGCTGTATGACACGGCTGGCGGGACCAGCGTTTCGCTGAAGGTGCTGACCACGCCGGGGGACCCGCAGCGCGCGGTGCTGCGGGCGGTGCGGGAGATGCTGGAGCGGGCGGCGCTGCCCGCGTCCGCCATTGGACGGGTGGTTCATGCGACGACGCTGTTCACCAACGCGCTGATCGAGCGGCGCGGGGCGGTGACGGGCCTGATCACGACCGAGGGTTTCCGCGACACGCTTGAGATCGGGCGCGAGCGGAAATACGACCTCTACGACATCGCGATCGAAAACCCAGCGCCGCTCGTGCCACGCGCGTTGCGGCAGGAAGTGGCGGAGCGGATCGGGCCCGACGGCGACGTGATCGTGCCGTTGGACCTGGCGGATCTGCGGGCGAAGCTGCGCGTGTTGCAGGATGCCGGCGTGGCGTCGGTCGCGATCATGTTTTTGCACTCTTACGCCGATCCTACGCATGAGAAGATGGCGGCGCGGGCGATTGCGGAATGGGCGCCGGGATTGCCGGTGACGCCGTCGCACGAGGTAGCGCCGGAGATCCGCGAATACGACCGGGCCAGCACGACCGTCGCCAGTGCCTATGTGAAGCCGTTGGCGGCGCGGTATCTGCAGAGCCTGTCGGACGAATTGGCCGCGATCGGGGTGACGGCGCCGCTGCTGCTGATGCTGTCCAATGGCGGGTTGACGCATATTGGCGAGGTGATCCGCAACCCGGTGCAGATGCTGGAGTCCGGGCCAGCCGCGGGGGCGCTGGCGGCGGCGTTCTTCGGCGCACGGGATGATTGCAGTGAGTTGCTTGGGTTCGACATGGGCGGCACCACCGCCAAGTTGAGCCTGGTGGAAGGCGGGGAGCCGCTGATCGCCTATGGGTTCGAGGCGGGGCGGCAGAAACGATTCATGGAAGGCAGCGGGCTGCCGATCCGCATTTCGACGGTGGAGTTGATCGAGATCGGCGCGGGCGGCGGCAGCATTGCACGGGCGGATGCGCTGGGGCTGTTGAAGGTGGGGCCGGATAGCGCCGGGTCGGAGCCGGGGCCGGTGTGCTACGGCCAGGGCGGCACGCAGCCGACGGTGACGGATGCCAATTTGCTGCTGGGGTATTTGAACCCGGACTTCTTCGCGGGCGGGACAATCCATATCGATGTCGCGCAGGCGGATGCGGCGATGCGCATGCTGGCCGAACGGCTGGGGCTGACGCGAGACCAGGCGGCATCCGGCATCCACACGCTGGTGAACGAGACCATGGCTGGGGCGGCCCGCGTGCATATTGCCGAGCATGGGCGCGACCCGCGGGGGTATGCGCTGCTGGTGACGGGCGGCGGCGGGCCGGTGCATGGGTATGGTGTGGCGAAGCGCCTGGGGATTACGCGGCTGATCTGCCCGCCCTCACCCGGCGTTGCGTCCGCCTGGGGGCTGCTGGTGGCGCCAGCGCGGGTGGATCGGGTGCGAACCATCACTTTCCCGGTGCAGACCGGCGATCTGGCGGCGCTGGAGGCCGCGTATGTGGCACTGGAGCGGGATGCGAGCCAGGTGGTGGCGGATGCCGGTTTGGGCACGGCGCCGCTGGTGCAGCGGTTGGCGGATGGCCGGTATGTTGGGCAGGGATTTGCGTTGGTGGTGCCGCTGCCGCCGGGGCCTTACGACAGCGACGACTCTCGTGCGGCACTGACGGCGGCGTTCGAGGTGGAGTATCGGCGCAAATTCGCTCGCTCGCCACCGGATGTGACGCTGGAGTTCATTGCGGCCCGCGTGGCGGTGCGGACGCCGGCGCATGATGGCGATTTGGCGGGTTTGGCGGCGGAAGCCGGCGGGGCGGTCAAGGCGCATCGCCCGGCCTGGTTTGCGGAGGCCGGCGGGTTCGTCGACACGCCGGTTTATGATCGCACCCGGATGGCCGCCGGTGACACATTCTCCGGTCCGGCGTTGGTCGAGGACCCGGGGTCCACATTGGTGATCGGCCCCGGGGGGCAATGCCGGGTGAGCCAAAGCGGCAGTATCCTGGTCGAACTTGCGTAAGGAATTTCCTATGCTGGATGCCGTCACGATCGAGATCATGTGGACCCGGATCGTCTCCATCGTGGACGAGGCGGCCAAGGTGATCGCGCGAACCGCGTTTTCCACACTGTCCAACGACGCGAACGACTATGCCTGCGTGCTGACGGATGCGGATGGTGCGTCGCTGGCGCAGAATACCTACGGCATCCCCTCGTTCATCGCGACGCTGCCGGCGACGGTGCGGCATGTGCTGGCGGAATTCGGCGCGGCGTCGATGCAGGATGGCGACATCTACATGACCAACGACCCGTGGCTGGGCACGGGGCATTTGCCGGATGTCTGCCTGGTGAAGCCATTGTTTCACGCTGGGCAGTTGGTGGCGTTCGCGGCGACCACGTCGCATGTGCCGGATATTGGCGGGCAGGTCCGGTCCATCGCGCCACGGGAGATTTACGAGGAAGGGCTGCATATTCCGCCCGTCCTGTTCCTGCGCGGCGGCATGCCGGATGCGTTGCTGGTGAAGCTGATCCGGCTGAACGTGCGCACGCCGGACCAGACGATGGGCGACGTATGGGCGCAGGTGGCGGCGCTGGAGGTAATGGAGGCGCGGCTGCGGCAGTTGATGACGGATTACGCGCTGACGAGCCTGAGCACGCTGGCGAACGAGATTTACGACAGGTCCGAACGTGCCATGCGCACCGCGATCCGCACCGTGCCGGAGGGCGTGTACCACTACGAGATGCAGACGGACGGGATGGCGGGCGCGGGCATGGTGTCGCCGTTCACGCTGCGGGTCGCGTTGACGGTGAAGGACGGGCGGATCGATGCCGATTACACCGGCACGACGGCGCAGCAGCCCTGCGCGATCAACTGCCCGCTGACCTACACCTATGCGATGACGGCCTATGCGGTGCGCTGCGCCTTGCTGCCGGATCTGCCGAATAACGAGGGCATGTTCCGCCCCGTTGGCGTGCACGCGCCGGAGAAGACACTGCTGAACCCGATCTTCCCGGCGGCGGTTGGGGGGCGTGCGGCCACGGGGCATTACGTGCCGGTGCTGGTGTTCGGCGCGCTGCATCAGGCGCTGCCGGGCAAGGTGATGGCGGCGCCGGGTTCGCCGCTGTGGAACATGACGTTGATCGGGGAAGACCAGGGGCGCCGCTATGCTTGCGTGCTGTTCTTCAACGGCGGGTTGGGCGGGCGCGCCGCCAGCGATGGGGTGAGTTGCCTGTCATGGCCCAGCAATATTTCCACGACCCCCGTCGAAGTGGCGGAACGGGCGGCGCCGGTGTTGATCCGGTACAAGCGGCTGACACCGGGCTCTGGCGGGGATGGCACGCATCGCGGCGGGCTGGGCCAGGAGGCGCTGGTGGAACTGCGCGGGGCGGCGGGCAGTTCGGCGTTCTTCATGACGGAGCGGACCAGCATCGCCGCGCCGGGGCTTGGTGGCGGGGATGCCGGTGGGCTGGGGGCGGTGATCATCGATGGGGTGGCGGCGGATACGCGCCGGCCGCACCACTTGCAGCAGGGATCCACGGTGCTGATCCGCACGCCGGGCGGCGGCGGGTACGGGCCGGTTGCAGCGCGTGACCCGGCGTTGCGGGAGCGGGATCGGGCCCAGGATTACGTAAGCGTCGGGTAAACTGAATGGCCCGTGGGCAAACCGTTCGCAGTTGCGAAGCGTTGGCAAGGGATGAAGCATTGCTACACTACTCCCCGCGTTATCGCTCTCCTGCCGCTATTGGCCGGGTGTGCGATCCAGGATTCCCATCTTGCGCACCAAGCGCAGGACAGATTAATTGGGCTCAGCGAGGTGGATCTGGAAACCTGCCTGGGTGTGCCAGATCAGCATAGTACATTCGGATCCACCGATATCTTGACCTACTACGCCAACTCAACGGCCAGTACCAGCTTCACCGTGCCGATCGTGGGTGGGATTGGTATGTCGAATGGCGCGTATTGCCATGCGACATTCCGGCTGGACCAAAGCCACGTCACCAACATCCTGTATTCCGGTGAGAAGAACGCGACGCTAGCGCCGGACGCGTATTGCGCGCCGATCATTCGCACCTGCCTCGGCTATCTGGACAGCCACCCGCCGGCGACGGCTACGCCGGCACCGGCGTCAGCACCGGTTGACCGCCAAAATGCGCCGCCAAGTTCTCGATAACCAGGCCGATCGTCGCGGCAACCGATTCCGGGGAACGGCCGGCCATATGTGGGGTCAGCACGACGTTCGGCAGCTTACATAGCGCATCGGGCACTTTCGGCTCGCCGTCGATCACGTCCAGGGCGGCGCCACCCAGGCGGTGTTCCGACAGGGCGGAGATCAATGCATCGGTGTCGACGACGGAACCGCGGCCGACGTTGACCAGGAAGCCGTCCTTGCCCAGGGCGTCCATCTCGGCCTTGCCGATCAGGTGGCGTGTGGCAGCGCCGCCGGGTAGCACGCAGATCAGCACGTCCGACCACTCGGCGAGTTCCAGGGTGGACGCGACGTAGGTCCAGCCTACATCGGGTAGCTTGCGGCGATTGTGGTAGGCGACGCTCATGTTGAAGGCCTCGCAGCGCTTGGCGATACGGCCGCCGATATCGCCAAGGCCGAGGATGCCGACGCGCTTGCCGCTGGCGATCGGGCGCATGGTGGAACCGCTGCGCCACTTGCCCGCGCGCACTGCTGCGTCGCTGACGGGGATATCGCGCATTGCGGCCAACATCAGCGCCATCGTGTGATCGGCGACCGACTCCCCGTTGGTGCCCGGGCCATGCGTTACCGTGATGCCCCGGGCACGGGCTGCCGGCACGTCGATGCCTTCGAACCCGACCCCCTGTGCCATCACGATGCTGAGGTTGGGAAACGCGGCCATCACCTCGCCGGTCAAGCCAGTGGTGCCGTTGGTCAACACCGCGCGGATGCTGCCGGCGTGGTCGGCCGCAACGGCCAGACAATCCTCGCGCGTTCGACCCTGAATGATGGAATAATGCGATTCCAGCTTGGCCAGGCTGACGGGATTAAGGTCTATCAGGACGAGAATGACAGGGGCGGTGGATGACATGCGGCGTCTTCTTCGGATGCTGGTGGTTGGCAGGCGCCCTCCCCCGGATGGAGAGGGCGCGGCATCGCCGGGCTAGACCAGTTCGTTGCAGTAGCGGCGCAGGCGATCCATCGCGATGCGCAGTTGCTCGGTATCCAGCGAGTAGGACAGGCGGAAATACGGCGACAGGCCAAACGCGCTACCCGGCACCAGCGCCACCCCGGCGAATTCGATCGAGCCCATGACGAAATCCTCATCCGTCTCGATCACCTTGCCGTTCGGCAGCTTGCGGCCGATCACGCCGGAGCAGTCGCCGAACAGGTAGAACGCACCCTCCGGCGTGTGGCAGCGCAGGCCGGGCGTCTGCTGCAGGGTCTGCAGCGCGATGTCCCGCCGCTCCTGGAAGATGGCGGCGTTTTCCTCGATGAAGCTTTGGTCGCCGGTCAATGCCTCCACCGCGGCGGCCTGGGCGATGGCGCTGGGGGAGCCGACGAGTTGGCCGATGATGAGCTTGATCGCCTTCATCATCGGCACCGGGCCGCCGGCGAAACCGATGCGCCAGCCGGTCATCACGTAACCCTTGGAGAAGCCGTTCGCCGTCACCACGCGGTCGTAGATTTCCGGATCCAGCGCGGCGATGGAGGGGGCGACGTGGCCGTCGAAGCGGATGTGTTCGTAGATCTCATCCGTCAGGACCCACACGTTCGGGTGGCGCTTCAGCACCGCAATCAGCGCGCGCAATTCGTCTTCCTGGTAGGCGGTGCCGGTCGGGTTGTTGGGGGAGTTCAGGATCAACACGCGGGTGCGCGGGGTGATCGCCGCCTCCAGCGCCTCGGGCGACAGGCGGAAGCCGGTTTCGGATGGGCATGGCACGGTGACGGGGACGGCGCCGGCGATGCGGGCGATGTCGGGGTGGGATACCCAATGCGGCGCGGGGATGATGACCTCGTCCCCCGGGTCGGTCATGGCCAGCAGGGCAGCGTGCAGCAGCGGCTTGGTGCCGCTGGTGACCACGATCTGGTCGGGCTTGTAGTCCAGGTTGTTCTGCGTCTTGAACTTCTCGGACAACGCGGTGCGGAGGGCGACGGTGCCGTCGACGTCGGTGTAGCGAGTGTTGTTGGTGGTGATGGCGCGGATGCCCGCTTCCTTGATGTTGTCGGGCGTGGCGAAATCCGGCTCGCCGCCCACCAGGCCGATGATGCTGCGGCCCTCGGCCTTCAGCTTGCGCACCAGCGCGCTCATCGCGACGGTTGGGGATGGGCGATACTGGCCCATGCGTGCGGATAACTGCGTCATGTCGTGTCTCCCGGAAATTAAGCGGTGCTGGCTTCGGATCGGATGGCCAGGCGGGACGCGTAGGCTTGTTCCACTGCCGCGGCGCGGGCGATACGGGCGCCATCCTGCAACCGCCGCTCCAACCAGGCGGCGTAGCGGGACGCGCTGAAGCAGAAGGTGAAATACACCAGCGCCGCGAAAACGTAACCCTCCACATCGTGCCCCAGCCACACCGGGTCGCGGGAGGCAGCACCGACGGCGCCCAGCAGGTCGGTCAACCCGATGACGGTGACGAGGGAGGTGTCCTTGAAGAAGCTGATGGCGACGCCGACCAGGGATGGTACGGAGACGCGCAGGCATTGCGGCAGCACGATGCGCTGCATGGTGCGCCAATAGCCCAGGCCTAAGGCGGTTGCGGCCTCCGCCTGGCCCGGCGCCACCGCCTGCAACCCGCCGCGGATGATTTCGGCGATGAAGGCGGCGGCGACCAGGGTGAAGGCGAGGTAGGCGCGCAGCAGCTTGCCCGGCGTCACGCCCGCCGGCACCAACAGCGGCATCATGACGCTCGCCATGAACAGCACCGCAACCAGTGGCAGACCACGCTGTAGCTCGATGAACACGGTGCATACCATGCGGAAGAACGGCAGCTTGGATGTGCGGCCCAGGGCGAGCAGCACGCCGAGCGGGAAGCCCAGCACGAGCGCGAAGCTCGCGATCAGCAACGTGAGCGGCAGGCCGCTCCAGGATTCGGTGGGCACGGGTGGCAGACCGAGGCCGCCGCCCAGGATCCATACCACCAGGGCCAGGATGATGGGCCAGGCGATCAGCAGGCGGCGATTCCAGAAGCGTGGCACCAGGTTGCCGGCCAGCAACGCCAGCATCAGGAGCAACGCGAGCAGCGGACGCCAGCGGGCTTCGGACGGGTAGAAGCCAAAAAGGAAGAAGCCGTATTTCTGCCCGACATAGGGCCAGCACGCCCCGGCGGCGGCGCGGCATGCCTCGGGCCCGCCGGACCAGGCGGCGTCCAGCACGGCCCAATGCAGCAGCGGTGGCACCATCCAGGCGAGCAGCGCCAGGCAGGCGAGCGTTATTCCGATATTCACCGGGGAGTTCACCAGGGCACGTAGGCGTAGGAAGCTCCTCATCGGGCGCCGCGGCGGATCATGCGGCTGTACCAGGTGTTCATCGCACCCGATGTGCCGAGCGTGAGGACGAGGTAGCAGACCATCATCAGCGCCACGCCTTCCACTGCATGGCCGGTGACGTTGATGGCGGTGGAGATGGCCCAGAACAGATCCGGATAGCCGATCGCGACGGCAAGGCTGGAATTCTTGACCAGGCCGACATACTGGCTGGTCATCGCCGGCAGGATGACGCGCAGCGCCTGCGGCAACACGATGTGCCGCAGGATGGCGCCGTTGCGTAGGCCAAGGCTGCGCGCGGCCTCCCACTGGCCGCTCGGGATGGCGAGGATGCCGCCGCGCACGATCTCGGCAATGAAGGCGGCGGTGTAGGCGGTCAACCCCGCCAGTAGGGCGCAGAATTCGGGGGTGAGCGTGAAGCCGCCGGTGAAGCCGAAGAGTTTGCGCACGGGGCGCTCGACGCCCACGGCGCCTTGGGCGCTCCAGACGACCAGCAGCGCGAGGATGGCGGCCAGGACGCCCAGTGCGATCGCGGCGGCGCGGTTGCGACGCCGGGCCAGCAGGAAGGCTGCGATTCCGCACAGGATGGCGGCGATGGCGCCGGGCCATAGCGCCACACCGGCATGGAGCATCAGGCTGGGCAGTTGCAGGCCGCGCTGGCTGAGAAACGCCCAGTCGCCGAGGCTGATCGCTTGGCGGATCGCTGGCAGCTTCAGCAGGATGGCGGACCAGAACAGGATTTGCAGCAGCAGCGGCGTGTTGCGGAACACTTCGACATACACGGTGGTGACGCCGCGCAGCAGCGGGTTGCTGCTGAGCCGCATGATGCCGATCGCGGTGCCGATGATCGTGGCCAGTACGATGCCGGCGACCGCGACGCGGATGGTGTTGAGTATGGCGGCGACGACCGCCCATGCGAAGCTATCCGACGGCGCCAGGGGGAAGACGGACTCACCGATCTTCATGCCCGCCGGGCGCCAGAGGAATTCAAACCCCGTGGTCAGGTTTAGGCGCGCGAGATTGCCGATCAGCGTCGTCGTCAGCAAAATTGCGATGGCGACCAGCGCCACCGCGCCCAGCACCTGCGCCAGGATCGCTTGGGTTCGCCGGTTCGCCACCCATCGCCCCCAACCCGGCGGCAGACAGGTTGCAACGGTTAGGGCGATGGATGCCACGCGCCGGGTCGCCCCGGGCCTACAGGAAGGGCGGCGAGTAGAGCAGGCCGCCGTCGCTCCACAATTTGTTCAGGCCGCGCGGGAGTTTCAGGCTGGAGCCGTCGCCCAGGGTGCGGTCGTAGATCTCGGCGTAATTGCCGATCTGCTTGATGACCTGATACGCCCAATCGTCGTTCAGGCCCAATTGCTTGGACATGCCCGGCGTGCCGCCCAGCATACGCTTCACCTCCGGGTCGGTGCTGGTGCGGGCGGAGTCGACATTGGCCTTGGTGATCTTCTTTTCCTCGGCCAGGAAGGTGACGTTGACGACCCATTTCACGATGTTCAGCCACTGGTCGTCACCCTGGCGCACCATTGGGCCCAGCGGGGATTTCGCCAGCAGATCGGGCAGCACCACGTAATCCGTAGGGGTCTTCGCGATCGAGCGATTGGACGACAGCATCAACCGGTCGCCGGTGAACACGTCGCAGCGCCCTTCGAAAAAGCTGCGGCGCAAGGCGTCGGCGTTGTCGATCGAGATCGGGGTGTATTTCAGCCCGTGCGACTGGAAGTAGTCGGCGATGTTCAGTTCGGAGTTGGAGCCGGGGAACACGCAGATGCTGGCGCCGTCCAGATCGGCGAGTGATTTAGCCCCGGTCTTGGCCGCAACCAGCGCGCCCTGGGCGTCGTACATGATGGTGTTGGCGAAGATCAGGCCGATCTGCGTGTCGCGGCTGAATAGCAGCGTGGTTTCGCGGATCAGCACGTCGACATCGCCGGATTGCAGCACGCTGAAGCGGTTGAGCGTGGAGGTGTGGATGAACGTCACCTTTGACGCATCGCCGAACACGGCGGCGGCGATGGCGCGGCAGTATTCGATGTCGATGCCCTGCAACACGCCATTGCTGTCCGGCGCGCCGGAGCCGGGGGTGTCGTTTTCGGTGCCGCAGCGGAGCACGCCCCGCGCCTTTACGGTGTCCAATGTCGAGGCGGCGTGGCTGAGCGTCGGCACAAGACCCAACGCCAGCATGATCAGTAACGCGGCAAGGCGCATCTGCAAATTCCCCTATCTTGTGCCCAAAACGATGCCCAGAGCGATGCAAGGCGCGCGCCATCTTACTGGAACGGCGCTTGCACGGTAGTGGCGAAGCAACAGGGAAGTCGCGTGCCATGGCCCAGCCCCGCTATCTCTCGTTCAACGGCGAAATCGTCCCCTACGCCGATGCCAAGGTGCACGTGCTGGCGCCGGGCGTGAAGTATGGCGCCGGCGTCTTCGAGGGCATTCGCGGCTACTGGAACGAACGCAAGGGCGAAATGTTCCTGTTCCGCCTGAAGGAGCATCTGGATCGGCTGCAATACTCGATGCGCGTCATGCGATACGAGCACAGCCTGACCAGCGAGATGGTGGAGGCGCAGATCCTCGCCGTCGTGCGCGCCAACGCGTTGCGGGAGGATGTGCATATCCGGCCGATGGTGTGGGTGGATGGCGATGGGGAGATGCAGTCCCCCGGGCCGATCGGCTGGATGGTCGCCGCCCTGCCCCGCCCCAGCAACCCGGCGGTGCAGAATGGCGTGAATGTGGGCGTGTCGTCCTGGCAGCGCATCCCGGACACCAGCATGCCGGCGCGGGTGAAGGCGACGGCGAACTACGTGAACGGCCGACTGGCCGGTATGCAGGGCAAGTTGGACGGCTACGACAATGTCCTGCTGCTGACCAATCGGGGGCATGTGGCGGAATCGCCGGGGTCCTGCTTCTTCATGGTGCGCAACGGACGGCCGATTACGCCGAGCATCACCAGTTCGATCTTGGAGAGCGTGACGCGCGCCACGGTGATCGAGTTATTGGGTGAGATCGCAACGGCGCCCACGGATGAGCGGGAGATCGATCGGACGGAGTTGTATGCCGCGGATGAGGCGTTCTTCTGCGGCTCCGGCCAGGAAGTGCAGCCGATCCTCACGGTCGACCGCCTGCCCGTGGGCGATGCGAAGCCGGGGCCGATCACGCGGCGGCTGCAGGAACGGTATTTCGCGCTGGTGCGGGGCGAAACCAACGACCATGCGGAGTGGCTGACGCCGGTTTGGAACCCGGGCTAGCCTAACGGGCGGCGAGGTATTTCAGGACCGCGGCTTCCAGCCGGCGCACGCCTTCGCGGATCAGGTCCGGGTGGCTGCGGGTGAAGTTCAGCCGCATGGCGAAGCGGTCCTGCCCGTCGAAATCGAACACGCTGCTGGGGACGAAGGCGACCTTCTTCTCCACGGCGAAGCGGTAGAGTTCGTCGGTGTCGATGGCGTTGTTGCGGGCGCGCATCCACAGGAACATGCCACCGACGGGCTTGTCCCACTCGAACCATTCGGCCAGGCGCAGTGCCGCTTCGTCGCATAGGACGTCGCGGCGTTCGCGGTAGGTGGCGGTGGTGGTTTGCGCGTGGGTGCGGTCGAACCCGTCTTCCAGCAGCGCCAGGGTGATCGCCTGGGTGAGCATGCTGCTGCTCATGTCGGAGGCTTGTTTGGCGAGGGCCAGGGCCTGGATCATGCCGGGCTCGGCGATTACCCAGCCGCAGCGCAGGCCGGGAACCAGGCTTTTGGACACGGTGCCGAGATAGATCACCGGGCCGGCATAGGGGCCGCGCGCCCGGGCCGCGCAGAGCGCCAGGATGCTGCGGCCGGGCGGCTCGTCCAGGGCGATGGTTTGGTAGGGGTCGTCCTCCACCAGCCAAGTGCCGGTTTCGACCACCTTGTCCAGCAGCGCGGCCCGGCTTTCCTGGGAGACGAGGATGCCGGTGGGGTTCGAGTAGTTGGGCACGGTGTAGACGAATTTGGCGCGGCGGAATGGATCGTCGGGTATCGGGTCCGGTAGGGTCCAGTCCAGCTTGGCATAGGTCGGTTGGCGGGGGCGCCAGGCGTCCAGCGCGCCCAGATAGGTCGGGGATTGCGCCACGACCAGATCGCCCTCGTCCAACAGCACCGTGCCGACCAGGGATAGGCCTTGCAGGGACCCAGTGGTGACCAGCACGTTTTCTGCGGTGAATTGGCCGCCGGTTTCCTGGGAAATGCGAGCCGCGAGGTGCTCGCGCAGATCCTGCAGCCCGGCGACCGCGCCATATTCCAGGGCTGCGGTGCCATGCCGGGTCAAGGCGCGTTCGGTGGCGGCCTGGATCGCGGCGATCGGGTATAGTTCGGCCGCGGGGAGGCCACCGGCGAGGCTCACGACGTCCGGCCGGCCACCGAAGGCGAGGAATTGCTGGGTGATGTCGTTGGTGGAGCCGAGCCAGCGGGCAAGGTCCGGGCGGCGCGTGGAGATGTCGCGATTGGGGATCGTCATGGCGGCCTGCATAGCATGAGGGCAGCCTAGGTGACGCGGCCGATGTCCGCCTCGAACAGCACCTGGCCGTTCTTCATGCCGGCGCGCTCCCAACCGGCGGCCAGATAGAACCGCTCGGCCCGGGTGCCGGGCTGGGTCATCAGCCAGATGCGCTTGTGCCCCGTCTCCTTGAGCACAAGGCAGGCGCGGGCGAATAGGGTGCGGGCGATGCCGCGGCCCTGATGCGCCGGGTCCATGAACAGGGCCCAGATGCTGCCGTCCCGCGGATCGGCAGCGGAGAAGCCGAGGATCGTCCCCGCTTCCAGCCACAGATAGATCCCCGGGTTGTCGATGAACCAGCGGAGTTGGGTGGGTGTCACGAGCGATGGGCTGGACAGGCGGTTCTCGGTGACGGAGTTCCGGATCTGGTTGATACGGGGGATGTCATCCTCGGTCGCTCTGCGGATCAAGCCTCATCTCCCTCATGGTGCGGCATAGTCGGGCGATAGCATCGACGAGATTGCCCGGCTGTGAAACCCGGCACTTCGCCAAATTGGGGCCGTCAACCTTAATTAATCCTCCTATGGGACAGTCCTCCGACTCCAGTGAGGGCTGCATGATAGGCTGGCTGAACAACAAACGCGTTGGCACGAAGTTGAGCGCCAATATCGCGGTAACGGCACTCGCGATCGTGGCGGTGGGTTGCCTGTCGCTGTGGGTGGTTCGCGAGCAGATGATGGATGACCGCCGGGTCAAGATCCGCAATGCTGTCGAGATGGTTGCGGGCTGGGCCACGACGCTGAACAAGCAGGTCGCCGCTGGCACACTGACGAACGATGCCGCGCGGGCCAAGCTGGTCGAGGTGACCAACGCGCTGCGCTACGACGGCGACAACTACGTCAACATCTACACCGACACCGGCATCCAGATCGCCGCCCCATCCGAGCCGGAGCGCGTTGGAGGCCAGCGGTTCGGGCACAAGGACCCGGACGGCGTTCCCATCGTCGAATCCGGTCGCGACATCGCTCGCGACAAGGGCCATGGGTATTACTGGTACAAGACGAACCGACCCGGCTCCAAAATCCCTGAGCCGAAGCTGACCTATGCCCAGGCGCTGGCGCCGGGCGGCGCGGTGTTCGCCATCTCCGGCATCTATGTGGACGATGTGGATCGCGCGATGTGGCGGATGGGCGCGATATTCGGCGCTGCCGTGGCTGCGGTGCTGCTGCTGGTCGGTGGGTTCAGCCTGCTCATCCAGCGCTCGGTCGCGGGCGGGCTGGGGCGGTTGTCGCGCAGCATGGTGCAGTTGGCGGAGGGCGATACCGCCACCGCCATCAGCGACACGGCGCGGCGGGATGAAATCGGCGCGATGGCGGCCGCGGTGCAGGTGTTCAAGGAGTCGATGATCCGCGCCGCCGATCTGGAACAGATCGCTGTCACCCACCGTGCCGAGGCGGAGGTGGAGCGCCACCGGGCAGAGGCCGAGCGGGCGGAGGCAGAGGCACGCCAGACGTCCGTGGTGGACGGCCTGGCCACCGGGCTGACCCGGCTGTCGCATGGCGACCTGACGGTGCGGCTGTCCGACCCGTTCGCGGCGGAGTACGAAAGCCTGCGCCGCGATTTCAACGCTGCGGTGGCGCAGTTGCAGTCCACGCTGGCCGTCATCATCGAGAACACTGCCGGGCTGCGCTCGGGCACCGGGGAGATCACCCAGGCGGCGGACGATCTGTCCCGCCGGACCGAGCAGCAGGCAGCGAGCCTGGAGGAGACCGCGGCGGCGCTGGACCAGATCACCGCCACAGTGCGCAAAACCGCCGAGGGGGCGGAGAAGGCGCGCGGCGTGGTGTCCACCGCGAAGGCGGATGCAGAACATTCGGGAAAGGTCGTAGGGGACGCGGTGAGCGCGATGGGCGCCATCGAGACCTCCGCACGGCAGATTAGCCAGATTATCGGGATAATCGACGAGATCGCGTTCCAGACCAATCTGCTGGCCTTGAATGCGGGGGTCGAGGCAGCGCGCGCGGGGGATGCCGGGCGGGGGTTTGCCGTGGTCGCCAGCGAGGTTCGCGCCCTGGCGCAACGCAGTGCGGAGTCCGCGAAGGAGATCAAGGCGCTGATCTCCACGTCGTCGCAACAGGTGGATCGCGGGGTCGCGCTGGTGGGCGAAACCGGCCGATCGTTGGCGCGGATCGTCGGCCAGGTGGCGGAGATCGACGGCGTCGTCGCGGAAATTGCGGCCAGCGCGCACGAGCAGGCGAGCGGGCTGGCGCAGGTGAATACAGCGATCAACCAGATGGACCAGGTAACCCAGCAGAACGCCGCGATGGTGGAGCAGAGCACGGCGGCCAGCCACTCGCTCGCGCAGGACACGCTGCGGCTGGAGGAGCTGACGGCAAAGTTTCGGGTTGTTGAGGTGACGCAAGACGGGGCGCGAAAGGCACAGGTGGTGCCGATGCTGCGTGGTCGGGTTGATGCACCGAAGCGCGTGGTTGCCAAGGCGGAGAGTTGGGAGGAGTTTTGAGCGATGGGGGGTGGGCCGATCGCCCACCCTACGTTAGGCGGCGCGGGATTGCTTTGCGGGCCAGATCGATTGGAAGGCTGCGAGTGCGGCTTCGATGTCGGCGTCGGAGATGTCGGCGTGGGTCAGAAGTCGGACCTGGGTGGCACTATAGGGTTTGCACGTGATCCCGGCGGTGCCCAGGCGCTGGCACCATTCCGGGGCGGATAGGCTGGAGGGGGCGAGGTCGACGTAGACGATGTTGGTTTCCGGGGTCTCGCAGAGGGAGGGATGGATTGCCTGTAGCCCCGCGGCCAGGTGATTTGCCCGGCGGTGATCATCGGCCAGGCGGCCGACCATCGTGTCCAAGGCCACCAGCCCGGCGGCGGCCAGCACGCCGCTTTGACGCATCGTGCCGCCTAGCATCTTGCGGGTTTGGCGCGCACGGCGGATCACCGCCTCTGGCCCGCAGAGCACAGACCCGACTGGCGCACCGAGGCCCTTCGACAGGCAGAACGTGATGGTATCGGCGTGCTGGGCGATCTCCGCCACCGGGACCCCAAGGGCGATGGCGGCGTTGAACACGCGGGCGCCGTCGATGTGGACGGCGATGCCATGCTCGGTCGCCAAAGCACGCACGGCTGCCAGATAGTCTAGCGGAAGCACGGTGCCGCCAGCGGCGTTGTGAGTGGTTTCCAGGCATAGCAGCGCCGGGTGCAGGCGGGTGCTGTAGCCACTGCCGGCGATTTCGGATTGCAGCCGCTCGAACGGAACGGCACCGCGCACGCCGGGCAGCACGCGGTAGGGCACACCGGCGAGCGAGGCCATGCCGCCCTGCTCCGTTCGATAGATATGGGCGGTGGATTCGACCAGCACCTCGTCGCCCCGGCCGGTTTGGGCGAAGACGGCGGTGATGTTGCCCATGGTGCCGGTGGGCAGCAGCAGCGCCGCCTCCTTGCCAAGCATGTCGGCGGCCTTGCGCTCCAGCGCGTTGACGCTGGGATCGTCGCCGTAGCCGTCGTCACCGACCTCCGCCGCGGCCATGGCCGCCCGCATGGCCGGGGTGGGGCGGGTTACGGTGTCGCTGCGTAGGTCGATCATCACGGGCTCTCCCATCGTCATTCGGCCGCAGGCAGCGGCTCGTGCGTGATCACGCCGCCTGCCGGGGTTTTTTGCAAGACCAGGTGGGTTTCGTGCTGGGCCACAACGTCCGGGCGGTGCGCGATGGAAAGCAGCGTCGTGCCGGGCAGGCGCTCGCGCAACAAACGGTAGAGGTCCGCCTCGCCGTCTGGGTCCAGGTTGGCGGTGGCCTCGTCCAGGAACAACCAATCGGGTTTGGACAGCAGGGCGCGGGCCAGGGCCAGGCGTTGCTGCTCGCCACCCGACAGGCGTTGGCCCCAGGCCATGTCGACGTCCAGTTCCGGCGCCAGGAAGCCCAGCCCAGCGTCGCCCAGCGCCGCCACGATCTCCTGTTGGGAGTACGCGTCGATCGCCGCCGGGTAGGCGACGGCCCGGCGTAGGGTACCCAGCGGGATGTAGGCCTTCTGCGGCAGGAACATCACCTTGCCCGCCGGTCGCTGCACCGTGCCGCTGCCGAACGGCCAGATGCCGGCCATCGCCCGGAACAGGGTGGATTTGCCGCCGCCGGACCGGCCGCTGAGCACCGTGGTGGTGCCTGGCGCCAGCGTGAGGTTCGTGTGCTCCAGCAGGGTTGCCTGATTCGGCAATTGCAGATGCAGGTCGCGGATTTCGAAGGTTTTGCCGGTGCCGATAACCTGCGCGATCCCGGTGCCGAGCTGCGCCTGCATCGCGTCCAGGCTGCGGCCGAAAGTGGCCAGACGTTCGACGGTGGAGGCCCAGTTCGCCAGCACCATGTAGTTGTCGACGATCCAAGAGGCGGAGGACTGCACCTCCCCAAACGCCCCGGCGACGCGGGACAGGGTGCCGAACGAGATCTGCTTGGCAAAGTACAGCGGTGAGGCCGCCAGGAACGGAATGATGCCGGCGACCTGGCCGTAGGAATAGGTGAAGGCGTTCACCAGCCAGTTGCGCGACATGATGCTGCGGAAATTGGCAACGATAGCGGTGAAGCGGCGGCTGAGGATCTGGCCCTCGTCCTTCTCCCCGGCATAAAGGGCCACGCCCTCCGCATTTTCACGCAGCCGGACCAGGGCAAAACGATAATCCGCCTCCAGACGCTGGCGGATGAAGTTCAGCGACACAAGCGGCCGGCCGATGAGTTGGGCCAGCAGGGTGCCGATCACCGAGTAGCCGAAGGCGACCCACACCAGATAGGCGGGGATGTTGAAGCCGAACACGCTGACCGGGAAGGAGAGCATGTAGAGGATCTGCAGGAACGAAACGAGCGAGACGATGTTGGTCAGCAGGCCGAAGCCCAGCACCAGCGCGCTTTCGACGAAATCGGCGATGTCTTCGCTGATCCGCTGGTCGGGGTTGTCGTTGCCCAGTGTCTCCGGCTGCAACTGCATTTGGTAGTAGGCACGGTCGGCCAGCCATTTGTCCTGGTAGTACGCCGTCAGCCAGCGGCGCATGCGGATCTGCAGCCATTGGCGCATGTAGCGGCCATTGACCCAGATCAGCAGCGCCACCACCACCAGGGGAACGAAGCCGGGGATGATGCCGAAGGGGCCGTCCTCACTCGGCTCGTAACTGAGCAGAAGGTGAAAGAACGTAACTGAGTCGTATTGCTGAAGCGCGTTGACCCACGCGCCCCCGTTCAGATTGACCAGGACGTTGATGCGCACGAGCGCGAAGTCGGCGGCCAGCACGAACAGCAGCAGGCCCCAGGCGGACCATTTCTCCTGCGAGCGGAAATACGGCGCGGCGAGATAGCCGATATTTCTGAGAAAACGCCCTAGTCGCCGCATCAAGCCGGTCCGACGCGATCGTGGAAGGCTGCGCGTTGGACTGGGCGGCAGGCGGCCGGATAGGGCGCCGGAAAACGCTGGGATTTCATCGGCCAAGGCTGGCTCAGGCGGCTGCCGGGTGCAAGGCGGCGTGGCGCAGGTGGCAACAATGTAACTCGCGGGCAAGTCGCGGACGTCTCAGACGTCTCGATAATAGGACGATCCGGCAGGGATTTCTTAATCTCTATCCCACAATTTGGGGCACGTCCCGTCGAGTGAAAAATGTCCGCATTAGCCACCCAACCTCCCCTGCCTGAACGCTGTGTGCTGCAAAGCCACGTGTTCACCACGTTTGGTGAGATCAGGTTTCGCCGCTCGGACACCGACGGCAAACCCATGATGGCCGTGACGCTGGGTGAGCGCGAGGCGCAATTGCCGCTCTCGTCGCTTCGGCGCGAGTTCGGGATCGAGGAAGATTCGCCGGATGGCCGGATGCTGGACCTGATCGGCTCGGCGCTGGAATACGTGCCCAGCCTGGCGCCGGGCGACCGGTTGCCGACCGAGGTGTTGACCGGGGAGGCAAGCTGGCGCCCGAGCCCGCAGCACATACGGCTGGCGACGACGCGGATCCGGCTGAACCTGGTGGCCTGGCTGTCACCCAACAGCCGGTGGGCCAATGCGGAGCGGGACGAGATTACCCTGCTACGCCTGGCGGATGACCAGGGGCTGAAGGACGAGGTGGTCGAAGTTGCCATGCCCGCCGCCCAAAAGCTGGATCTGCACGACGCGACCAACGTGCTGCGCCTGTTGGAAGAGATGTCGCACGAACTGGCCTATATCGAGGCATTGCGGCAGCGCCTGCTGGCCCGGGTGGAAGGGCTGTGCCGCCGCATGGCGCAGGTGCTACTGGCCCGGCGTCGCATGACCACCGCGTCCGACACGCTCGGGCAGGTTCATCGGCTGGCGATGCTTGCCTACAAGCAATTGCGCGATCGGTTCGACGACGTGGACGCGCAGACCGGCGAGTTCAGCAGCATGATGCGCAACGTCGACAACCAACGCGCCTTCATCCGCAGCAACCGCGATTGGCTGTATCGCAACCAACGCAGTTGGGACCCGCTGCTGGGCCAGTGGGACGGCGTGGACGAAATGGTGGACGACATCACCGCGCTGCTGGCCAAGACCTACCAATTCCTGGCGCCGCGGTTCATGCCGACCAAGCAGTGGCAGACGCCAAAGCAGCAGCATCGCAGCGCCGGCAGTGGCACGACCGGCTTGCGGCCGCAGATGGCCTGGTGACGAAGGCATCGTGATCGCGGCACGCGTGATCTCCCGCTGCCGCTCCGATATAGCAGCGGCGGGAAGAACGGAGTGCCCCGATGATCCAGGTTTGGAGTTGGCCGACGCCGAACGGACATAAGGTCCATATCGCGTTGGAGGAGTTGGAACTGCCCTACGAGGTCGTGCCGGTGAATATCGGCGCCGGGGAGCAGTTCAAGCCGGAATTCCTGGCAATTACCCCGAACCACCGCATCCCGGCCATCGTCGACGACGACGCACCCGGCGGCCCGCTGTCGCTGTTCGAGTCGGGCGCGATCCTGATCTATCTGGCGGAGAAGACCGGCAAGCTGATGCCGACCAGCCCGGCGGCCCGGTATCACTGCCTACAATGGCTGATGTTCCAGATGGGCGGCGTTGGGCCGATGTTCGGGCAGTATGGCCATTTCGCCAATTACGCCGTCGAAAAGCTCCCCTACGCCATCGAGCGCTACACCAACGAGGTGGCGCGCCTGCACCGGGTGCTGGAGGCGCAGTTGGCGAAGACGAAATGGCTGGCGGGGGATAGCTACTCCATCGCCGACATCGCCACCTTCCCCTGGATCCGGAACCCGGAGCGGCGGAATATCGATCTGGCGGCGTATCCCAACGTGAAGCGCTGGCACGACTCGATTGCAGCGCGGCCGGCGGTGGAACGTGGGGTGGCGGTTCTGGCGGAGAACCAGCGCAAGGGCGCGATGACGCCGGAGGAGCGCGAGGTGATGTTTGGGGCGAAGCAATTCGCGGCCCGGTAAGGCAAGCAGCAGGGTTCCACCCTGCACCCGGGAGGGGACAGTCGTCCCCTCCACCCCTTGGCGCGCCTAGGCGGCTTTATCCCAGGCTGGCGCGAAGCCAGGATTAACCATGCGCTGCGCCTTTGGCAGGGCCGCGATGGCGGCGCGGTCGGCGTCGTCCAGCACGATCTTCATGGCTTCGAGGTTGGCGACCTGGCTTTCGCGGCGGCCGGCCTTGGGGATGGCAGCGACGCCGGGTTGGTCCAGCAGCCATTTCAAGGCGATCTGGGCCGCGGTGGAATTGTGCTTCTTGGCGATGACGCCCAGTTCCTCATGGTCGGCGAGCTTGCCCTGGGCAATCGGGCAATAGGCCGTCAGCGCCATGTCGTGCGATTGCAGGAAGTTGCGCACGGGGGTCTGGTCCAGCAGCACGTGGTATTCCACCTGATTGGCCACCAACGGCGCGCCGATCTCCTCCACGGCCTGGCGCAGCAGGGCGACGGGGAAGTTGCAGACGCCGATGGCGTGGGCCAGACCCTCCTCCTTCAGCTTGATCAGCGTGGCCAGGGCTTCGGGGAGATCCATGTCCTTGGCGGGCCAGTGGATCATGTAGAGGTCGACATAGTCGGTCTGCAGCTTCTTCAGGCTAGCATCCATGGAGCGGCGCATCGCGTCCGGCTTCAGGTTTTCCCACCACACCTTGGTGGTGACGTGGATGTCGCTGCGGGGCAGCCGGGCGCCGTTCAGGGCGGAGCCGACGGCTTCCTCGTTGCCATACATCTCGGCCGTGTCGATGTGGCGATAGCCGAGCGACAGGGCACGCTCCACCGCCTCCCGACACTCATCCCCCTTCATGCGCCAGGTGCCCAGACCGAGCTTGGGCATGCGCAGGCCGCCGTTGGTAATCATTTCCATGGAGGGAGACTCCTATCGTTTACTAAGATCGACCAAGGCCGCGAAACCTGATTCGGTTCCCAGCGCCAGGCGCGAGCCGTCGGCGCTCCAGGCGAGGGCGGAGACGCTGCCGTGGCCGGGTGCGGCGACGGGCAGGATGCGCTCGGATGCGATATCGGCCAGCACCACGAGCCCGTCCGCGAACCCGGCAGCCACCACCTCGTGCTGCGGATGCGCGGCCACGCGGGTGCAGATGACGTTGTCGCCGCCGGCCATTTCGGAGGGCGCCTTGCCCATCGGGCCGCCGCCGAAGAACGGCCACATGACGATCGTGTCGGCCCCGGCGGTCACCAGCCACTTGCCGTTGCGGGTGAACCCCATCGACTCGGTCTTGGACGGGTAGCCGGACATGCGCATGTGCTGCCCATCGGCCAGGCGCCAGCCGTGCAGAGAGTTTTCCTGCATGCTGGTCACAACCGCCTCGCTGGCGGGGTGAATGGCGACGCCCGTGTGGCTGCCCTTCCACTCCAGTTTGCGCGGGCTGTCCACCTTGGCACCGACGAACCACAGCGTGGCGCCATTGTAGTGGGAGGCGGCGATGCGCTTGCCCTTGGTGTCGAACACCAGGCCGGTGACGCTGGAGGGATGGTCGAGCTGCTTCAGCTTCACCCCGGCCTCGTAGACATGCGCGGTCTTGCCGACGGCGCAGGCGATCAGCTTGCCATGGGCGGCGACTTGTTCCACCCATTTCAGGCCGAATTCGGCGATCGTCTCGCTGTCGCCCTCAAGGGGCGTGCGGCGGAAGGCGCCGTCGTCGCCGCCGGTGATGAAGCCGTCGGCGGCGGCGGCGAGCGAGAGGATGGCGCCGTCATGGGCGGCGACCTCCCGCCAATCGGCCATCACCAGGCGCCCGTCGCCGAGCGCGAAGGCGGGCTTGTCGCCGACCCAGGCGGCGGCGACTACGAACGCATCGAGGTCGCGGGATTCGCCTCTGGTATCGAGGACGAAGTTGGCGGTCTCGCTCATCCGGCCTGACACGACTCGAAGCCGCGGCGCAGTTGCGGGCGGTTGAGGTTGCGGCCGATGAAGACCAGGCGGGACTTAGGCGCCTCCCCGGCTGGCCACGGGCCGATGAAGTCGCCGTCGGCGATCATGTGGACGGCCTGGAAGGCGAAGCGGCGGTCCTCGCCGGTGTAGTGCAGGATGCCCTTGGTGCGCAGCAGATCCTGGCCCTTCTCCGCCAGCAACTGGCCGATCCAGGCGTTGAACTTCTCCGGGTCGATCGGCTTGGTCAGCTCGAACGACATGCTGTTGATGTCGTCGTTATGCTCGTGCTCGCTGTCGGTCAGGAAGTCGGGCTGCACGTCGGACAGGATGCGCTGCAGGTCGAAGGCGCCCTGGTTGAGCACGGCGGTGACGTCGACCGCCGACTTCTCGGTGCGATGGATCTTGGCGAAACGGTTGATTTTGCGGATTTCGGCCTCGACCGATTCCAGCTCCGCAGGCGTCACCAGGTCGGTCTTGTTCAGCAGGATGACGTCGGCGAAGGCCAATTGGGCCGCGGCCTCGGTGCTGTCGGCCAGGCGGGCGGGCAGGTTCTTGGCGTCCACCACGGTGACGATCGCGTCGAGCCTGGTGCGGGAGCGAACGCCCTCGTCGACGAAGAAGGTTTGGGCGACGGGGGCTGGGTTGGCGAGGCCGGTCGTCTCGACGATGATGCCGTCGAACTTGCCGCGCCGCTTCACCAGGCCGCCGACGATCCGGATCAGATCGCCGCGCACGGTGCAGCAGATGCAGCCATTGTTCATCTCGAACACTTCCTCGTCGGTATCCACGACGAGGTCGTTGTCGACGCCCAACTCCCCGAACTCGTTGATGATCACGGCGTATTTCTTGCCGTGATTCTCCGTGAGGATGCGGTTGAGCAGGGTCGTCTTGCCGGCACCGAGGTAGCCGGTGAGCACGGTGACGGGAATTAGGTCGGCCGGGTCGGACATCAGACGCCTCGAACAGTTCGCGCCGTCATATAGGCGCGGCTCTCGGCAAGCCCCAACCCCAACAGCAGGAAGAACCAACCGGAGAGCGGCATGGATAGCAGATCGCTGCTGCTGGCGATGGGCCATTCCTGCACCAAGGCGGCCACGAACAGGCCGACGCGGAGGGGCGCCGGGTCACGCCACAGCCCGGCCGCCAGCGGGCGCAGCCAGGCCAGGACAAGGGCGCAGAACAGGATGAGACCTGGAAACCCAGATTCTACGGCGGCTTGCAGGTAATGGTTATGCGGGTGCTGCACGCAGACATTCGCGCCACCGCCATCGCCGCCGCGCCAGCCCCGGAAATATTCCGGCTCCGCACAGTCGCGGCGGAAGCCGTCGAAGCCAAGGCCGGTGACGGGATGCGCCTCGATCATGGCAGCCGCGCGCATCGCTATCAGGCCGTAGGGGCTGTCGGGGAAGTGCTCCATCTGGTTCGAGAATTTGTCGACCAGGCGGTAGAAGGTCGGGGGCACCACCACGGCGGACGCAGCCACCAGCAAGACCGCGCCGACGCAGGCGGCCAGCACGCCGGCGCGCAGACGGGGCAGCAGCAGGGCGGTGACGAACAGGCCTAGCCCGGTGAGCAGCAGCGGCATGCGCTGGCCGATCAGCACCACCACCAGGACGGAGGCGACCAGCAGCGCCCTGCCCGCCCATCGGTTCATCCATGCCATCGCCGGCAGGACCGCTGGGAACAGCAAGCGACTGAACGGGGCGCCGGCGCGGGGGTGTTCGAACGGGCCGGTGATTTCGCCGTCGCCCCATCGGCGGTAGCCCTGCAGGTTGCGGCCGGTGACCACCTGCAGCAGCGATTGCAGGGCGATGTAGAGGGCGGCAATAGCGGTGATCCGCGCCAGCCATGCGCGGCGCCAGGGGATACGAAGAACCCAATGCTCGGCCGCGGCGACGAACACGAGGAAGCGGACGGCGACCACAGCCTGCATCAGCCCGCCCCGGACCGAGCACGCCAGCAGCCACAGCCACCACACCGCCGCAACGATAACCCAGCCGGTGCGCAGCCAGGCCCAGTCCCTGGTGATGGCGCTGCGGGCCAGGAAGCAGAGGCTGGTCAGCACCATCAGCACGTCCGCCACGGCCCGGCCGTGCAGCAGGAACACCGGGCAGACGAGGATGCAGAGCACCGCAATACGATCCAGCGCCATCAACATGCCAAAAGCTCGCTTCGTAAGGCGAGCAGCCGGGCGACTGCCACCGGGGTATCGTATGTCTGCGCCCGCTTGCGCGCCGCGGCGGCCAGGGCGGTGCGGCGGTTCGGATCGTTCGCCAGGGCCAGGATCGCGTCCTTGATTGCGCCGGGCGCGTCGGGGTCGGCATAGACGGCGCAGTTGCCCGCAACCTCCGGCAGGCCGCCACGGCGGGAGCAGATGAGGGCGGCGCCGTGGGCCATCGCCTCCAACGCGGTCATGCCGAACGGTTCGGGCCAGCGGCTGGGCACGACGACGATGGCCGCACGGCCCATTCGCTCCATGGCGGCGGCGTGGGACAGGTAGCCGGTCGTGGCGACACCGGCCTGTTGCGCACGATCCGCGATGTGGGCGGTGAAATCGGTGCCTGGACTGTCGGGGGCAAAGCGATCGGCGCCGACCATTTCCGCCTGCCAGCCGGGCAGTTGCGGCAAGGAGGCGGCGCAGGCTTCGACGAAGGCGTCGGCGCCCTTGTCGGCGACGACGCGGCCCACGAACAAAATCAGCCGCTCCCGCACCTTGCGCGACCGCTCCGGCACATCGATGCAGTTCGGCATGACGGTGACGTCGCCTTCCACCCCTTCGAGGAATTGGCGGCGCAGATGGGCGGATACGGTGATGACGCGGTCGACCTTCTGCAACAGGGTGGCACGCTGGGCGGCCGTCCTGGCGCCGCGCATGCCCTGGGGGTCGTTGTGGAGGAACAGCGCAACGCGGGGGAAACGCCGCGCCAGGCTGAGGGCGATTTCCGGGCGGTTGTGCACCTCGACCAGGGCCGGGCCGATCCCGCGCAAGGTCGCGGCGACCCCGGCGGTGTAGCGCGACGTCGCCGTGAAGCCCCAGCCCGGCGTCGACGGATGGAAGGTGGCGTCGGTGAACGGGTGTTCGACCGGTCGGCCCACGACTTCGCCCCCGGCGTCGCGGGCCAGACGATGCACCAGCAGGCCGATCGCGCCCACTGCGCCGGCAGAGAAGCCTTCTTTCGGCGGCAGAACCGTCGCGATGAGGCCGCCGGGCGACGTCAGGTGAACAACACCGCAGCGCCCCCGGCTGCGACGGGACGCACCAGAACACCGTCGCCCACCTTATCGTGCGGTACGTCGCCCAGCAGGTTGCGCAGGGCGGCGCAACCATCGGCGGTGCGCACCGTCATGCCCACCATGGACGGCAGCGCCGGGGCTGCGACGCCAGGGTAGACGGCGCCGATCGCCTCTGTCGGCAAGATGCGCATGCGGCCGCGGTCCATCGCCAGGACGAAGCCGCCCGCCGGGTCTGGCGAGACCGGCAAACCGGCCAGGCGGGAGAAGCGGGCGGCCGCCTCCGCCGGGTCGGGCACGGCGAGCACGACCTCCTCCAGCGCCGTTGCGGCGTTGGCGTGGGCGGTGAAACGGGGCTGCCAGATCGCCTCGCGCGTCAGATGTTTGATGAGCTGGATGGTGCCTTCTGGCGCATCTGGCAGGGGAATGCGTTCGAAGCGGGCTTGCAGGCCGGTGGGGTCGGCATCGTCCACCGGGCGTTCCAGCGGGGTGATAGCGGGGATGGCGAGCCCAGCCTTGTTCAGCCGGTCCAGGGTTGCCTGGCTGTCCTGGATTCCTAGGGCAATGATGTGCAGTCCGGTGTAGCGGTCCAATTGAGCGTGCAGGCGATCGGGGATCGAGGGGTCGATGAGCGCGATCAGTTCCACGTAGCCATGCTGCAACATGATGCAGCGATTGCCGGTGGCCTTGCCGCGGTGCCGGGCGGGTGGCGTGAGGGTGAAACCCAGTCGTTCGTAGGCGGCAGCAAGGGGCGCCAGGTCGCGCGCGCCGACGCCGACATGGTCCAGTTCGAAGGCAGTGTTGCCCAGGGTGCCGGTCACGGCACGTCCTCGTATCGCGCCAGCATCCACTCGGCAGGTTCGGCGGCTGCGGCGTCATACCATTGCACCACCAGGGGGTGCTCCCGCACGGCCTGGCAGTAGCCACGGGATTCGGCCGTCAGGTCCGGCAGGTAGGAGAGAAAGCGGGCGACCACCGGGGCATACATCGCATCGGCAGCGCCAAACGTGTCGCTGTAGAGGAAGCGCGTGCCGTGCCGGGCGTCGCGCCAGATGGTTTCGATGCGGGCGATGTCGACCAGCACCTCCTCCGTTGCCGGCAGGCTTCGGATGCGGCCCAAATTCATCGGCATCGCCTGGCGGACGGCGCGGAAGCCGGCATGCATCTCGCCGGCGATGGAGCGGGCGGCGGCGCGGGCGATGCGATCGGCCGGCCACAAAGCGGGCTCGATTTCGGCGCAGTATTCGCAGATGGACAGGCTTTCCCACACCCGGGCGCCGTTATGCTCCAGGTATGGGACCATCCCGGCGGGGGTCGCCCCCTTGATCGCGGCGGTGCTGCCGCCGGCCAGGGGGATCAGGTGCTCCACCACATCCAGCCCGGCCAGGCGCACGGCCAGCCAGCCGCGCAACGACCAGGACGAGTAGCGTTTGGTGCCGATGACGAGCGTTCCGTCGGCCATGACAACTCCGCGGTTGAGATTGGGGGGCGACAATGCCACGCTGCCGGTCTGCCGCAAACGGGGTTGCCGCCGCTATGAACGAGATCAGCCGTCCCAACAACCTTGACGCGTTTTGGATGCCGTTCAGCTCCAACCGCGGTTTCAAGCCGAACCCGCGCCTGCTGGCCCGGGCGGAGGGGATGTTCTACTTCACAAACGACAACCGCGAAGTGCTTGATGGCACCGCAGGTTTGTGGTGCTGCAACGCCGGGCACGGGCGTCGCGAGATCGTGGAGGCGATCCAGAAGCAGGCGGCGGTGATGGATTTCGCGCCGACCTTCAACATGGGGCACCCGATCGCCTTCCAAGCGGCGGCACGGCTGGCGGAGATTACGCCGGACGGGATGGACAAGATCTTCTTCACCAACTCCGGTTCCGAGAGCGCGGACACGGCCCTGAAGATCGCGCTGGCGTATCATCGGGCCCGCGGCGAGGCTGGGCGGACGCGGATGATCGGGCGGGAGCGTGGGTATCACGGCGTGGGCTTCGGCGGCATGTCCGTGGGCGGGATCGGCGGCAATCGCAAGCAGTTCGGCGCATTGCTGCCCTATGTGGACCACCTGCCCCACACGCACGACCCGGCGCGCAACGCATACAGCCACGGGCTGCCGAGCCATGGCGTGGAGAAGGCGGACGCGCTGGAGGCGTTGGTGGCCCTGCACGGGGCGGAGACGATCGCGGCCGTGATGGTGGAGCCGGTGGCCGGGTCGACCGGGGTGCTGCCGCCGCCGGTGGGGTATCTGCAGCGCCTGCGCGATATCTGCACGAAATACGGCATCCTGCTGATTTACGACGAAGTCATCACCGGCTTCGGCCGCATGGGCGCCAATTTCGCGGCCGAGAAGTTTGGCGTGGTGCCGGACATCATGACCATGGCGAAGGGATTGACCAACGCCGCGGTGCCGATGGGCGCGGTGGCGGTGATGAACGGCGTGTACGACGCCGTGGTAAATGGCGCGCCCGATGGGATCGAGTTGTTCCACGGTTACACGTATTCGGGGCACCCGCTGGCCTCGGCGGCGGCGATCGCGTCGATGGATTTGCAGCGGTCGGACGATCTGCCGGGCCGGGTGGTGGCGATCGAGCCATATTGGCAGAAGGCGATGCACTCGCTGCGCGGGCTGCCGAACGTGATCGACATCCGCAATGCCGGGTTGATCGCGGGGATCGAACTGCAGGGGATCGAGGGCAAGCCGACGAAGCGGGCGATGGATATTTTTGGCCGTTGCTTCGACGCCGGGCTGCTGATCCGCACGACCGGCGACATCATCGCGCTGTCACCGCCGCTGATCATCGAGGAATCGCATGTCGACCGCATCGTCGACACGCTGACCAACGCGATCCGCGCCGAAGCGGCGTAACCATCCGGCCGCGCCTGCCCCGGGGGTTGGTTAGGACGGCCCGGTGACGTAGATCGTCGCCTCGCCGAACGCGCGTAGCCCGAAAGTGATGCGAACGGGCACCGGAGCCGCGCCGGGTACCACGCGCGCGAACCAGGCGGAGCCGTGTTGCGGCTTGCGCAGGCTGTCCTGGTCGGTGTCGCGCAGGAAGCCGGCGGTTTGGTGCCCCTCGAAATCGCAGCGCAGGGCGGGGCCCTGGAATGACGACCTGGTCGTCGGGGCCAGCACTTCTTCGCCGACCGTCTGCGCCCGCAAATCCGACAACCGCCGGCCGTCGAAGGTGGTGAACGCGCCGTCACAGCGGCCGGTGGCGGCAACCTGGTGGAACAGCCACGCCATCGCGCTGAGCGCATCGATGGTGTGCGCCTGGTCCGCGACTGGCACAGGCTCCCGCTCCTCCTCCACCGGGGGGATGAGCTGGGTGATGACGGGGTTGCCGTCCTTCCACTCGATCGCAGTAACGCGGTGCTTTCCGCGAAACACGCCGGTGCTGACCATGCGGCTGGGCACCGGGGTGTTGCCGCGGAACTGGCCGTCCACCGTGCTGGTTGCCTGCCCGCTGAACAAGGTTCCGACCAGGCCGGTGAGCCTGTAGGACAGCTGCAACTGGTAGTGCTGCGCCGTCAGCGCGACGACCGCCTCCATATTCATGGCGTTGAGGCCGTGGACGTAGGTCGCATAGGTGAGGGTGAACGGCGCGGGTTGCGCCGAAGCGGCATGGTGGGACAGCGGCAACAGCAACGCCGCCCCTACAAATGCACCGCGCGCCACCGAATGATCCATGCTGGCATGATGGCCTGCGGACGCTTTGTCTGTAACCTCACATCTAAGCGTGCTGGGACACGTGTCCGAGGGAGAGAACAACCATGCCCACATTGTTGCAATTGACGTCGCTACGGCCGGAGATCCAGTCGGTGCTGGATAGCCAATTCACCGTGCACCATTACGCCAAGCTGCCCGACGCCGCCGCCTGGGTGACGGCGCATGGGGCGGAGGTGGATGCGGTCGCCACTGGCGGCGGCAACGGTATTCCGACCGCGCTGATGGTCGCGTTGCCAAACCTGAAGATCGTCGCGATCAACGGCGTCGGGTTCGACAAGGTGGATCTGGAGGCGGCAAGGGCGCAGGGCGTTCGCGTGACCAATACGCCGGACGTGCTGACGGACGACGTGGCGGACCTGGCCGTGGGATTGACCATCGGGATCATGCGCCGGCTGCACCACGCGCATCGCTTCGTGACCGCCGGGCATTGGCCAACGAAGGATTGGGGCCTGGCACGCAAGGTCAGCGGGAAGCGGTTCGGCATTTTGGGCATGGGGCGGATCGGCCAGGCGGTAGCCCGGCGGCTGAGTGGGTTCGACGGCACAATCAGCTACACCGATGTCGCGGCGAAGGACGTGCCGTACCATTTCGTGCCGGATCTGGTGCAGTTGGCCGCCGGGTCGGATGTGCTGGTGGTGTGCGCCGCTGCCTCCACCGCCACGCGGGCGATCGTCAACGGGCCGGTGCTGGATGCGCTGGGGCCGGAGGGCGCCCTGGTCAATATCGCGCGCGGGTCGATCGTGGACGAGGTGGCGCTGGTGGCGGCACTGCAGTCCGGCGCCTTGGGGGCGGCGGCGCTGGATGTTTTCGTTGACGAACCAAATGTGCCCGCAGCGTTGCTGGGGATGGAGAACGTGCTGTTGACGCCGCATATCGCCAGCGCAACGACCGAAACACGGCGCGCTATGGGAATGTTAATGCTCGACAATCTATCGTCGTTTTTTGCCGGCAGACCGCTGCCGACGCCGGTCGTGTAGCGGTCGGCCGCACCACCCTATGTAATCCCGCTCGTTACCAAAAATTAGGGACTGATCGCGTATTTTAACACTTAGGGCACACGGCATAATAGGGTCCCAAGAGTGTTACGACAGTTCCAGTCTATTGTGGTCGCGCGGTCGAGCGCCGTGGCGATTACAGGTGCGGGCGAGTACACCTACGCGGGATTAGCCGAACGGGTGGACGCGATTGCGCGTGCCGCCTGGCAGGCTGGATTACGCCCTGGCGGCCGTGCAGCGCTGATGACCGGGCGCTCGGCCGAAGCGGTGGCTGCCATGCTAGCGGTGCTGCAGGTAGGCGCTGCCTATGTGCCGGTCGATCCTGGGTTGCCCCCTGCCCCGCTGGCGGCGCTGCTGGCTGATGCCGACCCGGCGCTGATCCTGGCTGATCACGATGCGGTGGTGGATCGGCCGGTGCTGCGGTTGGACCTGCCGCTTGCGGATGCGCCCGGGTTCGAGGCGCCCGAGCTGGACGCCAATGCGCCGGCCTATGTCATGTATACCTCCGGTTCTACTGGGACGCCGAAGGGCGTGGTGGTGCCGGGTCGCGGGATTCTGCGGCTGGTGATGGCGCCGGATTACATCCGTCTCGGTGCGGATGATGTGATTTTGCAGGCGGCGCCGCTGGGGTTCGATGCCAGTACCCTGGAGATTTACGGCGCCCTGCTGAATGGCGGCACGCTGGCGATCCTGCCGGATGCGGTTCCCTCACTAGACGCGATTGGCGAGGCGATCGCGCGGCATGGGGTGACGATGGCTTGGCTGACCAGCGGGCTGTTCCATGCGATGGTAGAACAGCGCGTGTCGGCCCTGGCGCCGTTGCGGCAATTGCTGGCGGGGGGTGACGTGCTGTCCCCCTCGCATGTGGCGCGGGCGCTGGCGGCGTTGCCGGATACGACACTCATCAACGGCTACGGCCCGACCGAAAATACGACCTTCACCTGCTGCTACCGTATCCCGCGCGACCATGGCGCGGATGTGCCCGTGCCGATCGGGCGGCCGATCCGCGGCACCGATGTGCAGATCCTGGGCGAGGACGGCCAGCCGGTGGCGCCGGGCGAGTATGGCGAATTATGCGCTGGCGGCGATGGCGTCGCGCTGGGCTATCTGAACCGGCCAGACCTGACAGCGCGCGCGTTTCGGCCCGGGCCGGATGGGCGGGTGCTGTATCACACCGGGGATCGGGCTCGGCTGCGGGCGGATGGCGTTGTCGAATTCGGCGGCCGCACCGATCGTCAGGTAAAAATCCGTGGCAAGCGGGTGGCGCTGGATGAGATGGAAGGCGAGTTGCGTCGCGACCCGGCGGTGCAGGACGCCGCGATCCTGATGCAGGACGGGCGCGCCGCCGCCTATGTGACGGGCACCGTGGACGGCGTGGCCCTGCGCCGCGCGCTGCTGACCCGCCTGCCGGAGCATATGGTGCCGGCCACCATCACCGTGCTGGACGCGATGCCGTTGACCAAGAACGGCAAGCTGGACCGCAAGGCGCTGCCCGCCGCAGCGCCCGGCACCGCGACCGAAGGCCTTCAGGGTCGGCTGGCGGCGATTTGGCGCAAGGTGCTGGGGCGGGACGATTTGCCGGTGGACGCCAATCTGTTCGATGGCGGCGCGAGTTCGATCGACCTAGTGCGCGCCCATGCAAACATGGTGGATGCCGGGCTGGACGTGACACTGACCGATTTGTTCGCACATCCCAGCATCAGCAGCCTGACGGCGCATCTGGAGGGTGGCGGGCCGGCTGCCGGCGGTGCGCGCGCGGCGCATTCCAGCGAACCGATCGCCATCGTCGGCATGGCGGCACGGCTGCCGGGTGCGGAGAACCTGGCGGCGTTCTGGCGAAATCTGTGCGACGGGGTGGAGTCGATCAGGCGGTTCGCGCTGGACGAGTTGCAGGATGCCTATGACCCCGCGACCCGGGAATCGGCCGACTTCGTCGCGGCGCGGCCGATCCTGGATGGGATCGATCAGTTCGAGCCGGGCTTTTTTGGGATGTCCAAGCGCGATGCCGAGCTGACCGATCCGCAGCAGCGGCTGTTTATGGAAATCGCCTGGGAAGCGCTGGAATCCGCGGGATACGACCCGGCGAACTATGCGGGACGCATCGGCGTGTTCGCAGGCAGCAGCCCGAACAGCTACCTGCTGCGCAACGTGCTGGCCGACCGTAACGCAGTGCTGCGTTACACCAGCGAATACCAGACCGGAAGTTATGGGACACTGCTGGGCGCGGGCGCCGACTTCATGGCCACGCGGATTGCCTACAAGCTGGATCTGCGCGGGCCGGCGATCACGGTGGCAACGGCGTGTTCCACGTCGCTGGTGGCGATCGCACAGGGATGTGCGGCGTTGCGGGCGGGCGATGCGGACATGGTGCTGGCGGGAGGTGCCTCGATCACGTTGCCGCAGCATCGGGGGTATTTGCACGAGCCGGGCGGGTTGGCGTCGGCGGACGGGCATGTGCGGCCGTTCGATGCAGCGGCGAGCGGCACGGTGTTCGGCAGTGGCGCAGGCGTGGTGCTGCTGAAGCGGCTGTCGCAGGCGGTGACGGACGGCGACCATATTCATGCGGTGATCGCGGGCATTGCCACCAATAACGACGGCGCCAGCAAGGTCGGATTTACCGCGCCAAGCGTGGGCGGGCAGATCGCGTGCATCGCGGATGCTCATGCGCAGGCCGGGTTTGCGACTGCGAGCATTGGGTATGTGGAGGCCCATGGCACCGCGACGCCGCTGGGCGACCCGATCGAATTTGCCGGGTTGAGCCAGGTGTTCGGGTCGGACGGCACGTGCGTCCTCGGCTCGGTAAAGGGCAATGTGGGGCATTTGGATGCCGCCGCTGGGGTTACCGGGCTGATGAAGGCGGTGATGGCGGTGGAATACGGCGTTGTGCCGGGCACGCTGCATTATCGCTCGCCGAACCCGGCGATGACGCTGGATGGCACGCCATTCCGGATTACGGCGGAGACGCAGGAATGGTCCGGCGCTTTGCCGCGGCGGGCGGCAGTGAGCGCGTTCGGGGTCGGCGGGACCAATGCCCATGCGGTGCTGGCCCAGGCGCCGGACGTGGTGGCCACGGCGGGCAGCAGGGCGCATCAGGTGTTGGTGCTGTCGGCACGGAGCCAGGCCGGGTTGGCGGAGGCACGCGCTCGGTTGGCAGAGCATTTGGCAAGCCACCCGGCGCAGGAATTGGCGGATGTCGCCTACACGCTGCAGAGCGGGCGGCGGCGGTTCGGGCATCGGGCGGCCCTGTTTGCGAGCGATGCGGCGGACGCGATCGCGGCGCTGGAGGATGGGCGCACGGTCACTGGGCAGGGATCGGCGGGAGCGGTGGCATTCCTGTTCCCGGGCCAGGGCTCACAATACGCGGATATGGGGCTCGCGCTGTACCGGGACGAGGCGGTGTTCCGCGCGGCGGTGGATCGGTGTGCCGCGATATTGCAGCCGTTATTGGGGCTGGATCTGCGGCGCGTCATCTACCCCGTCGATGATGCGGCGAGGGACGCGCTGATCGGCACCGCCATCGCGCAGCCGGCGCTGTTCACGATCGGCTATGCGACGGCGCGGCTTTGGATGTCCTGGGGGATCACGCCGGGGACCATGCTGGGGCATAGCGTCGGCGAGTTCGTGGCGGCGTGCCTGGCCGGGGTGTTCACGCTGGAGGACGCGCTCGGCCTTATTGCGGCACGCGGGCGGTTGATGGCGGGCATGCCTGGCGGCGCAATGCTGGCGGTGCGGTTGCCGGAGGCAGAGTTGGTGCCGCTGCTGGGGGAGGCGATGGATCTGGCGGCGGTGAACGCGCCGTCGCTGAGCGTGGCGGCTGGATCATTCGAGGCGACCGAGGCGCTGGAGGCGGTGTTGACCGCACGCGGCGTGATGTTCCGGCGGCTGCACACGAGCCACGCGTTTCACTCGCGCATGATGGATGCGGCGGTGGATGGGCTGCAGCAGGCGGCGTCGCGCGTGATGCTGTCGGCGCCTGCAATTCCTTTCGTGTCCGGTGTGACAGGGCTGCCGATTACGGCGGCGCAGGCGATGTCGCCCGATTACTGGGCCGGGCATTGCCGGGCGCCGGTGCGGTTTGCTGCCGGGTTGGACGCGCTGTTGGCCGCCAAGCCCGCCGCGCTGTTGGAATGTGGGCCGGGGCGCACGCTGAGCACGCTGGCGCTGCAGGGCGCGGCGCGTGGGGCGGCAGTCGCGGTCGTACCCTCGCTGCCCGATGCCGGGCGGGCGCGGGATGACCATAGCACCATGGCCGAGGCGATCACCCGGCTGGTGGTTGCTGGGATCGAGCCCGATTGGACTGTCTTGCATTCGCCCGGACGTCGCCGGGTGCCGCTGCCGACGACACCCTGGGATCGGATCCGCTGCTGGATCGACGAACCCGAACTGACGCAACCACGCTCGCTGGAGACCACACCGCCCATGGACCAATCATTTCCCGTCGCTTCCGATGAGACGCTCCCGGAACTGATCGCGCTGTTCGAGGATTTGTCGGGCGATGCGTTGGCCGGCGCGGACCCGGCGGCCAGCTTTCTGCAGCTTGGGTTCGACTCGCTGTTCCTGGGGACGGTGGCGCAGCAGGTGCGGGCCAAGTTCTCGGTCGCGATCACATTCCGGCAGTTGATGGGCGATCTGGGCAGTTTTGGCGCGCTGGCGAAGTATGTCGGCGCCGGGCGTCCTGCCCGTGTTGCCGCGCCGGCTGTGGCAGCGGCCCCGGTGCAAATGAGCCCGGTGCAGATGAGCCCGGTGCAGATGAGCCCGGTGAGCGCACCGGTGGCGTTGGTCGCCGGACCGGCGCCGGAGGGTGCGGCGTCGCTGATGCAGCAGCAAGTTGCGGCGATGTCGGCGCTGTTCTCGCAGCAACTGAGCGCGCTCGGATCTGCGCCGGCGGCGGTGCCGGCGGCAGTCATGGCGCCTGCCCCGGCGAAGGCCGCGCCTATTGCGGCACCGGCGGCGGAGAATACGGCGCGGTTCGATGCGTTCAAGGTGGTGGCGACCGGCGCAAGCGGATTTACGCCGGCGCAGCTTCGGCATGTGAAGGACCTGGTGGCGGCCACGGTGGCACGCACGCCGGGGTCCAAGCGGATGACGGCGGAGGCGCGCAAGCGGCTGGCCGATCCACGCGCGGCGGCCGGGTTCCGGCCCGAGTGGAAGGAGATGACGTACCCGATCGTCGCGGTTCGCTCCGCCGGGCCGTTCATTTGGGATGCGGATGGGAACGAATATGTCGACCTGGTGAACGGGTTCGGGCAGACCGCGTATGGGCATGCGCCGGCCTTCGTGACGGAGGCGGTGAAGCGGCAGTTGGACAAGGGGTTCGAGATCGGGCCGCAAGCCGAATATGCCGGGCGCGTCGCGGACCGGTTCTGCGCCATGACCGGCAACGAGCGGATGACGTTCTGCAACACCGGGTCCGAAGCGGTGATGGCGGCGATGCGGATTGCGCGCACCGTCAGCGGACGCAGCAAGATCGCGACGTTTGCCGGCAGCTATCATGGGCAGTTCGACGAGGTGCTGGTTAAGGCGGCGCCTAAGGGCACGCGGCCGGTGGCGCCAGGCATTCCGCAAGAATCGGTCGGCAACAACGTGGTGCTGGAGTACGCATCGGCTGCCTCGCTGGCGTGGATCCGCGACCATGCGGACGAGTTGGCGGCGGTGATGTTCGAGCCGGTGCAGAGCCGGCATCCCGGCATCCAGCCGCGCGAGTTTGCGTTGGAGCTGCGGGACATCACGGAGAAGGCCGGCATCTGCCTGATCTTCGACGAGGTCGTCACGGGGTTCCGCACGCATCCGGGCGGGATGCAGGCGATCTATGGCATCCGCGCGGATTTGGCGACGTATGGCAAGGTGGTCGGCGGCGGGATGCCGGTCGGCATTCTGGCCGGGCGCGCGGCGTATATGGACGCGCTGGACGGCGGCGACTGGCAGTTTGGCGATGACAGCACGCCGGAGGCCGCGGTGACGTTCTTCGCCGGCACGTTCGTACGGCATCCGTTGGCGCTGGCGGCGCTGGACTCGGTGTTGAACCATATCGAGACCAGCGGCCCAGGGCTGCAGTCCGAGATCGGCGGCCGGGTGAGCGCATTCGCCGCCCGGTTGAACGACGCGCTGGCGGCGCGGCACCTGCCCCGTTGCATCGAGCATTATGCGAGCTGGTTCTACTTCAAGTTCCCGGATCCGCTGGCGACGTTGTTCTATCCCAACATGCGGCTGCGCGACGTGCATATTCAGGAGGGCTTCCCCTGCTTCCTGACGACGACGCATGGGCCGGCAGAGTTCGAACGGATCTATAGCGCGTTCGTCGACAGCCTCGACGCGTTGCAGGCGGTTGGGATCCTGCTGCCCGCGGGCGCGCCGATACCGAAGCTGGCCGCCCCTACCGAGGCGAAGTTGACCGAGGCGCAGATGGAGGTCTGGCTCGCGTCGCAGCTTGGGCACGCAGCGTCGTGCTCGTTCAACGAGGGCATCAGCCTGCACATGCGCGGCGCGCTGGATTTCGGGGCGCTGCATGCCTCGATCAATCGCGTATTCGCCCGGCATGACGCGCTGCGGGCGCGGTTCACCCCCACGGGTGACCGGATGATCGTTGGCCCCGCCAGCTCAATCGACCTGCCGGTGACCGACCGGGTGCTGGACAGCGTGCTGGAGGAGGAGGCGCGGACGCCGTTCGACCTGGTGGCCGGCCCGCCGGCCCGGCTGCGGTTGGTGAGGATTGCGGCGGAGCACCACGTGCTGGTGATGACGGCGCATCATATCATCTGCGACGGCTGGTCCATCAACACGCTGCTGTCGGAGTTGGCAGAACCGGGGGCGCTGCCGCCCGCGCTTTCCTTCGTGGAATACGCGAGCCGGCAGACCGGCATGCGCAGTGCGGCGGACCTGGCCTGGTGGAAGGCGCAGTACGCGACCATTCCGGCGGCGCTGGACCTGCCGTCGGACCGGCCGCGGCCGGCGCTGCGGTCGTTTCGTGGCGGTACGCGGCGGTTGGTGATCGACGCCCCGGCCATGGCGCGTGTGAAGGCGGCGGGGGCGTCCAGCGGCTGCACGTTGTTTGCCACCATGTTGGGTGCCGTAGGCGTCACCTTCGGTCGCTTGGCGGATCGGACGGACGTGGTGATCGCCGTGCCGGCCGCTGCGCAGTCGCAGTTGGAGGACGAGGTGCTGGTTGGCCATTGTGCCAATCTGCTGCCGATGCGCGCCACCTGGACGGACGAGACGCCGTTTGCCGCGCATTTGGCGAAGATGCGCCACACCGTGCTGGACGCGTATGAGCATCAGGATTGCACGCTGGGCACCATCGTGCGGGCGTTGGCGCTGCCGCGCGACATCAGCCGGCTGCCGCTGACGGATGTGCAGTTCAACCTGGAGCGGCTGGCAGACGGGATGGCGATGCCGGGGCTGACGATCGCGTGTGAGGCCAATCCTAAGGCGTTCGTGAACTTCGATCTGTTCGTGAATGCGGTGGAGTCGAAGGCCGGGTTGGCGATCGACTGCGACTACAACGCCGATCTGTTCGATGCGGCGACGGTGGATCGCTGGCTGGCACATCTGCGCACCGTGCTGGAGGCGGTGGCAGCGGACCCGGCGCTGGCGATTGGCGCCATCCCGCTGCTGTCCGCCGCCGACCGGGATGGATTGATGCACGGGATGAACGATACGAAGGCGCCCCTACCCTCCGCGCCGGTCCATCGGTTGATCGAGCAACAGGCGGGCCGGACGCCGGACGCCGTTGCCGCGCGGTTCGGCGACACATTGGTAAGCTACGCGGCGCTGGATGCGCGGGCGAACCAGATGGCGCGGCTGCTGCTGAGCTATGCGACGCCGGGTGACCGGGTGGCGGTGATGCTGGACCGGACGCCGGACATGCTGGCGGTGCTGCTGGGCGCGTGGAAGGCAGGGCTGACATATGTGCCGCTGGACCCGTCGCACCCGCCGGCTCGGCTGGGGCATATCATCAACGATGCGGCGCCGGCCGTGCTGGTCACGGATGGGTCTGGCCCGGTGCTGAATGCGCCGCTACTGGATCTGCGGGATGCGCAGGAAGCGCTGGACGCCCAGCCGGCCAGTGCGCCGGTCGCGGAGAACGATGTTGCGTATGTAATCTACACGTCTGGTTCCACGGGGCTGCCGAAAGGCGTCGCCATCGGGCACATGGCGCTGGGAAATCTGCTGCTGTCCATGGGACGGGAGCCGGGGATTGCGGCTGACGATGTGTGGCTTGCGGTGACCACGATCAGCTTCGACATTGCCGGGCTGGAGCTGTGGGGTCCGCTGGTGGCGGGCGCGCAGGTGGTGGTTGCCTCCCGTGCCGATGCGGCGGATGGGCACCGGTTGCGGGAACTGCTGGGCAGCACCGGCGCGACCATCATGCAGGCCACGCCGGCCACCTGGCGGCTGCTGCTGGAGACGGGTTGGATCCCAGGTCCGCTGCGCATGCTGTGCGGTGGCGAAGCGCTGCCGCGAACCCTGGCCGACCGTCTGCTGGCGGATGGCGGGGAGCTTTGGAACATGTATGGCCCGACCGAGACCACGATCTGGTCGGCGGTGGAGCGGGTCGGCGCGGGGCTGATCACGGTTGGGCATCCGATCGCCAACACGGTGCTGCACGTGCTGGACGCGCAGGACCGGCTGGTGCCGGTGGGGGTGCCGGGGCATCTGCATATCGGTGGCGCCGGGCTGGCGGAGGGGTATCGGAACAAGGCCGACATGACGGCGGAGCGGTTCATCGCCGATCCGCTGACGCCGGGCGAGACGCTGTATCGCACCGGGGATTCGGCGCGGAAGCTGCCGGATGGCCGGGTGCAGGTGCTGGGGCGCATCGACAGCCAGATCAAGCTGCGCGGGTACCGCCTGGAAGCGGGCGAGGTCGAACACGCGCTCACCACCCAATGTGGGCTGGCGGAGGCGGCGGTTGCCTTGCGGGACGGGCCCGGCGGGGATCCGCGGCTGGTTGCCTGGGTCATGCTGCGGCCGGGCGAGGATCTGAACGAAGCGTCGATCCGCGCCACCCTGCGCAGCCAGTTGCCGGAATACATGGTGCCGGCGGTGTTCATGCAGGTCGACACGCTGCCGCTGACGCCGAACGGCAAGGTGGACCGTGGGGCACTTCCGAACCCGGCAGCCACGGCGGCGCCAACAATGGTCGAACCGCCGCGCTCGGCGCTGGAGCGCACGCTGGCCGGGATCTGGAGCGAGGTGCTGCATCGGCCCGTGGGTCGCAATGACGACCTGCTGGCGATGGGGGCAGACTCCATCCAATTGTTCCAGATCACGGCGCGGGCGAATGCGGCGGGGGTCACACTGCTTGCGCGGGATCTGCTGCAACATCGGACGGTCGCAGCGGTGGCGGCAGCCCATGGGGATAGCGCGGGACATGCGATGGTAGGCGAGGAGTCGAGTGTGCCATCGCTGAAGGCGTTCAGGCGGGACCGCAAAGTGGCGGCGGGGGACTGAGCCATGGATATCGGCACCTCCCCCTCCAGCGAAGGCACCGGGGTCAGCTACCCGGCCTCGCTCGCGCAGACGCGGTTCTGGCTGCTGGATGCGCTGGACCCCGGCACCCCCGCGCTGAACGTCGCGGTGCGGTGGAAACTGCTTGGCCCCGTCACGCATGGCGCGGTCGAGGCGACCATGCGGCGCATCGTCGGGCGGCACGAGATCCTGCGGACGGCGTTGCATAACGAGGATGGCATCCCCACCCAGCTCGTGCAGCCCGCCCTGCCCTTCCAGGTGCGCCACCATGACCTGACGGGGATGCCGAAGGAGGCCGCGTTGGCCGAGGCGGACCGGATCGGCGCCGAGGAGGCCCGCAACCCGTTCGCGCTGGAGGCCGCGCCGCTGATGCGCGCGACGCTGATCCTGTTGGAACCCGGCGAGTCGCGCCTGTTGCTGACGCTGCATCATGCGATCTGCGACGGCTGGTCGATCGGGGTGCTGGCGGAGGAAATCACCAAAGGCCTGGCCGGCGAGCCGCCACTGCCGGAACTGCCGCTGCAGTATGGCGACTATGCCGAGTGGCAGCAGGCGTGGCTGGACAGTCCCGCCCCGCGCGTCGCCTCCGCCTACTGGACCAGCCAATTGGCCGGCCTGCCGTACGTGATCGTGCCGCCAGACCATGCGGCGCAGGAGCGTGGCGGCGGCGCCATCATCTCCACGCTGCTGCCGCGCGCCCTGACGGACGGGATGGTGGCGATGGCGGCCCAGCAGGGTTGCACCCCGTTCGCAGTGGCACTGGCGGCGCTGGGCCAGATGCTGCAGGCCCGCACCGGGGCCAACGACATCCCGATCGGCACCCAAGTGGCCGGGCGGACCGAGGTGGAGCTGGAGGGCATGATCGGCCCGTTCATCAACACGCTGGTGCTGCGATTGGACCTGGCCGGGCAGCCGGATTGGGCCGAGCGCGTGGCGCGCACCGCCCGCATCGTGGCCGGTGCGCTCGACAATCACACCATGCCGTTCGAACTGCTGATCCGGGCGCTGAACCCGGCGCGGGATGCCCGGCGCACGCCGCTGTTTTCGGTGAATTTCATCTTCCAACGCTCGTTCGTGGCGCCGTTCGAGGGCGGAGGCATTACCCTGGTGGATTTGCCCAGCCACTCCGCCGGGGCGCTGTACGACCTGAATTTCTTCATGGTGGAGCGGCCGGACGGGTGGCGCGCGTCGTGCGAATACGACGCGGCGTTGTTCGAGCCGGCGACGGTGGCGGCAATGCTGGCCGATTGGCGGCAGGCGCTGTCGGGCCAGCCTGTCGCGGCTTCGGCGCCGGCGGACCCGGTGTTGGAGACGCTGGGCGCCATCTGGTGCGAAATACTGGGCGTGCCCGGCGTTGGGCCGACCGATGGGTTCTTCGACCTCGGCGGCCATTCCCTGCTGGCGGCGCGGATGTTGGCCCGGGTGGAGGCGGTGTTCGGCCAGCGCGTCGGCATGGCGGCGCTGTTTGCCGATCCGACGCTGGGCGGCCTGGCCGCGCGGCTGGCCATCCCGATCGCGGCCAAGTCGTCGATCGGCACGCCGTTGGTGGCTGTGGGCAACCCGGTGGATTGGATCGGCCTGCAAGACGCGCTGGGCCGCAAAAGCCCGTTCCAGTGCCTTTCCGACGCTGCCCCGGGCCTCGTGACACGCCTGTATCCGACCGGGCCGATCGCTGTGCTGGGCACTGGGAATGAAGGGATGCTGGCGATGAGCCTGGCGCGGGCGCTGGGCGCGGATGGTCGCAATGTGACACTCGTGCTGGTCGACGTGATGCCGCAGCAGCCCCGCAGTTTCTGGCGCGGGTTGCTGTCGGCACGGGATTTGGGGCCGCGGTTTGACGGCCCCGCGATCCTGTTCCGCCGCCCTGATAGCTCTCCGGACGAAACCGATGGGTGGTCGGGGTACTTGAACGGTACGCTAGACGTCGTGCCGCTGCCTCCGGGCCCCTGGCACAACGTCGTGGCGCAACGAATTGGGGCGTTTGTCGGGTGACATTGGCTGTATTGCGAATCGCGCCGGGGTTGCCCGGGAAGAAGTTCATCCGGCGCGTGGCGCTCGCCCTGGGGGGCATTGCCCTGCTGGGAGGCGCCGGGCCGGTGACGCGATCGCTGGCCATTCCAGCGCGCGATGGGGCACCGGCGCACGAGGTTCGGGTGCTGCTATGGCAGGCGACGACGCCCGGGCCGCATCCGCTGCTGGTGTATCAGCCGAGTTGGGGCGGGCGGGCAGACGAGAACTCCCGAATGGCGGCGATGCTGGCGCAGGCCGGGTTCACCGTTGCCGCAGTCGACTACGCAACAGAGCAGCCGTCCGGATTCGCCAGCCAGATGCAGCGGATGCAGGTAGCGCTGGACCTATCCTCCGATGCCGCGGTCGCCCGCACCACGGCGGAGGGCGACTGGCGCGCGGTCCTGATGGCGTCCGATTCCTCGGTCGTGATGGATCTGCTGCCCGCGGCCTTGCAGGCGCCCGCTGCGGGGATCTTCGGCTGGTCGTTTGGCGGGGCGGTCGCCGTCGAGGCTTGCCGGCAAGACCACCGGTTCAAGGCGTGCCTGAACATGGATGGCTGGATGTTCGGTCCGGCGGCGGATGACCCTTCGCCGCAGCCGTATCTGGTGATGAGCGGCGACCCCTATCCTGCCACCGACGAGCCGGCGCATGACCCGGCGGGCGAGTTGGACCGTCGGGATGGCGCCCGGTTGCGCGCCCGTTTCGCCGCAGTGGGCGGCAGTTACGCGCAACTGGACGGATTGCAGCACACCGGGTTCAGCGACGCGGGGAACAACCCGGCGGTGGGCGCATTGGTGGAGGCGTTTTTCGCGCACGCCCTGATGGGCGCGCCCGAGCCGGCGGAGTCGCCAGCGGGCGTCACCTGGCATCGTGTGGCGGGTCCTGCAGGCTAACCGTCCAGCCCAGCCGCGGCGCTGCGATGGCTGCGGCGTAGCCCGGGACGATGGTTAGGTCGGTGACTTGCCAGCCGGGCCGGACTGGCTGCGGTAGCACCACGATGTGCTGCAGGTCGGCGATGCTGCCGCCCTGGGCCTTGATGATGGCCTCCTTGCGGGTCCAGCCGCAGAAAAACGCCGCGGTCTGGTCCGACGCGGAAAGGCCGCCCAGGTATGCCAATTCCGTGGGCGCGAAAACGATGCGGGCAAGACCGCCCTCGACAGGGCGCACTGCCTCCACGTCGACCCCCACGGGAAAATCGGCGACGGCGAATATCGCCACCGGGCCGGAATGGCTGAGGTTAAAGTCGGGACCGCCTGCGAGGAACGGCTTGCCATTCGGACCGATCGCCAGCGGCACCGTGGCGGGTGAGCCGCCGCATAGGACAGCCAAGGTGCGGCGCATCGCGGCCCGCGCGGCAGTGAACCGACGGGATGCATGAGGCACGATGAAGCGATCGGCGCGCGCTTGCTCCTCCGCGGACAGGGCGCTGCGGTCATCTGCGTCTGGGCGATCCAGATCCCAGCGCCAGAGCGCGATGGTGCTCAATGGCCCTGGAACGCCGGTCGCTTGCCCTGGCGGAAG
>NZ_LMUY01000015.1:126987-160798 GCF_009765685.1 Acidisphaera sp. L21 | reverse complement strand
CGGGTCCCCCATGCCGTTCACCATACACTTGCCGGCGGCCACGGCGAGCGGGCCGTTATCGGCAATGGCGCGGGCCAGGTCGACCACGGTTTCGGACAGGTCCGCATCCGCCACGACCATCGATACCAGCCCGATGCGCAGGGCCTCCGGTGGATCGACCCGGGCGCCCGACAGCAGGAGGCGCTTGGCTTGCTGCGGGCCGATCAGACGGGCAAGTGCCGCGACGGAGTCGGGTGGATAGGCGGCGCCCCAGCGTGCGGCTGGGAAGGCAAAGCTGCTATCCTCCGCCGCCACCACCACGTCGGCATGCAGCAGAAGCGCCAGGCCGCCGCCAACGCAGTCGCCGCGCACGCGGGCGATGACGGGTTTGTTGAACGCGGCCAATGCAGCGTGACCCTGCTGCGCCGCGGCGTCGTAGGCGTGCTGGGCGTCGGGTTCGACGGGCGCCGGGTCGGTGAGGAAGGCGTGGTGGCCAGCGCCGGTGAGTACGAGCACGCGCACTGCCGGGTCGGTGGCGTATCGGCCCAGAACCTCAGCCAGTTCCTGCCATAGCGCCACGGTGGCGACGTTGTGGGCGGGTGTGTTGAACGTGACGAGGGCGATTCCCTCCATCACCTCCGCCTTAAGCGGCGGGCGAGCCTCCTCCATGGCGTTAGCCTTTCTTTGTTTGGCGCTGCGTCACGCCAGGGCATGGTGCCCTGGAGAGGCAGCCCGGGTCCAGCAGCCGGATTTGCCAAACTGCCGATCCGCTCCACAATGCGCGACTGGGGATGGAGAGTTCGATGAAAGTCACGATCGAGGTCGATTGCACGCCGGATGAGGCGCGGTCGTTCATGGGCCTGCCGGACGTCAAGCCGATGCAGGCCGCCGTCATGGCCAGCCTGGAGCAGCAGGCGGTGCGGGCGACCGAAAGCTTCGCACCGGATTCGATGCTGAAGCTGTGGTTTACCACCGTACCGCAGATGTCCGGCCAGATGCAGGACATGTTCACCCGCATCATGACCAGTGCGGCAGGGGGTGCGACTGGAGGAGGTCGCTCCTAGAGCATCCGATCTAGCTACGCATAGGCGCGGAGATCCAGGGTGCGTGGCAGTTCGGCGGATGCGTCGCCGACCGGTGGTTCCATCGGGCCCGGCGTATGACCGAACGGTAGGAAACGGGAGCGGCGGCGCGCCTCCGCCTCGTTGGCGTTCACCGGGAACCGGTCGTAGGAGCGGCCGCCCGGGTGGGTTACGTGATGCGTCAGGCCGCCCAGGGACCGGCCGTTCCAGCGGTCATATACGTCGAACACCAGGGGCGATTGCGCCGCGATGGTGGGGTGCAGCGCGCTCCACGGTTGCCAGGCCTTGAACCTGACGCCGGCGACGAATTCACCGGCGATGCCGGTGGACCGCATGGGCACGGCGACGCCGTTGCAGGTGAGCGCGAACCGCTCCGGCTCCCATCCGGTGACACGGGCCTGCATCCGCTCGACCGAGCTATCGACGTAGCGGACGGTGCCGCCGCCGCCAGGGGTCTCGCCCATGGCGTGCCAGGGTTCGAGCGCGTGGCGCAGTTCCAGCGTCATGTCGTGCACCGCGACGGTGCCGATGACGGGGAAGCGGAAGGCGAGGTGCGGGGCGAACCAGGCCGGGTCCATCGATGCGCCGAACCCGGCACCGTGTACCGTCAGTTCCTCCATCGCGTCGCGGAAATCCTGCCAGACGTAGTGGGGCAGCATGAAGTCGTCGTGGATACGGGTGCCCCAGCGGATTAGCCGGCGCTCGTATGGCACCTGCCAGAACGCGGCGACGGCGGTGCGCATCAGCAGCGTTTGGGCAGCGGCCATTTCGGCGTGGGGCGGCATTTCGAAGGCGCGGAATTCCACCAGCCCCAGCCGGCCGGAGGAGCTATCCGGCGAATACATCTTGTCGATGCAGAATTCGGTCCGGTGCGTGTTGCCGGTCATGTCGACCAGGATGTTGCGGAACAGGCGGTCGGTGATCCAGGGTGGGGTGGTGCCTTCCCGCTTCAGTTGCGCGAAGGCAATTTCCAGTTCACGCACCGCATCCTGCCGCGCCTCGTCGATGCGGGGGTGTTGGCTCATGGGGCCGATGAACAGGCCGCTGAACAGGAAGGAAAGGCTGGGATGGTTGTGCCAGAAGCCGAGCAGCGAGCGCAGCAGGTCGGGGCGGCGCAGGAACGGGCTGTCCTCCGGCGTGGCGGCGCCCATGACGACGTGGTTGCCGCCGCCGGTGCCGACGTGGCGGCCGTCCAGCATGAATTTCTCGGCGCGTAAACCACACTGACGGGCTTGCTCGTACAGCTGCTCGGTATGCTCGACGATTTCGGGCCAGTTGGTGGCGGGGTGGACGTTCACCTCGATGACACCGGGGTCGGGGGTGACGGAGAAGGCGTCCATGCGGCGGTCGTAGGGGGCCTTGTAGCCCTCCAGAACAACGCCCTGGTGCAGGGCGGCGGCAGTGCGTTCGATGCCGGCGACGAGGGAGAGCCAGTCTTCTGCATTGGGCAGCGGGGGGATGTAGATGAACAGCAAACCGTCGCGAGCCTGCACCGTCAGCGCCGTGCGGACGCCGCGGGCGCTGGTCGGCTGGCCTGGGCCGGGGAGTGCCGCGTGCGGAGGGAACGGGACGGTGGCGGCCATCGGGTCGGGCTCCGGCTCCTCCTCCAACTCCTTCGGGTCGACGTATGGAAGCGAGGCGAGCGGCAGGCGCACGCCCATCGAACTGTCGCCTTGCACCAGGAAAATCTTGCCCTCGCGCATCTCCCACAGCTCGCTTTGCCAACGCCGGGCCGCGCCGGTGCCGAAGCGCTTGAGGGGCATGACATACCCGGCGACGGCGTCGAGGCCCTGGCTGAAGACGCGGAGCAGGCGGGCGCGTTCTTGCGGATCGCGCGCCTGGCTGGCCTCGGCGACGACGTTGGCTGGAAGGCGGCCCTCGCGCATCAGGAAGTAGGGCTGGTCTTCGTAGGCGGCCATCGCGCACGCCGCGGGGACGCCGAGCGTGTCGGCCAGGCCGCGCGCGAATGCCGCGGCCGTCTCGGCGGTGGCGGCGCCGGTGGGGGTCGTGTCGGGGTCGATGAGCAGCGCCGGGTTGGTCCAGATCGGCTCGCCGTCGCGGCGCCAGGTGGCGTGCAGCGCCCAGCGGGGGGTCTGTTCGCCCGGGTAGTGTTTGCCTGCACCGTATTGCAGAGCAGCGCCGGTGGACCAGAGGACCATCAGGCGGCGAATGAGTTGGCCGGCTTCGCGGCGCTTGGTCGGGCCGAGGGCGTCGATGGTCCATTCGGCGCCGTCCGGGTCTTTGTCGGACACGAAGGTGGGCTCGCCGCCCATGGTGAGCCGGACGTCGCCGGCTTCTAGCGCGGTGTCGACGCGGTCGCCGGCGGCCTTGATCGCGGCCCATTGCTCGGGCGCGTAGGGCTTGGTCACGCGGGGGGTTTCGACCACGCGGGTCAGCTTCATTTCGAAGCCGAAGGTGGTTTCGGCCGGTTCGACCATGCCGGAGATCGGCGCGGCGGAGAGCGGCTCGGGCGTGGCGGCCAGGGGGATATGTCCCTCCCCTGTCAAAAGCCCGCTGGTCGCGTCGAGGCCGACCCAGCCGGCGCCGGGTAGGTAGACCTCCGCCCAGGCGTGCAAGTCGGTGAAGTCCTCGCTGGCGCCGGCGGGGCCTTCGACGGAGACGATATCGGGCTTCAGCTGGATCAGGTAGCCGGAGACGAAGCGGGCGGCGTAGCCCAGGTTGCGGAAGGCCTGCACCAGCACCCAGGCACTGTCGCGGCACGAGCCCTGGGCCTCGCCCAAGGTCTGTTCCGGCGACCACACACCCGGCTCCATGCGCACGATGTAGCCGATGCGGTCGCGCACGGCCTGGTTGACGCGGACCAGGAAGTCGATGGTGCGCTCGCCAGCCGGACGCAGCGTTTCCAGCAGACCCGCCAGCAACGGACCCGGCGGCTCGATGCGCAGGAAGGCGGCGAGTTCGGTTTTCAGCACCGGCTCGTAGGTGAAGGGGACGGTTTCGGCGTCCGTCTCCAGGAAGAAGTCGAACGGGTTGATGGTCGCCATGTCGGCCAGCAAATCGACGGTGACGACGAACTCGGTCACCCGCTCCGGGAACACGACGCGGGCGAGAAAATTGCCCTGCGGATCCTGCTGCCAGTTGATGAAGTGCCCGGCCGGCTCGATCCCCAGCGAGTAGGAGAGGATCGGGGTGCGGGAATGCGGCGCCGGGCGGAGGCGGATCGTCTGTGGCCCCAATTGCACCGGACGGTCGTAATGGTAACTGGTCCGGTGCGTGAGGGCCACGTGCAGCGCCATGGGTGAGGAAACTCCGTTGAGATGACGTGAGATCGCGGATGCAGCATCCGTGCCCAACGGTTATGACGCAAGGGCCGCCCTAACGTTCCGCCTATTGATTGCTGCCGGCGAAGACCTGGCGGTAGAGCGCGACGATCTCCGCCTTATCCGGCACGCGGGGATTGTTGCCGGGGCTGCCGGAGGCGATGGCCTGGTCGGCCATGGTGTCCATCGCCGCCTCCCACTCCTCCCAGGCGATGCCGTGTGCCTGCGGCGTGGGCACTTTCAGGTCGCGGTTCAGGTCGTCCAGGCCGTGGCAAAGGGCGGTGCCGGCGGTGGCGTCGTCGGTGCCGGGCTTGGCGAACCCGGCGGCGCGGGCGGCGGCGGCGTAGCGCACGGGGGCGGCTTGCAGGCCGAAGCGGGTGATGGCGGGCAGCAACATCGCGTTCGACAGGCCATGCGGCACGTGGAAGCGGGCGCCGATCGGGCGAGACATGCCGTGGACCAGGGCGACCGAACTGTTGGAGAAGGCCAGGCCGGCCTGGGTGGCGCCCAGCATCATGCCCTCACGCGCGGCGGCGTTGCGGGGTTCAGCGTAGGCGGTGCGCAGATTGGCGCCGATGAGGGCCATCGCGCCGAGTGCCAAGGCGTCGGAGACGGGGTTGGCGCGCTTGGAGACGTAGGCCTCCAAAGCATGCGTCAGGCTGTCGACGCCGGTGTCGGCGGTGGTGCGGGGTGGGACGGTGTAGGTGAGTTCGTAGTCGACGATGGCGGCGAAGGGCAGCGCGGCCATCCCGGCGATGAGCATCTTTTCGCCCCGCTCGGTATCGGTGATGACGGTGAAGCGGGTGCATTCGCTGCCGGTGCCGGCGGTGGTGGGGATGGCGATCACCGGCAGGGTGGCGGTGTCGTTTTGAACGGGGACTCTGAACTCGCGCATCTTGGCGCCGGGTCGCTGCGCCAGGATGGCCATGGCCTTGGCGGTGTCGATCGGGGAGCCGCCGCCGAAGGCCAGCAGGCAGTCATGGTTGCCGGCGACCAGGCGGGCGACACCGGCCTCGATGATGGTGTCTTCGGGTTCGGGGATGGTCTCGCTGAACACGATATAGGCGATGCCGGCCGCGTCCAGCGGGTCGGTGCAGCGCTTGAGCAGCCCCGTGGAGACCATGACCGGGTCGGTGACGATGAGGGGGTGGGAAAGGCCGAGATTGGTGAGCACGGTGGCGATGGTGGCGACGGTGCCGCCGCCGACATGGATGGCCCGGGGGGCAACGATGCTGAAAAGGCTCACGGCGTTCCTCGTTTTTCGGTTGGTCGCACCGTAGCCCCCTCTCGGTGGCCCGGCCAATCCGGACGGGTCACGCCGCGGTGGCGGCCCGGCGTTCGGCGTAGAGGGCCAAGCGCTTGGCCGCGTTGGGGGCGATCGGACGGGCCTCGCCTGCAGTGAAGTCCGGCAGTTCCTCGGCCCGGTGGCAGGCGGACAGATGGCTTGCCTCAACGGAGCGGAGGATCGGCACCTCGCTCCGGCAGCGGTCGATCACGAAGGGGCAGCGTGTGTGGAAGTGGCAGCCGGGGGGTGGGTTCAGCGGGCTGGGCACATCGCCGCCGGGCACCTGGCGGGCGAGTTTCTGTGCCGGATCGGGGCGCGGGATCGCTGACAGCAAGGCGCGGGTGTACGGGTGCAGTGGCCGGTCGAACAATGCGTCGCGGCTGGCGGTTTCGACGATGCGGCCGAGATACATCACTGCCACCCGGGTCGCCACGTGCTTCACCACGGCCAAATCGTGGGCGATGAAGAGGTAGGATAGGCCGAGGCGCTGCTGCAGGTCGCCGAGCAGGTTCACCACCTGCGCCTGCACCGAGACGTCCAGGGCGGAGACCGGTTCGTCACACACCACCAACGCCGGCTCCAGCGCCAACGCGCGGGCGATGCCGATGCGCTGGCGTTGGCCGCCGGAGAACTCGTGCGGGTAGCGCCGAATATGCTCGGGCGGCAAGCCGACCAGTTCCAGCAATTCGGTGACGCGTGCCCGGCGCTTGGCGGCGTCGCCATAGCCGTGGATCAGCAGCGGTTCGTCCAGCGTGTCGCCCACCGTCATGCGCGGGTTGAGCGAGGCGAACGGGTCCTGGAACACGATCTGCATGCGGCGGCGCAGGCGGCGCAGTTCGCCGCTGGGGATGTTCGTGATGTCCTGGCCCTCGAACGTCACGCCGCCCGAGGTCGGTTCGATCAGCCGCAGCACCAGCCGCGCGGTGGTGGATTTGCCGCAGCCGCTTTCGCCGACCAGGGCCAGCGTCTCGCCGCGCGCCAGGGAGAAGGAGACGCCATCCACCGCCCGCACCAGGCCGGACCGGGTGCGGAAATGCTTGGTCAGGTCGTTGGCTTCCAGCAGCATGCTCATGCCGCCAATGCCTCCACCGGGGCGCGGATACAGGCCGCTTCGTGCTGCGGCGCCAGGCCGCGCAGGGGCGGCTGCTCCGCCGTGCAGGCGGGCGCCCCGAACACGCAGCGCGGGTGGAACCGGCAGCCGGGCGGAAGGGCGGCGGCCGAGGGCACCGAGCCCTCGATCGCCAGCAGACGGTCGCGCTTCTCCTCCAGCCGAGGGACGCTGCCCAGCAGGCCGAGCGTGTAGGGATGCTGCGGGTCATCGAATAAGGCGGCGGCGCTGGCACGCTCCACCACGCGGCCGGAATACATGACGGCGACCTCGTCGGCCATTTCGGCGACGACGCCGAGGTCGTGGGTGATGAGCACGATGGCCATGCCGGTCTGGGCTTGCAGATCGCGCAGCAGGTCCAGGATCTGCGCCTGCACCGTAACGTCGAGGGCGGTGGTCGGCTCGTCGGCGATGAGCAGGTCGGGGGCGCAGGATAGGGCCATGGCGATCATCACGCGCTGGCGCATGCCGCCCGACATCTGGTGCGGGTATTCGTCCAGGCGCCGGTCGGGTGCGGGGATGCGCACACGGTCGAGCGCCGCGGCGGCACGGGCGCGAAAGTTGCGGCCCTTTTTGTCGTGCGCTTTCATCGCCTCCATGATCTGGTCGCCGACGGTGTAGGCCGGGTTCAGGCTGGTCATCGGCTCCTGGAAGATTATCGCGATGCGGCGGCCGCGGAGGTCGCGCATGGCCGATGTGGGCAGCTTCAACAGATCCTGGCCGTCGAACATCACCCGGCCGGCAGTTATGCGGCCCGGCGCCGGCACCAGCCGCATGACGGACAGCGAGAGCATGGATTTGCCACACCCACTCTCCCCCACGATGCCCAGGGTCTTGCCACGGGCGACGGCGATGCTCACGCCATCCACGGCGGCGAAGGGCCGGCGCTCCCCGGGAAATTCGGTGCGCAGGCCCTCGATGGTCAACAGATCGGTCATGGGAAAAACCGATGCAACCGGCGTTCCAGCCACCATCGTTCGAGCCGGGGCCCGACGGCCAGGCCAAAGGCGGCGGCATACGCGGGGACCAGGATGAGGCTGTAGCGCGGGGTGGCGACCGAGGTGGCGGCGTGCAGGGCCACGATGAAAAGCGGCGGCAGCACGAAGGCCAGACGCAACCGGTCGCGCCGGCGGATCGCCTGCCACAGCATCACGGCGAAGAACGGCACGGCCACGATGCTGAAATACTTACGCACCCACAGCGACTTCCACGCCATCACCAGCGTGACCGCGGCGAAGCGGAACGGGTGCGGCCAGACATAGGTGCGGATGAGGTAGCCCACCTGATCCGCAGGGTTCGGGGCTTTCGCCGCCAGTTCCTGCACCATAGTGGTGTTGCCGACCATGTAGAACGTGTCCGGACGTTCCTGCCAGCCCAGCCGCGCGACGTCGTTCGGGAACGCCATTCGCGCCGCCGCCGGGCCGAAGCCGGGCAACGCGTAGAGCCATTGGGCAAGCCATTCCATGGGGGTCATCGCCTCATACGCCATGCGCTGGGCGAGGATGAAACCGGCATAGCCCGATGTGGGTGCAACCGTGCCGAACAATGCCTCGTTTCGCAGCGACCAGGGCGCGATGGTGGCGCCGCCAATGACGCAGGCCGCGGCCATTGCCAGGCCGAGCCGGCGGTCCCATAGCGCGACGGTGACACCGACGATGCCGATGGCGGCCGTCAGGTATAGATATTCGGGCCGCGCCAGGGTCAGCAGGCCCAAGCCGATGCCGAGCGCCACCGCCAGCATTGCGCGCGGGCGCTGCACCAACTGGACCGACCATAGGCCGCACAGGGCGGAGAGCGGCAGGCTCAGTGCCTCGGTCATCGCGGTGCGGGCGTAGACGGCGTATTCGGTGGTGCCGATTCCGGCCGCCAGCAGCGCGTACCAGGCCGCCCAGCGCCCACCGCCGATGGCCAGGGTAGACCGCCAGACCAAAGCGAGAGTGCCGGCGAGCAGCGCGATCTGCAGCGGCAACAAAGCGCCCAAGGCGTCACCGCAGGCAGCCATCGCCGGCCAGGGCGCCGCGCGGACACAGGCGGCCGAGGATGCCAGGCGGCTGTCCAGTGCTGCCACGCCGGCGATTAGCGCCGGGTACAAGGGTGCGGTGTAGGCGCCGGGCTTCCCGGCCTCGCCCCATCGTCCGTTGGTGTAAGTGCCGGTTTGCAGCAGGTCGCTGGCGATGCCGAGGTAAAGCGGCTGATCGTAGGCCTGCAGGGTCTGCGGCTTCAGGGTCGAGATGCCGAACAGGATGCAGCCCAGCGACACCGCCAGAACCAGCAGCCATTCCCGCCGCCGGATGCAGAGCCGCACGCTGGTGGACGAAACCGCCCCGGCCGGCAGGGTGCCGGCCGGGGCGAAGTGGATGCTCAGCTCCGATAGTCCGTCTTGCCGCCTTCGATCTGGCGCAGAGCCGACTCCCAGGCCCACTCGGAATGGGCCAGCGTGCCCTCGTGGTTGAACTGGGCCGCGGTGTGCTGGCGCACCTCCTCTGGCGGGAGGATCAGCTCGCCATCGCCGGCGGCGACCTGGGCCTGGCAGGACCGCTCCAGGTAATAGATGTCGGACCATGCCTCGGGGATGGTGCGGCCGCCGACCAGCAGGCCGTGGTTGCGCAGGATCATGGCGCGGTTGTCGCCGAGGTCGTGGACCAGGCGATCCCGCTCGTCGAGGTCCAACGCGATGCCTTCGTAGCCGTGGTAGGACATGCGGCCGTAGAAGCGCAGGGAATGCTGGCTCATCGGCAGCAGGCCACGCTTCTGGGCGGACACGGCGATGCCGGCGGCGGTGTGGGTGTGCACCACGCACATGATGTCTTCGCGGGCCATGTGGATGGCGGAGTGGATGCAGAACCCGGCAGCGTTCACCTTACGCTCGGACATGCCGGCGTGATGCGATTCCTGGATGATGTTGCCGTCCAGGTCGATCTTCACCAGGTCGGAGGCGCGCATTTCATCGAACAGCACGCCGTATTGGTTGATCAGGAAGTGATGCTCCGGCCCCGGGATTCGGGCGGAGATGTGGGTGTAGATCCAGTCGGTCATGCGGTGATGCGCGACCAGACGGTACAGCGCGGCGAGGTCGCAACGGATCTGCCACTCCTCGGCAGACATGGCGCCACGCGCCTGGGGGGAGGTCTGGACGTTCACAGCAATGCTCCTGCTCGGGTCGGCAATAATCCGCCCGGCGGGCTGCCGCGGTCAAGCGTTCAGCAGGTGGACCGCATGAGTTGCTCCGCCTGATCGGGGCCGAACAGGATCTCGGCGAGGCGGGCGCGATCCACAGCCTCCATCTCTGCCGGACCAAGGCTGCAGAGCAGGGCCTGGGCGTCGGCCGAGGCCGCGTCGAACTGGGTTTCGCCGCCCATGGACCGCCCCGCCCGCTCGATCCGGGCGAGCGAGCGGGCGATCCCCTCCGCTTCCATGATCTCCTCGTCGGACGGCATGGCGCCGTAGGCCACGGCCGGCGGGATCAGCTCGCTGGCGACACCGTTGGCGAAGCGGTCGGCACACTGCGCGGCGGCTTCGAACCGCGCGGCGCGGATTTCCGCCCGCCCGATCGAGCCGGAGGCCTCCGCCGCGGTGAGGAACGCATCGACCCGGTCGGCCTCGTCCGCGGCGTCGTCGACGCTGGCGCGGCCGATGCGGTTGGCGACCACCTCCGGCAAGGCGTCCAAGGCGCGGGCCAAGGCGGCGCGGCCCAGTCCGGCGACGCGGTCCGAGTGGCGGGACGCGGCGCGCAGCACCCGGGCCGAGTCCTTGCCGAGCGCCAGGAGCACGGCCAGTACGGCGTTCATCGCCAGGGGCGCATGCTGCTGCACGTCGTTTAGTAACGCGGCCATCGCCGCATCGCTGGCGAAGGCGGGCGGTTCTTCGCCCCAGATGCGGTCTGCGATCAGCAGCACGCCGGCGACCTTGGCGCGGATTTCCTGCCAGGCGTGGTCCGGCAGGGCCGTCGCGGCGCCCCAGCCGGGGCAGGTGTCGAGCCCGGTCAACACATCGGCGGCGGCCGACCATAGTCGCCGGCCGGCCTGCGCCTCGATCTCCGTCTCGCCACAGGATCGCCCGACGATCATCGCCTCGATATCGGCGGCGCCTGCCAGGCCGGCCTGCACCACGGCCGTCAGCGGCGGGATGGCGGAGCGAGGTATCAGTTCCAGGCCCACGCGCCATTGCGCCGCCGGTACGATGATCGCATCCAGCGGCAAGAACAGCAGGCGGGAGAAGCGGAGCGGGCGTGCGGGCCGCAGGACCGCCAGGCGAGAGCGGAGCGGCACCAGCAAATCGTCTGCGGCACCGCGATCGGCCATCGCGTCCACCATGCTGACGACGCGGACCATCTTCGCCTCGGATGCCTGGGCGAGCGAATACTGCAGATCGCGTGGGACAGTGGTCTGGCTCATCTCCATGTCGCCTTCAATGCGCCGCCAGCAGATGCTCGGTCCGAGCCGCCTGTTGGAAGACGTTGCCGCCGCTGCGCCAATCGTGGTTCAGGTCCACCAGGCGGCGGAACAGCGACTTCGCCTCCGCCTCGACATCCAGTTTGCCGACCCACTCGCTTGCCTCTCGCGGGATCACCGGGGCGAATTGGGCAATCTCGAAAATGGCGGCGCGTTGGGTGGCCCTGGTTTGGGCCGCCTCCCAAATGGCGCAGATATGGTCCCAGCCATCCAGGATCCATTCCGGCCGGGTCGCCTTGATGGCGGCGGCTTCGGGGTCGGCACGCCACCGCTTCAGCAATTCGATAGGCTGCTGGGCTGATTTACGGGCGTCTTCCAGCGTCGCCTTGGCACAGGAGAGCGTGAGAGCGGCGCAGGAGCGCACGAGGTCGGCGCCGCCGGTGCTGTCGTCGCCGTGGTCGGCGATCCAGCGCTCCATATCGTCCTGCAACTTTTCCAGCCGCGTCACCGCGCGGGGCAGCCGTGCGGTGGCCATCGCCTCGGGCCCGATGCCGATCCCGACGAAGATTGCGGCCAGGTCCTCCAGGGCGCGGGCGACGCCGTCGGAGTCGAGGCCGAGCGCCGGCGCCACCTGGGCCACTGCCAGGTTGGCACGGCGCCGCATCACCTCGGGCGTTTCAGGCGGGCGCGGGCCGCGGCTTGGGTCGTCGGGCATGACCTCACGCATCAGCGCCATCAGCAGGCAGAAATTGGTGACGATGAGGCCGTCGGTGTCGCGCGTCACCGCCTCGCGAGCCGATGCCCGTGCCTCCCGCCCGGCCAGGCCGCCGGCCGCAACGTCGCGGGTGATGCGGCGGATGGCGGCGGGGGTGACGGCGCTGAGCACTGCCACGCCCTTCTGCAGGGTGCGGTCGTATAGGCTGGGGCGGCACAGATCCTGAAGCGAGGTCCACGGCAGGATGTATTGGCCGCGGCCGCCGGATGGATTGGGCACGATCAGTTCCAGGGTCACCCGCTCCCCCGGCCGCACGCGCGTGCCGGCGAGCATGGGCGTGGTGAACGGCACGGCGACGCCGCGCTCCAGGAACGTTGTGGGATAGTAGGGCAGCGTCGGTGCGAAGGAGAGGAGCATCGGAGATCCTGGGGCGGCGTTAAGCAATGTCTCTCTCGCGCATGAACAGATCGTTACTATGGCGCTCCTAAGATTCAGGTTTGTGAAGACGCGGTTTTAACGGTGTTGTCAGTGGGTTATCCTTAGTGGACTTAGGATCGGCTGAGAGGCTCCGCCATGGCCGACACGTGCGCTAGGTCGTCGTGAAATCTGCGTTAATAGCCCCGGATCGGATCGTAGAGGTTCGGCAGCGCCTCCCCTGCCTCGTGTCGGCGGATGGCATCGGCGACGTAGCGGACGCGGGCGCTGCGGGTGGCCAGGCTGGCGAGATGCGAGGTGACCAGGATGTGGGGATGCGACCAGGCGGGGTGACCCGGGGGCAGCGGTTCCTGGGTGAATACGTCCAACACCGCGCCGCTGAGGTGGCCGATTTGCAGCGCGGCAACCAGGTCGTCGAATACGACATGCGTGCCGCGCGCGGCGTTTACCACGCCAGCGCCGGGTGGCAGCAGGGCGATGGTTTCGGCGCGGATGGCGCCGCGCGTGTCTGGCGTGTCGGGCAGCAGGCAGACCAGGATGTCCGATCGGCTGAGGAATGCCTCGAATTCTTCCGGGCCGGCGAAGGATTCGATGCCGGGTAGCTCCTTGCGGGATCGGGACCAGCCGGCGACCTGGAAGCCGAGCCCGGCGACCATTTGGGCGGACCGGGCGCCGAGATTGCCCATGCCCATGATGCCGACGCGGACGTCCAGGGCGCAGCGTGGGTTTTCGAAATAGTCCCATTTCTCGGCGACTTGCGACGCCATGATCCGGCGGACGTCCCGCAGCAGGCCGAGGCAGGCGAGGCTGACGTATTCGCCCATGCGTTGGGCGGTTTCCTCACCGCCCATGCGAACGAGCGGGAGGTGAGCGGGCCAGGCCGGATCGCGGGTGATGTGGTCGACGCCGGCCGCGGTGGACAGCACCATGCGCAGGTTCGGCATCTGGGCCAGGCGACCGTGATCGGGTTCCCAGACCAGGACGTATTCGACTTGCTCCGGCTGGATGGCCGGGTCGTCCCACCAATGGACTTCGATGTCGGGGGCAGACTCGGCGAAGTGGCGCTGCCAATCGGGCAGTGCCGCCTCACCGCCGGATTTGACCAGCAGTATCGTCAATGAATCTCACCTGATCGTTTTACGGCGTCACGCAGCTTGGCAGCAGAAAAGTCAGGGCTGGCGCAGATGTCCAGAATCACCTTTTCCCGCCGGGTGCACAGGTCGATGGCGGCCGGCAGCAGCTTTACCGCCTCGGCCGGAATGACCACCGCACCATGCGCGTCGGCGTGGATGACGTCGTCATGTGCACAGTTCATGCCAAAGATGTTCACCGGCTTGGCGAAGTCGACCAGGTGCACGTGGGCGTGGCTGGGGCCGATCATGCCGGCGATGATCTGAAAGTCCGGCGCCAACATGGCGGTGTCGCGGAACGAGCCGTTGGTGACGCAGCCGAGCGCGCCCAGGGCTTTGTGCACGGTGGAATGCACCTCACCCCACCAGGCGCCATAGCCGGGGGTGTCGTCGAGGTCCTGCAGCATGACCACGGTGGGCATCTCGGCCTCGGCGACATAGTCGTACCAATCCAGACGATCGGCGACCTTGCCGCGGGGGGCTTCTTTGGCGCGGATGCAGCCGACGCGGGCGAGGCCGACCATCGGTTTGGCGAGCGGAATGGCGGAGACCATCTGCACGGTGGTGAAGCCGATGGCGCGGCGTTCGGGCACCACCAATTCCAGGCCGTTGCAGATGGTCGGCGTGTCCCAGGCGGCCAAGGCTTCGAGGTCCTGGCGTGTGAATGGATATGGCATGGCTTCCCCCGTGTTGTTGTGTGCGGCAGCATCGCGCGCAGCGTTGGGGGTGACAAGCGATGGCGGTGATGCGGGGCGGGCAAGCGGTGTATGGCGCGGCGCTGGGCATCCTGATGCTGGAGGCACGGTTTGCCCGCGTGCCCGGCGATATGGGCAATGCCATCACCTGGCCGTTCCCCGTGCATTACCGCGTGGTGCGCGGCGCCAGCCCGGAGCGGGTGGTGTTGAATCGCGCCGAAGGGCTGCTGCGGGATTTCCTGGTGGCGGCCGACGAGTTGGTCGCGTTGGGGGCCGCGTGCATTACGACCAATTGCGGGTTTCTGTCGCTGTTCCAGCGGGAATTGGCGGCGCATGTGGGCGTGCCGGTGGCAACCAGTTCGCTGATGCAGGTGCCATGGGTGCAGGCGACGCTGCCGCCGGGTCGCCGGGTGGGGGTGATTACGATCTCGCGGCAGAGCTTGACGGCGGCGCATCTGGAGGCGGTGGGGGCGCCGGTGGATACGCCGATGGCGGGATGCGAGGGCGGGCGCGAGTTGTTCCCGGTGCTGATCAAGGCGGAACGGGATGATTTGGATACCGAGAAGGCAGAACAGGACGTGCTGGATGCGGCGCGTACGCTGATCGCGGAGCATCCTGACGTCGGCGCGATCGTGCTGGAATGCACCAACATGCCGCCCTACGCGGCGGCAGTCGCCGCTGCGACAGGTCTACCAGTGTTCGATGTGGTGACGCTGGTGCAATGGCTGCATGGCGCGGTGCGGCCGAAGTCCTTTATGGGATAAAAGGGGGTTTGAGGGGGATGACTATCCCCCTCCCTTAGCCTGTCTTCAGCGCGCGTTTTTGCGCCCGGCGTTGGCCAGCAGCGTGGCGCGCACGGTTTGGCGTTCGAACATCCAGCCGGGATATTCGGCGGGCAGCGTGCTGGCTTTGTCGAGGGCGTCCAGTTCCGCCTCGGTCAGCTCGATCTTGGTGGCGGCGATGTTGTCCTCTAATTGGGCGAAATGCCGGGCGCCGACGATGACGGTGCTGACGGCCCGGCGATGCAGCAGCCAGGATAGCGCGATCTGGGCGACGGAGACGTTACGCTCGGCCGCGATGGGCTGCATGGCGTCGATGCAGTCGTAGGCGCGGGGTTTGTCGACTGGCGGGAAGTCGAAACTGGCGCGGCGGTCGCCCTGGCGGGAGGCCTGGTCGCGGGTGACTTTGCCACTGAGCAGGCCTCCGGCGAGCGGGCTCCAGACCATGAGCCCGACATCCTCGCTGCGCAGCATCGGAACGATCTCGCGCTCCAACTCCCGGCTGGCGATGCTGTAATGGGCTTGGAGGCTGTCGATCCGCACGAGGTTCAGACGCTCGGACAAACCGATTGCCTTCATCATCTGCCAGGCGGCCCAGTTGGACACGCCGACATAGCGGACGTGGCCGTGCTGGACGAGCGTGTCGAGCGCGCGCAGGGTTTCCTCGATCGGGGTCGCCGGGTCGAAGCCGTGCAGTTGGTAGAGATCGATGTGGTCGAGTTGCAGGCGGGTCAGGCTGGCCTTTACCGCGTCCAGCAGATGCAGGCGGGAACTGCCGCCGGTGTTGGGCCCCTTCCCCATGCCGCCATAGCCCTTGGTGGCGATGACGACGCTGTCGCGTGGAAGATTCAGGTTGCGGATCGCCTGGCCGGTGATCTGTTCGGAGATGCCTTCGGAATAGACGTCCGCCGTGTCGAAGAAATTGATACCGGATTCGACGGAGTGGGCGACGAAACGATCCGCCTCGGCCTGGCCGAGGTCGCCGATCTTGCTCCAGATCTCCCCCTTGCCGCCGAACGTCATCATGCCCAGGCATAGTTCGGACACGAAGAGCCCGGTGCGGCCGAGTTTGTTCATACGCATGGCGTGTCTCCCATCGTCAGCAGGATTTTAGCGCAACAGCATCGCCCGCAGCGCGAGGCGCATCTTGCGCCCGTATGGCGGGGCGAGGAATTCGAAGCCACGCACGCGGCCTGGTTGGTAGACGCCGCGGGCATGGGAAAACCGGCGAAACCCGTCTTGCCCATGATAGGCGCCAATGCCGGAAAGGCCAACGCCGCCAAATGGCAGATCGTCCTGGATGCACTGCATCAGCGTCGAATTCACGCAAACGCCACCGGATATCGTGCCCGTCATGGCAGCCCGGAGCTTAGCCGGGTCCTTCGTGAACGGGTATAGCGCCAAAGGTCGCGGCCGATCGCGGATGAAGCGGAATGCATCGTTGACTTCGCGATAGCCGATGACGGGTATGATCGGGCCGAAGATTTCCTCCTGCATCAGCCTGCCATCCAGCGGCGGGTTCAGCACGATGGTTGGGCCCAGCCGTCGCTCGGCGTAGGAATCGCCTAACCGTAGCAGCGTCGCGCCAGCGGCCTCCGCCTCGCGCAGGATCGCATACAGGCGTTGGTGGTGATGGTCGCTGATGATGGATGTGTAGTCGGGATTGCCGCCAATGCGCGGATAGAGCCGCTTCGCCGCGTCCAGCAGCATCTGGGCGAAGCGAGGCGCGTGTTCCTCGGGCGCCAGCACGTAATCGGGTGCGATGCAGGTTTGCCCGGCGTTGAAGAACTTGCCCAGCGCGATGCTGCGGGCCGCCGCCGCCATGTCATAGTCGCGAAACAGCAGCGCCGGGGACTTACCACCCAGTTCCAGCGTCACCGGCGTCAGGTTTTCCGCCGCGGCCCGCGCGACCTCCCGCCCGATCGCGGTCGAGCCGGTGAACAGGAGATGGTCCAGCGGCAGCGCGCATAATGCCCGGGCGGTGTCGGGGCCGCCCGTGATGACGCTGACCTGCGCCGGGTCGATGGCCTCGTGCATCAGCACGGCGAACAAGGCGGCGAAGCGCGGCGTCATTTCCGATGGTTTGACGATCACCCGGTTGCCCGCCGCGAGCGCGTCCACCAGGGGGCTGACTGTGAGCAGCAGCGGGTAATTCCAGGGCGAGACAATGCCAACGCAACCCAGCGGCTGCCATTCCACCCAGGCGCGGCCGGGCTGGAATGCGATGTCGACCCGGCGCTTTTCCGGCCGCAGCCAGCGCTTCAGGTTACGCCGGGCGTGGCGAATGGCGGACAGCGACGGGACCAGTTCGGCGAGGATCGTCTCCTGGTGGGCGCGATGGCCGAAATCCACCGAGATCGCTTCGGCAATCGCATCCCGGTTGGCGCGCAGCGTCGCGTCCAGCGAGGCGAGCGCGGCCAGCCGTTGTTCTGGCGGGGGCGCACCATCCCGCCGGTCGGCAAGGCGCTGCATCGCCAGCGTGTGCCGGACTGGATTATCGGTGGGCACGGCGATGTCCATCCAGTGCCTCCCTGGTCAGGCCGGTACGATGCCTCAATGGTTGGGGATGACGGCCACGACGACAAGGGGCGACGGATTTGCCGGCGCCGGACCGGATGGCTAGCGTGCCGCGCAGCAATGCCGGAGCGCGGAAACGATGATCGAGCTGCACACGTGGAACACGCCGAACGGACGCAAGATCAGCGTGGCGCTGGAAGAAATGGGCCTGCCGTATCGCGTCGTGCCCGTCAACATCTCCAAGGACGAGCAGTTCAAGCCGGACTTCCTGGCCATCAGCCCGAATAATCGCATTCCCGCCATCATCGATCCGGAGGGACCAGGCGGCGCGCCGCTCAGCGTGTTCGAGAGCGGGGCGATCCTGCTGTATCTCGGTGAGAAGACTGGCAAATTCCTGCCGACTGCCCTGCGGGACCGGGTGCCGGTGCTGGAATGGCTGATGTGGCAGATGGGCGGGTTCGGCCCGATGCCGGGCCAGGTGCATCACTTCCTGGGGGTAAAGGAGGCGGCGGATCAGAAATACGGGTTGGCGCGCTATTCGGCCGAGACCCGGCGGCTGTATGGCGTGCTCGACCGGCGCCTTGCGACGGTGGAGTTCGTCGCCGGCGCTCTGTCGGTGGCCGATTTCGCAATCCTCGGTTGGGCCTGGCGGCACGAGCGGCACAGGGTCGACTTCGCCGATTTCCCGAATGTCGGGCGGTGGTACGATGTCCTGATGTCACGCCCGGCTGTGGCTCGGGGGTTCGAGGTGTCGCTATCCTAGGCGGGAAAGGGATCGGGGCTAGCCCCGATCCCCACCAGAGGACAGTTGTCCTTTGTCATGCTGGAATGAAGGGTGGCGATCTAGGTTTTAGCAGGCACGGCCTTGAGTTCGCCGATGTGACGCAGGACGATGCGGTGCGTCTCGGCTGCAAACGCCTTCAGCTTCGGGTTGCTGCTGCTGGCGGCTTCCTTCGCAAAGGCTGCGCCGTCCTTGGCGTGGATGTCTTCCATGTCGCGCAGGTAGGCGGCGTCGAAGGCCGGGCCGGTCTTCGCCTTCAAATCGGCCAGTTCCTTGCTAAACTGGGCGTTCAGCGTATCCGGGAAGGTCACGCCCGCGTCGCCCGCGATCGCGCTGAGGCGGTCGCCGACGAGCTTATGGTCGCGCGCCTCGGTTGCGCCGGAGTCCTTGATGTCTTGGGTGGCGCCCTGGTCGGCCGCAAGCTGGCCGGCCTGGACCTCGAACATGCCGCCTTGGCTGACCATGGCGATGAATGCCCGGTCGCCTGTGGAGACGGAATCGACGGCGCCAGCAGCAACTGGAAATGCAATGGCAGCCAATAGGATGAGCGGCAAACGGTTCATGTAACCTCCGGTGAGCGAGTGACAAAGCTCATCCGAACGGATTAGTTGCCCGCGCTTGCGTGAATGCCGTGCACGCCGGGCATGGGTGTATGCTGCTAGAAACCAAACGGCCTCCCCCGACGTATAGGGAGAGGCCGGTCGGGTTAGGCGGGGCGGGTCAGGCCAGGCTGGCTGCCAGGGAGGCAGCCATCTGCCGGGCGAAGGCCGCCGGGTCGCGTGGGGGTTCGCCGTCCTGGATGCGGGCCAGGTCCAGCAGCGTGCTGGCGGCGTCTTCCACATTTGCCAGTTCGGCCATGCGGCGGATCAACGGGTGGCGCGGATTGATCTCCAGGATCGGCAGCGTCGTTGGCATCGGCCGGCCCGCCCGTTTCAGCAGACGCTGCATCTGCAGGTCTGGCCCGGCGGCGGAGGCAGAGAGGACGACGGCACTGTCCACCAGGCGGTCGGTAGCGCGGACCTCGGAAACCGAGCCCTTCAAGGCCTCGGTCAGCGATTTCACCAACTCGGTGACATCGGCCGCGTCCTCGGCAGCGGTTTCCAGCGGGAGTTTGGAGAGGTCGGCGGCGCCCTGGGTGATGGAGCGGATCGGCTTCTCCTCGTAGGTGCCCATTCGCTCCGGCCAGAAGGCGTCGACCTGGTCGGCCAGCAACAGCACTTCCACGCCGCGGGCGCGGAAACCCTCGAGTTGCGGGGATTTGGCAAGCGCGTCGGTATCGTCGCCGACAAGGATGTAGATCGCCTCCTGCTCCGGCTTCATGCGGGACACATAGGCGGGAAGTGAGGTCCAGCCCTCCTCGGTGGAAGACTTGAAGCGCAGCAGAGGGGCCAGGTCGGCGCGGTGCTCCTGGTCCTCCCACAGGCCTTCCTTCAGCACGGGGCCGAAGTTCTGCCAGAAGCCGGCGTAGCTTGCTTTCCCCTCGTCGGTCTCGTCGCGGGCCTTGGACTTCAGTTCGGAGAGGACCCGGTTGGTGACGGCCTTGCGGATGCGGGCCAGCACCGGGGTGGCCTGCAGCATCTCACGCGATACATTCAGCGGCAGGTCCTCGGTGTCCACCACCCCGGAGACGAAACGCAGCCAGGCGGGGAGCAGGTCGGCCTCGTCGGTGATGAACATGCGGCGGACATGCAGGCGCACGCGGCTCTTGCGGTCACCCTCGACGGCCTCGAACGGCTTGGAACCGGGGACGTAGAGCAGCGCGGTGAATTCGAGCGCGCCCTCCGCCCGCCAGTGCAGGGTGGCCCAGGGCTTGTCGAAGATGTGACCCAGGTGGCGATAGAACTCAGTATATTGGTCTTCGGTGATGTCGGCCTTGGGCTTGCGCCAAAGCGCCGTGCCCTCGTTGGCGGCGACATCCTCGCCATCCCGGGCGATCATGATGGGGATGGTGATGTGGTCGGCCCATTTGCGGATGATCGTCTCAAGCCGGTACGTCTCAAGGAACTCGTCCGCGTCGGCCTTGATGTGCATCACGATGGTGGTGCCAGCCTGCTCGCGCTCCGCCGGCGCGATGGTGTAGTCGCCCCTGCCCTCCGACGCCCAGGTCCAGGCCTGGTCGGACCCGGCGGCGCGCGAGGTGACCTCCACACGGTCGGACACCATGAAGGCGGAGTAGAAGCCGACGCCGAATTGGCCGATCAGGCTCGGCCGTTCCTCCGGCTTGGCGTCCGCCAGGGATTGGCCAAACGCGCGGGTGCCGGACCGGGCGATGGTGCCGAGGTTGGAGACGAGCGACTCGCGGTCCATCCCGATACCGGGATCGGAAATGGTAAGGGTGCGAGCCTCCTTGTCCGGCACGATCCGAACGGCGGCGTCGGGCGGCAAAGCGAGGTCGCTCTGCGTGAGGGCGGCAAAGCGGCGGCGGTCGATCGCGTCGGCGGCGTTGGCCACCAGCTCGCGCAGGAAGATCTCCCGGTCGGAGTAGAGCGCATGCACCACCAGGTCGAGCAGGCGCCCTACCTCCGCGCCAAACTCGTGCCGCTCGATCGTCTCACTCATGCATTGGACTCCAGGCTGATCATGCCCGGCGATATGCCGAGGCGCGCGGCCGGTTTCAAGGCGGGTTGGCCGTTTCAGTGGCATGCGTGCGACGCGTCACGCGAAACCGTGGCGGCTGCTGCGAAAAATCATTCGTTTGGATGACGCAATGCCTGATACCAGATGTCATAAAGTACGCGATGTCGCGCCGAGAGAGGAGAGGCGTTTGTCGGCGATGGATCGCAACGACGATAAAGCAATGGCGCTGCAATTGGGCCCGGCCACATTGTGGGTAGGGTCGCTCCGGATCGATCTTGCCAATCGCCGCGCCAGTGTCGGCAACACTGTTCTGAAGTTGACCGCGAAGGAATATCAAATTTTGGAAGTGCTGGTGCTGCGCAGGGGCACGGTGCTGGGCAAGCAGGTTTTCATCGACATCGTTTATGGCAAGACCGCTGTTTCCAAGGCCAAGATGATCGATATCTTTATCTGCAAGTTGCGAAAGAAGCTGGCGATTGCCGGCATCCCCAACGTCATCGGCACCGCCTGGGGCCGGGGCTACATGCTCTACGAGCCGGACCAGAAGGGTTATAACACGCAATTCACGACTGGGGAGCGGGAGCGCTAGACCTCGCAAGACCGGCTGGCGTTTGCTACAGGCGGCGCACACAAGCAGGAGTGCGCCGGTTGCAACGGACGCAGCAGATCGCGAGCTTCGGCATCGTGCTGGGCGTCGGCGTGCTGGCGTTGAAGGTTGGGGCTTGGTCGCTGGGCAACAGTGCCGCCCTGTTTGCCGACGCCATGGAGGCGACGGTCAACCTGATCGCCCTGTTCATCGGCATGGTCGCGATCGATTTCGCAGCACGGCCGGCGGATGAAAACCACCCATACGGCCACCAGAAGGCAGAGTTCTTTGCCGCGGTGGTCGAGGGGGCACTCATCATCGTCGCCAGTGTCCTGATCCTGACCCACGCATGGACCACCTGGCGCGATGCGGCGCCGTTGATGGCGCCTTGGCAGGGGCTGGCACTGAACGGGTTGGCGACCGCGTTGAACGCGGTGTGGGGCAGCGTGATGCTGCGGGCCAGCCGCTACGCCCCGACGGGCTCGTTGCAGGCGGATGGGCGCCATCTGTGGGCGGATGCGGCGATGTCGGCGGTCATCATCGCCGGGCTGGGCGCCGCGCAATGGCGGGGATTGGCGATCCTGGATCCGTTGCTGGCGGCGGTGTTCGCCATCTACGTCCTGTGGTCCGGGCTGAGCCTGATCAGCCAATCGATCGGCGGGCTGATGGACGCGGCCCCGGCGCCGGACGTCGTCGAGCGCATCCGCCGGTTGGTTGGTGGCCACGCGGCGGGGGCGCTGGAGGTGCATGACCTGCGCACCCGCCACGCCGGGCGGCAAACCTACCTGGAATTCCATTTGGTCGTTCCCGGGGAGATGCGCGTGTCGGAGTCGCATGCCATATGCGACCGTATCGAGGCAGCGTTACGCACGGAAATGGAGCAACTGGTCATCACCATCCATGTCGAGCCCGAGGGCAAAGCCAAACACCACGGAATTCCTGTGCTGTGACGATCCGCATCGACCGGGTGGTGACCCGCGGCGGCGATAGCGGCCAGACGTCGCTGGGCGATGGCAGCCGGGTTGGCAAGGACGTGCTGCGGGTGGAGGCCTACGGCACGGTGGACGAGGCGAATGCCACGATCGGGCTGCTGCGCCTGCATACCGATGGCGAGCCGGATGCGATGCTGGCGCGGGTGCAGAACGACTTGTTCGACGTCGGCTCGGACCTGTGCGTTCCGGGCGAGGCCGGTGACAGGCTGCGGCTGACGGATGCGCCGTCTGCCCGGTTGGAGGCCGAGATTTCGGTGATGAACGCCGGTCTGACACCACTGGATAGCTTCGTGCTGCCGGGCGGCTCACCGGGGGCGGCTTATGCGCATCTGGCACGCACGGTGGTTCGCCGGGCCGAACGGCTGGTGGTGGCGCTGGCGCGGACGGAGGATGTAAACCCGGCGGTGGTGCGGTTCCTGAACCGGCTATCGGACCATCTGTTCGTGTTGGGGCGGGTCTTGAATGACAATGGAGCGTCGGACGTTCGCTGGGTTCCGGGGGCGAACCGTTAGCTAGCGTCTCCGGCGCTGCGCGCCCGGCGCAACCGCGTTTCGAAACCGGCTAGACGAGTTCCGGTGCGCTGCCTTGGACGGCGGTGCGCACTGCGCCGAGCAGCGCCTCTACCGAATACGGCTTCTTCAGCACCGGTCCGGGCAGCGTTCGGAGCATATCGAGATCGACGTTGCCGGTGAGGAACACCACCGGCAGGCCGGGCTGGCAGGCGCGGGCGGCGACGGCGAGTTCGGCACCGGACATGCCCGGCATCGACAGGTCGGCCAGCAGCGCCGCGAACGAAATAGACCCCATGGCGGCCAGGGCGGATGCGCCGTCTTCCGCCTCGTGGACGTCCCAACCCTCCTCGCGCAGCACCGCGCCGGCAATCGAGCGGACGTCGGCGTCGTCGTCGACCAGCAGCAGCGGCCGATGGGTGGCATTCGCCAGAGTCTCGGCGCGGGGTAGAAACAGGTGGGCGGTAGTGCCGGCGCCGGGCGTGCTGCGCAGGCGCAGCGTGCCGCCCAGTTGCCGGGCCACGCCATAGGCCTGGGAGAGCCCCAGCCCACTGCCCTCGCCGATGCCTTTGGTGGTGAAGAACGGCTCCATGGCGCGGGACAGGATGTCCGGTGGCATGCCGGTGCCCGTGTCGGCGACGGCCAGCAGCACGTAGTCGCCGGGCTCCAGCTCCTGTGGCAGGTCGGCATGGCCGGCGGGACGGTTCTCGGTGGAGATCATGACCCGGCCACCGTTGCGCATCGCGTCCCGGGCGTTCACCAGAAGGTTCAGCAACGCCAGTTCCAACTGCGCCGGGTCGGCGAAGGCGGGCCAGGTGGCGGGGTGGAACTCGGTCGCCAGGGTGATCCGGCTGCCCAGACTGCCGCGGATCAGCTCCATCATCGTGCCGAGCGAGGCTGGCACGTCGGTCGCCGCCGGGGCCAGGAACTGCTTGCGGGCGTAGGCGAGCAATTGGCCGGTCAGCGTCGCACCCCGCTGGGCGGCGCTGGTGGCAGTTTGCACCCAGCGGCGCTCCCGCTCGTCGACCACGCGGCGGCTCAGCAGGTCCAGGCTGCCGAGCACGGCGGTCAGCAGGTTGTTGAACTCGTGCGCGACGCCGCCGGTGAGCTGGCCGATCGCCTCCAGCCGCATCGCCTGGCGCAGGGCGCCCTCGACCCGGCGGCTCTCGGTCAGATCGATTTGGGTCAGCAGGATGCGGCGGCTGCCGGCTTCCTCGTCCGGCAGGGGACGGTAATAGGTGCGGACCACGAGTTCGCCCACCGGGAAGGTCAGGCTGTGCTGGCATTCGAAGCCACCCTGGGCCAGGCAGGTGAGGCAGTCCGAGGCGATGCGCGCGCCGGTCTGCCCCAATGCCTCGGCGATCGGGCGGCCAATCAGCTGATCCGCGTGCAGGCCGGTGGTGCGGCAAAAGGCGGTGTTGCACTCGTCCACCCGAACGATCCCGGCGGCGTCCACCTGCAGCACCAGGAGGTCGAGGGGCGAGTGCTCGAACAGGGTCCAGGTTCGCACCTCCGATTGGTGCAGCGCCGTGGTGCGGATCGCCACAGTCTGTTCCAACAGCGTGTGTTCCTGCCGCTCGTCGGCAATGTCGTCGATCGTCACGATGGCGTAGGCGATGCGGCCGCCGTCGCGCACGGGGGCGGCGTTGAGCCGCACCCAGCCCAGCGTGCCATCACCTCGTTCAGCCTGCAGGGTGATGCCATCTACCGTCTCGCCGGCCAGGGCACGTGCCAGCGGGAACTCGGGTGCGGCGACGCGGCGGCCATCGGGGTGGAACCAGACCATGCGATCATAGCCGGACTGGTGTTCGATCGGGCCGATGTTGCGCCGTAGGATCCGATGAGCGGCGGTGTTGCCGTGCAAAATTCTCCCAGACGGCGCCTCGGCCACCACCATCCCCAACGGCAAGAATTCGCTTAGCGCGACGAGTTGCGATCCGCTCAGCTCCGTATCCGCCACCGATGACCCTTCAATGATGGCCAGGCGCACGCAACGCCAGCCAGGGGAGTCGGTCCATAACCGGGACCAAGCAGGCCGCCTTCTACATCAAATTGAACTGGCGTCGTGGGCAGCGAGGCGCCCGGCCGCGAACATTCCCGTGATGGACAGCCATTTACGGCGGATGGGCTAGGCGGACTTGCCTCGATACGCCACGGTCTGCTCTGGCCGCGAGAGGGTGTGCAATTGCGCGCGGGACCGTTCGAAGGCGGCCGTGTAGGCGTGGGCTACCGCATCGAGCCGCGCCCAATCCGGCGGCTGGGCGGCCTCCGCCACGGCGCGGCTGTCGGCCTCGGCAGTGGGATGTTGCGCGAGCGCCAGGTCGAGCGGGGTCGGTTGGAACGAAGCGGAGGCCATTAACGATTGGTATAATGATCTGCCGAGCCGGATCAATACCGAAACTCACGTCAACTATTTGGAAGCGCCGCGTAACCAAACCGCTGCTATAGCCGAACGTTGCAGCACGTGGCGTCTATCGTGAACCCACTGGCCGAGTTTTAGAACGGATGGTATTTATCTCGTCATGCTGTTCGCCAGTCGAGGCCCTACGCGGATGAGCTGCGGGATCGCGGTCATGGCCAAGGCTCCGCGCGCAGGGCACTCCAAAACGCGGTTGTCACCGCCGCTATCGCCCGAGGAAGCGCGCCAGATGAGTGCTGCGTTCCTGCGCGACATCACCGAGAACATTCGCCTCGCGAGCCAGCAGGCCGATATCACGGGCTACGTCGCCTACGCTCCGGCTGGCTATGAAGGCCTGTTCGATGGCGTGCTGGCGGCCGGGACGAAGTTGGTGCTGGCGGATGGCGCCGGGGAGATGCCAGTGGGGGTGGACGGCTTCGGCCGGTGCCTACTGCATGCGACCAGGGCGCTGTTCGCCCGCGGCCACGATTCGGTTTGCGTGCTGAACTCCGACAGTCCGACGCTGCCGACTGCATGCCTGGTGGAAGCGGCCCAACGCCTGCAAGCCGGCGACCGTGCCGTGTTGGGCCCGGCGGAAGATGGCGGCTACTACCTGCTGGGCATGACGTCGGACTATGACGAGCTTTATGCCGGCATCGATTGGAGCACAGCGGAGGTCGCAGCGCAGACCCGCGCGGCGGCTGCAGCGATCGGGTTGCAGATGCCCGAGTTGGCGGGCTGGTACGACGTGGACGACCGCTTGTCGCTGGCCCGGTTGATCGACGATTTGGCCAGTGGCGTGGGGTTCGGCGCGCCCGCTACTGCCAGCCAGATCGCGGCACTCGGTCTGCGGAACCGGTTGGCCGCGTGAATTCTGCCCGTCGCGAACGATACCTGGTGGGGGCCGGGCTGATCCTGCTGCTGCTGGTGGGTGCCGAGTTGCTGTGCCACCGGCCCGGCGCCGTCTCGACCATCGGGTCGGATGAGCGGCTGCGATATTTCATCGGGCTGGAGTGCTTGGCGGGGGCGGTCTACTTCGGCGCCGTCTGGTTGGTGCGCAGCGGGCCATTGCCGGCGCGCACGGCGTGGCTGGTGCTGGGCCTGGGGTTCGGCATGCGTGTGCTGCCGCTGGTGTGGCCGCCTTTCCTGTCATCCGACCTGTTCCGCTACGTTTGGGACGGCCGGGTGCAGGCGCAGGGCATCAACCCGTATCGGTATCTGCCCGCTGCGCCGCAGCTGGAATTCCTACGGGACAACGAGATCTACGCCAGTGTGAACCGGTCGGAAGAGGCGCCCACCATCTACCCGCCGGTCGCCCAGATCATCTTCGCTGCGATCGGACAGATCTGGTCGTCCATCACCATGGTGAAGATCGTCATGGCGGGGTTCGAGGCGGTGACGATCGTCACGATCGCGATCCTGCTGCGGCGGGCGGCGCTGCCGATGGCGGGGGTGCTGGTGTATGCCTGGAACCCGCTGCCGCTGTGGGAATATGCGGGAAATGGCCATATCGATGCGGCGAGCATCGCTTTCATCGCCCTGGCCATGCTGCTTGCCAGCACGGCGCGCCAGGGTTGGGCCGGGCTGCTGCTGGGCGCGGCAATTTTGTGCAAGCTGCTGCCAGCCGCCGTCTTCCCCGCGTTCTGGCGCCGCTGGGACTGGCGAATGCTGGCCACCACGCTGGGCGTGATCGTGTTATTGTATGCCGCCTATGCGGTGGGGGCGGGTTGGCACGTGCTTGGGTATTTGCCGGGCTACGCGGCCGAAGAGGGGCTGGATTCTGGCAGTGGGTTCTTCCTCCTGCGAGCGGCACGGCAGTTCGTGCCTCTACCGGCCTGGACTGCCCGCGCCTATCTGGCAGTTGCGGCAATCGCGCTGCTTGGCCTCGCCGCCTATTACATGCTGGGCCGGCCGCATCCGACGACGCCGGGTGGCCGTATTATTGGGATCGGGCGGGCGGGAGCCGTGTTGGCGACGGCAACGACGATCGCGCTTTCGCCACATTACCCTTGGTACCTGGGATGGCTCGCCCTGTTCGCCTGCTTCGCGCCGTATCGCAGCGTCATCTATTTGTCGGTCAGCGGCGTGATCCTCTACGTCGATCCGTATCACCGGGAAGCGATCTATCCCTGGCTGATCTACGGCCCAGCCCTCGTCCTTGCCGCGTTCGACGTCGCGCAGGCCCACCGGGCGCGCACCGCCCCCAGTATGGAGAGCCGATGATGTCCGTCACGACGTTGAAAGATCCGACCCGTTATTTCGAGACCGTGCAGGCGCGGGATGTCACGGCCGCACCGCCAGTGTGCCTGTATCTGGAGACGACCAACCGCTGCAACCTGCTGTGCGAAACGTGTCCACGCACGTTCGAGACGCTGGAACCGCCGCAGGACATGACGTGGGAGGTGTTCACGAAGATCGTGGACCAGTTCGACAGCATCTCCCGCGTGGTGCTGCACGGCGTGGGCGAGCCGATGCTGGTGAAGGATCTGCCACGGATGATCCGCTACCTGAAGGATCGCGGCATCTACGTGCTGTTCAACACCAACGGCACGCTGTTGAACCCCAAGAAGTTCCAGGAACTGATCGACACCGGGTTGGACGAGCTGCGCGTCTCCGTGGATGCCGCGGACCGGAAGACCTATCTGTTGGTGCGCGGCAAGGACTTCTTCGACCGCATCGTCCGCGATGTCGGCAAGTTCACCGCGTTTCAGGCCAAAGTCGGCAGCGCCACGCCGAAAGTATCCATCTGGCTGACGGGCCTGAAGGAGACGGTGCAGCAACTGCCCGACTTCGTGCGCATGGCGGCGAATATGGGCGTCAAGGAAGTGCATCTGCAGCGCCTGGTATTCGACGACGCCGGGTTCGGCATGGCGCGGCAGGAAAACAGCCTGTTCGAGCAGACCCAGGCCGAGGAGGAACAGTCGATCAGTGCCGCCCAGGCGCTGGGGCGGGAGATGGGCGTGTTGCTGGATGCCTCGGGCGCCACGGAACCCGGCGTGAGCCTGAAGAACAATGATGGCGATACGCCGTGGGCCACGTGTCGCCGGCCTTGGTCGCTGATGTATTTCACCGCGCATGGCCGCGCCCTGCCCTGCTGCATCGCCCCGTTCTCCGCCCGCGGTTACAGCAACTACACGCTGGGCGACGCGACGCAGGACACTCTGCGGGATATCTGGAACGGCCCGCTATACCAGGAATTCCGCCGGTCCCTGCTGAGCGATGCCCCGCCGAAGCCTTGTGAGAATTGCGGGTTGCGCTGGTCGCTTTAGCCAGATGCGGGCAACTGCCACCGTCGTCATCCCGACGTTGAACGAGGCGGATGCGATCGGCGCCGTGGTGCGGGAAATTCCGCGCGACGTGGCCGCCGAAATCATCGTCGCCGATAGTGGCAGCACCGACGGCACGCAGCAGGTGGCGGAGGCAGCGGGCGCCCGCGTGCTGGATCTGCGCCAGCGCGGTTATGGCCTGGCCTGTGCCCGCGCGGCGGAGGCAGCCGACCCGGCGAGCAACGTCATCGTGTTCATGGATGGCGACGGTGCCGACCGGGCCGACCTGATGTATCTGCTGGTCGATCCGATCCGGGCCGGCACGCATGATTTCGTCATCGCATCCCGCACCCGAGGGAACCGCGACCCAGGGTCGATGAGTTGGCACCAGGTAGTAGCGGGGCAAGCTGCCGGACTGGGGATGCGGGCGTTGTATGGGGTGCGCTATACCGACATGTGCGCCTTTCGTGCGATCCGCCGCTCTAGCCTGGTGGGGCTGAACCTGCAGGAAATGACCTATGGCTGGAATATCGAGATGCAGATGCAGGCAGCCCGCGCCGGTCTACGGATCCTGGAAGTGCCAGTGCCCTATCGCTGCCGGGCAGGTGGGGAAAGTAAAGTGGCCGGTTCTCTGCGGGGTACGCTGCGGGCCGGATGGCGGATCGTGACGACCTTCGTTCGTGTGGCCGGCTCAGCGAAGCCAGCGCCGCTTCCGTGATCCGCCGCATTGCTGCCGCCGTGCTGGTCGCCCTGTTGGCGAGTGGCACGGCCCAGGCCGCCGACCCAACGGCGGTGATGGGTGATTGGTGGACGCAGGATCGCGATGGGATCGTGCGGATCTACGCCTGCCCCGCAGGATTGTGCGGCCTGGTGAGCGGGGTGACGAATTTCGCGCCCGATGGCACCCCACCCAAGGACCTGCATGGGCGGTCGCGCTGCCATTTGCAGATCATCCCGGATGGCAAGGTCGATGATGAAGGCGTGTGGGACGGCCACATCATCAATCCGGACGATGACAAGCGCTACACGATAACCCTGCGGGTGGATGAAGACGGTCGGCTGCGGATGCGCGGCTACATCGGTATTCCTCTGCTGGGCAAGACCGTGTTCTGGACCCGGTTTAACGGGCATTTGACTCCGGATTGCCACGTGCGGAATTGATCACAACGGCCGAATTCGGGTTTGCCGACCGCACTTGACCGCTCTATGCCAGAGGTTTGGCACCCAAATCGGTTTTTCGGACATATCGTTGCCCTTCGACAGTGTACCCAAGATCAGCGTCCTGATCGGCGCCGATAGCCTTGCGACCCGGCGTTCCGGGGTCGGTCGCATGACTCTGGAGATCGCCCGGGCCGCGCGGGTTTCCGCCGCGGTCGATCAGGCCGAATTGCTCATGGGCGACAAGCTGGTGGGGATCGACCTCATCGACTCGTTGGATGACCCGGCGACCGAGTTGTCGTGCGAGCCGCCCAGGCCCATCCCGTGGAAGGTGGCGCTGGGCCGGGTCCCCGGGGTGCAGCATCTGCGGCAGTTCAAGCATTCGGGCCTGCGCCGCTCGGTCCGCAGGCTGGCTGCCACGCATGGCGGCCAGATGGTGTATCACGAGCCCAACATGATCGCCCGGCCGGTGTCGTTGCCGACCGTGGTCACGATCAACGACCTGTCCTGGCACCACGAACCATCCTGGCACCCGGCCGATCGGCTGCAATGGATCCATCGCAACCTGCCCCGCACGCTGCGCCAGGCCGAACGGTTCGTGGCGATTTCCGAGTTCACCCGCGATGCCGTCGTGCGCGAACTCGGCATCGCGGCCGACCGGATCGACGTCGTGCCGCTGGCCCCGGCGCAGGAGTTCCAGCCGATGTCGGCCGGGGCGGCGGCGGCGGTGCTGGCGCGCTTCGATCTGGTCGACCGCAGCTACGTCTTCTCCATCTCGACGCTGGAGCCGCGGAAGAATTTCGACCGGCTGCTGACGGCGCATCTACAACTGCCCCCGGCGCTGCGCCAGCGTGCCCCCCTGGTGATCGCGGGCGGCAAGGGCTGGGGCGAGGTGCTGGCCCGCCCGGCGGCAGATGCCGCGATCCGGGACGGCACGGTGCGGCTGCTGGGCCACGTAGCCGATGCGGATTTGATCGCGCTGTGCGCCCGCGCCGGCGTGTTCGCCTATGTGAGCCTATACGAAGGCTTTGGCTTGCCGGTGGTGGAGGCGATGGCGGCGGGAACGCCCGTGCTGGCGTCCAACACCACAGCGGTGGGTGAGTTGGCAGTCGGCGCGGCGCTGCTGGTGAATCCGCTGGACGAGGCGGCGATTACCGAGGGCCTGCGGCAGCTGATCGAAGACCCGGCCTACGCGGACGAGCTTCGCCAGGCAGGATTGGCGCGAGCGGCGGAGTATACCTGGCAGCGGACGATCGACACGCTCGTGCTCAGTTGGCGGCGCGCCCTGCACTGATCGCGCGCCACACCCGCTCCGGCGTGAGCGGCATGTCGACGTGGTGGACACCCAATGGCGCCAGCGCGTCCAGAACCGCGGCGACCACGGCTTGCGGGGCGGCAATGGCACCTGCCTGGCCCGCGCCCTTCACACCCAGCGGGTTGGACGCGGTGGGCACGCCGTGCAGGTGGATATCCAGATCCGGCAGGTCCGACGCGTGGGGAACCGCATAGTCCATGTAGGAGCCGCTGAGGAGTTGGCCGCTGTCCGGGTCGTAGACGGTATGCTCCATCATCGCCTGGCCGATGCCCTGGGCGACGCCGCCTTGCACCTGGCCGATCAGGAGCAATGGGTTGATGGCGGTGCCAAAATCGTCCGCGGCGGTGTAGCGCAGCAGCGTGACGACGCCGGTTTCGGGATCGACTTCCACTTCCGCGATGTGGCAGCCGTTGGGGAAGGTGATCTTGTCCAGCAGCGTCCAGTGGTAGCTGTCCAGCTTGTCGCCCGCCGGGTCCTCGGCGGCGGCGCGGGCGACTTCCAGCACCGCCACACTGCGTTCGGCGACGGTGAAGTGGCCGCCGGCGAAGCTTACTTCCTCCGGTTGCGCCTGTAGCAGGCGGGCAGCGACGGGGCGGGCCTTTTCCATCACCAGGCCGATGGCGTCGACTAGGGCGGAGCCGCCCATGTGGAGCGAGCGGGCGCCGCCGTGGCCATTGCCGTCGCGCACCAGGCGGGTGTCGGCCTGGATGAACTGAAAGGCTTCGAGCGGGAGGCCGAGCCGGTCGGCGGCGATTTGGGGGAAACTGGTTTCGTGGCCCTGCCCGTTCGACTGGGTGCCGAGGTGCAGCGATACCCGGCCGCCGGGAAGGAATTTGATTTCCGCCCCCTCGTTCGGGGCGCCGCGGGCAGTTTCCAGGAAGCAGGTAACGCCCAGGCCCCGTAGGCGGCCGCGGGCAGTGGAGGCGGTGCGGCGGTTGGGGAAGCCGGTGGCGTCGGCGGCTGCTAGCGCCGGGTCGAGATTGTCGGCGAAGCGGCCGCAATCGATCGTGGTGGACATGCTGGTGCGGTGGGGGAAGTCGCGCACCAGGTTGCGGCGACGGAGTTCGACGCGGTCGATGCCGGTGAGCCGCGCGGCTTCGTCCACCAGTCGTTCGAGCAGGTAGGCGGCTTCTGGCTTGCCGGCGCCGCGGTAGGCATCGAGCGGAACGGTGTTTGTGTACGCGCCGCGGACCGTCATGAACACCGCGGGAATGGTGTAGCCGCCGCCCATGGCGTTGCCGGGTGCGTTGGTGGAACTGCCGGGGCCGCCGGTGGACATGGCGGCCCCGAGGTTGGCGACGGTTTCGACGTCCAGCGCGAGGAAGCGGCCCTGCCCGTCCAGACCGAGGCGGGCGCGGGTGGCGTTGTCGCGGCCATGTGCGGTGGAGACGAAATCCTCGCCATGGCCGGACGCCCAGCGCGCCGGCCGGCCCAGTTCGCGCGCGGCCCACATGACGACGGCGTATTCGGGATAGGTCGGGTTCTTCACCCCGAATCCGCCGCCGACATCGGGGCAGATGACGTGCACGCGGTCGAGCGGGAGGTTGAACACGGTTTTCGCCAGGTCGCGACGGATGCCGTGGACGCCTTGGCCGCTGATGGTGAGGGTGAAGCCCTCGGTGGCCGGGTCGTATTCGGCCAGGGCGCCGCGATGTTCCAGTGGGGTGATGATAAGCCGGTTGTTGACCAGTTCGAGCGCTGCCACGTGCGCGGCCTTCGCCATCGCGGCCTTTACCGCGGCGCGGTCGCCCTTGTTGAAGCGGTAGCTGAGATTGCCGGGGATTTCGTCCCATAGCTGGGGGGCGCCAGGGGCGAGCGCGTCCTCCGCCTCGGTGACGCAGGGGAGCGGGTCGTAATCGACCAACACCTGCTCGGCGGCGTCCTGCGCCTGCACTGCGGTTTCGGCCACGACGAAGGCGACGGCTTCGCCGACGTAGCGCACGCGATCGGTGGCGAGGATGGCGCGGAACGGCACGCGCATCGGCTCCTCGCTAGGCACGGCGGTGGTGCAGGGGATCGGGCCTAGTGCGGCAAGGTCGGCGGCGGTGAAGATGCCATGGATGCCGGGCATTTCGCGGGCGGCGCCTGCATCCACGCCCAGCAGCACGGCGTGGGCGTGGGGCGAGCGGACGAAATGCACGTGCAGCGCACCGGGGCAGACGATATCGGCCATGTAGCGGCCGCCGCCGGTCAGGAAGCGCCTATCCTCGAACCGCCGGATGGATTGACCGACGAGCGGCGTGGTCAAGGCGCGTCTTTGCTGGACATGCCCGTGATGGAGGTGACGAGCGCCCTCGGATCGCGCTGCGGCCAGCGTCCGGAATCGACCTGGGCCAGGAAGTCACCGACGATGCGGTTGAACTCGTCCGGGGCTTCCAAATTGATGGTGTGGCCGCAATTCGGCATGACCGACAGGGCGGCGGTGGGGATGGTGCGCTTCATGAGCACGCCGGGTTGGAGGCAGGGCCAGTCCTCATCGCCGGTGAGGACGAGGACGGGCATGGTGAGCTTGGCCATCTGGTCGGTGAGTTCGTAGAGCGAGGGGCGTTCGCGTTGGACGCCCAATTGGGTGTTGGCGGAGCCTAGGGCGGAATGCTCGGCAAGTTGGCGCTTGAAGGTTTCGACGCCGCGGGGGTCTTTGGCCTCGAACTGCACGCGGGTTGGGCCATAGGCGTAGCGCTCGGCGAAGGCGGGCATGCCGTCGCGCAGGAGGGTGGCGGCGATGGTGTCCGCCTCCCCCTTGAAGCGCTCGCGCGCGTCGGGCTCGGCGCCGTAACCGCAGCCGGCCACGGTGAGCGACAGGGCGCGGTGCGGGTGGCGGAAGCCAAAATG
>NZ_LMUY01000015.1:65686-126904 GCF_009765685.1 Acidisphaera sp. L21 | reverse complement strand
GGCGTCCATGGTGGCGGCGATGTCGTCGGCAGCGCGGGCTTGGGAGTAGGATGTGGGGTTTGGCGGCACGTCACTGGGTGGGTAGCCGCGTGCGTTGTAGGCGACGGCCCGGTAGCGGCGGCCGAAATGGCTGAGCTGTAGCTCCCAACTCCGCACATCGCCGGCGAATTCGTGCACGAAGACGATGGGGGTGCCGGATCCGGTTTCCTCGTATTGTAGGCGAACCCCGTCATCGGTCTTGGCAAACGGCATCAGATCATGCTCCCCGGTCGGGGGGATCGTGCGATGAGCACTGGGGCGGGTCAACCAGCGGCAAGCTTGGGATCTCGCGTTGTAATATGTCGCATTACATGTTACATTGATCCGAAGGAAAGCAACTTGATCCAGAGCTTTCGCCATAAGGGACTGCGCCGGGTGTTCGAGGATGGTGATCACCGGGGCGTCCCGGCTGAATTGGCCCGTCGCATTGGAACAATGCTTGCTGCACTCGATGACGCTCAGGAGGTGGAGGAATTGAATTTCCCATCCTTCCGGCTGCATCAACTGAAGGGCGATCTTTTCGGATTGTGGGCGGTCACGGTGCGCGCCAATTGGCGGATCGTGTTTCGGTTCGAGTCCGGCCAGGCGCTGGATGTCGATTTTGTTGATTACCACTGAAAGATCGGTAAGGCCGTGCCAATGAAAAATCCGCCCCACCCGGGGCTGCTGGTCAAAGACGAGCTGGATGCTCTTGGGCTGTCGATAGCAGAAGCGGCGGCTGGGCTGGGCGTCACGCGGCAGCAGTTGCATCGTGTCATTTCCGGCCGCTCCGGCGTTTCGCCGGAAATGGCACTCCGGCTTGAACAAGGCATCGGCAGTACGGCGCGACTTTGGTTGGCGTTGCAGTCCACGTTCGACCTGGCCCACCTGCAGCAGCGACCCGATGCGCCACATATCGCCAAGCTGCCCATAAGGTCGCCTGCCTGACTCGGCGGTAGAAGACGGCCGCGGCGGTCTGCCTCGCCGCGCTACAGTGCCTTCGTGCTGGTCATACCAACGCCTCGGCCATGCGGTCCAACGCGATGCCCAGCTGCCTGGCGTCGCGACAGACACACATGCGCAGCCAGCCGGCGGCGGCGTCGCCGAATAGTTCGCCAGGGGCAAGGCCGACGCGGGCGCGTTCCAGCACTTGCAGACAGGCGACGCGCGCATCCGGCATGCCGTCGATGCGAAAGAAAGAGTACATGCCGCCATGCGGTGGGGCCGTCAGTCGGACACGAGACACTTGGGCGAGACGCTCGTGCGCCAGGGCGACGCCAACGCGACAACGTTCGCGGATTTCGCCGACGAAGCCCTCGCCTTCGGTGATCGCGGTGGCGCCGGCCTCCTGGATGAAATCGGCGGTGCCGCTGTTCAGGTATTGCGTCATGGCGCCGACACGCTCGGCCAGGGACGCCGGGTGGGTGAGCCAGCCCAGGCGAAAGCCGGTCATCGCCCAGGCCTTGCTGAAGCTGTTGACGGTCATCACCAGATCGTCCGGCTCGGCGAGTTGAAGCATCGAGGGGGCGATGTCGCCATCGAAATACAGGCGGCCGTAGACCTCGTCGGCAATGATCCAGATGCCGCGTTCCCGGCTCAGCGCTAGCAGGGCGCGGAGGTCCTCCTGGGTGGCGGTCCAGCCGGTCGGGTTGGCGGGGCTGGAGAAGACGATCGCGCGCGTTCTGGCGTCGCACAGGGCGGCGACGTGGTCGATGTCCAGGGTCCATTGGTTGTTCTGGAGCACCAGGGGGCAGGGGCGCGGCTCGCCGCCGGCGACGTGGATGGCGTTGTGAATGTTCGGCCATTGCGGCGTGACGTAGACGGCGTTGGTCCCCGGCTCGACCACCAGTTCCAGCGCCAGGGCCACGGCCTGCATGCCGCTGGGGGTGACCGTGCTGCGATCGACCTCGATCGGGCGGCCGTGAAGGCGGGTTTGGTAGGTGGACAGCGCCGAGGTGAGGCTCGGCGTGCCCCGCATGTTGGGGACGTAGAAGGTGCGCCCGGCGTCGAGCGCCCGCTTGGCGGCGTCGCGGATGAAGGCGGGGGTCACCAGGTCGCCCTCGCCAAACCAAAGCGGGATGACACCGGAGATGTGGCGCGCCTTTTCCGCCAGCACGGCGATGTTGTCGGTCACCATATCCTGGATCTGCGGGCGGATACGGGTTTCCGGGCCACCGGGCGGGGCGTTGCGGATCATGCGATTGGCTCCTGCTGCGCCGGCAGACTAGAGCGGCCCCATTGCGGTGCAATGCGCGCGGCGGCATGACAGTGCCGCATGAGGGAGCGCATATCCGTCGCCACCGCCCGGCGCATCGCACTGGCCGCCACCGGGCTGGCTGAGGCGCGGCCCGCCATCGCGGATCGCGCGCAGTTGCGGCGCACCGTGGCGCGGTTGGGACTGTTGCAGATCGATTCGGTGACGGTGCTGACCCGGGCGCACTATCTGCCGCTGTTTTCCCGGCTGGGCGATTATCCGCGGGCACTGCTGGATGATGCGGCGTGGGGCGCAAAGCCGTCGCTGTTCGAATACTGGGCGCATGAGGCATCGCTGCTGCCGCCGACCACGCAGCCGCTGCTGCGCTGGCGCATGCAGCAAGCCGACCGGTTGGAGGGGATCTACGGCGAACTCCGCCGCTTCGTGACCGAACGCCGGGCGCATGTGGATGCAGTGCTGGCGCGAATCCGCAGCGATGGCGGCTTGGCGGCGTCCGATTTGGATGGGCCGCGTGGCGCTGGCGGGTGGTGGGGATGGAGCGAGAACAAGCGGGCGCTGGAGTGGCTGTTCTGGGCCGGGCACGTGACGACCGCCACCCGGCGCGGAGGGTTCGAGCGGGTGTACGACCTGCCGGAACGCGTGCTGCCGCGGGCAGTTCTGGATACTCCGACGCCAGAGCCGGCGGACGCGCACCGGGCACTGCTGCAGATTGCTGCGCGGGCGCTGGGTATCGCGACGCTCGGGGATTTGCGGGATTATTTCCGCCTGTCGCCGGGTGAGGCAACGGACCGGGTGGCGGAATTGGTGGAGATGGGGGAACTGGTTCCCGTCACGGTAGAGGGGTGGAAGCAGCAGGCCTACGTCCACTCAGCGGCGCGGTGGCCGCGCCGGGTCGAGGCGTGCGCTCTGCTCTGCCCGTTCGACCCAGCGGTGTGGGAGCGTACCCGGACGGAACGGCTGTATGAGTTTCGATACCGGCTGGAGATCTACACGCCGGCGCATAAGCGGCAACACGGCTACTACGTGCTGCCGTTCCTGCTGGGGGACCGGATGGTGGCGCGCGTCGACCTGAAGACGATGCGGACGACGTCGACGCTGCACGTGTTGGCCGCCCATGCCGAACCGCATGCATCGCCGGAGACGGCGGAACGGTTGTTGGCCGAACTGCAAACCATGGCGCGCTGGCTGGGGCTGGAGCATGTAGCAATCACCCCGGCGGGGGATTTCGGCCCGACGCTGGCAGCGGCGCACGGGAATGCGGCGACGGACATCGAGATCGTGCCCGAGCCGGCCCCGGCGGAGAACGGCTAGGTCGTGTCTGCCAGAAGCTCGGTCCGCTAGAAGCTGGGTCCGCTAGAAGCTGGCGATCGCGCAACCCGCGCCCTTGGCCTTCAACTGGGTGCAGAAGGCGGTGGCCGACGCGATGTCGGTGAAGCCGCCGGTGCGCAGGCGGTAGAAAGTCTTGCCGTCGCGCTCGGCCTTCATCACGGCCGGCTTATGGGCGCTCATGACGTCCGGCAGGCGCTTTTCCAGGCGATGCCACTCGTTCATCGCGGCCTGTTCGGTTTCGAGCGCGGCAAGCTGCACCTCGGTGCCGCCGGTGGCGGCGGCATGTGCCGCGGGGGCGTGGGTGGCGGGTGGAGCGATGGGATGCTGCTCGGGCGCGGCGGAGATCGCGGCGGGGGGTGAGGCGAGCGAGACCGGCTGGGCCTGGGGCGGCGCCTGACGGGCGGTTTGGAGTTGTCGCAACAGTTGCGGCTGCGGCACTTCGGGCGGTGGGGCTGGCGGCGCAGCCTCGCGGGCGGCCTGGATCTGCGCGCGCAACACCTGCGGCTGTGGCACCTCGGGCGCCGGGGCCATCGCATCGGCCTGCCCGGTGCCGGAGCCGCCCATAATTTGTTCCTCTGCGCCGGCGACCTGCATGCCACCGGGATTGTCGGGCTTCACGCGCAACGGGCGGCTGTCGGCTTCGATGACGGGAACGCCATGGGTGCGACGACCGAGCATGGCGTAGCCGCCGATACCCAGGGCCAGAACGACCGCGGCACCGCCGGCGATGACCGCCATACGGCGCATCTGTGGGTCGAACATCGGCTCACGCCGTTGGGGCCGCCAGCTTTCTGTCGCGGGGCTCAAACGCTCGCTCACTCAGCGCATCTCCTCGACTGGGGCCACCCCCATCACTTGGAGGCCGGACCGGATTACGGTCGCCACCGAGGCCACCAGCGCCACACGCGCCTGCGTGTATGCGAGGTTGTCCGGCTGCAGGAAGCGGAGGGTCGTAGCCTCCCTCCCGCGGTTCCACAGCATATGAAAGTCCGCCGCCAAGTCATAGAGAAAAAACGCGATTCGGTGCGGTTCGCGCGCTTCCGCCGCTGCCTCGACCGTGCGTGGCCAGCCCATCATGCGGCGCACCACGGCAAGCTCGGCCTCGTCTTGCAGGCTGTCCAGCGAGGCCGCCGGGTCGATGGAGATGCCGGGCATATCGGCGGCGGCGCGCAGGACGGAGCGGCAGCGGGCGTGGGCGTACTGAACGTAGAAAACCGGATTCTCCCGCGTCTGCGCGACGGCGGCATCGATGTCGAAATCCATCTGGGCGTCGGATTTGCGGGTGAGCATGGTGAAGCGCACGGCGTCGCGGCCAACGAACTCCAACAGGTCCGACAGGGTGATGAAGGTGCCGGCGCGCTTGCTCATCCGCACCGGTTCGCCGCCCTTCATCACGCGGACGATCTGGCACAGCACGACCTCCAGCAGGACGGTGCCGCCGGTGATGGCCTTGGTCGCCGCCTTCATGCGGGAGACGTAGCCGCCGTGGTCGGCGCCCAGCACGTCGATCAGCACGTCCGAGCGGGCGGCCTTGGCGGCGTGGTAGGCGATGTCATTGGCGAAATAGGTGTTGGTGCCGTCGGATTTGCGCAGCGGGCGGTCGACGTCGTCGCCGAATTGAGTGGAGCGGAACAGCAATTGCTCCCGCGGTTCCCAGTCGTCGGGCAGCTTACCCTTCGGCGGTTCCAGCACGCCCTGGTAGAGCAGGCCGTCGGCTTGGAGCTTGGCGATGGAGGCGTCGGGGGCGCCGCTTTCCAGCAATTCGCGTTCGGAACTGAAGCGGTCGAAGGTGACGCCGAGTTCGGCCAGGTCAATGCGGATGCTGGCGAGCATGGCGTCGATGGCGAATTGGCGCACCACGGGCAGCCAGCTTGCCGGGTCACCGACCGTGAGGTCCGGGCCAGCCAGGGAGGCGCCGTAGGCTTCGGCGAGCTTCACCCCGACCGGGACCAGGTAATCGCCGCGATATTGCAGGCCGCCGGGCACCGATGCGGCGAACTCCTCCTCCGTCAACGCCGTGCCGAGGGATTCGAGGTAGCGCCAGTAGCTGGCCCAGGCGAGCGCGGCGACCTGGTTGCCGGCGTCGTTGACGTAGAATTCCTTGGTGACGGCGTAACCTGCCTTGGCCAGCAGGTTGGCCAGCGCGTCACCCACCACCGCACCCCGGCAATGCCCGACATGCATCGGCCCGGTGGGATTGGCGGAGACGTATTCCACGTTGATCCGCTTGCCGTGGCCGGTGGTGCTGGCGCCGAACGCCTCGCCTGCGCGCAACACGGCGGGAATGGCGGCAAGCAGGGTCGCCGGGGCCAGGCGCAGGTTCACAAATCCGGGACCGGCCGGCTCGGCGGAGGCGATTTCCGGCGCCTGGGCCAGGGCGGCGGCCAGGGCGGCGGCGATCTTGGCGGGGGGTAGGCGCGCGGGTTTGGCGGCGATGAGGGCCGCGTTCGTCGCCATGTCGCCATGCGCCGGGTCGCGCGTGGGCGTCACCTCCACACGCGCGGCCAGTTCGGGCGGCAGGTCCGGGACGGCGGCTTGCAAGGCAGCCAACACACGCTCACGAATCAGGGTGTAGATATTGTCGGTCATGGTCGGGCGCTTCTAGGGTGATCGGACGCTCAAGTCCAAGGAAGACACCACACATGGCCACCGGCGCCCTTTCCCGTTTCCGCATCCTCGATCTAACCCGCGTGCGCGCCGGGCCGACCTGCGTGCGCCAGTTCGCCGACTTCGGCGCACAGGTGATCAAGATCGAGTCGGCCGGAGGCGATGCCGGTATGGGCGGCGCGCGCCTGGGGCCGGATTTCCAGAACCTGCATCGCAACAAGCGCTGCATCACGCTGGACCTGAAATCGCCCGACGGGCTGGAGATCCTGCGCAAGCTGGTCGCCCAGGCAGACGTGATGGTGGAAAACTTTCGCCCCGACGTGAAGGACCGGCTGGGCATCGGCTACGAGGCGATGAAGGCGATCAACCCGCGCATCGTCTACGCCAGCATTTCGGGGTTCGGGGAGGACGGGCCGTATCGGATGCGGCCGGGGTTCGACCAGATCGCGCAGGGAATGGGGGGCATCATGTCCGTCACCGGGTTGCCGGGGCATGGGCCGGTGCGGGCGGGGATTCCCGTGGCGGACCTGACCGCGGGGTTGTTCGCGGCACAGGGCATCATGGCGGCGCTGCTGGAGCGCGAGGTGTCCGGCGAGGGGCAGTGGGTGCAGAGCAGCCTGCTCGGCTCGATGATCGCGATGATGGATTTCCAGGCGGCGCGCTGGCTGATGGACAAAGACGTGCCGAAGCAGGCGGGCAACGACCACCCGACCAGCATCCCGACCGGGGTGTTCCCGACCAAAGATGGCCACATCAACATTGCGGCGTCGGGTGACAAGATGTTTGCGCGGTTATGCAAGGAGCTAGGCTTCCCCGACCTGGTGAGCGAGCCGCATTTCAAGACGGGCGAGGCGCGGTCCGCCAATCGAGGGCTGTTGAACGAGCGGATCGCGACGGTGACGCGCACGGATACGTCGGCGAGTTGGGTGGAGCGGCTGGAAGCGGCGGAGGTGCCGTGCGGGCCGATCTACGCGATGGACGAAGTGTTCGCCGACCCGCAGGTGAAGCATCTGGGCATGGCGCAGGCGGTGGAGCACCCGGAACTGGGGCGGATCGAGATCGTCGGCCAGGCGATCAAGCTGAGCCGTACGCCGGCAAAGCTGGAGACTGCGACCGCCGGGTTGAGCGAACACACGGATGAGGTGTTGGCGGAGTTGGGGTATGATGCGGCGGCGATTGCCGGACTGCATGAGCGGGGCGCGGTTTAGGCGGGACGCTTCGGTGGGGCTGGGGGTGGGCGATGCTTGAAACTCGGACTAGCCGTGTGGTCTCTGGCTTGAATGATGCAGCGCCTCCCTTCCCGCCCCGATGAGACCGCCTGCGCGCCCGCGCCGTTTCGCAACGCGTTGGGTGAATTGGTGGAGATCGGGATGGACGTCGCCCGCCTGATTGGGCGGATAGCCAAGTCCGAGATCGCCCTGGCGGATGCGGCGGGGATGGTGGCGGAGGGTGTTTCACCCGTCGCCACCTCACTTGCCCAGGCGATCGAGGCAGACCGGGCGGCCGTTGCTGCGGGGGAGGCCCTACGGGACGTCGCCGGGCGGACCGAGATCGTGGCGGCGGCGTTCTCCCAGGTATCGCGTGCCGTTCGCCGAACGGTGTTGCTGGCCGAGCGACTGGATCGCGGTTGGGCTCGGCCGAGGTGCTCGGATGACCGCCATGCCATGGCCCGGCGCCAGATCGAGCGCGGTGTGCGCGATGCCATTGCGCGGAACGCCGATAGCGATGATGCCCCGCGCCTCATCCGCGCGCTGGCGGAACGACTGGATTCGATCGATACGCTCGATGATATAGAGGGCCGGGATATCGAGGGCCGGTGCACCGAGGATGTGATCCGTGACATCTGCCGCGGCCTCGGTGTGGATCCCGGCCGCATGGTGTCAGAGATGGGTGGCAAGGACGCGATCCCTCCCATGGCGAAGCCGCAGGGTGGTGCGGGGCGGAACGGTGCAGTGCGAGATGAAGATTCATTGCGAGATTCCGATTCCCGCGCCCGAGCGTCGCCGGCACGGGAACACCCGAGTTGAGCAACGCATGCGCTTTGGTGTCGCCGTTTCGGAATACCGCACCAGATCGGTGACATTGCCGATCGAAGGAGCCGTGTCTCGCCCGAGGGTCATACTGTTCACCGCCTGGCCAACGCGTTCACTGCCGCATTCGTGGGCCACATTGTGCATGCCAGCAGTCCGCAGGGGCGGTTTGCCGATGGCGCGGCCACGTTGGACGGGTTGCGGCTGGACCATGCGGAGGCCTGGGGCAAGCAGATGTTCCTGCGCTTCGCCGGGCCGGTGTGGCTGCGGGTGCATTTGGGGCTGTACGGCAATTGGCGGTTCGCCGGGTCGGGACTGGAGGGGATCGGCCGGCGCGGCCGGGCGGCGGCCGACGAGGATGGGCCGCCAGCGCCGCGTGGCGCGGTTCGGCTGCGGTTGAGCACGGCGACGCACACCGCGGACCTCAGCGGGCCGACCGCTTGCGAGCTGTTGTCCGATGCGGGCAAGGCGGCGGCGACCAGCGAATTGGGGCCCGACCCGCTGCGGCCGGATGCCAAGCCGGCGCGGGCGTGGGAGATGATCCACGCCTCCCGCACCGCGATCGGGCAATTGCTGATGCGGCAGGATTGCATCGCCGGCATCGGCAACATCTACCGCGCGGAGTTGCTGTTCCGGGCACGGATCGAGCCGCACAAGCCGGGGCGCGAGTTGACCCGGCCACAATGGGACGCGTTGTGGCGCGACACGCGGGCACTGCTGCGGGACGGCGTGCGCGATGGCGCCATCATCACGACCCGGCCGAAGGACCGGCCGCCGGGCACGCCGGTGGTCGGCAAGCGCATGCGCAAGGACGCCCGCAGCTACGTGGCGCATCGGGAGGGCGAGCCCTGCCGGATCTGTGGCAACCCCGTGCGAGCCGAGGCGATGGCCGGGCGGCAGCTGTATTGGTGCCCGGTTTGCCAGACGGCGTAGATCGAAACGGTTGATCCGGACAGCGTTGCAGCCCATGTCAGATCAGCATGACTCGCGGACACGAATGACCGATCCATACCAGACACTCGGCGTTGCCAAGGACGCGTCGGCGGATGATATCCGCCGCGCCTACCGCAAGCTGGCCAAGAAGCACCACCCCGACCTCAACCCCGGCAACAAGGTGGCCGAGGACACGTTCAAGGCCGTGTCGTCGGCGAACGACCTGCTGTCGGACCCGGAGAAGCGCGCCCGGTTCGACCGCGGCGAGATCGACGCCGCCGGGGACCCGCGTCCGGAGCGTGCGAGCTATCGCTCGTATGCCGATGCAGCCGGCGGGCGGCATTATGGCGGCGGGCAAGCCGGCATGGGAGACATCTTCTCCGACCTGTTTTCCCAGTCGTTCGAGCGTGAGAACCGGCCGATGCGTGGTCGGGATGCCGCGTATACGCTGAGCGTGGATTTCACCGACGCCATCACCGGGACGCAGCAGCGGCTGTCGCTGCCGGATGGGCGCACGCTGGACGTGCGGGTGCCCGCGGGGATGGAGAGCGGACAAACCTTGCGCCTGCGTGGCCAGGGGTCCGAAGGCGCCAATAGCGGCCCGGCGGGAGACGCACTGATCACCGTGACGGTTCTGCCGCACCGCTTCTTCCGGCGAGACGGAAACGACATCCATCTGGACCTGCCGGTGACGCTGAAGGAGGCTGTGCTGGGGGCCCGGGTGACGATCCCGACGGTCACCGGGTCGGTGGCGATGACGATCCCGGGGCGGTCCGACACGGGCAAGATCCTGCGGCTGCGTGGCCGTGGCGTGCCGGCGCTGGGCAGTCGCCCAGCCGGCGACCAATTGGTGACGCTGACGGTGGTGCTGCCCGATACCGACGATGCGCTGGAGTCGTTTCTGCGCGAGTGGGCACCAGCCACCGAAACGAACCCACGAGAAGGCATGACGGAGGCGTCGTGATCACGCTGGAAATGCTGCCCCGCCATGTGCGCGGGGTGCGGGTCGAGGATGTGACCCGCTGGGTGGCGCTGGCTTGGGTGCAGCCGGAGCAAGGCCCGGCGGGCTGGCTGTTCCGCGAGATCGACGTCGCCCGGGTGCGATTGCTGGTGGAATTGCATGACGACATGGATTTGGCGGAGGACGCGCTGCCCATCGTGCTGTCGCTGCTGGACCAGCTTTACGACGCACGCCGGCAGATGCTTGCGCTGCGCGGGGCGTTGGAGGCAGTGCCGGCGGAGGCGCGGGAGGCGGTGTTGCGCGCCCTGCCACCATGACGGACGGTCCAAAGCCGCATTTCACCTCCAGGGCCGAGGCCGAGTTGGCCGCGCGACGGGAGCGTGAGGCGGCTGCCCTGCGCGCCAACCTGCGCCGCCGCAAGGACCAGCAGCGCAACGTTGCAGAGCCGAAGCCCGCGCCAGACGAACCGCAGCTGGATTAGGGCAAAATTCGCGGTGAAAGATGCACGAACTTTGCTCTAGCTCGCTGTTTTGGCGAGCATTTTTATCCGCCCGATGGTTCCCATTGTGCGGAAGATGCTCTAGTTGCGGGGCACGTCCGCTTCCCGCAAGCCGCGCATCTCGCCGGATTGCACGCTGCCGATCGCGTTGGTCAGGATCTGCACCACGGCTTCGTCCGAGAGCGATCGGGTGAGCAGGCCCAGCGAGCCGCCCAGCAGCGCGGAAGCGATCGATAGCGAACTGATGTTCTGCCCGACCATGTATTCGATCGCCTTGTCGACGATCGCGCCGGCGTGGCTGAGGTCGGAGGGGGCGCCGTCATCGGGTGCCATGGTCATATCTGCTCTCCTTCGGTGCGACAGATGGACGCAAACCGGTTGGAATTAAACCCGCAGGGGATCGGCGGGGATGGGATGCGGTGCCGGACCGAAAGGTTCGCCGCGCGACTCGGCCTCGTTCTCCTCCGCCTGCAATTGCCACATTCCGGCGTAGACGCCACCTGCCGCGAGGAGGGCTGCGTGCGTTCCACGCTCGGCGACGCGGCCGTCGGACAACACGATGATCTCGTCGGCATCGACGACGGTCGAAAGACGATGGGCGATCACGATGCTGGTGCGGTTGGCGGCGGCGTTGCGCAGGGCGGTGCCGATATCCACCTCGGTTCGGGTGTCGAGCGCGCTGGTGGCCTCGTCGAGGATGAGGATGCGCGGGTCTTTCAGGATGGTGCGGGCGATGGCCACGCGCTGCTTCTCGCCGCCGGAGAGTTTGAGGCCGCGTTCGCCGACGATGGTGTCGTAGCCGTCCGGCAGGCGAAGGACGAAGTCGTGGACCTGCGCCTGGCGGGCGGCGTGTTCGACGTCCGCCTGGGTGGCGCCGACCCGGCCGTAGGCGATGTTGTAGCGGATGGTGTCGTTGAACAGCACGGTGTCCTGCGGAACCACGCCGATGGCGGCGCGCAGGCTTTCCTGGGTGATGTCGCGGATATCGCGGCCATCCACCAGCACCCGGCCGCCAGTGACGTCGTAGAAGCGGAACAGGAGGCGGCTGATGGTGCTTTTGCCCGCGCCGGTCGGGCCGACGATGGCGAGCTTGGTGCCGGGGGGCACGCTGAAGCTGACACCGTGCAGGATTTCCCGGTCGGGGCGATAGCCGAACCGCACGTTCTCGAACGAAACGGCGCCGACGGTTTGGCCAGGGGTGCGGGGTGGAAGGGTTTCGGCGCCGGGTGCGTCGGCGACTTCCTGGTCGACGGTCAGCAGGCGGAACATCTGCTCCATGTCGACGACCCCCTGCTTGATGGAGGAATAGACGAAGCCCAGGAAGTTCAGCGGCTGATAGAGCTGCATCAGGTACGTGTTCACCAGCACGAACTTGCCGACGGTCATGCTGCCGTCAACGACGCCGCGGGCAGCCATCAGCATGATGATCGCCAACCCGGCGGCGATGATGAAGGCCTGGCCGATGTTCAACATGTTCAGTGTCACCTGGGTGCGGACGGCAGCGGTTTCGTAGCGGGCCAGCGCGTTGTCGTAGCGGGCGGCCTCGTGCGCCTCGTTGCCGAAGTATTTGACGGTTTCGTAGTTCAGCAGGCTGTCCAGGGCCTTGGTGTTGGCCTCGCTATCCACCTCGTTCATCAGGCGGCGGTATTTCACCCGCCAGGTGGTGAAAACGACGGTGAAGCCGATGTAGCTGGCGACTGCGCCGAAGGTGACGGCGGCATAGCGCCAGTCGAACAGGTACCAGATGGTGCCGGTGACGAGCACGACCTCGAACAAGGTGGGCAGCAGGTTGAAGACGGCCAGGCGCAGGACTTGCTGGATGCCGGCAACCCCACGCTCGATCGCGCGGGAGACGCCGCCAGTTTGGCGGTCCAGATGGAAGCGCAAGGACAGGCCGTGCATGTGGCGGAAGGTGTCGAGCGCCACGTGCCGTGTGGTGCGTTGCTGGACGGCCGCGAACACGGCGTCCCGCAACTCCCCAAACGCGGCGGAGGCGACGCGCAGCAGGCCGTAGCCCAGGATCAACGCCAGCGGCACGGTGGCCGGGTTGTGAGCGGGGGACAGCGCGTCGACCGCGCGGCTGTATACCAGCGGAATGTAGACGGTCGCGACCTTCGCTAGCACCAGGCAAAGGGCCGCCAACAGCACCCGGGCATGGGCGTTGCGGTCCCCCCGTGGCCACAGATACGGCAGCAGCGAGCGAATTGTCGCCCAGGTGGATCGGTTGGGGGCGGGCAAGTTCAGAGCGCGACGGGACATGGCGCTCATGTGGCAGTCCAAGGCCCCGCTGCAAAGGCATGGCACGTGACCATCGCCGCCGGCTGGGATACAGGTGCCAAATGGCTCTACCCCCAAGCTTCCAGCGGCACATCGACCATTGTAACAATGCCAACCTGCCCGGGCGGCGCACAGAGTTCTACATTGCCGGCCAACCTGCGGGCTGGGTTACGCCGGAAGTGGCCGCACTCGTCGGCACCCAGGCGGACCCGGCAGCCCTACGTGACATCGCCGACACGCTGCTGCACGCCGGGCTATACCGCTGGCGGAACGAGGCGTTCGATGTCCGTGCGTTTCCGGACGGGCCGGTGCTGGGCACGATCGACCGCGGGGTGTTGCCAGTGCTGGGCATCCAGGCCGTCGGGGTGCACCTGAACGGATTGGTCAAGCGGGCGGATGGGCTGCATGTGTGGATAGGACGCCGGGCGCTGGACAAGAAGTTGGACCCTGGCAAGCTGGACCATATCGTTGGTGGCGGCGTACCAGCCGGGCTGAGCCCCGCGGAGACACTGGTGAAGGAGGCGGAGGAAGAAGCCGGCCTGCCTGCCGGGCTTGTGGCGGAGGCGACCCAGCACGCCACCATCAGCTACGCGATGGACCGGCCGGAGGGCCTGCGCCGCGACCGGCTGTATTGCTATGACCTGATGATCCCGGAATCGTTCACACCCTATCCGGTTGACGGGGAGGTCGCCGGGTTCGAGCTATGGCCAGTTCAGGATGTCTTCGATCGCGTGCGCGACACCGACGACTTCAAGTTCAACGTTAATATGGTGCTGATCGACCTGTTTCCAGCGGCTGGAGTTGCTGCCGCGATAGCCGATCGCCCTCCCCCGCGATTGGGAAGGGCTGTTGGAGTGGCTATTCCTCGCCGGGCGCTGCTGCGATCGGGATTGGGCGGGATTCGGGCTGTTCCCCGCGGAGCTCGCGTTCCAGATCCGGCTGGTCGTCGCCATCCGAATCCTCCTCGGGCTCATCCCGGCGGGGGCCGTTATGCTGGGCCTGCACCGGCGCGACCGGCTGCCCGTTCGGCGACGGATTCGGCTGGTTCTGCTGCTGCGCCTGGTTGATGGCGTTGATGATGCGGAAGTAGTGCTCGGCGTGCTGGAAGTAACCCTCCGCCATCACCCTGTCACCGCTGCTGGTCGCATCGCGGCCGAGCTGCAGATACTTCTCAAAAAGCTGCTGTGCCGTGCCACGAACCCGGATGTCGGGGCCGTTGCTATCGAACACATGATTGCGGTTGAGCGGAACATTGCCGCTTTGATGCCGAGGGGGACCACCGCCACCGCCGCCACCACCGGGCCCACGGTTATTCCGGCCACGCATACGCTTCATATTCATTCGGTCTGCAGCTCTTCCAGTTTCGATCTCGGGTCGGGCCTGGCGGCCAGCGTCTTAAAATGTCGGGTTATGGGCCAGTGCACCCAGTTCCACATCGGCCGCCCTAGGACAGAACCCTGGGCCGGTCAACGGCGCAACCACGTTGACGGACCCTACCGGCCGCGCCACACTTCGCCAAACGTTTTTTTCCCACCGCGGCGAATTGGCAGGGCACGCTCGACGCCCCCAAGATCCCGATGCGGCGGCCCAGGCACCAGCCCGGCACCGGTCGCCAGTTCGGCCACGGCAGGTGCCTGTCCCTGACCGAGTTCTAGTATGGCGACGCCGCCTGGCGCTAACAAGCCCGGCAACCCCGCCATGATCGCCCGGTAGGCAACCAGTCCATCGGCCCCGCCATCCAGGGCCGAGGCCGGTTCGTAGAGGGCGACCTCGGGCATGAGGCCGGGGATGACGGCGGTTTCGATGTAGGGCGGGTTGGACAGCACCAGGTCGAACTTGCCGTTCAGCGCAGTGCCCCAGTCGCCGCAGAAGAACGCGGCGCGTTCGGCCACGCCCACCGTTTCCGCGTTATACCACGCCAACGCCGTCGCATCTGCGGAGCGATCCATGCCAACGCCGGTCGCGTTGGGAAATTCCACCAGGGCGGCAATCAGCAAGCAGCCGGTGCCAGTGCCCATATCCAGCACCCGCGCGACCTTCCGCTTCGGGAAAGCGATCACCGCGGCCTCGATCAAAGTTTCCGAGTCGGCGCGGGGGATCAGCGTGTCGTTGGTGACCGCGACCTCGAAATTCCAGAACGGCTGGCGGCCGAGGATGAACGCAATCGGCTCCCGCGCGGCCCGGCGCTCCAACATGTGTTCATACAGCGGCACCGGGACATTCGCGGTGAGGCAGCGGAGCAGCCCGGCCATGTCCAGCCCGGCGGCATAAGCCAGTAACAGACGGGCCTCACGACGAGGATCCTCGATCCCCGCCGCCGTCAAGATCGCGGTGCCCTGGATAAGGCGCTGCGCCAGTGTCACTCGTCGGCGGCGAGGCGGGCGGCCTGGTCCTCTGCCGTCAGTGCGTCCACGATCTCGTCCATCTCACCCAGCATGATGCGGTCGATCTTGTGCAGCGTCAGGTTGATGCGGTGATCAGACACCCGGCCTTGCGGGAAGTTATAGGTCCGGATCCGCTCCGACCGGTCGCCGGTGCCGACCTGCGCCTTGCGGTCGGCACCGCGGGCCGCCGCGAGGCTGGAGCGCTGGGCCTCGTACAGCCGGGCGCGGAGAATTTTCATCGCCTTGGCGCGGTTCTTGTGCTGCGACCGCTCCTCCTGCATCGCCACCACGACGCCGGAGGGGATGTGGGTGATGCGGACCGCACTGTCGGTCTTGTTGATGTGCTGACCACCGGCGCCGGACGCACGGTAGGTGTCGATGCGCAAATCCGATTCGTTCACCTGAATATCCACCTCCTCCGCCTCCGGCAGCACCGCTACGGTGACGGTGGAGGTATGGATGCGGCCCTGGCTCTCGGTCGCGGGCACGCGCTGCACCCGGTGGACGCCGGATTCATATTTCAGCTTGGCGAACACGCCACGGCCGCTGATTTCGGCCACACCTTCCTTGAGGCCGCCCAACTCACTCTCGGTATAGTCCATCAGCTCGAACCGCCAGCCATGCAGGCCAGCGTAGCGCTGATACATGCCGAACAATTCCGCGGCGAACAGCCCCGCCTCATCGCCGCCCGCCGCCGGGCGGACTTCCAGGATGGCACTGCGCTCGTCGGCGGCGTCGCGGGGCAGCAGGGCCAGGCGGATTTCGCGCTGCAAGGCCGGCAGGCTGGTGCGCAGTTCGTGGAGTTCGGCCTCGGCCAGCGCCTTCATCTCGGGGTCGGCCAGCATGGCCTCGGCCTCCCCCGCCGCCTTCTCAGCCGCGCGTAGATCGCCGATGCGGGCCACGATCGGCTCCAGCTCGGACAACTCGCGAGATGATTTAGCGAACGCGTCGCCGGACAGACCGGCGGTCAGTTGCGCCCGCAACTCCTCCGCACGGTCAACGACGCGGTCGAGCTTGGTGTCGAGCGAGCTCACGACAGGCGGGCGGCGAGGCTGTCGATCGCCACCTCCTCCTGCGCGCCGGTATCCAGATGCTTCAGTTGAACCACGCCGCGGGCAGCTTCTTCCGCCCCCAGGATGACTGCGGCGCGGGCGCCGATCTTGTTGGCGCGCTCCATGCGGCGCTTCATGTTGCCGCGATAGGCCATTTCCGCCCGAATGCCCGCCCGGCGCAGTGTCTGCAACACGACCGTCGCGGGCGCCTCCGCCCCTTCTCCGGCCGGGATGACAGCGACCGCCGCCGGTGGCGACCCGGCATCGGCCAGCAGCATTGACAAACGCTCGATCCCCGCTGCCCAGCCGACGGCCGGGGTGGGCGGCCCGCCCATTTGCTCCACCAGGCCGTCGTAACGACCGCCAGCCATCACGGTGCCCTGGGAGCCGAGGCGGTCGGTCACGAATTCGAATGCGGTGTGGTTGTAGTAGTCCAGGCCGCGGACGATGCGCGGGTTCTCGCGGAACGGCACGCCGAACCGGGCCAGGTGTTCCAGCAGGGCGGCGTAGAAGCTGGCGGCCTCCGGCGTCAGATGCGGGGCGATGGTCGGCGCGTCGGTGACGATGGCGCGGTCGGCCGTGTCTTTGCTGTCCAGGATGCGCATCGGGTTGCGTTCCAACCGGTCGCGGCTCTCGGCGGACAGCGCATCCTTGTGGGTAGAGAAATATGCCACCAGGGCGCTGCGATAGGCGTCGCGGCTGGCGCGGTCGCCTAGCGTGTTAACCTCCAGCACCGTGTCGGCGGCGATCTCGAGGCGGGAGAGGATGTCCCACCCGCACGCGATCACCTCCGCATCCGCCAGGGGTTCGGACGGGCCGATCAGCTCCGCGCCAATCTGGTGGAACTGTCGGTAGCGACCCTTCTGCGGCCGCTCGTATCGGAACATCGGCCCGGCGTAGAACACCTTCTGCGGCAGGGACTGGGTCAGCCCGTTGGTGACCAGGGCGCGGCAGATGCCGGCCGTGCCTTCCGGCCGAAGGGTGATGCTGTCGCCGCCGCGGTCGTCGAAGCTATACATCTCCTTCGTCACAACATCGGACGTATCGCCGAGCGTGCGGGAGAAGACGCGAGTGTCCTCGAAGATGGGCGTGGCCCATTCGTCGAAGCCATAGAGGGTGGTGACGGTGCGGGATGTCTCCACCACGCGGGCATAACGGCGCTGCTCATCGCCAATCAAATCATGGGTGCCGCGGGGCGGCTGAAGCGCGCTCATGCTGGTCCGACTACTGCAAAAAAGGTCCGGCGCGTGTCATCGCCCTTCGGCGGGCGGCACGCAAGCGGATTGCATGGCCGGGCCGTCGTGAAGGGCGGTCAGATGCCGGTGAACAACCAGTCCAGCGCCGCGACGATGTCGTCTCTATAGGCGGCGATGGAACCGACAGGACGACGAAGATGCCGGGTCGGGAAAGCCGTCATCTGTTCCAGCGGCAAGAGATAATCTGCATTGTGTACGTGGACGACGAGAACCGTTTTGGTTCGCATAGCGGCGTGGGGCACGAATAGTGGACAAACAAAGCGCTGCAATCCCTCGGCAACGTCCGATTGGAGCACAGCCAAATAGGGCTGAGTCAGCCTGGTTCGCGGACCCGGATTTACAAAGACGTCATGCTGCATCGTGCTGGGACGCGTTACTCACATCCCCAAACATCTCGCGCCATTCGTCCCGGGCGTCACCGTGCTCTCTCACAAATGTCCCCAGTGCATTGCTGGCCTCCAGCATGTCCGCGCGGATCGCCTCCCGCTCCTCCGGCGTCATCGGGTCACGCGGCGACCTGATGTGCGACGTATCGATGCGGGGTGGGGAGAGCTCGCTCACTCCGCCGCCACCTTCACCGCCGGCGGGGCTGCGGCCTTGATCGCGGCAACCTTCGCCTCGACCAGGTCGACGATGTGGTCGACCATGCCCTCGGCGTTCATCCGGTGGTCCTGCTTGCCGGCTGCATACACCATGTGCTTGCCCTCACCACCGCCGGTGACGCCCAGATCGGTCATCAACGCCTCGCCCGGGCCATTCACCACGCAGCCGATGATCGACAGGGTCAGCGGCGTCTCGATATGCGCCAGCCGTTCCTCCAGCGTGCTCACCGTCTGGATCACGTTGAAGCCCTGTCGTGCGCAGGATGGGCAAGAGATGATCTTCACGCCGCGATGCCGCACGCCCAGAGACTTCAGGATGTCCCAGCCGACGAACACCTCTTCCTCCGGCTCGGCCGACAGGGACACGCGCAACGTGTCGCCAATGCCGGCCCAAAGCAGAGAGCCGAGGCCGATCGAGCTCTTCACCGTACCGGCCCGCTTCGACCCGGCTTCAGTGATGCCGATATGCAGCGGGTGGTCACACACCTCGGCCAGTTGTTGGTAGGCCGCGACCGCCAGAAAGACGTCAGACGCCTTCACGCTGATCTTGAACTCGTGGAAATCGTTGTCCTGCAGGATCTTGGCATGTTCCAGCGCGCTTTCGACCAACGCCTCCGGATTAGGCTCACCATATTTCTCCAGCAGGTGGCGCTCCAGGCTGCCGGCGTTCACGCCGATCCGCATGGAGCAACCATGGTCCTTGGCTGCCTTGATCACTTCGCGCACCCGCTCGGCACTGCCGATATTGCCTGGGTTGATCCGCAGGCAGGCCGCGCCGCTCTGCGCCGCCTCGATCGCGCGCTTATAGTGGAAGTGGATGTCGGCCACGATCGGCACGTCCACCTGCGCCACGATGTGCTTCAGGGCCAGCGCGCTCTCCTGGTCCGGGCAGGACACGCGGACGATGTCCACCCCCGCCTTCTCCGACCGGCGGATCTGCGCGACGGTGGCATCGACGTCCGTGGTTAGCGTGTTCGTCATCGTCTGCACCGTCACCGGGGAGTCACCGCCCACCGGCACACGCCCGACATGGATCATGCGCGACTTGCGACGATCGATCTGCTGATACGAGCGGTAATTCATTCGCACATGCTCCGTCTGCGTTCGCGGCTTCTACCGCGCCGGGCGTGTGCCCGTCGAGTTTGCCTTCGCCGCCCTGGCCAGGACCGGGTCCAACGGCACCGATTGCCGCATGGAACCAACGGGGCCGAAGGGTGGGATCGGCGTGCCGTTCACCAGCACCTCCAGACCGCCTGCGTTTGGTGTGGTGACCCGCAGGCCCTTCGTCAACGGCACTGGCCAGCTTTCCCCGGTTTTCAGCGGGTGATCCAGCAGCACGGTGCCCATTGGGTCCTGCACCTTCACATACTGGCCAATCTTCGCCCGCAGCACCACGCCGGAGCTCGGCAGCGGCGCCGCGACCGGCGCCGGCGCGGGCGGCGCCACATTCACGGGCACGCGAATTGGTTCCGGGGTCGCCGGGGCCGATGCTGCCGGCGCGGGCGCCCCCGATGGCGCGGTCAGCGGCGGCCCGGAAGCCAGCAGCGAGCTGACCTGCGGCGACTGATTTTGCTGCTGCGGCACCTTGTCGGCGAATTTCTCGGGAATGGCGGAGGCTGTCTGGGTGACCCGCGTCTCGTCATGGCCGGAATAGCGAAACCAGCCGACATAGGCGCCGGCCAGGATCACGACCCCCACCAGGATGACCGCCCCCGCCGGCACGCCACGCTGCGGCACCGGGGCTGGAAAACTCAGCCGGGTTTTCTGGGTGACCTCCTGCGCTTCCTCGCGAAAACGCCGGGTCACCTCGTCGGGGTCGAGACCCAGGGAGTTGGCGTAGGTACGCACGAAGCCCATCGCGTAGGCATTGCCTGGCAGTTCGGACAAATGCCCCTGTTCGATGGCCTCCAAATACGGTTGGCGGATACGCAGCCCGGCCGCGACCGCCGATAACTCCCACCCTAGCCGCTGGCGCGCTGCTCGTAGCTCTGCGCCGACGCGCGCTGCCCCGCTAGCGGGCGGAATACCGTCCGGATCGACATAGGACATCATGCGCTACGGTCCGCCGAATACGAATGTGGGAGCAAAAAAACGCCTCCATTGGGCCAATCGAGCCTGCCGCTGGCGCGATGTAAACCGTACCGCCCCTGCTTGCCAATCGGTGGCGATTACGCGGGTCGCTGGGCGTCAAACGTCCAGCGAGTGTTCGCGCGCCCAGGCGGCAATTGGCTCCCGCAGACTGGCCTCGCCGCTCGCATTCTCGCGCAGTCCGTTCAACACGGGACGGAATGCGCCCAAATCGGCCGAACGCAACAACCCCTTGGTGCCCAGCAGGCTGGAGGCGGGCATGGACAACGAGGTGATGCCCATCGCAGCCAAGGTCAGCGCCTCCAATGGACGCGAGGCGACTTCGCCGCATACCGATAGGGAGACCCCGGCGGCTTCCGTCTGGCGCTGCACGTAGGCGAGGATGTCCAGCACCGGCGGCGACAGGAAATCGTAGCGACCAGCCAGCGCCGGGCTGCCGCGATCGGCCGCGAACAAAAACTGCATCAGATCGTTGGAGCCGATGGACAGGAACTGGCAGTCTTTCAGCAGGCTCGGCAACTGCCATAGCAGCGCCGGCACCTCCAGCATGGTCCCCACTTGCAGGCGGGAGGGCGCCGGGCGTACCCGCGCTGCCTCCGCATACAGCAGCCCGCGTGCGGCGCGGAATTCCGTCACCGTCGCGACCATGGGGAACATGACCGAAAGCGGGCGCCCCGCCGCCGCCAGCAACAGCGCCCGGATCTGACGCCGCAGCAGCGCCGGCCGGTCCAACGCGACGCGCAGGGAGCGCCAGCCCATCGCCGGGTTCTCCTCCTCCGGCGGGGGCGCGTCGGGCAGCAATTTGTCGCCCCCAAGGTCCAGCGTGCGGAACAGCACCGGACGGTCACCCGCCGCATCCAGCACGCGGCTATAAAGCGCCGCCTGCTCCGCCGTGTCGGCCACGGCGCCGCGGGCGAGCATGGCGATCTCGGTCCGGAACAGCCCGATCCCGGCGGCGCCGACCGAATCCAATTGCTCCAGTTCCAGCGCCAAGCCGACGTTCAGCATCAGCGAGAACGGCGTGCCATCCGCAGTCACACTCGGCTCCCGCCGCAACCGCCCGTATCCGGCGCGACGGGCAGCGCGGGCGGTCAGCGCGCGCTCGTAATTCTCCCGCACTTCGGAGGCGGGGCGCAGGATCAACTGGCCTTCGTCCGCGTCCAGGATCGCGATGTCGCCGGACTGCACCACGTCCATCAATCCCCGAGCGCCGCCCAAAGCCGGCAGGCCCAGCGCGCGGGCGAGGATGGCGGCGTGGCCGGAGGAGCTCGCTTCCTCGATCGCGATGCCGGCGATGCCGCAGGCGTGCCATTGCAGCAATTGCGCCGGACCCAACCGCCGCACCACCAGAATGGTACCCGGCGCCACCGGACCCGGCGCTGCTGCACCATCCAGCGCGTGCATCAGCCTTGCAGCCAGATCCTCGATATCGGCCAGCCGTTCGCGCAGATAAGGATCGGTGATCCGGCGCATCCGGTCGCGCAGATCGCTGGCAACGCGAACCACGGCCGCCTCCGCCGTCAACCCGCTGCGGATCGCGTCGCCGACGCGCTTCACCCAGCCATCATCGGCCGCGACCAGCCGCGTCGCCTCCAGCACCTCGCGCGGTTCCTGCCCGGCGGGCATGCCTTGCTCGATCAGGTGGTCCAAGTCGCGGCGCATCGCCACCAGCGCGCGCTCCAGCCGCTCCTGCTCGACCACCGGGTCCTTGGCCAGGAAGTTTCGCGGCCCGGCGCTCAATCCGCCATTCAGCACCGGACCGATCGCCAAGCCCGGCGCCAGCGATACGGATTCGAACTGGCGCACCAGCGTGGCGCCCAGCGCGTCCTCGATCACCGGGGCGGCCCCGGCGGCGGCCAGCGCCTCGGCCAGCAGCATGGCAACGGTCTCGACAACATCCACCTCATCCGCACCGTAGCGGCGCGGCGAGCGGTTTTGGACGGCCAAGACGCCCATAATGTGGCCGCCCCGGCGCACTGGAACGGCCAGCAACGAGGCAAACTGCTCCTCCCCTGTTTCCGGCCGATACGCAAAGGCTGGGTGGTTTTGGGCGTCCGCCAGGTTCTGCACCTTGCCGGTCGCGGCGGAAATACCGACGATGCCCTCGCCCATGCGCAGATGCGTGCGCCCGACCGAGTCCGGCCGCAGGCCATAGGTTGCGATCAACTCCAGAACGTCGCCGGCGCGCAGCGCGTAGAGCGAGCACACCTCGGCCACCATCTCGGCGGCCACCAGGCGCACGATATCGGCCAGTGGCGCGGCACCGGAGGCCATCATCTCCCGCAAGCGCGTCAGCAACCGCCGCGTGCCCGACACGATCAGAAGGCCGGGTGGTAGGCGGCTTGCCCGCGCAGGGCCAGCGCGCCAGCAGCCTGCGACACCAGTTCGTCGATGATCTCGGCGATCGGCTGTTCCGCCGTCACCATTCCCACCGACTGCCCCATCATGACGGAGCCATGCTCCACATCGCCATCGATCACCGCCCGCCGCAGCGCCCCGGCCCAAAAATGCTCGATCGCGAGTTGGGCGGTCTCCCGGGTCAGTTCGCCCGCATCCATCCGCCGCACCGTTTCGGCCTGGTGGCGCAGGAATCGCTTCGTCCCGTCATTGGCGAGGCCGCGCACGGGAATGACTGGAAACCGTTCGTCCAACTGGACGGAGATGGTCGCGTCGCGCGCCCGGGCATGGATGAAGGCGTGCTTGAACTTCTCATGCGCGATCGACTCCTTGGACGCTGCGAACAGCGTGCCAAGCTGGGCGCCGGCCGCCCCCTGCTCCAAAAAGCCCAGGATCGCCTCACCACGGCCCAGGCCGCCGGCTACGAATACCGGCACGTCCCGCAAATGCGGCAGGATCTCCTGCGCCAGCACCGTCAGCGACACCGGGCCGATATGACCCCCGGCCTCGGACCCTTCGATGATCAGCGCATCGGCACCGCTGCGCACCAGGCGCCGGGCCAGGACCAGGGCTGGGGAGAAGCAGATCAACTGCGCCCCACCATCCTTCACCGCCCGAACTGCGGCGCCCAGCGGCACGCCGCCGGCAAGCACGATATGTTCGACCCGCGCCTCCAGGCATACCCGGATCAGATCGAGCAATTGCGGATGCATGGTGATCAGGTTGACGCCGAACGGCGCCCGGGTGCGGGCTTGCGTCGCCGCGATCTCCGCCGCGAGCGCGTCTGGGCCCATCGAGCCGCAGGCGATGACGCCGAACCCCCCAGCATTGGAAATGGCCGACACGAGATTACGCTCGCTCACCCAGCTCATCGCGCCGCCCAAGATGGCGAACCGGCTGCCTAGAAACCGGGTCCCCGCAGCCCACAACCGGTCTAGCTCCGCGCGAGCGCGGAGCTTGTGGGCGTCCGGGGGGGAGATGTCAGGCGGCATCGAGACCGTAGGCAGTGTGCAGCGCCCGCACCGCCAGTTCCGTATATTCGGCGCCGACCAGCACCGACACCTTGATCTCACTGGTGGAGATGACCTGGATGTTGATCCCCTTCTCCGCCAGGGTCCGGAACATGGTGTTGGCGACGCCGACATGCGAACGCATGCCCACCCCTACCACACTGATCTTCGCCACGTCCGGGTCCGTGAGGATCTCCGCATAGCCGACCGTGGCCGAGGCGTTGGCCAGCGTCGCCTGCGCTAGCTTCAGATCCGCACGGCCGACCGTGAAGGTCATGTCGGTGGTGCCATCGGCCGACATATTCTGCACGATCATGTCCACGTTCACATTCGCCTCGGTCAACGGGCCGAAGATCGCGGCTGCAATGCCGGGTCGATCCGGCACGCGACGCACGGTGATCTTCGCCTCGTCCCGCGAATAGGCGATGCCGGACACGATTTCTTGTTCCACGATTTCGTCCTCGTCCACCACCAGGGAGCCGCCAGTGCCTTCCTCCGGCGCGTCCTTGAATGAGGACAGCACCTGGACCCGCACATTCTCCTTCATCGCCAATTCCACGCTCCGGGTCTGCAATACCCGTGCGCCGACCGAGGCGAGTTCCAGCATCTCTTCGTACGCGATCTTATCGAGCTTACGAGCCCTAGCAACGATTCGCGGATCCGTCGTGTAGATCCCATCCACATCTGTGTAGATATCGCAGCGATCCGCCCTCAGCGCCGCCGCCAGCGCCACGGCGGAGGTATCGGACCCACCACGGCCTAGCGTTGTCACCCGATTATCCGGCCCGATGCCCTGGAACCCGGCTACCACCGGCACCTGCCCGGCGGCCATCCGCGCCAACAGCGTCTCGCCGGCGATACGGTCGATGCGGGCCTTGCCATGGGCGCCATCGGTGAACAACGGGATCTGCCAGCCGGCCCAGGACCGCGCGTCCACGCCGATTTCCTGCAGCGCGATCGCCGTAAGCCCGCTGGTCACCTGTTCGCCGGTCGCCACCACGGCGTCGTATTCGCGGGCATCGTGCAGCGGCGCCAGCGCCTGGCACCATGCGACCAATTGGTTGGTCACGCCAGACATCGCGGACACCACCACCGCAACCTCGTGCCCGGCATCCACCTGCCGCTTCACCCGTCGGGCAACATTGCGAATGCGGTCTAGGTCGGCCACCGAGGTGCCGCCGAACTTCATCACGATACGCGCCATGTCGCTGCCCCAAGGCCATAAGCTGTCGTCTACGCCACGCAAGGCCAGTTGCGGCCACGGCGAAGCGGGATCACATACCGGCCATGGCGCACATGGACAACCTCGGAGACGTGCAAAGCAGTATCCCGCAGGGGGGTGCCGCCTCCCCGGCGGAGGTCGCACGGTTCGACGCGTTGGCCGACCAGTGGTGGAACCCGGCCGGCCCGATGCGGCCATTGCACGCGATGAACCCGTTGCGCGTCGGTTGGATCGCCGACCGCCTGCCCAAGCCCGGCCCCCTGCTGGACGTTGGTTGCGGCGCCGGGCTGGCGGCGGAGGCACTCGCCCGGCGCGGCCACACAGTCCTCGGCATCGACGCCGCACCGCGCCCGTTGCAGGCCGCACGAGCGCACGCAGCGGTGGGTATGGCTGTCCAATACCGCCTCGCATCCACCAGCGACTTGGTTGCCGAGGGCGCGGTTTTCCCTGCCATCACCGCGCTGGAGGTGATCGAGCATGTGCCGGATCCGGCCGGCTTCTTCCACGACCTGGGGGCGCTGCTGACACCTGGCGGGCGGTTGTTCGTCTCCACCCTCAACCGCACCGCCCGCTCGTTGGTCACCGCAAAATGGGGGGCCGAATACGTGCTGCGCATGCTGCCGGTGGGCACGCATGACTGGCGGCGGTTCGTGACCCCGGCGGAACTGGCGCGCCATGCGAGGGCTGCCGGGTTGCGGATGACGGATAGTGCCGGGATGCGGTTCGACCCGTTCCGGCAGAGTTGGGTAATGAGCCGGGACCTGTCGGTGAACTACATCGCCGCCTTCGCCCGCTAGGCGAAATCAGCCGTCGGCGCGGGGTACCCAGGGGATTTGGGCGATCTCTATACCGTCATCGGCAAGCCGTTCGGCCTCTTCCGGCGTCGCCTCACCGTAGATGCCGCGGGCTTCACTTTCGCCATTGTGGATCCGCCGCGCTTCGTTGGCGAAGCCGTTGCCGACATAGTCGCAGCGCTTCTCCACCTCCGCCCGCATGCGTTGCAGCAGCGCGCGTAGCTCGTCGGGCAGGTTCGCACCGCCGGCGACGGGGGCGGCCTTGGGGACGACTGGGACGGACGCCGTGATCTCGATCTGGGCCGGCGCCGCCCGCTTCTTGCCGACAGCCGGGGACATCAGCGCACGGCGCACGTCCACGCCGCCGCAAACCGGGCAGGACAGCAGACCGGCCTTGGCCTGCTTGTCGAAGGACGCGCTATCGCGGAACCATCCGTCGAACGCATGGTCCCCGTCACACCGAAGCTGGTAGTGGATCATCAGGCGGCCAGCATCACATCCAGCTTGCCGACGCGTTCCAGCGCCATCAGGTCATCGCACCCACCGACATGCTGCCCGTCGATGAAAATCTGCGGCACGGACGTCCGTCCGCCGGACCGTTGCACGGAGGTCTTCCGCTCTGGCGAGCCGCCCGGCGCGTCGATTTCCTCGAACGATACACCCTTCTTCGTCAGCAAATTGACCGCACGGCTGCAGTATGGGCACCAGGGCTGGGTGTAGACCTCGACACGCGGCACGGCGACATGCTCCTGAGAAACGTCCAGACCATGCAATGGCGATGCCGGGCGGTCATGACAAGATATCGTCGAATATTGCACGCGCGCCGACGAGGAGATCAACCCGTGCTGCCCCGCCCGCCAGCAGCGCAACCGTGCAGGACGTCGCCGTCGCCCCGGTGGTGAGCACGTCGTCCACCAACACCACGCGCTGGCCCGCCAATCGCGCCTGGCGCGTTGGTCGCACAGCGAAGGCGCCGCTCACGGTCTGCGCCCGTTGCCGCTTCGTCTTGCCGGCGAGCGAGGCCGTGGCGCGGGTGCGGACCAACGCGTCGGCCACGACCGGGCGCCCGGCGATCCTGCCCAACTCATGGCACAACAAGGCCGATTGGTTGTAACGCCGGGTAAGCAATCGCCAGCGATGCAGCGGCACCGGCACGATCACATCCGCCTCCCGCAGCAAGGTCGCGCCAGCGCGCGCCATGTGGGTGGCCAGCGCGCGCGCCATTTCCACCCGATCGCCATGCTTCAACGGCAGGATGATGCGGCGTGCCTGGTTGTCATAGCGCAGGGCGGCCCGGCCCTGCCGCCAGGGCGGTGAGTCTTGGGTGCAGGGATCGCAGCGTTTGGCCACACCACCCTGCTGCGCAGAGGAGAATGGGGTGCCGCATTGCTGGCAGCACGGCTCGGTCACGAACTCGGTTGCGCGGAAACAGGCGCTGCACATCTGGCCCGGCGCCTGCACCGCCATGTCGCAAGTGAGGCATTGGGGCGGCAGCACGGCATCCAACCCCCACCGCAGCGCGTGGCGCAGGGCAGCGCGGCCTAGCCCGAACGCCGCGGCAAGATCTGGCATGGGCGCCGTGTTACGCGACCGATATCATCCGCGTCTACCATACCCGCCCTCCTGCTCCGTCCTCCTGTTCCGGCCTCCTGCTCCGTCCCCTTGGCACGGCGGCCTCGGGTCCGTACATCCCGTCCATGACCGACCAGGTGTTCGACCGCGGCGCCGTCCGCCGCCATCACGACCGCGCGGCCGCAACCGTGGACATGGTCGCCCCAGTGCTGGCCGAAGTGGCCGACCGGCTGCTGGACCGGCTGGACGATGTCACCCGCAGATTCGGCCGCGCGCTGGATCTGGGCGGCCGCGGCGTCGTGGCCCCTCGCCTGCGGCAGCGCGGGATCGACACCGTCAGTATGGAGTTCTCCCCCGCCATGGCCCGGCGCTATGGCGCAGTGGCGGCCGATGCGGAGTGGCTTCCCTTCGGTCCCGCCAGCTTCGATCTGGTGGTGGCAAACCTGTCGCTGCACATGGTGAACGACCTGCCCGGTGCGCTCATCCAGCTTCGCAGCGCCCTGCGGCCGGACGGATTGCTACTGGCCAGCATGCCAGCGCTGGGCACGCTGGCGGAACTGCGCGCCAGCCTGACGGAGGCGGAGGCCACCCTTACCGGGGGGGCCAGCCCGCGTGTCGCGCCATTCGCCGGGTTGGCGGATTGCGCGTCGCTTCTGCAGCGCGCCGGCTACGCCCTGCCCGTGGTGGATGGCGACACGCTGACCTTGCTTTACACAGACCCGCTGGTCCTGCTGCGGGAATTGCGCGCAGCAGGCGAGGCAAACGCCGTTTTGCTGCGGAACCGGCGTCCCCCACCGCGAGACCTCTTCGCGATGGCGCTGGCATCCTTGCCGACCATAGATGGTCGCGTGGCAGCAACCCTGCGGCTCGCGATGATGACTGGCTGGGCGCCGGGTCCTAGCCAGCAGAAGCCTGCGGCCCGTGGCAGCGGCACAACCAGCCTTGCGGACGCATTACGACAACCATAGCGGTTGTTCATACATCGGCGCATGGATGATAGGCTTTCAGCCCTGTAGATAACCAAATTATGAATGAGTAGGTTGCGTTTCGACGGAATGCAGCAGGCCATCTGCCCTCCACCGCCGCACGGCCCGCCTCCAAACAAGACGGACCTTGTAACGAGGATCACTACGATGAATTCCAAAATCATGATCGCCGCCACCGTCGCGGCGTTGAGCCTGACCACGGCCGCCTTCGCCGGCGAAGGCAATGGTGACCCGTTCCCCTTCCATGCCCAGTTTGCCGCCCCGGCGCGGACATCAGCCTATCCGGCGGACACCGGCTCGAACGCTTACCCGGCTCCGAACCAGGCGCTCTCCTTTCCGCAGACCGGCGAGGCGCTTTTACCGTCGTATGGCTCGGAGGGCGCGGTGCAGACCGCCAACTCGCTTCCAGCCAATTTCGAGGTCGGGACGGTTGCGTATGCGCAGGCTCAGTCGGTGAAGCGGTGGTTCGCGCAACAGGACACCAATCGGCGCTTTGCCCAGATGCACCAGGCACGTCCCAACGGCTAAGTCAGCCGCGATCGCGCTGAACAAAGGGCCGGGTCCGCGATGACCCCGCCCTCTTGTTCCGCCTCAGCCGCCGGTCAAGCTCATGGTGCGGCCGACCTTGGCAGCAGGGCGGCGGCGGTCGATGACGAAATCATGCCCCAGCGGCTTGCGGCTGATCGCTTCTCGGATTGCGGCCTCCAAGACGGCATCATCAGCACCGCTGCGTAGCACCTGACGAAGATCGGCGGCGTCGTCCTGGCCAAGGCACATGAACAGCGTGCCAGTGCAGGTCAGCCGCACGCGATTGCAGCTTTCGCAGAAATTATGCGTCATTGGGGTGATGAATCCCAGGCGCCGCCCGGTCTCCGCCACGTCGAAATATCGCGCCGGGCCGCCAGTTCGATAGGTTGTTTCGGTCAGCGTCCAGCGACGCCGCAGGCGAGCGCGTACGACCGATAATGGCAAGTACTGCTCCGTCCGGTCGCCCACGTCGCCCATGGGCATCGTCTCGATCAGCGTCAGGTCCAGCCCCTCGTGCCCGCACCAGGCGAGCATGTCGTCGAACTCATCCTCGTTGACGCCCTTCAGCGCCACGGCGTTGATCTTGACGTCCAGCCCGGCCTGCTTGGCAGCACGGATACCAGCCATCGTCTTCTCGATCCGGCCCCAGCGCGTGACGTGCTTGAATGTCTCGGGCGACAGCGTATCCAGGCTCACGTTGACCCGGCGCACGCCGGCCGCCGCCAATTCCTCCGCATACTTCACCAACTGAGTGCCGTTGGTGGTCAGCGTCAGTTCCTCCAGCCCTTGGCCAAGCCGGGCGCCAAGCGAGCGGAATAGCGTCATCACGTCGCGGCGGACCAGCGGCTCCCCGCCGGTGATGCGCAGCTTTTGCACCCCAAGACGGATAAAGGCGCCGCAGAGCCGGTCCAATTCCTCCAGCGACAACACCTCAGCCCGCGGCAGGAACGTCATTTCCTCCGCCATGCAATAGACGCAGCGGAGGTCACACCGGTCGGTGACGGAGACGCGCAGGTAGGAAATAGACCGGCCGAATGGGTCGATCATGAGTGGGAAATACCTCTAACCATCACGAGTGAAGAGTCGTCGGGCGCCGGGCCGGCTTCAAGCCCTACCACAGAACATCACTCCCGTGGTGCGCCTTCCACGACCTCGAGGCTGACAAATCGCGCGTTGATCACCACCTTCCCGGCATTCGGAAAATTAACGGTGATGCGGTCATCAATGGCCGATTGGACCTGCCCGGTTCCCCAATCCGGCTGCTGCGGATGCCGCACCCGCTGACCGGGCTCGATATGGGAGTGATTGTTCATAGCGACCGGACGTGTTTGGGAGGATGGAGTTGCAAATTCGTTGTAACACGAAGGACTGATTTATACGGCGTTAACGAATCTGCAGCACATGCTAGTTTTGCAGGCGAGGCGGAGTGGAACATGACGGTAACAGACACCTCATCCAGCGATCGGCAGTACCGCATGCAGTTGGCCGATGCTCTGTGCGCCCGCCTTTGCCACGACCTGGCCAGCCCGCTCGGCACGCTGATGAACGCGCTGGAGCTTGCGGCAGACGACCCGGATTCTCTGGAGGACGCGCTGCCCCTTGCCAATGAGACGGCGGTGGAAATGGGGTCCCGTCTGCGCCTGCTCCGCACGGCCTGGGCCGGCGATTGCGGACCGCAGAGCACGGCGCAACTCGTTGAATTGGCTGCCGGCCTGCCCTCCCGGGTGAAGGCCGATCTGTCAGATCTGCCCGCCACCACCTTCGACGGCCCGGTTGCCCGAGCCTTGATTAACCTGTTGCTGCTGGGGGCGGAGGCTTTGCCGCGCGGCGGCGTGGTTGCGCTGTCCGGCAGCGGGTCCGGCGAAATCCTGGTCACCGTGTCGGGCAAGGCTGCCGCGTGGCCCGCCGGCCTGCCACAGGCGCTGATCGACCCGATGTCGGTCTCGCTGGACAACCCGCGCGCGGTTCAGCCGCCGATTACCGTCCTGCTGGCGCAGGATGCCGGCCGCCGTCTGTCGATCCTGATGACCCCGAACCCAGATCCGAATGCCGTCCCGCCACTTCTTCTAGCGACAAATTAACGCAATCTTCGACTCTCGGCGCCAAGGTCAGGCCGGTACCGGAGCGCGTAACGGATGGACGAGCTACTCATAGACTTCCTGACCGAGACAGCCGAGAGCCTCGCTGCCCTCGACGATGCGCTGCTGCAGCTTGAGCGTGTCCCGGACGATCCGGAGATGTTGGCCGTCGTGTTCCGCATGGTGCACACGATCAAGGGAACGTGCGGCTTTCTGTCGCTGCCCCGGCTGGAACGCGTGGCCCATGTGGCGGAGGACCTGCTGGGCGATGTGCGTGACGGCAAGCTGCCGGCGAATGCTGCCCTGATTACCGTGGTGCTAGGCGCGCTAGATCGGATCAAGCTGATCGTCAGCGGTATCGTGGCCACCGGGCTGGAGCCTGATGGTGACGACACCGATCTGTTGGCCGAACTGCGCGACATGCGCACCCGCGGCCCGGCGCCGGAGCCAGAGCCGGCAATCACCCTGGATTTCGATACGCTCGAGATGCTGCCGCCGGGCACCATCGAATCGCTCGCGGCCCAGATCGCCGAGGCCGTGCCAATGGCCGAGGCCACGCCCGAGGCCGCACATGGCCAACCAGCACAGACGATCCGCCTGGACGTGAACGTGCTCGAAAACCTCATGATCCTGGTGAGCGAACTGGTGCTCACCCGCAATCAGCTCATGCAGATCGCCCGGACGGAGACGGATAGCCGCTTTACCGCCCCGCTGCAGCGCCTGTCGCACTTGACCTCGGACCTGCAGGAAGGTGTGGTCAAGACGCGTATGTCGCCGATCCTGGGCGCGTGGAACAAGCTACCGCGCATCGTGCGCGACCTCGCCTCCGAACTGGGCAAGCAGATCGACCTGGTCATGCTCGGCAAGGAGACCGAGCTGGATCGCCAGGTGTTGGAATTGATCCGCGACCCGCTGATCCACATGGTGCGCAACAGCGCCGATCACGGCCTGGAATCGCCCGCCGTGCGGCTAGCGTCGGGCAAACCTGCCCATGGCACCATCACGCTCAGCAGCTTCCACGAGGGCGGGCAGATCGTGATCGAGGTCGCCGATGACGGCGCCGGCCTGTCCACCGAACGCATCCGCGCCCGCGCATTGGCCCAGGGCCTGGCCAGTTCGGCCGAACTGGCCACCATGACGGAGCGGCAAGTTCAGCGCTTCATCTTCGCGCCGGGCTTCTCCACCGCCTCCGCCGTCACCTCGGTCTCGGGCCGCGGCGTCGGGATGGACGTGGTGAAGACCAATATCGAGCGGCTGGGCGGTACCGTCGACCTGCGCAGCGTGGCGGGTCGCGGCACGACGTTCACGGTGAAGATCCCCCTCACCCTGGCCATCATCTCCGCCCTGATCGTGGAGGCCGGCGGCCAGCGGTTCGCCCTGCCGCAAATCTGCGTTGCCGAACTGGTGCGGGCCGAAGGCAGCGGCTCGCTGGAGGAAGGCGCGTTGGTGGTGGAGCGCGTGGACGGCACCCCCGTGCTGCGCCTGCGCGACCAGTTGTTGCCCCTGGTAAACCTGCGCGACCTGCTGCAGATGGACGCCCAAGCCGCCATGAACAGCGCCGATCCGACGGCGCTGACCGTCGTCGTTGCAACCTTGGGCGGCACCACGCTGGGACTGGTCGTGGATCAGGTGTTCGATACGGAGGAGATCGTGGTCAAGCCCGTCTCCCCCATGCTGCGCCACATCAAGGTATTCAGCGGCAACACCATCCTGGGCGACGGCGCCGTCATCATGATCCTGGACCCGAACGGACTCTCCCGTGCGGTCGGCCACGCCGGGCTGACCGCGACGGTAAAGGACCGCCCGGTCGACACCCAAGCCGCCGCCACCGAGCGCACCGGAGACCGGTCTGCCATGCTGCTGGTGCGGCTGGCGCCGGATGCCAGCCCGGTGGCCATGCCGCTGGGCCTGGTGGCGCGGATCGAGAGCATCGCGCGCGAGGATATCGAATTCACGTCCGACCAGCCGGTCACGCAGTATCGGGGCCAATTGATGCCGCTGATGGCGCTGGACAGCTCGCTTGCCATGGCCGACCACGTGCCGGTGCTGGTCTTCGCCGATCGCGGCCGCTCCGTCGGGTTGATGGTGGAGGAGATCGTGGACGTGGTGGAGGACCAGTTGTTCATCGAACTGGTGTCGTCCCGCCCGGGCCTGCTGGGCACCGCCGTGATCGCCGGGCGTGTGACCGAGATCATCGACGCCGGGCACTGGCTGAAGCAGGGCTGGGAGGATTGGTTTAGCGACAATCCCGGCCCGCGTAACGCCAAGCAACTGCACCTGCTGGTGGTGGAGGATAGCGCGTTCTTCCGCCAATTGCTGATCCCCACTCTGTCGGCCGCCGGCTACCACGTCACGGCGGTGGATAGTGCGATGAAGGCGCTGGCCTTGCGCGATGCTGCCGTGCCGGCCGAGTTCGACGCCATCATCTCCGACGTGGAGATGCCCGGCATGGACGGCCTGCAATTCGCACGGCTTCTGAAGGAAGGCGGTCCCTGGATGGATATCCCCCTCATTGCGCTTAGCGGCCGGTTCAACCCGATCGACATCCGGCGCGGCGGAGCCGCTGGGTTCTGCGAGTATCTGGGTAAGTTCGACCGAGAGGCGCTGCTGGCCGCCCTGCGCCGGCACCTCGACCAACATGAGCGGCAGGCTGCGTGATGATGCTATCTGGTGTTATGGCGGGCCCGTCCGCGCCCCCTGCCGCGACCGAACTGCCCACCACCTACGTCACGCTGAACCTTGCCGGGCAGCTATGCGGCGTTCCCGTCAGCGCGGTGCGGGACGTGCTGCGACAGCAGCCGATCGCCCCGGTGCCGATGGCGCCCCCCGATGTTGCCGGAAACTTGAACCTGCGCGGGCGGATCGTGACCGCCATCAATCTGCGCCGCCGCCTGAACCTGCCGCCCGCCCCCCCGGGGCTACAGCCAATGGCGCTTGTGACTGAAAGCAATGGGGAATTGTATGCCCTGTTGGTCGACCAAGTCTGCGAGGTATTGTCGCCCGACCGCAAACGGTTCGAACCAAATCCACCGACCCTTCCAGTGACGTGGACCAAATACAGTGCCGGACTATACCGGCTGGAGAATTCGCTGATGATCGTGCTGGACCTTTCGCGACTTCTGGCGTTGTCAGTCGAAGCATCATGAGCAGCAGCCTGTTGGAGAAAGAGACCCTGTCCGTTGTAGCGCCGACTTGCCTGGTCGTGGATGACAGCCGCGTCGTCCGCAAGGTTGCGAGGCGTATCCTGGAGGCGCACGGCTACCAGGTGGTCGAGGCCGAGAACGGTCTGGACGCGCTCAACCACTGCCGGCGCGAACTGCCGCGTTGCGTGCTGCTGGACTGGAACATGCCGGTAATGAACGGGCTGACCTTCCTAAAGGCGTTGCGGGCCGAATATGGTCCGACTGGCCCCACCGTCGTGTTTTGCACCACCGAGAACGAGATCGCCCAGATGGCTGAAGCGATTGAGTGCGGCGCCCAGGAATACATCATGAAGCCATTCGACGAGGCGATCCTGACCGGCAAATTCGCGCAGATCGGCTTGCTCTGAGGGCTTGCAATGTCGGCTCTGACGATTCTTGCCGATCTTGTGCATCGGCGATCGGGTTTGGTGCTTGGCCCGGACAAACTCTATCTGATGGAGGCCCGGCTTGGCGGCCTCATGCGCCGCGAAGCCATCCCAGATCTCGCCAGCCTCGCCCATAGACTGCAGACCGAACGCAACGAGGCGTTGGAGCAGGATGTGGTAGAGGCCATGGCCACCCACGAAACCCTGTTCTTCCGTGATCAGAAGCCGTTCGAGCATCTGCGCAACACCGGTTTGCCAACCCTGCTGCGCAATCGCGGCCCCGGCGCACGGCTGCGCATGTGGTCGGCCGCGGCGTCGACCGGGCAGGAAGCCTATTCTATAGCCATGATGATCGCCGAGTCCGGCCTGATTGAACGGCATCGGGTAGAGATCGTTGGCACCGACCTGGCCCGGGGGCCGATCGCCCGCGCCCGCGCCGGGCTATACACGCAGTACGAGGTTCAACGCGGCCTGTCGGTCCACAACCTACTGGAGCATTTCACCCGGCAGGGGGAAGAGTGGCAGATCAACCGGCCGATACGCTCAATGTGCAGCTTTCGCGAATGGAACCTGCTGGACGATATAGCCCCACTGGGCAAGTTCGACGTCGTGTTCTGCCGCAACGTCCTGTTCTACTTCGACGTTCCGACCAAGGCGAAAGTATTGGCAGCCATCCGGCGCCAGATGGCACCGGATGGCCTGCTGTATCTAGGCTCCGCGGAAACGACGATGGGCCTGGACGATGCGCTGGAGCGGGACGGCCCCAGCCACGCGCTTCACGCGAACGCGCCGCGCGCCGCAACGGGCCACAAGCACTCGACCCTGCCGCCTCGCACACCGACGTACCAGTCGTAGCGGTCCACCGTCGGGTCACAATGGCCCGGCACCAGCAGCAGCTTCTCGCCGAGTTCCGGGGTGCTGCCGTCGGCGCACGTCATTTTTCCGTGCTCGTCGGAGGCGCCAACAAAAGTCAGGCCCGGGCGCTCCCACACCAGCGGGAAGCCGCTGTCGGTCGACAATGCCTTCAATCCGGCATCCAGCACGGCGATGCCGGGCTGGCTCGTGCTCATCACCGTGGCCTGCACGAATAGCGCCTGTCTGAAGCCCGGCGCGTCGGTGTTGCGGGCGTAGTCGGCGTCCATGAAGCAGTAGGAGCCGCACTGCACCTCGGTATACACGCCGCTGGCGACCTCATGTGCGAAGGTGCCGGTGCCGGCGCCGCCCACCACGGGGCAATCCAGCCCCTGCTGGCGCAATTGCTCCACCGTGCGGCGGGACAGATCGGCTGCGTGGCTAACCGCATCAGCCCGCGCCTCTGGCGTCCGCATGTGCTGGGCCGACCCCTGATAGGCCTGTAGCCCTCGGAATTCGAGGTGCCGGGAGCCGGCGATCTTCTTGGCTAGCGCCACCGCATCCGGGCCGGCGTCAATGCCGCAGCGGCCCATGCCGACGTCGATTTCCACCAGCACTGGAATGCGCACACCGGCCGCCTCGGCCGCGGCCTCGATCGCGGCAACCTGGCGCGGGTCGTCGGCGCAGATGGCGATACGGGTGATCCGCGCCAGGGCCGCCAGCCGGGCCAGCTTCTGCGCGCCGACAACCTGATTGGTGACGATGATGTCCGGCACGCCGGCCCACGCCAGCACCTCGGCCTCTGCCACCTTCTGCACGCATTGGCCGATCGCGCCGCGCGCCATCTGCAGATGCGCGATGACGGGCGATTTGTGTGTCTTGGCGTGGGCGCGCAGCCGGACGCCGGTGCCCTGCAACTGCGCCGCCAGATGGTCCAAATTCGCCTCGAACGCGTCCAGGTCGAGGATGAGTGCGGGCGTGTCCACCTCCGCAATCCGCATGCCGGGCTGGGCGGGCGGGGGCTGCATCATGGCGCCAGCCGCCCAACGAGGCTGGAGATTGGCATCTGGATGGAAATCATGGCCGACTCGGTCCCTGGGTTATGCCGGCCGAAGCCGCCGTTGGAGGTATGGCCGAACGATGCGACCAGACGCGTGCCGTTGTCGAACACGTAGCCGCCCTCGAACATCGAGCGGACTTCGAACACCGAGCCGAGGTTCTTGCCATTGCCGCGACTATAGGCGCCGCCGCCAATATTCGGGGTAAGCACCCAGTGCGGCCCCAGCGGGATTTCCAGCAGGATGCCGCCGCCGCCCCAAACCGACTGCCGGGTCGTGGTTTCCACCCCGGCCCACGGCTTGATCTTGAAGTAGTTTTCGAAGAACGGCAGCAGCGACAGGCCAGAGCGGTAGTCGAGCCGGAGGTCGCCGGCCGCGCGGGCCTGGGAGCCCAGAATATCCGTGCCGCCAAGGCCAAGGCTGATCATCGGCGGATCTGCCGCCAACGCAGGAAGCGCCAGCAGACAGCATACAAACAAACAGGCGAATATTAGATATCGCAAGAACGTACCTCGCCCAAAGAGACGGCAATCTTGCTGATAAGGCGCGACCGGGCAAGCAGTCAGCCGAGCCCCGCTTCTTCTGCATGCCACGTCATCACAATGCGGCAACCGTATGCATTCGGCTTGCCATCCCACCGTGGCAGGCGGATATTTGAGCGGCCCGGCTAGCAAAATGGAGGGCGGCGGTATCCGACCGGGACGGAACGCCGGTTTTACGATGCGACACGCAAGACGCTGGACCGATATCGAGGACGATGAGGCCGGTGCGAACCGTCAGACTGCGAGCCTTGCTGCACTCGCCGTCCTACTCCTGATCGTCGTCGCCTCACTCGGCATCATTCACACGCTTCGATACAAGGCGACCATCGAGGATTGCCTGCTCTCCGGCCGCACCAATTGTGCCGAGGCCGTGTCGCTGCCGTAAGCGGCGCCAAGGTTAGACCCGCAGCAGCCCTGCGGTCGGTCGGGCGTCGCTGCTGCCAGGAAACACACTGGCCAGGGCGGCGGCCGGTAAGCCCAGATGCCCGCCAAGCAACCCCTTCGCCACCGAGCGTAAATCCGCCGTGGGCTGCAGATCCCGGTCCTCAAACAAATTGCCCAGGCCCGGCCAGTTCGCCATCACGCGGCCACCCGCCACCTGGCCGCCGGCGACGAACGCCACGGTTCCGGTGCCGTGATCGGTGCCCGCGGTGCCATTGATGCGGGCGGTACGACCGAACTCCGTCATCACCAATACCGCAGTGCGGGACCATTGGTCCCCCAGCCCCAGCTTCAGCGCCGCCAAGCCCTGATCCAGCGCCGAGAGCGGACCGTGCAGCCGGCGCATCTGGTCGGCGTGGGTGTCCCATCCGCCCAGTTCCAGCGCCGCCACGCGGGGACCAGTCGGCGAGGCCAGAAGCTTGCCGGCCATCGCCGCAAGTGCGGGGAAGGCATAGGCATTGGGTTGGCGTGCCGTCCCCATCAGCGTTGCGCCCGAAAAGCCGCGATCCCGCATGCCCTCGGCGATAGCCGGACCGGTGATCGGGTCCGCATGATTCAGGGCGGCGATGCGGGCATAGAGATCGGCGTCGGGCTTGGCGAAACTGGGGGGAGCATAGGCGGCGATGGTGGCCGGGCCCTGCATTAGTAAAGGCGTGGTCAGCCCAACGGCCAACGCCGCCTCCGGTCCTGGCGGCTTGGGCATCGCCAGCACAGCGCGATTCAGCCAGCCGCTGGTCATGCGATGGTCGGCGCCGCTTTCCATGCAGTCCTGCGCCTCGAAATGGCTGCGGCTGCGGTAGTGCCCCGCCACCGCATGCACCGGCAACAACTCGCCCGCGCGATACATCGCCGCCATTTCCGGCATGGAGGGGTGCAGGCCGTAGAAGCCGCCGAGATCGGCCAGCCCGCCCTCCGCGCCAGGCGGCGGCGGCACCAGCGGCCCGCGCAGGGCGGCGAGCGCCGGGTCGCCATAGGGCACCACGGCGGCCAAACCGTCCAGCGCACCCCGCATGATGACCACGACGAACCGGGCATCGGTCGACGCTGCCGCTAGCGCCAGAGAGGCGCGACCCAGAGTGAATGCCGACGCTAACCCCAACAGGGCCGAGCGACGCGTGATGAAGGAGGGGTGCATCAACGCCTCTGGAATTCGGGTGACGTGAACAGCAGGGTGAGCCCATCGCGGCGGGAGCCAGCGCCGCGGATCGCGCCATTCGTATCGGCCGTCAGAAATGACCCTAGGCTGGCCTCGGCCAGCATGGCCGGGTCCAGCGCCGCGGCACGACCGGAGAAGCCATACGCCCAGTCGACCCGGCGCATCATCGCCTCAGGCCCTGCCCACTCGACAGCCTGGTCCGGCCAGCCGATCGGGAAGGGTGCGCCGAATAGGGGCTGGCCAAGTGCGCGCATGAGCCCGGCGCCATCTGGCCGCTTGGTCTCCGGCAAATCCACGGCCCGTAGCACGGCCAGCACGTAGTCCTGCGGCGTGCGCAGCTTGACCAGCGGTTCCCACGCCGCGGGCAACCCCACCAGCGCCGCGGCGGCTTGGCCCAGATCGCCCTTTGTATCGCGCAATACTGCCTCGATCGTGTGGACGGCGGCGGGTGGCGGCGTGTCGGCGACGAAATGCTGCACCAACTTGGTGGCGAGGTGGCGATAGGTCGCCGGATGCGCAGCCAGGAAGGCCAGCATGTCCGTCCCGCCCGCCTCGCCCTGCGGCACCTCGTGCCCCAGCACGGTCTTGGCGCCCGGTTCGTGGATACCGGAGCGGAACAGGAACCCGGGTGGCGCGCGGTCCCCATTGGCGACCGACCAACCCGTCAGCACCCGGGCGAAACTGGTCACATCCTCCTGCGTGTAGCCGGATGCGGGGCTGACGGTGTGCAGTTCCAGGCATTCCCGCGCCAAATTCTCGTTCAATCCGCGCTTCGCCGTCTTGCCGACCACGCTGTTGGGGCCGATCGAGGCCGCATTGTCCAGATACAGCAGCATCGCCGGGTGGCGTATCACCGCCAGCAGCATGTCGCTGAACTTGCCGGTGGCGTAGGGCCGGATCGCGGTGCGGATGAAATCGCCGCCCAACGCCCCAGTGCGCCCGTTGCGCAGGCTGACGGTGAAGTGGTTGGCCCAAAACCAGACCAGCCGCTCCCGAAACGGGGTCGCCGTCGTGATGGCGTTGGCGACCAGCCCATCCTGCTCAGCCTTGAACAGCGTGCGGACGGCGCCGGGCGTGCCGGGCTGCGGCTTATTCTCCTGGTCCAGGCGGATGGCGTAGAAACCCTGCGCCACATCCGATCCCGGGGGCCCTGGGTCCGCCCCCCGCAACTGGGCCCGCAGCCAAGCGGTGGGGTCGTCGGGCAACGGCTCCTGTCCTCGGCGGCCGAGTCCGAAGCGGATCATGGCTTGGGCGGCGTGGTTGTCCATGGATTGGACCTTATCGGGACGCTGGTAACGCTAGTGTAACCAAAGGTAGCACGAGACCGGGCCGATTTTCGCCGCCCTGTCATTGATCTTCGAGACGTGACACGGTCTTTTGCCCGATTGCCGTGAGACAAACCGGCCGGGGCGCTTGCAAAATTGGTTCGCCTGGCGCATCTGCACCCATCATTTAGCCGGCCAAGGCCGGAGCGTGGCAGGCTGCCTGGACAAGGGGTCCGGTGCCGCCCGACACTGCATGGAGGATACCCCGGTGGCTACTTCGCTCGACCTCATTCGCAATATCGGTATTACCGCGCACATCGACGCGGGCAAGACCACCACGACCGAGCGGATTCTGTATTACACAGGCGTCTCGCACCGCATTGGTGAGGTGCATGACGGCAACACCACCACCGACTACATGGAGCAGGAGCGTGAGCGCGGCATCACGATCACGTCCGCCGCGGTGACGTGCGAGTGGAAAGACCACCGCATCAACATCATCGACACCCCTGGCCACATCGATTTCAACATCGAAGTGAACCGCTCCCTGCGCGTGCTGGACGGCGCCGTGTTCATCATCGAGGGCGTCGCCGGCGTGCAGCCGCAGTCCGAGACCAACTGGCGCTTGGCCGACCGCTACAACGTGCCGCGCATCATCTTCATCAACAAGCTGGACCGGACTGGCGCGGACTTCTACCGCGCGTTCGACACGCTGAAGGAGAAGCTGGACATCATCGCGCTGCCGCTGCAGCTGCCAATCGGCGTCGAGGACCAGTTCATCGGCGTGGTCGACCTGGTCGAGATGAAGGCCATCATCTGGGAAGGCGGCGAATTGGGCGCCAAGTTCCATGACGAAGCAATCCCGGCCGACCTGCTGGAGAAGGCCAAGGAACACCGCCAGACCCTGCTGGACACGGCGCTGTCGGTCGATGACGCCGCCATGGAAGAATATTTCGAGAAGGGTGACGTGGACGTCGCCACGCTCAAGCGCTGCATCAAGGCGGGTGCCATCTCTGGCGCCTTCCGCCCTGTGCTGTGCGGCACGGCGTTCAAGAACAAGGGCGTGCAGCCGCTGCTGGACGCGGTTCTGGACTACCTGCCCTCCCCGATCGACGTGCCCGGCATCTCCGTGGCCGCCGAAGAGGGCGAGGAAGACGGTGAGCACAGCAACCGCCGCCGCATCAAGGCCGACCCGAACGCGCCGTTCGCCGGCCTGGCGTTCAAGATCATCAACGACAAGTATGGCACGTTGACCTTCGTCCGCGTCTATGCCGGCACGTTGAAGATCGGCGACACCGTGATGAACACCACCAAGGACGGCAAGGAGCGTGTCGGTCGCATGTTCCAGATGCACGCCGACAAGCGTGCGGAAATCAAGGAAGTGTCCGCCGGCGACATCGCCGCCTTCGTGGGCCTGAAGGACACCGGCACGGGTGACACCCTGGCCTCCGCCAGCGACCCCGTCGTGCTGGAGCGTATGGCGTTCCCGGTCCCCGTGATCGATATCTCTGTCGAGCCGAAGACCAAGGACAGCGTCGAGAAGATGACGATCGGCCTGCAGAAGCTTGCCGGGGAAGACCCCAGCCTGCGCCTGAAGACCGACCAGGAAACCGGCCAAACCATCCTGTCGGGCATGGGCGAACTGCACCTGGAAATCATCATCGACCGTCTGCGCCGCGAATATGGGGTGGAAGCCAACATCGGCGCCCCGCAGGTCGCGTATCGCGAGACGATCAGCAAATCCCACACCGAGACCTACACCCACAAGAAGCAGAGCGGCGGTTCGGGCCAGTATGCAGAAGTGAAGGTAATGTTCGAGCCGCTGGAGCGGAACCAGGGCATCGTGTTCGAGAACAAGACCGTCGGTGGCTCGGTGCCGAAGGAATACGTGCCGGCCGTCGAAAAGGGCATCCGCGTCCAGTCCGACACTGGCGTGCTGGCCGGCTTCCCCACCGTGGACTTCAAATACACGCTGGTCGACGGCAAGTACCACGACGTCGACTCGTCGGCGCTGGCGTTTGAAATCGCGGCCAAGGCGTGCTTCCGCGAGGGCATGAAGAAGGCCACGCCGATCATCCTGGAGCCGATCATGGACGTGGAAGTCACCACTCCGCAGGATCACGTGGGTGACGTCGTAGGCGACCTGAACCGTCGCCGCGGCCAGATCCAGAGCCAGGAGTCTGCGGGCTCCACCGTCACGGTCCGCGCTGGCGTGCCGCTGAAAGAAATGTTCGGCTATATCTCCGACCTGCGCTCCATGACGAAGGGCCGCGCGTCCTTCACCATGCAGTTCCACCATTACGACCCGGTGCCGCGCAACATCGCCGAAGAGATCATGTCGAAGTCCGCCTGACACCACCGACTTCCGCTACGACGGCAAACGCCCGGGGTCATTCCCGGGCGTTTTTGTTTTGGGGCTGTTAACGAGCGCTTAAATTTCCGCGGCGACGATGCGGCTGCAGCAGGAAGCAGCACGCCCATGGTGAACACACTGGCAAAAATGCCGGTCTATCCCGCCGCCGATGCCACGATCGACCGGCCGCTGCGCGAACGCGGGTGGGTGCTGGTGCCGGACATCGTGCCACAGGCCGATCTCCCCGGCCTTCGCGCGGCCATCCACGACAGCATTGCCGATTGCGGCCGGCGCCAGGTGGAATCGGGCGCGACCACCGCCCCCGATGGCACGGCGCATCACACGGTAGGCCAATACCCGGCCTTCGATGCGTTCCTGGAGCGTCGGTATCTTTGCGACGTCGCGACCCGCTATTTCGGCGATGCCGCCTTCATCCTGCATGCCTTCAACCCGGTTTGCGTCCAGCCTGCCGGGAAAAGCTACCTGCACCAGATCCATCGCGACGTGCGCACCCATGGCGGCGATTTCCGCTTCATGCTGAACGTGCTGGTGATGGTGGATCCATTCACGCTGGAAAACGGCGCGACCCACGTGCTGTCCGGCTCCCACCATAGCGCCACCCCGCCGGTGGACGCCGCGTTTTGGGCCGATGCCGAGCGGCTGACCGGGCCCGCGGGCAGTATCGTGCTGTTCGATTCCAATCTGTGGCACGCCGCCGGGCATAACGGCTCCGACGCGCCGCGTGCAGCACTGACGCTCAGCTACAGCCGTGGTTTCGTGAAGCAGCAGATGGACTACCCGCGTTTCCTCGGCCCGAAATATGGCCAGGCAGCCTCCCCGGCGATGCGGCAGTTGCTGGGCTACGACGCCATGGTGCCGACCTCTTATGGCGAGTTCTACCGGCCGCGCGAAACCCGGCTATACAAGGGCAATCAAGGATGAACGCCGTCACCCGAGATTTCGAGCGCGAGGCCGGCGAGTTTGGCGATCGCCGTTACAATTACGGCTTCGACGCCATCGTCCGTCGCTACATGATGCAGACCTTCCAGCCCCTGCTGCCCGCCGGCCGCGCACTGGAACTCGGCTGCTACGTCGGCGAGTCGACGGAATGGCTAGCCGGCTGCTACCCCGACCTGACGGTGATCGAGGCCGCTCCCAGCCTGGTAGACGCCGCGCAAGCCCGCATGGGCGACCGCGTTCGATTCCTCTGCGCCACCTTCGAGGCGGCGGTGTTGGAGGAAACATTCGACGCGATCTTCCTCATCAACACGCTGGAGCATCTGGATGACCCGGCCGCCGTGCTCGCCAAAATTCGCAATTGGCTGACCTCGACTGGGCGGCTATTCGTGCTGGTGCCGAACGCGCAGGCGCCGTCCCGGCAGATCGCGGTGAAGATGGGGCTGATCCCACACAACACCGCCGTCACCGCGGCGGAGCGGGCAAACGGCCACCGCAACACCTTCGCCTTCGACACGCTGGAGCGGGTGGTACGGGATGGCGGCCTGCGCGCCGTGCAGCGTGGCGGGCTGATCTTCAAGGCGCTCGCCAACTACCAGTTCGACGCCGCCTTGGCCGCCGGGATCATCACAGAAGACTATATGGAGGGCTGCTACCAACTCGGCATGCAGTACCCCGATCTCTGCGCCAGCATCTATATGGTGTGTGAGCGTGGGCCGGGCTGAACCGGACTGGGCGGCGATCGGCCTCACCGCGCTTGAGGCCGCCGACGCGCCACGCATCCACGCCTGGCAGAACGACCCGGCAATCCGAGACCTGACGATGGGATTTCGCGGCCCGATCGCCAGCGAAACCACTGTCGAGTGGATCCGTGACCTGCACGAGCAAGGGCTGCGCAACCGCGCCGTGTTCGGTATCCGGCACGATGGCGTGCTGAGGGGCGTGGTGCAATTGCACACGATCGATTGGGTGCAGCGCACGGCAATGCTGGGGCTGTATGTCGGCGACAGCGCCGACCGCGGCGCCGGGCTGGGCTTTGCCGCGACGTCGCTGATCCTGGATTACGGCTTCACCGGGTTGGATCTGCATCGGATCGGCCTCAGCGTGCTCGCCACCAATCTTGCAGCGGACCGGCTGTATCAACGGCTGGGTTTCGCCCGCGAGGGAACCTTACGCGCGGCCTATTTTCTGGCGGGGCAGCGTGTGGACGTGGCACTGTACGCCATGCTGCAGCCAGACTGGCCTGCAAAGCTGCCGCCTACGGCCAAGCGGTTGGTTTTGACTCCGTCATTTTAACGGGCAATCAACACTCTCTCTCCAGACTGAACCGCAGGTCTTCGCCAAAAACGGGAGAGGCAGCACATGCGGCAGAATTTCCACTTGAATCCGGCCGTTCCGGTTGCGCGCCCTCTGCTGCCGAAGGCCGAAGCGCTGATGCCGTATCTGCAACGCATCGATGCCAGCCGCACCTACACGAATTTCGGTCCCCTGGTCCACGAGTTGGAGGATCGGCTGACGCAGCATTATCGCGTCCCGCCCGGCTCCATTGCCACGGTTTCCAACGCCACGCAGGGTTTGACCCTGGCGTTGCAGGCGCAAGGGCCACGCAAGGGCTCGCTGTGCCTCATGCCGGCATGGTCGTTCGCCGCCTCCGCCCACTCCGTCGTAAACGCCGGGCTTCGCCCCCACTTCCTGGACGTCGAACCCCATGCCGGGCTGCTGACGCCGGAGCATGTGCTGCAAGTGCTGGCGCAGATGCCGCCGGGTCGCGTGGGCGCGGTGATGCCCGTCGCCGCATTCGGCCATCCGGTGGATGTCGCGGCATGGGACCGCTTTCATGAACAAACCCGCATCCCCGTCGTCATCGATGCCGCCGCCGGATTCGACTCGCTCCGCCCGGGGCGCGTTCCCTCCGTCATCAGCCTGCACGCGACCAAGATCATGCCGGCGGGCGAAGGCGGCCTGGTCATCGCGCGCGACAAGGCGCTGATCGTCGATATCGAGCGCCGGTCCAATTTCGGCTTCATGGGTGGTCGGGAGGCTCGGGTCGCCGCCACCAACGCCAAGATGAACGAGTATAACGCCGCCGTCGCTTTGGCGGCGCTGGACGACTGGCCCGGTTCGCGCGCCCGCTTCGTCGCCATCGCGGAAATCTATGCCCGGCTGCTGCGCCGCATCCCCGGCGTCACCTTGCTGCCGGGCTACGGCATTACCTGGATAAGCGCCACGGTCATCGTGGCGTTCGCGCCGCACCATCCGCCGACCGACGACATCGTCAACAGCCTGGCCGATGCCGGCGTTGCGACCCGGCGTTGGTGGTGCCGCGGCCTGCACGAGGAAGACGCCTTCAGCGATTGCGGCCGGGAGGAGTTGCCGGCTACCAATCGCTGGACCGAAAGCACATTAGGCCTGCCCTGTTTCGTGGACATGACGCGTGGCGATATCGCCCGCGTCTGCCACGCGTTGTCGGGTGCGCTCGCCACACAGAACGCCGGGGAGCTTGTCGTCGCGGCATGACGGAGGAGCGCCCTGCCTACGCCTCATTCGCCTACGCCCAAACGCTGGCCCATGTCGGGTGCGCGATCGACCTGCCGGAATGGCGCACCGCCATGGTACTGCGGGACATTCCGGGGGCGCCGGGCCAGGTCGATGCGATGGGCCCCTACCCGGTATGCGTGCTGGGCCAGGACGCGGACATCGCCGCCGGACTGGACGCGTTGGCGAAGGCCGGCGCGGTCAGCGTCGTGCTGGTGGCCGACCAAACGGTTGGCCTTCCGCCGGCAGATCTCGCGACGCATTTCTCGCTATGCCGGGCGTTCAAGACGCACCACGTCATCGATCGCAATGCCGGCCCCACTGGGCCTTCGAAGCATCATCGCGACCGCATTCGCCGGGGGTCACGGCATGCAACGGCCCGGCTGGTATACTTGGCGGACCCGGGGTGGCGGGCACAATGGCAACACCTGTATGCCGGGCTGGTCGCCAAGCGCGGGATCACCGGGCTACAGGCTTTTCCTAATTCATGCTTCGACGCGCTAGCCCAACTACCGGGCCAGCAACTCCTCGCCTTCGCGGCGGAGGCGTCGGACGGCACCGTGCTAGCGATGCAGCTTTGGGTGCGGCATGGCGACTGCGCCTACAGTCACCTCACCGCCACCAGCAAGGCGGGCTATCGCGTAGGCGCGACCTACGTCGTCTACGCCGCCGCGATCGAGCATTTGGCCGAGTGCCGCGTGCTGGACCTAGGCGGTGGTGCCGGCCATGCGGACGACCCGAACGACTCCCTGGCTGCCTTCAAACGCGGCTTCGCCAACGCCACCACATTCACCCACCTTTACGGGGCGGTGCTGGACCCGGCGCGCTACGCACAACTATCCGGCGGCCACACGAGCGAGTTCTTCCCGGCCTATCGCGGCGCGATGACTTTGCGTGAGGCGGCGTAGATCCGGCGCAACCAGGGGTCGCTAGCGCGAACACGTGCCCGCAATCGATGGAGCCGGGCGACGTAGAGCGTTGCGCCATTGGTCTGCGCCGACACCTTCTCCATCACGGCCAAAGCCGCAGCAAAATCGCCGCTCTTTTGCAGCGTCAGACTGTAATTGTTCAGCAGCCCGGGATGCTCCGGCTCGATCGCCAGGGCGCGCCGATGGAGGGCAAGCGCCTCCGGGAACCGCTTGGCGGCGCCCAGTTCCAGCCCCAGCCGCGAGAGACAGCCGATGTTGCGCGGGGTCAGGTCCAGCGCCCGCTGCATCATCGCGATCCGATGCGGCCGGCTGCGCGCCCGTTCGCCCAGCGTCAGGAAGTATTGCGGTGACTGCTCCCGTCGCTGCCACGCCAACGCGATGAACGATGCTGGGTCGAACTCCGCCCTGCATACCGCCAACACGGCAGCCTGCAGCAACCCGACCTCCAGTAAATAGCCGCTCACCGTGTGCCCGGCATGCGGCAACGGCACGGGGGTGAAGGCGAAATCCTGCTGAAACAGCGCCACGTGCCGGCGGTCCTGATCCTCCGGATCGTATACGACATAGGCCTCGGGTAAGGTGGGAAACGGCAAATCCCGCTCCCAGACCGGGCGAAACCGTTTGCTAGCGTCGCGCCACCGGCGCTCGAACGCGGCGACCGCCGGGTCGATGGAGTATTGCGGCGACATGGCCAGCGCGACGTTGGCCCCTGCCAGCCCGGCAAGGCGGATTGCGGCATAGGCGCCCATGCTGGACCCGTAGGTGACGACCCGGTCGTAGCCGCGTGTCGCCGCATGGACGACGGTCATCGCCGCCGCCATTTCCGGATACTGGTACCAGTCATTCTCACGGGACACGACGTGGATCGCGTCGATGTGGCGGGATTGCAGGAAATGCTCGCCGAAGCCAGCGCGATCTAGCGTGCGGGTATCGGTAAACGAGTCGAAGGTGACAACGCAACACGCGGACGAAAAACCGCCGATCTTGCGGACAGCAAGGTTATCGCTCCGGAACAGCACCGCTTCGTCCGTTGCCATGCCGGGCTGCGTTTGTAACATCGTGCATCTCTACCGCAACGCGCCCGCATCGCGGTAGCCCCGGCAAGCGAAGGGCCGGGACAGTCGCCTGCCCCGGCCGCACCAGCCCTCGCTTGGCCGGAATTATTCTGCCGCGGCGGCCACAGGCTTCATGTCGTCCGACGCGCTCACCGGGTCGGAGTTCGCTGGCAACGCGGCCTTCGCCAGGGCGGCGGATACGCCCGCCGCGTAGGCCGGGTCCACCTTGGCAAAATGCCCCAATTGCCGGTCGACGATGAACTGCGGCACGCCCTGCATGGCGGCGGCGATGTTGCCGAACATGCGCTGCTGCTGCTCCGCCCCCAGGATGCGGAACAACGCCCGCACCTGGCCGTAATCGTCGTTGCCGACGCGGTGGTCATAACGGGCGGCATCCCCGCTGATCCGCAACGGTGGTTCCTGCGCAGACTTCACCTCAAACGGGCCGTTGAACGAGTTCGGCTCGTAATACGCGTCCGTCCCCTTCGGCGCATCGAACCGCATCGAACCATCCGCGTGATACGTGTTCACCACCGATTTGGGGCGGTTCACCGGCAGCGCCTCGTAATGCGTCCCGATGCGGTAGCGATGGGCGTCGGCATAGGCGAAGATCCGGCCTTGCAGCATCTTGTCCGGGCTGAAGCCGATGCCCGGAACGATGTTGGACGGCGAGAACGACGCCTGCTCGATCTCGGCGAAATAATGGTCCGGATTGCGGTCCAGCTTGGCGATCCCGACCTCGATCAGCGGATACTCGCCATGCGGCCACACCTTGGTCACGTCGAACGGGTTGTAGGACGTCTTGTCCGCATCCAGTTCCGGCATGATCTGTACGCACACCCGCCAGGATGGTCCATTCCCGGCCTCGACCTTGTCGAACAGGTCGCGCTGGGCGCTCTCGCGGTCGACGGCGATGACGGCGTTGCCTTCGTCATTGGTCCAGTATTTATGGCCGTCCAGCGTCTTGAAGTGGAATTTCACCCAATACCGCTCCCCGGCATCGTTCCACAGGCTGTAGGTGTGGCTGCCGTAGCCGTTCATGTGGCCGTAGCCCTGCGGCAGGCCGCGGTCGCTGAACAGGATGGTCACTTGGTGCAGGCTTTCCGGCGAGTTGGACCAGAAATCCCACATCGCCGTGGCAGATCGCATGTTGCTACGCGGATGGCGCTTCTGCGTGCGGATGAAGTCCGGGAACTTCATCGGGTCGCGGATGAAGAACACGGGCGTATTGTTGCCCACCAGGTCCCAATTGCCCTCGTCGGTGTAAAACTTGACTGCGAACCCGCGCACGTCGCGCTCGGCATCCGCGGCCCCACGCTCCCCGGCGACGGTGGAAAAGCGGAGCAGGAATTCGGTTTTCTTGCCGACTTCGCCGAAGATCTTGGCCCTCGTGTATTTGGCCAGGTCGTTGGTTACGGTGAAGGTGCCGTATGCGCCGGAGCCCTTGGCGTGCACCACACGTTCTGGAATGCGCTCGCGGTTCTGGTGCGCCAGCTTCTCGATCAATTGGTAGTCCTGGATCAACACCGGGCCGCGGGCGCCCGCGCTCTCGCTATTCTGGTTATCGGGCCAGGGTGCGCCGGCGGTGGTGGTCAGCATTGGGCGGTCGGTCATGGATTGGATCCTCCAGATAAATCCGGACCTAACAATTGGCACCTTTGGCTAGAAAGGTGTAATCGATTGTCCCTACCCAATCATTCGGCATACCCTATCGCACAATGAATGCTGGCCTCTCCCTCCGCGACCTGGAATACGCAGTCGCCGTCGCCCAAACCAAACATTTCGGCCGTGCCGCGCAGCAATGCGCTGTCAGCCAACCGGCACTCAGCGAGCAGATCCGCAAGCTGGAGGGGCTGCTGAACACCCCGCTGTTCGAGCGAGGGCGCAAAGGTGTTCAGGTGACCCAACGGGGCGCCGAGCTACTGCACCAGGCGGAGCGCGTGCTGGCAGAGGCGCATGGCCTGCTGGAAATGGCCCGCGACATCGCCGAGCCGTTCACCGCGCCGCTGCGCCTGGCGGCGATCCAGACGCTGGGGCCGTATTACCTGCCATTCCTGTTGCGCCAGGTGCGCGCCGCCCACCCGCGCCTCGCCCTGCGCCTGGCGGAGGGGCAGACGGACACGCTGGTTGAACAACTGCGCGCCGGGGAGACGGATGCGATCCTGATCGCCCTTCCACTGCCCTTGGACGGGCTGGCAATGCAGCCGCTGTTCCGCGAATCATTCGTGCTGGTGTGTCCGATGGGGCACCGCCTCGCCTCCCTCCCACGGCTGCACCTGCCGGATTTGGCGTCCGAGGGGCTGATCCTGCTGGAAGAAGGCCACTGCCTGCGCGACCACGCCCTGTCGCTGTGCGCGGCCGCCACGCCGCAACTGCGCCAGGCCACGAGTATCGAGACGCTGTGGCACATGATAGCCGCCGGCGAAGGCTACTCCTTGCTGCCGGCGCTCAGCCTCGCGGGCCGGCAATCGATGGAAACCCTGGTCTCCACCCGCTCACTTCCGGAGGTGGAGGCAGGCCGGACGATCGCGCTCGCCTGGCGCAGCACCGACCCACGCGGTGCGGAATTGCGCCAGTTGGCGACGCTGTTGCGGGACGAGTTGCCGGAGGGTGTCGCCGTCGCCGAATAGTCCGGCGCCGGCTAGATCCCCAGCAGTGGCGCCAGGACGTGCAGGATCAGCAGGAGCAGGAACAGGACCAGCAGGATGCGGAAGAAGCCGCCGAACAGGCGCGCCACGATGACGATGAACAATACGGCGGCGACGAGGATGATGGTGCCGTGTAGCCGCTGCGGGACGCCCGTTTGCTCCATGAGGTGACGCAGGACGTTCTCGACCAGGCCGAAGAAACTCAGGAACGCGGCGAAGACGGTTCTGAATATGCCTGTGAGGATCTGAAGCGCTTGATCGGTCGGGCTCATGCATGCGACTCCGTTCGGAGACCAACTTACCCGGCGCGCACAAACCTTGCCACTTTTTGCCGCCCCGGTGGCGCCGTCACGCGACGGTGGTTTGACCCGGCGGTCGTGACGATGGAAGCGGGGCGGATGCTCACCTGGTTCGAACGAATTTTGCGCCCCACCGCCCCGCCGCCGCCGGGCGAGCCGCCCGACGGGCTGCTGGCATTCTACTGGCACTTCGTGCGGCAGTCCCGTGCCCTCGTTATCGCCTTGTTTGCCACGGGGATGCTGACCGCGCTCATCGACAGCCTGATCCCGGTGTTCCTCGGCCGGGTGGTGAGCCTGGTGAGCCATTTGCAGCCGGCTGAACTCTGGGCGCAGGCGCATTGGCAGTTGATGGGCATGGCCGCCGTGATGCTGGTCGGCCGCCCCGCCGGGATGCTGATGCTGAACCTGGTGACCAACCAGGCGATCGCGCCGGGCATGACCAACCTCGTCCGCTGGCAGAGCCATTGGCACGTCGTTCGGCAGAGTTGGACGTTCTTCCAGAACGACTTCGCCGGACGCATCGCCAACCGCGTGATGCAGGTTGGCCCGGCGCTGCGGGAGAGCATCGTCGCCACCACCAATGCCGTCTGGTACATCGTGGTCTATGGCGGCTCGGCCATGCTGCTGCTCAGCCAGGCAGACCCGGTGCTGGCGGCGCCCATTGCGCTGTGGTTCGCCTGCTACGCCGCCCTGCTGCGCTTCTTCGTGCCCCGCGCGCGCGACCGGTCCCGCCGGATGTCCGAGGCGCGATCCGGCCTGACGGGCCGGGTGGTGGACAGCTACACCAACATCCTGACCGTCAAGCTGTTCGCCCGCGCGCGGGACGAGGACGCGCATGTTCAATCCGCGGTGGACGAGCACACGGCCACCTTCCGCCATCAACTGCGGCTGATCACCCTGTTCACCTTCAGCCTACATGCGCTGAACGCCTGCATGGTGGTGGGCACCGGGGCGCTATCCGTCTTCCTATGGACCCAGGGCAGCATCAGCGTGGGCACCGTGGCGATGGCGTTGCCGCTGGCCTGGCAATTGTCCAACATCTCCGGCTGGGTGTCGCAGAACGTCACCTCGATCTTCGAGAATGTGGGCGTGGTGCAGGACGGCATGCGCTCTATCTCGGTGCCCCGGCAGCAGCCGGACGCACCGGATGCGCGGGACCTCGTGGTCAGCCAAGGCGCCATCCGGTTCGAGCACCTGCGGTTCGGCTACGGGACCGAGCGCGGCGTGCTGCACGGCGTGGACCTGACCATTCGGCCCGGCGAGCGAATTGGTCTGGTCGGCACCTCCGGCGCGGGGAAGTCGACGCTGGTGAACCTGCTGCTGGGTTTCTACACGCCGGAGGCCGGGCGCATCACCATCGACGGGCAGGATATCGCCCAGGTGACGCAGGAGAGCCTGCGCGGGCAGATCGGCATGGTGACGCAGGATACCTCGCTACTCCACCGCTCGATCAGCGACAACATCCGCTACGGCCGGCCCGAGGCGTCGCAGGACGACGTGGTCGCCGCCGCGGAACGCGCACATGCCGACGGCTTCATCCGGACGTTAGAGGATTGGAACGGTCGGCGCGGCTACGACGCCCATGTGGGCGAGCGTGGGGTTAAACTATCCGGCGGCCAGCGGCAGCGCGTGGCAATTGCCCGGGTGATCCTGAAGAACGCCCCCATCCTGGTGCTGGACGAAGCAACCAGTGCGCTGGATTCGGAGGTTGAAAATGCCATCCAGGAACAACTGGATGGGCTGATGGAGGGGCGCACCGTCATCGCCATCGCGCACCGCCTGTCGACCCTGGCGCGGATGGACAGGATTGTGGTGCTGGATCGTGGCCAGGTGGTGGAACAGGGCACCCACGCCGCCCTATTGGTGGCCGACGGCGCCTATGCCCGGCTGTGGCAGCGGCAATCGGGCGGGTTCCGCACCGCGCAGCACGCCGAGGCCGAGTAAAGTACCACGGTACAAAGGGCAGAACTAATTACAATCACCTCTCCAGTTCTTGACACCCCTGTAACCCCCGGTTAGCAAGCCCTCGCCTTCTGGCGGCTCGCAACAGCGGGCGGGGAGAGCAGAATGGATGACGATTTCGAGCGCCGGCTGAAGCAAGCGCAGGATCGACGGGCCCCGATCAAGGGGCCTGACCGGTCGCTGGGCGCATCGGCCTGGGGTATAGGAACACGCGTCGGGGTGGAATTGCTGTCCGCCTTGATCGTGGCCTTCGGGATCGGCTGGGCGCTGGACCGCTGGCTGCATACCTCACCGTTGTTTCTGGTGATCGGGGTGCTGCTGGGCGGGGCGGCAGGGGTGGCAAACGTATGGCGCTTGATGGCGCCAAAGAAGGGACGCGGTAGTGGCTGAGGCTTCGACACATACGATCGACGCCCTCGGGCAGTTCAGGCTGCACCATGGGTGGGGCCTGATTGGCAAGTCCGTCAACTTTACGCAGTCCAATGCCTGGATGATCGCTGCCGGGGCGGTTACGCTGTTCATCCTGGTCTACGGCATGCGCTCCCGCGCAGTCGTGCCGGGCCGGATGCAGTCGCTGGCCGAGGTCAGCTACGGCTTTATCGAGAAGATGTGCCTCGCCCAGATCGGGGAAGAGGGTCGCAAGTTCTTCCCGTTCATCTTCACGCTGTTCTTCTTTGTGCTGATGGGCAATATCCTGGGCCTGCTGCCCTTCGCTTTCACCTACACCAGCCACATCGCGGTGACCGCGGCGCTGGCGATCATGGTGATCGTGTTCGTGACCATCGTCGCGATCCGCGAGAACGGGCATCACTTCTTCACCGAATACTTCTTTCCGCCGGGCGCGCCGAAGCTGTTGGCGCCGCTGATTATCCCGGTCGAAATCATCTCCTACCTGTCGCGCCCCGTCAGCCTGTCGATCCGTCTGTTTGCCAACATGGTGGCCGGCCACGTGATGTTGGAGGTGTTCGCCACCTTCATCCTGATGCTGTCGGCGGCCGGCGTGCTGGGCACGATCGGCGCGATCGGACCGTTGGCGATCAACGTGATCCTGATCGGGTTCGAGTTGCTGGTTGCTTTTCTGCAGGCCTACGTCTTCGCCATCCTGACCTGCATCTACCTGCATGACGCGGTGCACCTGCACTAGCCGTCTGACAGACCCCTCCACTTCCCTCCCAACACACAGAAGGACTCGACACTATGGACGTAGCCGCCGCTAAGGCCCTTGGGGCTGGTATTGCCGTGATCGCGCTCGCTGGCGTGGGCATCGGCATCGGCAACATCTTCTCCGCGCTGGTCACCAGCGTGGCGCGTAACCCGTCTGCCCGCGACCAGGTCTTCGGCCTCGGCATTCTGGGCTTCGCGCTGACGGAAGCGGTGGCGCTGTTCGCCCTGCTGATCTCCTTCCTGATCCTGTTCACCTGATCAGATAGGTCTTTCGCGATGCGCCGCCTCCATCTGGCCGGCATCGCCCTCCTCCTCATGGCCGCAGGGCCGGAGAAGGAGGGTATGCCGCAGCTGAACTTCAAAAGCCCCCTCACGATCAGCCAGGTGGTGTGGGGCGCGATTATCTTCACGCTGCTATACTTTCTGCTGTCCCGTTGGGCGCTCCCGAAGGTAGCCAGCGTGGTGGAGGATCGGCGCACTCGCATCTCCGGCGATCTGGACACGGCTCGCGTGGCCAAGGCCGAGGCGGATGCGGCGGTCGCCGAGTTGACTGAGGCGACACGGCGTGCCCGCTCCGAAAGCCAGACTGCGATCGCCACCGCGACGCAGCAGGCCAAGGCCGAGGCCGCTACCCGCGCCGCGGCCATGAATGCCACGCTGGACGCCCAGCTGAGCGAGGCAGAGGGTCGTATCGCAACCGCCCGCAACGCTGCGATGGGCGCGCTGCGCCAGGTTGCCGGCGACACCGCCACGTCGATCGTCACCCGACTGACCGGGCATGCTCCGGACCCAGCCGCAGTCGATCACGCAGTCGGTGGCCTGCTACCCGCCACGGCGAATTAGGGACGAACGCGCATGCATGAGTTCTTTAATGAGCCGCGGTCCTGGGTCGCGATAGCGTTCGTCATCTTCTTCGTGCTGTTCGGCTCGAAGCTTTGGAAGGCGATGATGGGCATGCTGGACAAGCATGCTGCTGCCATTCGGGCCGAACTCGACGAGGCGAGCCGCCTGCGGACCGAGGCGGAGCGGATGCTGGCAGATGCCCGCACCCGGCGTGAATCTGCGCTGACAGAAGCGCGGGCCATGCTGCAATCCGCCCATGCCGAGGCCGCCCGCGTCGCCGACCAGGCCCGTATAGACGCCGAAGCCGCCGGCAAGCGTCGCGAGAAGATGGCGATGGATCGGATCGCCGCGGCCGAGAAGGCCGCCGTGACCGACGTTCGTCTGGCAGCCGCCGACATCGCGGCCCGCGCTGCGCAGGAAGTGATCGCGACCACGATGTCCGCCGAGGCCGACAACGCGATCATCGATCGCGCCATCGCTGGGCTGCCGGCTGCCCTGGTGCGCCGCGCCGCCTAGTTCACCGGCTCGTCGCCCGTACGAGATATCGCCTGCATAAACCCCTCTCCCCTCAAGGAGAGGGGTTTATTATTTGGGGCGATCGATCCCCGTACCTTCCCTATCGGAATGGCTCCGCATAGGGTCGGTCCAACTTCATGACATCACAACGACGGAGACTTCGGTCATGGCTATGGCCTCCCGCCTTGCCGCTTCCTGCCTTGCCGTGGCGATCGGCCTGTCCGCCCTGCCCGCCTCGGCGGTCACGTTCAAATGGGCCAATGACGGCGACGCCAACTCGATGGATCCCTACACTCGCAGCGAGACGTTCCTGCTGACGTTTACGCAGAATTTCTACGATCCACTGGTGCGTCGGGACAAGAACCTGAAGGTGGAAGCCGCGCTGGCCGAAAGCTGGGAGCAGCCGAACCCGACCACCTGGCGGTTCCATTTGCGCCACGGTGTGAAATTCCATGACGGCACGGACTTTACGGCCGACGACGTGGTGTTCAGCTACCAGCGCGTCATCGCGCCGGGCAGTCAGTTGAACGGCTACATGCAGGCCGTGACGAGCGTGAAGAAGATCGACGATTTCACCGTCGACTTCCTCACCAAGGTGCCAGACCCGATCTTTCTGGAGGAAATTACGGGCTGGGCCATTATGTCGAAGAAATGGTCGGAAACGAACCACGCCGAACAGGCGATGGACCTGACCAAGAAGGAAGAGAATTTCGCCACAAGGCACGAAAACGGCACCGGCCCGTATGTGCTGGACACGCGCGAGCCGGATCGCCGCACCACCATGCATGCCTTCCCCGGCTGGTGGGACAAGATGACCGGCAATGCCGACAAGATAGAGTTCAACGTCATCAGCAACGCCGCAACCCGCGTCGCCGCGCTGCTGTCCGGTGACATCGACATGATGTACACCGTCCCGCCGCAAGACGTGCAGCGCCTGCAGTCCAGCGCCGATCTGAAGGTGCTGGAGACGCCGGAACTGCGCACGATCTTCATGGGCTTCGACCAAAGCCGTCCGGAACTGCTGAAGTCGGATGTGAAGGGCAAGAATCCGTTCAAGGACATCCGGGTCCGCAAGGCGTTCAACATGGCGATCGACATCAAGGCGATCCAGTCGCGCGTGATGCGTGGCCAGTCCCATCCGACCGGCCTGATGTACGGCCCGGGCGTGAACGGTTGGACCGAGGCATCGGACGTTCGCTACCCGTATGACGTCGCGGATGCCAAGAAGCTGCTTGCCGATGCCGGCTACCCCGAAGGCTTCGGCGTGACGCTGGATTGCCCGAACGACCGCTACATCAACGACGAGGCGGTGTGCCAGGCCGTCACCGCGATGCTGGCGCGCATCGGCGTGCGGGTGACGCTGAACGCGCAGACGCGGTTGAAGTATTTCGCCGAGATCAGCAATCCGGACTACCGCACCAGCTTCTACATGCTGGGTTGGACGCCGAACACGTATGACGCGCTGAACACGCTGTACAATCAGGCCGGCACGCGGGACGGCACGCGCGGCATCTTCAACGATGGCGGCTATTCCAGCCCGAAATTCGACGCGTTGCTGGACACCATCGCCGTCGAAACCGATCACGCCAAGCGTGATGCGGAAATCCTGGAGGCGTCGCAGATCCTGAAGGACGACGCGGCCTTCATGCCGCTGCACCAGCAGGTCGTGGTGTGGGCATCCCGCAAGAATATCGACCTGGTCGAACAGGCCGATAATGGCTTTCAGCTTCGCTTCGTGACGGTGAAGTAACCCGGGCAAAGCCCAAAAGAAAAAAGCCGTCACCCGGGAGGATGACGGCTTTTTTGTGACTTGCGATCGGGTCTATTCGGCCGCCATCGCATAGGCTTCCAACGGCGCGCAGGTGCAGATCAGATTGCGGTCGCCATACACGTTGTCGACGCGCTTCACCGGCGGCCAGTATTTCGCAGCGCGCACATAGGGCAGCGGGAAGGCTGCCTGCGCGCGGGTGTAGGCGTGCTGCCACGTTTCCCCCATCACTTCCCCGGCGGTGTGCGGCGCGTTCTTCAGCATGTTGTCGGCCCGGTCCATCTCACCGGCTGCGATGGCGGTGATCTCGGCCCGGATCGCCAGCATGGCGTCGCAGAAGCGATCGAGTTCGGACAGAGGCTCACTCTCGGTCGGCTCGATCATCAGCGTGCCCGCGACTGGCCAGGACATGGTCGGGGCGTGGAAACCGTAATCCTGCAGGCGCTTGGCAATGTCTTCCACCATCACCCCGGCCTCCGCCTGGAAGCCGCGGCAATCGATGATACACTCATGCGCCACCCGGCCGCCCTGCCCGGTGTACAGCACAGGGAATGCCTCCCGCAGCCGGGCCGCGATGTAGTTCGCGTTGAGGATTGCGACCTCGGACGCACGCGTGAGGCCGGCCGCACCCATCATGCGGATATAAGCGTAGGAAATCGGCAGGATCAGCGCCGAACCGAACGGCGCCGCGCTGACGGGACCAAACCCGGTCGCCGGGCCGGCATCCGCACGCACAGGGTGGTTCGGCAGATGCGGCACCAGGTGGGCCGCCACGCCAATCGGGCCCACGCCCGGGCCACCGCCGCCATGCGGGATGCAGAACGTCTTGTGCAGGTTCAGGTGGCAAACGTCCGCGCCGATCGCTGCCGGGCTGGTGAGGCCCAACTGCGCGTTCATGTTGGCGCCGTCCATGTAGACCTGGCCGCCATGCTCGTGGATCGTGGCGCAGATCGCCCGGATCTCTCCCTCGAATACGCCGTGGGTGGACGGGTAGGTGATCATCAGCGCGGCGAGGTTGTCCGCGTGCTGGCCCGCCTTCGCCCTCAGGTCCGCGACGTCGACGTTGCCGTCCCGGTCACAGCCCACCACCACCACGCGCAGCCCGGCCATTGCCGCACTCGCCGGGTTGGTGCCGTGGGCGGAGGACGGGATGAGGCACACATCGCGCGTGCCCTGCCCGCGTGCCGCGTGATAGGCGCGGATCGCCAGCAGTCCGGCATACTCGCCCTGCGAGCCGGCGTTCGGCTGCAGCGACACCGCCGCAAACCCCGTCGCCGCCGCCAGCCAATCCGCCAGCCGGCCGATCAGCGTGTTGTAGCCCTGCGTCTGCTCCGCCGGCGCAAACGGGTGGATGTCCGCGAAACCCGGCATGGTGACGGGCACCATCTCCGCCGTGGCGTTCAGCTTCATCGTGCAGGAGCCGAGTGGGATCATGGAGCGGTTGAGCGCCACGTCCTTATCTTCCAAGCGCTTCAGGTAGCGCAGCATCTCGTGCTCGGACCGATGGGCACCGAATACCGCCTGCGGCAGCACGGTCGTCCCCCGCATCGAGGCCGCGGGGATCGAGGCCGGAGCCCCCTGCAACGGCGCACCCAGCACCGTCGCCAGCGTGCCGAGTTCGACCGCCGTGATGGTTTCGTCCAGCGCGATCGCGACGCCCGTCGCGTCCAGCCGCCGCATGTTGAACCCGGCGGCCAGGGCGCGCGCCATCAGCCCGTCCGCATCGGGGGTTTCCAGCGCGATGGTGTCGAAATAGCTGTCGTGGCGCAGGGTCATGCCCGCCCGCACCGCGGCATCGGCCAGGGCACGCGCCTTGAGGTTCACCTGGCGGGCGATGCGCGTCAGCCCCTCCGGCCCATGCCAGACGGCGTACATGCCCGCCATCACCGCCAGCAGAACCTGCGCGGTGCAGATGTTGCTGGTGGCCTTCTCACGGCGGATATGTTGCTCGCGGGTTTGCAGGGCCAGGCGCATCGCCGGCGCGCCCGCGGCATCCTGCGACACGCCGACCAGGCGGCCCGGCATCACCCGCTTGAACTTGTCCTGCGTGGCAAAGAACGCTGCGTGCGGTCCGCCAAAGCCCATTGGCACGCCGAAGCGCTGGGCGGACCCGACCACGACATCCGCCCCCATCTCACCCGGCGGCGTCAGCACAACCAGGCTCAGCAGATCGGCGCAGACGATGGCCAGTGCGCCGGCCTCGTGCGCCGCGGCGATTTCCGCATGCAGGTCACGCAACTCGCCAGAAGTGCCGGGATATTGCAGCACCACCGCGAACGGCGCGGCAGCCCCGATCGCCGCGGTGTCGCCAGGTGCGAAGGGTGCCAGCGTCCAGCCCAACGGGTGAGCGCGCGTAGCCAGAACGGCGGTGGTCTGGGGGTGCAGATCGGCGCAAACGGCAACCGTGGTGGATTTCGTGCGAGACGACGCGAACGCCATCGCCATCGCCTCAGCTGCCGCCGTGGACTCGTCCAGCAGGGAAGCGTTGGCGATCGGCATGCCCGTCAAGTCACAGATCATGGTCTGGAAGTTCAGCAGCGCTTCCAGACGACCCTGGGCGATTTCCGCCTGGTAGGGCGTGTAGGCGGTATACCAGCCGGGGTTTTCCAACACGTTGCGGGCAATGACCGGAGGCACGAAGGTGCCGTGATAGCCTTGCCCGATCAGCGAGCGCAGGCGCTGGTTCTGCCCGGCCAGGTCGCGCAATTCCTCGATCACGGCGATCTCGCCGATCGCGTCCGGCAGGCCCTGCATTGGTGGGATGCGGATGTCGCCGGGCACTGTTTGTGCTGCCAGTGCCTCTAGGCTCTCCGCGCCAACCAGGCGCAGCATGGCGGCGATGTCGGTCTCGGTAGGCGCGATGTGGCGTTGGACGAAGCTATCGTCTAGCGCGGCGAGTTCGGCCAGCACGTCCATTATGCCAGTTCCGCCAGCAGCGCATCGTAGCCGGCCTGGTCCAGCAGCGTGTTGAACGCAGCCGGGTCGGGCAGTTCCATCTTGAAGAACCAGCCGGCGCCGGCCGGGTCGCGGTTGACCAGCGCCGGATCCTCGACGATGGCGGCGTTGATCTCGGTAATGCGTCCGGTCAGCGGGGCATACACGTCGCTGGCGGCCTTCACCGATTCGACGACGGCGATGCCTTCCGCCTCCGTCACTTCCCGCCCCGGCTCGGGCAGTTCGACGAACACCAGGTCGCCCAGCGCGTCCTGCGCGTGGGTGGTGATGCCGACCGTGGCGGTGGTGCCGTCGAGGCTGACCCACTCGTGGTCCTTGGTGAAACGGATCATGGCGTGGGCTCCTTCAGCGTGCGTAGCGATGGGGGACGAAAGGCAGGGCAGTCACGCGGGCCGGCAACGCCTTGCCGCGCACCAGCAGATCCAACGCCTGGCCCTCATTGGCCAGGTCGCGGCGAACATAGCCCATGGCGATAGGAGTGCCCGCGGTGGGGCCGAACCCGCCGGAGGTGACGGTGCCGGCGGCCGTGCCGTCTGCGGCCGCGATCACCGTTTCGGCGCGCGCTGGGGCACGGCCCTCCGGGCGCAGGCCGACGCGCAACCGGGTCGGGCCATTGGCCAATTGGTCCATGATGGGGACCGCGCCGGGGAAATCCTTCGATTCGCGGCGGCGCTTGGCGATGGTCCAGTTGAGGTTCGCCTCGACCGGTGTGGTCAGCTCGTCGATGTCGTTGCCGTAGAGGCACAACCCGGCCTCCAACCGCAGGCTATCGCGCGCGCCCAGCCCGGCGGCCATCACTTCCGGTTCGGCCAGCAGCTTTTCGGCCAACGCCTCGGCATCGGCGCCGGGAACGGAGATTTCGAACCCGTCCTCCCCCGTGTAGCCAGACCGGCTGATCCAGACGGGAATGCCGGCGATTGTGAGTTCGGCGACCTGCATGAAGCCCAACATCGCCGCTTGCGGCGACAGGCGGGCCATGGCGGTAACGGCCGCGGGGCCTTGCAGTGCCAGCAGCGCCCGGTCCTCGTGTCGTTCGGCGGCGATTTGGGGGATGCGGGTGGCGAGGTGCTGGGCGTCGGCATCCTTGCGGGAGGCGTTGACGATCAGCAATAGCCGCTCGCCATGGCGTGCCACCATCAGGTCGTCCAGGATGCCGCCGGCTTCGTCCAGGAACACGGTGTAGCGTTGGCGGCCGGGCTTGATGCCCAGCATGTCACCCGGTACCAGCGTCTCCAAAGCCGCGGCGGCGTCTGCACCATGCAGGCTGATCTGGCCCATGTGGGAGACGTCGAACAGCGCCGCCCGCTCGCGGCACTGCGTATGCTCGGCCATTACCCCCGTCGGGTATTGCACCGGCAGTTCATACCCAGCGAATGGCACCATGCGCCCACCCAGGCGACGATGCAGCGCGTCCAGTGGCGTTTGGCGCAGGCGGTCGGCATCGGGGTCTTCGAAGTCGCTAGGGATGAGTTCTGACAAGCGTGAGGGCTCCGCACAGAAAAGGCCGCCCGCCG
>NZ_LMUY01000015.1:32608-65610 GCF_009765685.1 Acidisphaera sp. L21 | reverse complement strand
CCAGAGACCCTGGCGCCGTGCGGTCCTTTGTGCCTGAGCGTTTCCGGGGGCCGGTTGCGCCTTCGGCGGCGGACGAATCCGCTCTCTCCCGCACGGGTGGTTCGGGCGGAGGCAACATGGCGGAACTGCGGTGGCGGCGCAACTGCGACGTTAGCCGCCGAGCAGGTCCCGGGCCGCCCCGGTAAGTCCATCCCATCCAAATGGATTCAGCACGTGGACACCGCGTGAAGCGCTTTCCGCTCATGCAGTGCATCCCGCTCGAGCGAACCAGCCACTATGGGCCAGCCATGCTCCATGCTGGCCAAGGTGCGCGCCAACGCCGCCTCATCGCGTCCCCGCGGCGAACTTCACCGCCTCTTCCGCCGCACGAAACAGCGCGCGGGCCTTTTGGCGGGATTCTTCGTATTCCGCCTCCGGCGTGCTGTCCGCTACTACGCCGCCGCCGGCTTGGACGTGCATGACGCCGTCCTTCACCACGGCGGTGCGCAGGCCGATGCAGGTGTCCATCGTGCCATCCGCGGCGAAGTAGCCGATGCAGCCGCCGTATAGGCCGCGGCGAACCGGCTCCAACTCCTCGATGATCTCCATGGCGCGGATCTTCGGCGCCCCGGTCAGCGTGCCGGCCGGGAATCCGGCGACGAGCGCGTCCACCGCGTCCAGCCCTTCTCGCAACGTCCCCTCCACGTTGGAGGAAATGTGCATGACGTGGCTGAACCGCTCGATCGTGAAGCTCTCCGTCACCTTCACCGTACCGGTGGCGGCGACGCGGCCAACGTCGTTGCGGCCCAGATCCAGCAGCATCAGATGCTCCGCCCGCTCCTTCGGATCGCCCAGCAGGTCAGCCTCCAGTGCCGCGTCTTCCGCCGGGGTGGCGCCGCGGCGGCGGGTGCCGGCCAGGGGGCGGATGGTGACGGTGTTGTCGCGCATTCGCACCAGGATCTCTGGGCTGCTGCCAACTACGGCGAAGCCACCAAAATCCAGGAAGAACAGGAACGGCGCCGGATTGATCCGCCGCAATGATCGATACAGTGCGAAGGGCGGCAATGCGAAGGGCGCCGAGAAACGCTGCGACGGCACCGCCTGGAAAATGTCGCCCTCGACAATGTATTCCTTCATCCGCACCACCATCGCCTCGAACGCGGCGCGGTCCATGTTCGGCACCGGATCGGGCGGCGGCAGCGTCACGGGCGGCGCGGCCCGGGGCAGCGGGCGCGCCAGGGCGGATTGGGCGTCGGCAATACGGGCCTGCGCCTCGGCCCAGGCCTGGTCGGGCGATACGCCGGACGCCGGGCGCACGGGCACTGCCAGGGTCAACTCGTCGCGCACGGTGTCGAACACGGCGAACAAGGTTGGGCGCATCATCAGCGCGTCCGGCAGGCCCAGCACGTCGACGTTCTTGGCCGGCAGGCGCTCCATCAGCCGCACCATGTCGTAGCCGAGGAAGCCGAACAGCCCCCCGCACATCGGCGGCACGCCCGGCGGCAGTGCCATCTGCGACTCGGCGATGGCGGCGCGCAGGCTGTCCAGCGCCGGACGCTCGTCCACCACGAAGGCGTGCGGCGCGGCCAGGGCGTTGCGGTTCACCTCCGCCCGGCCATTCACGCAGCGCCACAGCAGGTCTGGCGCCATACCGATGATGGAGTAGCGGCCGCGGGACGCTCCGCCCTCCACACTCTCCAGCAGGAAGCTGTTGGGCTGGCCGTGCGCCAGCTTGAGGAACGCGGCGACGGGGGTCTGCAGATCAGCCACATCGGTGACGGCAACCAGCGTGCCCTCCCCGGCGGCATAAGCCTTGGCAAATTCAGGTGTCATTGCACCATGCTCTCAAACAGCGGGCGGTTGATCGTCACACGGTCCCGATCCCGCAGGGCAGCGAGGAAGGTCGCCTCCAGATCGTTGCTCATCGACACGCCGCCGGCTTTGGCGACGGCGTTCAGCCCGGCGACGTCCTTCACCGGGTCCGGCTTGTTGATGGAGGTGGGGACGGCGACGATGAAGCCGGTCGTCGTCTCCGCCATCGTAGCGTGGCCCAGATCGGTGGTGAAGAACGGGTCGGGCCGCGCGCCGGGCTGGAAAGCCGGGCGACGGATCGGCGGGCTGTGGGTGATGGCCACTTTCGCCGTCGCAGCGGCGTCGGCCAGCTTGCCGCCGCCATTCACCGTGGTCAGCAATTGGGTGGCAATCACCTCCTGCTCGTGGCGGCGGGCGGCGCGAAGCCAGTCTTCCTTCACCCGGTCCGTCACTTTCTCAAGCGGCGGCAGTTCCGGCGCCTGGATGGCCTCCACCCGGATCGTGAAGGAAGTATTGTCCGGCCCGCTGTCCAGTGTCGGCGCGTCACCCGGCGACAGGGCGAAGGCGCGGGTGATGATCGCCTGGCGCAGCGCCGGGTTGTCCGGGAGGGGCGCGGGGGTGCCGTCCGGCGTGGTGCCCTTGGCATCCAATGTGCCGGCCAGTGCCGCAACGCCCAGACCGGCGGGCAGCTTGTCCCAGTCCGTATTGGCGGCCAGCAGATCCTGCAATTGGTTGGTCCGGTCGTCGATCTCCTCCCCGGCCTTGTCCAGCGCGACCTTCGCCTTCACCTGGGCGGCAACGGAATCATAGGTTTCCTCGCCACCGGCCTGCAGCTTGATCACCTTGAACACGGGCCAGCCGCCCTCGGCCTGGACCGGGCCGGTCACGGCATTGGCGCCCGCGGCAAACACCGGGTCCGCCAAGGCGGGGGACGGGAATGCGTCCTTCGTACTGTCGTCCAGTTGCACGGCGGAGGCATTGGCCGCTGCGGCCTTTGCCTGCATGTCCGTCCAATCAGCCCCGGCGATCCACGCCGTCGCCAGCGCCTTGCCGGCTGCCTCGGTCGGGGCGACGATCACCTGGGCGGTGCGCGTCTCCACCTTCACGAAGCTCGATTTGTGCGAGTCGAAATACGCCTTGGCGTCGGCGTCGCTCACGTCGATGTCGCGCGACACGCTGTCCGGTGACAGGATCAGCACCCGCACCCGGCGAAATTCCGGCGTGCGATAATCTTCGGCGTTGTCGTCGTACTGCCGTTCGATCTGGTCGGGCGTCGGGGCTGGCGGCTCCACGGCGCCGGCAAAGGGCAGGTTCACAAGATCGGCCGTCCGCGTCTCACCCTCGTAGCCGAAGATCAGCTTGGTCGCGATGTCGGGCGCGTAGCCGCCGGCGCGCACCGCGTCGATCACCTGCACGTTGCCGAGCTTGGTGCGGGTCAGCGCCAGGTAATGCGCCTCGGTATCGTTGATGCTGCGCATGATGTTCAGGAAGGCATTGTGGTCGAACTGGCCGCCCACGCCTTGGAATGCCGGATCCTGGAAGATGACCTGGCGCAGCGCGTCATCCGGCACCTGCAGGTTCAGGCGCTTGGCCTCCGACGCCAGGGACGCCTGCACGACGAGTTGCTGCAACGCTTCCTCAGCCGAGAAGCGGCGCATTTCCGGCGTCGGCGGGGTGGTCACGCGCTCCTGCTGCATGTGCTGGGCCAGAACGCGACGGGCGGCGCGCTGTAGCTCCGCCGGGTCGATCCGCTGACCACCGACACTGGCGACGCTGTTCGGGTCGCCGCCATCGCTGAAGAAATTGCGCACGACGTCGGCAACACCCCACAGGCCGAACGAGGCGACCAGTAGGATGAAGAAGATCTTCGCGGGCCAAGTGGCAGCGAACCGGCGAAATGAACCGAGCATGGGCGCACTCTACTCGACAAAAATGGGGTGGAAGAAGCCGGGTCGAAAGGGGGCGCACCATAGGGAGAGCCCTGCCGCATTGCCAGCCCCGCCCCTGCCCGGTAGGAGCCGAGTGCGGGGAGGACGTTCGAATGCGCCAATTGATCGCCGGCAACTGGAAGATGAACACCGTCACAGCGGAGGCGGCGGCCCTGGCCCAGGCGCTGCGAAACGGTGTGCCCGGTTGCGATGTGCTGGTATGCCCGCCCGCGACCCAGTTGGTGGCGGTGGCGGGGATCCTCGCCGGGTCGCCGGTCGCGGTTGGCGGCCAAGATTGCCACTGGGAAGCGAAGGGCGCCCACACCGGCGATATCTCCGCCCCGATGCTACGCGACGCCGGGGCAAGCTGGGTGATCCTGGGCCATTCCGAGCGCCGGGCGAACCACGCCGAGTTGGACGAGACGGTGCGGGAGAAGGCGGTTGCAGCGGCCGCTGCCGGGCTGGCCCCGATCGTTTGCGTGGGCGAAACCGACGAGCAGCGCAGCGCGGGGCGCGAGACCGAGGTGGTCGGCTGGCAGTTGGCCGGAAGCCTACCGAAGGATTTCGCGGGGGTAGTGGCCTACGAGCCGATTTGGGCGATCGGCAGCGGCAAGAGTGCGACGGAGGAGGATGTGGAGACGATGCACGCCTTCATCCGGGCCGAATTGTTGCGCCAGTTTCCAGAAACAGGCGCGGCTATGCGCATTTTGTATGGCGGCTCGGTCAAGCCTTCCAACGCCGCATCCCTACTGGCACTGCCGGACGTAGGCGGTGCACTGGTGGGTGGGGCGAGCCTGGTGGCGCAAGACTTCTTGGCGATCGCGAGGGCAGCGCGACCAGGCTAGTCCGGTAGGTATTCGTCCGACAGGAGGTCGACCTCGCTCCATGGGCAAACCGTTGGGAAGATGCTACGGGCGAAACCTGTTTCCGTTTCAGCTGCGGTGACTGCTCGCGGGTATGACTTGGCGATCCCCGAGGCGATCGTGGGGCGGAGACTGGGACTTTCTTCCAGCAGTTGCTGAATGCCCTCGCGTTGTTCAAGGATCGTACCGCGCCAGCCGCTGCTTGGAGCGCTTGGCTGAAATTGCCATTTCAGCAGATGCATCAGCAGAACTTTAAGCCGGCTGAGCAATTCGCGTCGATCGCTGCGGCCCAAAGACTCGATCTCCTCCGCCAGGTTCTCGATGTCGAGCCAGGCACGCGCAGCAGCCGGAGCCGGCTAGCCTGCTCCTGCGACCAGGCATGAAAATCTTCCTCGTAGCCGGCAGACTCGGGTGCGAAAATCGGAACTTGGATCGTGTCCGTATTGCCCATACGGCACCTTATCACTCGATACACGTCAACGCACGCTCGCCGTCCGGCCATGCGGGGCTTTCAGCTTGGCCTCAAAAGCCCTAGAACGCCGCCGCCCCCAAAGGATTGACCATGACCACCGTGCTACTGATTATCCACCTGTTCGTTACGCTGGCATTGATCGGCGTGGTGCTGATCCAGCGCAGCGAGGGCGGTGGGCTGGGCGTCGGCACGTCGCAGGGCATGGGCTCGTTCATGTCCGGCCGCGGCACCGCCAATTTGCTGACGCGCACGACGGCGATCCTGGGCACTGCCTTTTTCGTGCTGTCCCTGGCCCTGGCGTTGCTGAACCGCGGCACCACCGTCAACGGCGGCCGGTCGATCCTGGATGTGCCCGCGGCTCGTGTCCTGCCAGCAACACCCACGGCCCCGGCAGCCCCCGCGACTTCGGCGCCGACGCCTGGGCCGGCGGCGACCGAATCGATTACACCCGCCCCCGCGACTCCTGCGCCGACGGCCCCGGCAGCGCCTGCCACGACGGCGCCAGCACCACAAACCCCATCTGCCCCGGTCACCCCCGCGCCAAATACAGCCAAGCCCTGACACGGAGCGGCTTCACGCCGGGCCCATAGACCGATATGAGGGCCTTCCATGACGCGGTTCGTATTTATCACCGGCGGCGTGGTTTCCTCCCTGGGCAAAGGTGTCGCAGCAGCCGCTCTCGGCACGCTGCTGCAGGCCCGGGGTTATTCCGTGCGCCTTCGCAAGCTAGACCCCTACCTCAACGTCGATCCGGGCACGATGAGCCCGTATCAGCACGGCGAGGTGTTCGTTACCGATGACGGGGCCGAGACCGACCTCGACCTCGGCCATTACGAGCGGTTCACTGGGGTCCACGCTTCCCGCAGCGACAATGCGACCACGGGGCGCATCTACTCCGAGGTGATCGCGAAGGAGCGCCGGGGCGATTACCTGGGCGCCACCGTTCAGGTGATCCCGCACATCACGGACGCCATCAAGGAAGTCATCGTCCGCGACCTCCACGATGAAGATGGCAAAGAGCTGGATTTCGCCCTGATCGAGATCGGCGGCACCGTTGGCGACATCGAGAGCCTGCCGTTCCTGGAGGCCATCCGCCAGCTCGGCAACGAGTTGGGCCCGCAGCAAACCATGTTCGTGCACCTGACATTGGTGCCCTACATACCCTCTGCCGGGGAATTGAAGACCAAACCGACCCAGCACTCCGTCAAGGAATTGCAGAACGTCGGCATCCAGCCGCAAATGTTGCTGTGCCGCTGTGATCGGCCAATCCCGGAGGCCGAGCGGCGCAAGATCGCCTCGTTCTGCAACGTGCGGGTCGAGGCAGTGGTGGCGGCGCTGGACGCCGACACGATCTACGCCGTGCCCGACGCCTATCACCGCGAGGGGCTGGATCGGGAGGTGCTGCGCCACTTCAACCTGCCTCAGCAGGACACCCCGCCGGATATGAGCCGGTGGCAGCGCGTGGTCGAAATCGTGCGCGCGCCGGAGGGTGAGGTGCGGATCGCGGTCGTCGGCAAATACACCAACCTGCTGGACAGCTATAAGTCGCTGAACGAGGCGCTGACCCATGGCGGCATCGCCAACCGGGTGCGTGTTCACCTGGACTGGGTCGACAGCCAGGTCTTCGAGCAACCCCACACCATCGCCCGGTTGGAAGGCGTCCACGGCATCCTGGTGCCCGGCGGCTTCGGTGAGCGTGGGACCGAGGGCAAGATCGAAGCCGTGCGGTTCGCCCGCGAGCACAAGGTGCCGTTCTTCGGCATCTGCTTCGGCATGCAGATGGCGGTGATCGAGGCCGCTCGGCACCTGGCCGGGCTACCCAACGCGTCCTCCACCGAATTCGGCCCCTGCGACGAAGCCGTGGTCGGACTGCTGACCGAGTGGGCTCGCGGCAACGAACGGGAGAAGCGGGAGCAAGGCGGCGACCTCGGCGGCACGATGCGCCTGGGCGCCTACCCGGCAATCCTCGGCGAGGGCACGCTGGTGCGCAAACTCTACGGCGGCCAGGCGGAGATCATGGAGCGGCATCGCCATCGCTTCGAGGTCAACATCCACTACCGCGACCGGTTGGAGGCTGCGGGATTGCGCTTCAGCGGCCTGTCGCCGGACGGAATCCTGCCGGAAACGGTGGAATTGCCGGGCCATCCCTGGTTCGTTGGCGTGCAGTATCACCCCGAACTCAAGAGCAAGCCGCTGGACCCGCACCCGCTGTTTCGCGGCTTCATCGAGGCCGCGGTGAAGCAGGCTCGGCTGGTCTAGCCCGAAGGAGTCGCCGCATGACGGACGTCACCATCCGCGACATCACGGTCGGCAACACCCTGCCCTTCACGCTGATCGCCGGCCCGTGCCAGATCGAGAGCGAGGCGCACGCCATAGAGACGGCGGACGCGCTGACGGCCGTGGCACGCGCGGCCGGCGTGGCGCTGATCTACAAAAGCAGCTTCGACAAAGCCAATCGCACCAGCGCCTCCGCCGCGCGCGGCATTGGGATGGCGCAAGGCCTGGCAATCCTAGCAGCGGTGCGCGAACGGTTCGGCATTCCCGTGCTGACGGATGTGCACGATGCCGGGCAATGCGGACCGGCGGCGGAGGTTGTGGACATACTGCAGATCCCGGCATTCCTGTGCCGCCAGACCGATCTGCTGATCGCCGCTGGGGAAACCGGTGCCGCGATCAACGTGAAGAAGGGCCAGTTCCTCGCCCCGTGGGACATGACCAATGTCGCCGCCAAGATAGCCTCTACCGGCAACCAGCGAATCTTGCTGACGGAGCGTGGGGCGTCCTTCGGCTATAACACGCTCGTCTCGGACATGCGGTCGTTGCCGATCATGGCGCAGACCGGTTACCCTGTGGTGTTCGACGCCACCCACTCCGTCCAGCAACCCGGCGGCCACGGCACCAGCAGCGGCGGGCAGCGCGAATTCGCCCCGGTGCTGGCGCGGGCCGCGCTCGCCGTGGGCGTGGCGGCGGTGTTCATCGAATGCCATGGGGACCCGGACCACGCGCCCTCTGACGGCCCGAACATGATCCCGATGCGGGAAATGCCGGCGCTGGTCGCTCGGCTGAAGGCCTACGACGCGCTGACGAAGGCTGTCTACCAGGCGTAATATTCAGGCGGCCGCGCGTAGGTGTAGGGTCGCCCATGCGCGTACAGTCGCGGGTATGGCATTCCCTCCGCCCAGCCAGTGGCCTCGTAGCCCGGCGCACGGTAGGCAGGCGCGGACGCATAAACGCGGGCGCTCCGGCGCGGCGGCTCGGCGCGGGCATATCGCCGCGGCGGTCCGGCCGGCAGCGGTGGCGTGGGCGGCAGCGGTAGAGCGGCGGCCGGATGCACCGGGATGCGAGGCAGAGGCGCCGCGTGTTCGACCGGCGGCAGCATGGCGAGCAGGCTGCTGTTCACGAACGGCACCTGCGGCAGCACCACGGGCGGCGGGGTGCCAATGGCGGCAACGGGCGGCGGCATCGGGATCGGCGCCGCCAACGCCAGCGCCACAGGGGCTGGCGACGGTTGCGTGGCTTGAAGGGCGACGGCACCGGAGCCCAATACCGTCAGCAGCCCGGCCCAACCGATCGCCAAATTTCTGAACGAGAAGATCGTCGTCATCACTTCATCCCCCGTGTCCGCGTCGGGCAGACATTAGTCCCCCACATCGGCCGCGGCCAGCGGAAGCGTCGTGCGGATCTTGCCGGGCAGCGCCACCCAGGGCCGATCGCCGCGATACGCGCGGTCGGACAGCACAATCGCCGCCCCGTCCCGCAGCCACACCGCATGGGCGCCATCCTGCCAGACGGTGAAGCGATCGATTCGCGGCAAGGCCGGGCAGACCACTCGCGCCGGCTCGGCAGACACCACCAGCGATGCGCCGCTGCAGTCCATCGGGCGCAGGCTACGGGCGAGCAGCACCGTCGCCCCGGCCTGGTCGATCCGGCAACCATCCGCCGTGCAGCGGATCGGGCCGGGGGCCCCGCTTTCGGGGAACGCCGCCGCCAGCGGCTGCGCCCAATATTGCGACCACGAGTCGAGCACGAAGCGGGAGAAGCCCGGCCGGGTCTGCAGCAGCGGCGGCGACCGCCAGGCGATCAGCCGCGCATCGGGCGCCACCAGCAGATCGGCCGGCGGGCTTGCCAGGCCGGACAGCAGGCCGGCGGCCACGACCACAGCCCCCACCAGCCGCATGCGTGAGCGCCATAGGCCCAGCCAGGCCAGCCCGATCGCCACCAGGCCCAGCCCCCAGACGGGCATATGCGGAACGCCGAACGTCGCAGCAGGAATGGCGGCGACGGTCCGCGCGATGGCGATGATCGCGTCCAACCCCCAGCCCATCGGGACCAGGGCCAGGCGCTCCAGCCCGAACGGCATCAGCATCAGGGCCAGCAGCCCGGCGGGCATCACCAGCATCGCCGTCAACGGCACGGCCAGCAGGTTGGCCAGGATGAAATAAAGCTGCACCCGACCAAAATGGTAGGCCCCGAACGGGGCGGCCGCGACGCCCGCCAGCAGGCTGGTCAACACCAGAGCAGCGACATGCCTGGCGACCCGGTGGCCTCGTAGGCGGGCGAGAACGGGGCTCATCACCTCGTATCCCGCGATCAGCGCCATGACGGCGGCGAAGCTCATCTGGAACGACACGCCAACGACCTCCTGCGGTGCCAGCAGCATCAGCGCCATCGCCGCCAGGGCCAGGCCGCGCATCGACAGGGCGCGGCGGCCGACCAGCACGCCCAGCCCACCAGCGACGCCATGGCGAACGACCGCAGCACTGGCACGTGCATGCCCGTCAGCAACACGTATCCCGCGCCGATGGCCAGGGCGGTGGCAGCGGCGATTTGTTTGCACGGCCAGTGCAGGGCCGACCGCTCCGACAAGGCCAGGCCAAACCGGGTCACCCCCATCACCAGCCCCATGACGATGCCGATGTGCAGCCCGGCCACCGCCAGCAGATGCGCCAGCCCCGAGTCGCGAAACGCCGCCCGATCGTCCGCCGGTATCGCGCTGCCCAGCCCCGTCAGCATCGTCGCGGCCACCGCACCCGGTGTGCCCGGCAGCCCCGCGATCAATCGCGCCGCCACGACCTCCCGCACGTGCAGCAGCCAGCCGCTTGGGGCAGCAGGGCCGGGCTGCGACAGCAACTCCACCTTGCCCAGCGCCACACCGGCGCCACCGAGGCCGCTGAAATAGGCGTCGCGCTGCAGATCCCACGCGCCCGGATAGGCCGGCGGCGCGGGCGGGCGCAGCACTGCACGGAGCCGCACCGAGTCGCCTGTCGCCAGCGCGACCGGGTCGGTGTTGCGCAACCTGACGTGCAGCGTGCGCGGCAGGGTGGCGCCGCCATCCAGCTGCGCACCGGCCAGGGTCAATCGCCGTCCCTCCGGCAGGTGCTCCACCGCCCGCACAGTCCCGGTGATGATGCTGGCGTGCCGCGGCAATTCCACCGGGCTGGCTGCGATATCGGTCGCAAACTGCGCCGACGCGAAGCCTGCGGCGGCGAAGACCAGCGCCAGCGCCATTCCGCGGGCCACCGCGTTGGATCGCAGCAGCACGGCCAATGCCGCCGTCCCGCACAGCAGACCAGGGCCGATCGCCCAGGACGGCTCCTGATCCAACGCGAAATACGACGCCACCCCGGCCATCATGCACACGGCCAGCCAGGGCATGAACCGCCCCCGCTCCACGACCGCGAGGTCGAGCAGCCAGGCGGGCGCCACGGGCACCCTCACAGTCCGGATAACGGCCAGCGCTGCATTCACGCATCGCAGGATAGCGAGCGCGCCCTCCCCAGGGAACATTCCCGCGTGCTATGGGCCATGGGACATGACCGTCCGCACACGATTTGCCCCCTCGCCCACCGGGTTGCTGCATATTGGCGGCGCCCGAACGGCCTTGTTTAACTATTTGTTCTCCCGCCACCTCGGCGGGCAGTTCCTGCTGCGGATCGAAGACACCGACCGCGCCCGCTCCACCGAGGCGAACACCCAGGCCATCCTGGACAGCCTGAACTGGCTGGGGCTGGAGCGGGACGAGCCGGAAATCTACCAATCCACCCGCGCCGCGCGCCATGCCGAGGTGGCGCGGTCGATGCTGGACACGGGGCACGCTTACCGCTGCTGGGCCACGCAGGAGGAGATAGCGGCCGCGCGCGACGCCGCCCGGGCCGCCGGCAAGCCGCTCCGTTTCGACAGCCCTTGGCGCGACCGCACCGACGGGCCGGATACGCCCTACGCGATCCGCCTGCGTGCGCCCCGCGAGGGGGAGACGACGGTGCAAGACCGGGTGCAGGGCACCGTCACAGTCGCCAATAGCGAGTTGGACGACATGATCATCCTGCGCAGCGACGGCACGCCGACCTACCAGCACGCCGTGGTGGTGGACGACCATGACATGGCCATCACCGACGTCATCCGCGGCGACGACCACATGACCAACACCTTCCGCCAGATCCAGGTGTTTCTGGCCAATGGCTGGGACGTACCGACCTTCGCCCACGTGCCCATGATCCATGGCCCGGACGGCGCGAAGCTGTCGAAGCGGCACGGCGCTGCCTCCGTCACCGATTTCCGGGACGCCGGGTATCTGCCGGAGACGATGTGCAACTACCTGCTACGGCTCGGCTGGGCGCACGGCGATGCCGAGATCCTGGGCCGGGACGAGGCGATCAAGCTGTTCACGCTGGAAGGCGTGGGCAAGTCGCCGGGCCGGATGGACTACAAGAAGCTCGACAACCTAAACGGCGTCTGGCTGCGCGAGGCGGATGACGACCGGCTGACGGCGGACGTTGTTGCCCGCCTGACTGCACGGGCCCTGAACGCCGAACCGGTCGCCGACCGCATCCGCATGCTGATGCCCGGGCTGAAGGAGCGCGCGAAGACGTTGGTCGAACTGGCCGACAACACGGCCTTCCTCGCCCGCACCATGCCGCTGGAGATGGACGCCAAAGCCACCGCGCTGCTGACACAGGAGGCCAAGACGATGCTGCGCGACGTCGCCAACGACCTGGCTGCCACCGATTTCTCCGCCCCGGCGCTGGACGCGGCGATCCGCGCCTATGCCGAGCGGTCGGGCCGCAAGCTCGGCCAGGTCGCCCAGCCGCTACGCGCGGCGCTGACGGGGACGACGACCAGCCCGGGGATCGACGTCACGCTCGCCGCGCTAGGCCGGGACGAAGCGGTTGCCCGCCTGCTGGCCGCCGCCGCATGAACCTCCCCAGCCGCCATCTTCTGGCGATCGAGGGGCTGCACCCGCCCCAGATCGCCAATCTGCTCGACCTGGCCGAAAGCTATGTGTTGCTGAACCGGTCCGGCAAAACCCAGCGGGACCTGCTGCGCGGCCGCACCCTGATCAACCTGTTCTTCGAGGACAGCACCCGCACCCGCACCAGCTTCGAACTGGCCGGCAAGCGGCTGGGGGCGGACGTGATCAACATGTCGGTCTCCTCCTCCTCGGTGAACAAGGGGGAGACGCTGCTGGACACCGCGGGCACGCTGAACGCCATGCAGTGCGACCTGCTGGTGGTGCGGCACGACCAGTCCGGCGCGCCATTGCTGCTGGCGCAGAAGGTGGATGCGGCGGTGATCAACGCCGGGGACGGGCTGCACGAACACCCGACCCAGGCACTGCTGGACGCACTGACGATCCGTCGTCGCCGTGGCCGGTTGCAGGGGCTGACGGTCGCTATCTGCGGCGACATCCTGCACTCCCGCGTGGCGCGGTCGAACATCCATCTGCTGACCACGATGGGCAGCCGGGTCCGCGTGGTCGGGCCGCCGACGCTGATCCCGGCGGAGGCAGCACGGCTGGGCGTCGAAGTATTCCACACCATGGATGAGGGGCTGGCCGGCGCCGACATCGTCATGATGCTGCGCCTGCAGAAGGAGCGGATGAATGGTGGCCTCGTCCCCTCCGCCCGCGAGTATTTCCGCTTCTTCGGTCTGGACGCCGCCCGGCTGGCAAAGGCCGCGCCGGACGCGCTGGTGATGCACCCCGGCCCGATGAACCGCGGGGTTGAGATCGACAGCGCCGTAGCCGATGACCCGGCGCGCTCGTTGATTCGGGAGCAAGTGGAAATGGGCGTCGCCGTGCGTATGGCGGTGCTGGATACGCTGTCGCGACGGGCACGGCGCAATGTTTGAGGCGCTGGCCCAATGACCGATACCCTGATCACCAATGTCCGCCTGCTCGACCCCTCATGCGGGGTGGATGTCGTGGGCGGCCTGCTGATCCGTGATGGGCTGCTCGCGGATTACGGCGCCAACCTCGGCCGCCCGGACGGCGCGGAGGTCATCGAGGGCGACGGCGCCGTGCTGTGCCCCGGCCTGGTCGACATGCGCGCCGCACTCGGCGAGCCGGGTTTCGAGTATCGCGAGACCATTGCCTCCGCGGCCCAGGCTGCGGCTGCGGGCGGCATTACGACGCTGGCCGCCCTGCCCGACAGCGCACCTGCCATTGACGACCCGGCCCTCGTGCGCCTGCTGCGCGCGCGCGGTGAGGAAACCGGCAGCCTCACCATCCTGCCCTACGGCGCCGTCACCCGCGGCTGCCGGGGTGAGGAATTGGCGGAGATCGGCCTGCTGGGCGAGGCCGGCGCCGTCGCATTCACCGATGGCCAGCACGCCATCGCCAGCACGCGGATGATGCGGCGCGCCCTGTCCTATGCGCATGGTTTCGGCTTCCGCATCATCCAACACCCGGAAGACCCCTCGCTGGCAGCAGGCGGCGCCGCCACCGAAGGCGAATTGGCCACTCGTTTGGGCCTGCCTGGCATTCCCGCCGCGGCAGAGGAGATCCTGGTCGCCCGCGACATCAGCCTGGTGCGGCTGACCGGCGGTTCGGTGCATTTCGCCCATGTCTCGACCGCCTCGGCACTTGAACTGATCCGCCGTGCGAAGGACGAGGGCCTGAATGTCAGTTGCGACACCGCCCCGCCCTATTTCGATCTGAACGAGACGGCGATCGGGGAATTCCGCACTTACGCGAAGCTCTCCCCGCCGCTGCGCACCGATAGCGATCGTCTTGCCGTTGCAGCGGCGCTGCGCGATGGCACGGTGGATGCCGTCGCCTCCGACCATCAGCCGCGCGATGCCGACGATAAGCGCTTCCCCTTCGCCCAGGCCTCCGCTGGAGGCGCCGGGCTGGCGACCCTGCTGGCGGTGACGCTGGCACAGGTGCACGGCTCCGGACTGGCATTGGGGGCGGCCATCGCGCTGCTCACCTCCCGCCCGGCGGCGCTGCTGGGCAGTGCGGCGGGGCGGCTGACCAAGGGCGAGCCAGCCGATCTGTGCCTGTTCGACCCGGAGCGGGCTTGGCGGGTCGAGGCCAACACCCTGCCCGGCAAGGCGCGCAACACCCCGTTCGACGGGCGCGCGCTGGAGGGCCGGGTGGTCGGCACGTGGAAGGCTGGCCGGCGGGTGTTCGGTTGAGCATGCCGGGGTCCCTGTATCCGTGAACACGGCGATCGCCCTCGCCATCGGCTTCCTGCTGGGGTCGATCCCGTTCGGCCTGCTGCTGACCCGATACGCCGGGCTGGGCGATATTCGCCGCATCGGCTCGGGCAGTATCGGCGCCACCAACGTGCTACGCACCGGCCGCAAGGACCTGGCGGCGGCCACCGTTCTATTGGACGTGCTGAAGGGCACCGCGGCCGTGCTGATCGCCGACCATCTGGGCGCCCCGGGCGCATTGGCCGGGCTGGCGGCTGTGTTGGGCCATACGTTGACACCATGGCTGCGATTCGAGGGCGGCAAGGGCGTCGCGACCGGATTGGGCGCGCTGTTGGGCATCGCCTGGCCAGTCGGCGTGGCCGTGGCTGCCATCTGGTTACTGACGGCGGTGCTGTCCCGCATCTCCTCGCTCTCGGCGCTGCTGGCCTGCGCGGCGAGCCCGTTCGTCGCGCTCACCATCGTGCCTTACCCCTGGCCGGTGCCGATCATCGCCGTCTGGATCGTTTGGCGGCATCGCAGCAACATTGCCCGCCTGCGCGCCGGCACCGAGCCGCGGATCGGTCAATAGTGAGCCCGGCGGAGCGCCTGGCCCGAATTCGCCTGGCGCGCACTTCGGGCATCGGCCCGCTCACCTTCCGCCGCCTGCTCTCCCGCTTCACCACCGCCGTCGCCGCCATCGATGGCTTGCCCGAGCTCGCCCGCGCCGGCGGCCGCCAGATGCCACCCAGCGTCACCGGCGCGTCGGTGATCGAGGCCGAACTCGCCCGGCTGGCCAAATTGGGCGGGCGAATGTTGGTTCTGGGGGATCTGGATTACCCACCGCTGCTTGCCACGCTGGAAGATGCGCCGCCCGCCATCTCCATATTTGGCGACCCGGCGCTTCTCACCCGCCGTGCCGTGGGCCTGGTGGGCGCCCGCAACGCCTCCGCGAACGGGCAACGCATGGCGGAGGCGTTGGCCGCCGACCTGGCCAGCCACGGCATGCTCGTCGTGTCCGGTCTGGCGCGGGGGATCGATACTGCGGCGCATATCGGCGCGCTGCACACCGGGACCACCGTCGCCGCCATTGCCGGCGGGTTGGACGTGCCTTACCCGGCGGAAAACACCGCATTGCAGTCCCGGATCGCCGAACACGGCGTCGTGATAGCGGAGGCGCCGCTGGGCACGGCACCGCAGAGCCGGCATTTTCCGCGGCGAAATCGCATCATCGCCGGGCTGTCGCTTGGCGTGGTGGTGGTGGAGGCGGCGCGCCATTCCGGCAGCCTGATCACGGCGCAATTGGCGCTGGATGCGAACCGCCTGGTGATGGCCGTCCCCGGCTCCCCTTTGGACCCAAGATGTCATGGTTCCAATGACTTGATCCGCAACGGCGCCGTGCTCGTAGGCCAGGCCTCCGACGTCGTGGAGGCGCTGCCCGACTGGGAGGCGATCGCTTCGCCGCGCTTGCCCCTTGGGTTTGAGGAGACGGCACCCCCATATGCCGCCCCGGCCGAACCGGAAAACGGGCCGGAAGCGAGGGCTGCGATCATCCGATTACTGGGGCCGGAGCCGACGCCCGTTGACGATCTGATACGGCGCTGCCAGTTGTCGGCATCCACTGTGATGGCCGTGCTGTTGGTGTTGGAGCTGGACGGGGTAGTGGAATCCTTGCCAGGCCATCGTGTTGCGCTCATTGCTTGAAGCCAAGGATCACATGACCGACGTCGTCGTCGTTGAATCGCCCGCCAAGGCAAAGACTATCAATAAGTACCTCGGCGACAAATTTACCGTGCTCGCGAGCTTCGGCCACGTGCGGGACCTGCCACCGAAGGACGGATCCGTCCGGCCGGAGGAAGGGTTCGCCATGGACTGGGCCGCGGATGAGCGCGGCAACCGGCAGATCACCGCCATCGCGAAAGCGCTGAAGGGGGCCGATCGCCTGTGGCTGGCCACCGACCCGGATCGGGAGGGCGAGGCGATTTCATGGCACGTCCGCGCCATGCTGGAGGAGAAGAACGCGCTGAAGGGCGTGGACGTCCAGCGCATCACCTTCAACGAGATCACCAAGACCGCCATCCAGACCGCGATGGCGCATCCGCGCGACCTGGATACCCCGCTGATCGAGGCCTACATGGCCCGGCGCGCGTTGGACTACCTGGTCGGCTTTACCCTGTCCCCCGTGTTGTGGCGCAAGCTGCCGGGCAGCCGGTCTGCCGGGCGCGTCCAATCCGTGGCCCTGCGCCTGGTGTGCGAGCGGGAAGCCGAGATCGAGGCATTCCGGGCGCGCGAGTATTGGACGGTCGAGGCCCATTTCACCACGCCCGCCGGCGCCCCGTTCACCGCCCGGCTGACGGCGCTGGATGGCAAGAAGCTCGAACAATTCGACCTGAACAATGCCGCGAAGGCAGAGGCTGCGAAGCAGGCGGTCGAAGCGGGGCAGTTCTCCGTCGCGTCAGTCGAGCGCCGCCGGGTCAAGCGGCATCCGCAGCCGCCCTTCACGACCTCCAGCTTCCAGATGGATGCCAGCCGTAAGCTAGGGCTAGGCGCGCAGGCAGCGATGCGGGTGGCGCAGCAACTGTATGAAGGTGTGGATATCGGCGGCGATACCGTCGGCCTGATCTCCTACATGCGGACGGACGGTGTGCAGATGGCCAAGGAAGCCATCAGCGCCATTCGCGATCATGTGGCCGAGGCATACGGCCGTGACTATCTGCCCGGCGCGCCCCGCGAATACAGCACCAAGGCCAAGAACGCCCAAGAAGCGCATGAGGCGATCCGCCCGACCGACGTCGCCCGCACCCCGGCCGAGGTCGCGCGCTACCTGAATGACGAGCAGCGCCGGGTCTACGAACTGATCTGGAAGCGTGCCGTCGCCAGCCAGATGCAGTCGGCCGAACTGGACCAGGTGGCGGTCGACATCGCATCCGGTGGGACGCATATGCGGGCCAACGGCTCGATCGTGGCGTTCGACGGGTTCCTGAAGCTGTATCGGGAGGCCACGGACGAGGCGCCCGAGGGTGATAGCCGCGACGAATCGCGCATGCTGCCGCCGATGAACGAGCGGGACCCGCTGCGCCGCGACAAGGTGAATGCGGAGCAGCATTTCACCCAGCCGCCGCCCCGTTTCTCCGAGGCCAGCCTGGTGAAACGCATGGAGGAACTGGGCATCGGCCGCCCGTCCACCTACGCGTCCATCCTATCGGTGCTGCGCGACCGGAATTACGTGCGGATGGAGAATCGGCGCTTCGTGCCGGAGGATCGCGGACGGCTGGTGACGGCGTTCCTGACGTCGTTCTTCCAGCGCTACGTCGACACCGGGTTCACCGCCGGGCTGGAGGAGCAGTTGGACGACGTGTCCGACGGCCGGCTGGACTGGCGCAAAGTGATGGAGATGTTCTGGCACGACTTCTCCAACGCGGTGGAGCAGACGCGCGAGCTGAAGATCTCCGACGTCATCGACGCGCTGGACCAGGATCTGGGCGAGCATTTTTTCCCCGCCAAGGAAGACGGCACCGACCCGCGGGTCTGCCCGGCCTGCCACACTGGGCGGCTGGGGCTGAAGCTGGGTCGTCACGGCTCGTTCATCGGCTGCGCCAACTATCCGACCTGCCAATACACCCGCCGCCTGGCGGTCGAAGGCGAGGATGGCGGCACGCTGAAGGAGGGGATGCGTGAGCTGGGCCACCACCCGGATACGGGCGAAGACGTCACGGTTCGCCGCGGCCCGTACGGGCTGTATGTGCAGCAAGGCGCGCCCGACCCGGCGGACAAGAAGGCGAGGCCGCGCCGTACCTCTCTGCCGAAAGGGATGGAAGGCGACACCATCACGCTGGACCAGGCGCTGGGCCTGCTATCCCTGCCCCGCGAAATCGGCGCCCACCCAACCACAGGGGAGCGGATGGAGGCGGGGATCGGGCGGTTCGGCCCGTATGTGAAGATGGGCTCGATCTTCGCCTCGCTGGATAAGGACGACGACGTGCTGTCGATCGGCCTGAACCGCGCCGTCGACGCCCTACAGAAGAAGCTGGAGAGCATCCGGTCGATGGGCGCCCATCCGACGACGGGGGAGCCGGTGATGGTGAAGAAGGGGCGGTTCGGCCCCTACGTACAGGGCGGCAACATGGTCGCCAACCTGCCGCGTGGCGTCACCATGGAGGAGATCACGCTGGAGCAGGCGGTGACGCTGCTGGCGGAGAAGGGCAAGCCGCTGAAGGCCAAGCCCGGCGCCAAGAAGCCCGCCGCGCGCAAGGCCGCCCCGAAGGCCACTGCCGAGGCGAAACCCGCCGCCGTGAAGAAGGCACCCGTGAAAAAGGCACCGGCCAAGAAGCCGGCAGCGAAAAAACCCACGGCGAAGAAAGCGACCGTCAAGAAGCCAGCCGCCGCTAAGCCCGCCGTTCAGGTCCGCAAGGCGAGCTGAGAATTGGCAAGACGGCGCAAGGAGGGCGCGCCGCCCCCTGCCCTGCCGTCGCGTGAAGCGGTTCGCGACTTCATCCGCAACGCTACCGGCCGGGTCGGCAAGCGGGAGGTGGAGCGTGCCTTCCACTTGGGGCCGGAGCACCGCATTGCGCTCCGCACCTTGCTCAAGGATCTGGCGGGTGAGGGCGTGATCGCCCCGGCCGGTCATCGCCGCTTCACCCCGCCGGGCCGCCTGCCGGACGCGACCATCGTGCAGATCACCGGGACCGACCTCGATGGCGACGCCATCGCTCGCCCGGTCGCCTGGGATGGCGACGGCCCGCCGCCGATGGTGCTGATGGTGCCCGAACGGCGCGACTCCCCGGCGCTGGCACCCGGCGAGCGTGTGCTGGCCCGGCTGCGCCTGATCAGCGGCAACAAATACGAGGGCCGCACCCTCAAGCGCTTGACGGACGCGCCGGGCCGGGTGCTGGGGGTATTCCACGCCCATGCCGGCGGCGGCCGCATCCAACCCACCGACCGGCGGCAGAAGGCCGAATGGCAGGTTGCACCCGACGATATGGAGGGTGCGGAGGATGGCGAGATCGTTCTTGCCTCGCCGCTGCCCAGCCGCACCTACGGGCTAAAGTCCGCCCGGGTGGTGGAGCGTTTGGGGCGGATGGGCGACGCCCGCTCCGTCAGCCTCATCTGCATCTATACGCATGAAATTCCGGACGTCTTCCCCCCTGCCGCCATCGAACAGGCGGAGGCCGCGGGGCCGGTGCAGTTGGGCGGGCGGGAGGATTTGCGCGCCATCCCACTGGTCACCATCGATGGCGAGGATGCGCGCGATTTCGATGACGCCGTGTTCGCCGAAGCGGATGGGGACGGTCACCGGCTGATCGTCGCCATCGCCGACGTCGCGCATTACGTACCTTCCGGCTCCCCCCTGGACCGCACCGGCTGGGAACGCGGCAACAGCGTGTATTTCTCGGACCGCGTGGTGCCGATGCTGCCGGAGGCGCTGTCCAACGGTTGGTGCAGCCTGCGCCCGAACGAAGAACGCGGCTGCCTGTTCGTCGAGATGAAGGTCGATTCCGCGGGGACGAAGACCGCGCATCGCTTCGGGCGCGGGCTCATGCGCTCCGCCGCCCGGCTGACGTATGAGCAGGTTCAGCAGGCCCATGACGGTGGCGACGACCTCGGCCTGCCGATCCCGCCGCTCTACGCCGCGTTTCGCGCGTTGCTGACGGCGCGGCAGGCGCGCGGCACGCTGGATTTGGATCTGCCGGAACGAAAAGTTACCCTGGACGATAAGGGACAGGTATTGGCGATCACGCCACGCCCCCGACTCGACAGTCACCGCCTGATCGAAGAGTTCATGGTGCTGGCCAACGTCGCCGCTGCCGAGGCGCTGGAGAAACTGCGGCTGCCCTGCATGTATCGCGTTCACGCCCCGCCATCCGTCGAGAAGCTGGAGGCGTTGCGCACCTTCCTGCATGGGATGAGCGTGACGCTGCCGCCGCAGGGCCAGATCCACCCGCGCGACCTGGATGCGGTGCTGAAGCAGGTGGAGGGCACGGACGTCGCCCCTCTGGTGAACGAGGTCGTGCTACGGTCGCAAAGCCAGGCGCAGTATTCGCCAGAGAATATCGGCCATTTCGGCCTTGCTTTGCCGCGCTACGCCCACTTCACCAGCCCGATTCGCCGTTACGCCGACCTGTGCGTGCATCGCGCGCTGATCCGCGGCCTGGACGCCGGCCCGGATGGGCTGACGGATGTCGAGGCGACCAAGTTCGAGGACACGGCCGACCACATCACCGCCACCGAACGCCGCGCCGCGCTGGCCGAACGTGAGGCGATCGACCGGTATCTTGCCGCCTACATGGCAGACAAGACCGGTGCGCAGTTCGCCGCCCGCATCTCGGGGGTGACACGGTTCGGCTTGTTCGTCACTTTATCGGCAACGGGCGCTAGTGGGCTGGTGCCATTGTCCGCACTGCCCGACGATTTCTGGATGCATGATGAAGCGACGAAATCGTTGACCGGCCGACGGACCCGATTGTCCTTCCACTTGGCACAACCCATCGATGTTCGTCTCGTCGAGGCGACCCCAGTGACTGGCGGGCTGATTTTCGGCTTGGTCGCAATCGAGGGCGCCCGGCCCAAGGCATCGAAGACAAGAACCCGCTCCCGTTGAGCCGGGCTCTGTTCCTGGCCGTGCTGCTCTGGGTCATACCCGGGGTATCGCACGCGGCTGAAGCCTTCGCGCAACCGATGACGGCCTCTGTCTTCGGGACCGCCCTCGCGTTCATCACGCCGCGGACGCTGGAGCCGGAGGGCATGCCGCAACTGACGGTTTGGGGTCTACGTGGGCTGACCACGGTCGACCCGACGCTGGTGCCGGAGGTTCGGGAAAAGGAGATGCGGCTGCTGCAATCGGGCAAGCCGATCTTCAGCGCGCCGTTGCCGGACGGCGATGACGCAACCGGCTGGGGCAATCTGGCGGCCAACATGGCGGCGGCGGCCTATGCAGCGTCCGACCCGATCCGCCAAGGCGGAACGCAGGGCATCGTCCGTTCTTTCTTCGACGAGCTATTCAATCACCTCGATCCCTATTCCCGCTACGTCCCGCCCGGCGCCGCGGATACCGAGCGGGACCGGCGATCCGGGCAGGCGGGCCTAGGCCTGGCCCTGGCCCGTACCCGGGCGGGTATGGTCGTCAGCACCGTCGTGCCCAGCAGCCCGGCCGACGATGCGGGGTTGCGCCCGGGCGACCGCATCCTCAGCGTCGATGGCCGCCCTATCCGCGGTGAGGCTGCTGCCGCGATCGAGGCGCTGATCGCCGGACCGGAGGGCACGACGGTGCGCCTGGTTTGGCGTGGTCGCGGCCGGCCGCAGCAGGCAGAGATCGAGCGCGCGCTGGTGCCGCCGCAGACCGTCACGGCTGAGCGGCTGGACGACGTGGTACTGATCCACATCACCGGGTTCAGCGTCGACACGGATGACCAGTTCGCCGCCGCGCTGGAGGCAGCGTTTGCCGGGCACAAGGTGCGCGGCATCATCATCGATCTGCGTGGCAATCGCGGCGGATTGCTGCGGCAGGCCGTATCGGTGACCGACCAGGTGATGACCGACGGGCTGGTGACCACCACCGCCGGCCGTAATCCGCAAAGCAGCCACGTCTGGCCCGGCGGCACCAATGGCGACGGCGCCCAGGGCCGCCCAATGATCGTGCTGGTCGACGGCCGCACGGCGAGCGCGGCGGAAATCATGGCCGCTGCACTGGCCGATAACGGCCGGGCCGTCATCGTCGGCAGCGCCACGCTCGGCAAGGGCTTGGTCCAGACCATCTCGCCACTGCCCGATGGTGGCGAGTTGTTCGTCACATGGAGCCGCGTGCTGGCGCCGGGTGGCTGGCCGTTGCAGGGGCTGGGCATCATGCCGCAGGTCTGCACCAGTCTCGGCAACGATTCAGTGAACGCCCAATTGGCCGATTTGTTGAAGGGCCAACAGAGCCTGGCGCCTGCCCTGGCCCGGCACAACGCAGCCCGCGCCCCGCTGCCGGTGGCGCAGGTGGTGGAACTACGCAACGCCTGCCCGGCTGCCGAGGGCCGGGATAGTGATCTGGATGCCGCAGGCTACCTGCTGGACCACCCGAGCGCCTACCAAACCGCGCTCAGCAAGCTCGTCGCCGCGCCATAAAAAACGCCCTCCTCCCGTTGCCGGGGAAGGGCGCTGTTCTTGCCGCGATGCGTGGTGGTTAGATGGCCGCCTGGCTCACGAACTTCGTGGACAGGTAGGCCTCCAAGCCCTCGACCCCGCCTTCGGAGCCATAGCCGCTGTCCTTCACGCCGCCGAACGGCGTTTCCGGCAGGGCCAGGCCATGATGGTTGATCGACATCATGCCCGACTCGACCTCGGCCGCGATCCGCGTCGCTGTGGTGGAGTTGCTGGTGTAGGCATACGACGCCAGACCATAGGCGAGCCGGTTGGCCTCGCTCACCGCTTCGTCGATGTCGCGGAACGAGCTCATCACTGCCAGCGGGCCGAACGGCTCCTCGTTCATCACGCGGGCATCGGTCGGCACGCCGGTCATCACCGTCGGCTGGAAGAAATTGCCGACGTTGCCGATGCGCGCGCCACCGGTGCGAACTTCGCCACCGTGCTGGATCGCGTCGGCGATGAAGCCCTCCATAGCCTGCACCCGGCGGTCATTGGCTAGCGGCCCCATCGTGGTGCCCTGCTCCAGTCCATTGCCGACCTTCACGGCCTTTGCCGCCGCGGTGAAACGCTCGACGAAATCGTCGTATACCTTCTCCTGCACCAGGATCCGGGTCGGCGCGATGCAGACCTGGCCGGCGTTGCGGAACTTGTTGGCGGCCAGCACCTTGGTCGCCACTTCGAGGTTCGCGTCGTCGAAGATGATCGCCGGTGCGTGTCCGCCCAGCTCCATCGTCACACGCTTCATGTGCTCACCGGCCATCGCCGCCAGTTGCTTGCCCACCGCCGTCGACCCAGTGAAGCTGATCTTGCGGACGATCGGGTGCGGAATGAGGTAGGAACTGATTTCCGCCGGGATCCCGTAGACCAGGCCAACCGTGCCAGGCGGCACGCCGGCATCCACGAAGGCGCGCACCAACTCGGCAACGCTGCCGGGTGTCTCCTCCGGCCCCTTCACGATGATGGAGCAGCCGGCAGCGAGCGCCGCAGCCATCTTCTTCACCGCCTGGTTGATCGGGAAGTTCCACGGCGTGAAGGCTGCAACAACGCCCACCGGCTCGCGCAGGGACATCTGATAGACGCCGGGAATGCGGGCCGGGATGACGCGGCCATAGGCGCGGCGGCCTTCCTCGGCCATCCACTCGATGTTCTCTGGCGCCAGCGATGTCTCGCCCTTGGCTTCGACCAGCGGCTTGCCCTGCTCCATCACCATGATCGTGGCGATGTGGTCCAAACGCTCGCGCAGCAGGTCGGCGGCCTTGCGCATGATCTTCGACCGCTCGACCGAAGACATGCGCTTCCAGACGTTGAAGCCCTTTTGCGCGGCGGCGAGTGCGCGGTCCAGATCGGCCTTCTCGGCATGGGCAACGGTGCCGATCGTCTCGCCGGTGGCCGGGTTCAGCACGGGCAGCGTTTTACCAGATTGCGCGGGGCCCCAGACGTTATCGATCAGGAGTTGGGTGTCGGCATACATGGCATGTCCCTCTTGTCGCATTTGCGCGGGACGATACGCCCCCTACCCGGCAACGCAACCGCTAGGCCAGCATGTCATCCAACCGAATCGGCAGATCGCGCACGCGGATACCGGTTGCATGGAACACCGCGTTGGCGATGGCAGCGGCCATGCCGACCATCGGCAACTCGCCCAGCCCTTTTGCCCCGACCGGATTGGCCACGCGATCATCCGCCTCCAGCAGTTTGGCGGTGATGACGGGGATGTCGGCGTTCACCGGCACCACGTACTCACTGATGTTGGCGTTGACGATGCGGCCGGTGGCTTCGTCCACCAGCGTCTCCTCCAGCAGCGCCATGCCGACACCGAAGGTCATGCCGCCGATCAGTTGGCTGTGCGCCGTTTTGGCATTCAACACCCGGCCGCCATCGAACACACCGACCAGCCGCGAAACCCGGATTTCCCCGGTGAGTGAATCGACCCGAACCTCAGCAAACTGCGCCCCGAAGGCGTGCAACGAGTGGGTTTTGTCGTCCTTGCCCGGCGGCTTGGCGTCGCCCTGCACATCGACGGATTCGACGTTGCGCCGGGCCATCATCTCGCCCAGCGTCATCCGGCCCGGCGGCCCCACCACAGCGCCGTTTTCCAAGTGAAAATCGGCAGGTTTGGCGCCTGCCCAGCGATCCCCGGCATCCGAGATCGCCATCGCGATGGCATGGTCCCGCGCCAGCTTGCACGCGGCCAACACAGCCGACCCGACGCTCGCCACCGTCTGCGAGCCGCCGGAAACGGGGGCGCTCGGCAGGCGGCTGTCGCCCAGTTCCACCCGCACACGCTCGATCGGCAGACCGAACTCGTCGGCGGCGAGTTGCGCCATGACGGTGTAGGTGCCGGTGCCCAAATCCTGCGTGCCGGACTGCACCACCACGTTGCCATTCGCCATCAGCCGTATCCGCGCACTGGCCGGGCTCTGATTGGTTGGATAGGTCGAGGTCGCCATGCCCATTCCGACTAGCCAATCGCCGTCCCGCATGGATCGCGGTTCCAGCGTGCGGCGGGCCCAACCGAACTCCGCGGCCCCCTGCTCGTAGCATTCACGCAGGCGCTTGGAAGAAAAGGGCAGGTTCTCGTGCGGGTCGGTCTCGGCGTAGTTCTTCAGGCGGAGGACGATCGGATCCATCTTCAGCGCGACCGCCACCTCGTCCATTGCCGACTCGATGGCGAACACCCCGGGCGCCTCGCCGGGTGCGCGCATGTAAGTGGGCAGGCCCTGGTTCACGCCCACCAGGCGATGCGTCACCGCCAGGTTCGGGCACGCGTAGAGCATCTCCGTCGCCAGCGCGACCGGCTCCACGAACTCCCCCAGTTTCGGCATCGACATCTGGCTGATGCCGTCATGCCGGACCGAGAGCAGGGTGCCGTCATTGGCTACGCCGATGGCGATCTTCTGCACCGTCATCGGGCGGAATCCGTTGGAGGTGAACATCTGCGCCCGTGACAGCACCAGCTTGACCGGCCGCTTCACCACGCGCGCTGCCATCGCCGCCAGTGTAGCCGGCGGCCAGGTGCTGCCCTTGGAACCGAAACCGCCACCGACGAACGGGCAGATCACGCGCACATTCGCCTTTTCGATCCCGAACATCCCGGCCAGCGTGGCTTGCGCCCCGCTGATACCTTGGGTGGAAGTCCACACCGTCAGCCGGTCGCCATCCCAGGCCGCAATTGTGGCGTGCGGCTCCATCGGGTTATGGTGTTCGTTCGGCGTGGTGTAGGTGGCCCGGATCCGAACGGGGGCGGCGGCGAAACTGCCCGCGGGGTCTCCGCGGCTGCTGTCGGGCTTGCGCTGGCCGTTGCGGAAATTCTTTGGTACGTAGGCTTGGTCGAGCGCGCCCTCCATCGTCGTCTGCGCCTCGCCTTCGGTGTAGCGCAGCTTCACCGCGGCCGCCGCGGCCTGCGCACGCTCCAGCGTTTCCGCCACGACGATGGCGACGTGCTGGCCGTTATAGATGACTTCCAAGTCCTGAAGCGCCGGCTGGGTGATGGCCTGCGGCACACCGCCCTTAGTGGACAGTTTCGGCGCATTGTCTGGTGTGATGATAGCGAGCACGCCGGGCATACCTTGCGCCACCGCCAGATCGAACCCGGCGATCTGCCCGGCGGCGATCGTGCTTTGCACCAGCACCGCATGCACCGTGGCGGGAATGGCGAATTCGGCGGCGTAGGTTGCAGCGCCCGTCACCTTCTGGCGACCGTCGCGACGATCGATCGGCTGTCCTGTAATCATGCCCATCGCCCCTATGCCGACGCCAGTTGCAGACCGCGCAGTATCGCGCGTTCCATCAGCTTCACCTTGAAAGCATTGTCCTTGGTGGTGACCGCTCCCTCTCCGGCCAGTGACGCTGCCTCCTGAAAGCTCTCGGGCGTCGCTGGGCGGCCCTGCAAAGCGGCCTCCACTTGCGACAGTCGCCACGGTCGCGGTGCGACACCGCCCATGGCGATCCGAACATTCCGCACCGTGCCATCTGTGACCTCCAGAGCCACGGCAGCGGACACGACGGCGAACTCGAACGACGCGCGATCCCGCACTTTCACGTAGCGAGACCGTCGGGCGGATGCGCTGCGTGGCACGACGACGGCGACGATCAACTCGCCGGGCAGCAGGTTGGTCTCGATCTCGGGCGTGCTGCCGGGCAGGCGATAGAACTCGGCGAACGGCACCAGCCGCGTGCCACCCCCGGGCGACACCAGCTGCAACGAGGCGTCCATCGCCATCAGCGCCACCGGCATGTCGGAGGGATGCGTGGCGATGCAGTGGTCGCTCACCCCCAACACGCCCAGCCCGCGGCTCTCACCCGGGATCGCCGGGCAGCCGGAGCCGGGGCTCCGCTTGTTGCAACTGAACCCGACGTCGCGGAAATAGCCGCAGCGGGTCCGCTGCAGCAGGTTGCCGCCGACCGTGCCCATGTTGCGGATCTGTGGCGAGGCGGATAGCAGCAGCGCTTCACTCAGCGCCGGCCAAGAACTCCGCACATCGGCGTGGGTCGCCACCTCCACCATCCGCGCCAACGCGCCGAGTTGCAGCGAGCCATCCGTCGCCGTGGAAATCGTGTCGGGCAGCAACCCTTCGATGTCGATCAGGTGATGCGGGGTTTCGACATTGTCCTTGGCCAGCTGCATCAGGTCGGTGCCGCCGGCGATGTATTTGGCACCCGCCTGCGGACCGGCGGCCAGCGCGTCGTCCAACGAACGAGGCTGGGCCAGGGTGAAGCCCTCCATGGCTCAGGCCCTCCCGGCGGCGTCGCGGATGGCGCCGACGATGTTCGCGTAAGCGCCGCAGCGACAGATGTTGCCGCTCATGTTCTCGCGGATTTCGGCGTCGCTGCCGGCATGCCCCTCCTGCACCAGCGCCACGGCGGACATGATCTGCCCGGGCGTACAGTAGCCGCATTGATAAGCGTCGTGATGCAGGAAGGCAGCCTGCATCGGATGCAGGTCGTCGCCACTGGCCAGCCCCTCGATCGTGGTAACCGCCTTGCCCTGCGCGCGCGCCGCCAACGTGAGGCACGAGACGACCCGGCGCCCGTCGATATGGACCGTGCATGCCCCGCAAGACCCGCGGTCGCAACCCTTCTTGGTGCCCGTCAGCCCGGCGTATTCACGCAGCGCGTCCAGCAATGAGGTGCGCGGTTCGAGGGACAGCGACACGCGCTGGCCGTTCACCTGCAGCACCACGTCTACATTGGCCGGCGGTGCGGCGGGACGGGTTGCGCTTGCGCCGGGTGCAGATAGGGTAGCGCAAGCCCAGCAGCCGTCCCGCCGAGCACGCTACGCCGTGTAACCGGAAATTCACCCATCCCCATTCTCCCCACACCAACGCCACAACGCAGGTCGTGGCCAAGAGATCGTTCGGCAGGGGGATTTGAGAACGGGGCTAGATCGTCTCCGAATCCAGCGCGTAGCCAGCGGCACGGACGGTGCGTACCAGGTCCAACTCGTCCGGCCCGTTGATCGACTTGCGCAGGCGGCGGATATGCACGTCCACCGTGCGGGGCTCGACATGGATATCGGGCCCCCATACCGCGTCGAGCAATTCCTCGCGCGAGAACACGCGGCGCGGATGCTGCATCAGGAATTCCAGCAGGCGGAACTCGGTCGGGCCCAGATGGATCGGCCGGCTGTTGCGTTGCACCCGGTGGGCCGACAGATCCATGACGATGTCGTGGAACTCCAGCATCCCTTTCGCCGACACCCCGCCGGAGCGGCGGAGCAAAGCGCGCATACGGGCCAGCAGCGCGTCCATGTTGAACGGCTTTGTGATGTAGTCGTCGGCGCCCGTGTTCAAGCCACGCACCGCGTCCCCATCCTCGGTCCGGGCCGTCACCATGATCACTGGGAGATCACGGGTGATGGGGCGGCGGCGGATCTGGCGGCAGACCTCGATCCCGCTCATCACTGGCAGCATCCAGTCCAGCAGCACCAGATCAGGCTTGGCCTCGGAAATGCGGGTCAGCGCCTCCTGCCCGTCGCCAGCCTCGTCGACGCGGAACCCCTGCTTTTCCAGGTTGTAGCGCAGCATGGTGGCCAGGGCGGCCTCATCTTCCACCACCAGGACCAGCGGCTTGGTCTGGTTCGACATCAGTTCTGCCATGACCATGTTCCCTACCCGCGCGCGCGAACGACAGCGTAGGCGGAGGAATCACCTTTGGGCCGCGCCTCTGGCAGGCTGTCGCCGGTCACCGCGTAATAGACGGTCTCGGCAATGTTGGTCGCGTGGTCGCCGATCCGCTCCAGGTTCTTGGCGATGAACAGCAGGTGCGTGCAGGGCGTGATGTTGCGCGGGTCTTCCATCATGTAGGTAACCAGCTCGCGGAAGATGGCGTTGTAGATATCGTCCACCGCCTGGTCCGAGCGCCAGACCTGCGTGGCCTTCTCCACATCGTTCTCGCCGATCGCGTCCACCACCAGCTTCAGGTTTTCCTGCACCAGCCGCAGCATGTGCGCGATACCGGACAGGCTGAACGGCAGGGAGAACTGCGCCAGCACGATGGACCGCTTGGCCACGTTGGCGGCGTAGTCGCCGATCCGTTCCAGGCCGGCCGTGATCTTCAGCGACGCCACGATCTGCCGGAGGTCCTGCGCCATGGGCTGACGTAGGGCCAGCATGCGGATCACCTGGCCCTCGACCTCTCGCTCCAGCGCATCGACGGCCGGGTCCTGTTCCACGGCGCGGGTGGCGGCGTCGCTATCCTGTTGGACGACAGCGGCGGCGGCGGCGGCGACCTGCGCCTCGACCAAGCCGCCCATCTGGGTCATCCGGTCACGCAGGGCTGCAAGTTCCTGCGCGTATGACCGGACGATGTGTTCTGGCTGCAAATCGGCCATTTCCTGCTCCCTCAGCCGAACCGGCCGGTGATGTATTCCTGGGTGCGCTTCTGCTTCGGCGCGGTGAACATCTGCGCGGCCGGCGCCACCTCCACCAACTCGCCCAGGTAGAAGAACGCCACCTGGTCGGCGCAGCGCGCGGCCTGCTGCATGTTGTGGGTGACGATGACGATGGTGAAATCGCGCTTCAACTCGTCGATCAACTCCTCCACCCGCAGCGTGCTGATCGGGTCCAGGGCGGAGGTCGGCTCGTCCAGCAGGATCACCTCCGGCCGGGTGGCGATGGTGCGGGCGATACACAGGCGCTGCTGTTGCCCGCCAGACAACCCGGCGGCGGAGGCGCTCAGGCGGTCCTTCACCTCCGGCCACAGGGCAGCGCGGGTCAGCGACCATTCGACCCGCTCGTTCATCTGCGCCTTGCTCAGCCGCTCGTGCAATTTCACGCCGAAGGCGATGTTGTCGTAGATCGACATCGGGAACGGCGTCGGCTTCTGGAACACCATGCCGACCCGGCTGCGCAGCACGTTCAGATCCATGCCGGGGTCGATGATGTTGTCGCCATCCATCATCACTTTGCCCTCGGCGCGCTGGCCGGGATACAGGTCATACATGCGGTTCAGCACGCGCAACAGCGTCGACTTGCCGCAGCCGGACGGGCCGATCATGCCCGTGACCTTGCGGTCCGGAAATTCGACCGACACGGATTTCAGCGCCTTGTTGGTGCCGTAGTAGAAATCGAGCCCGCTGATGGCGATGCGCGGGGCTTCGGTGGTGGCGGCCGTCGCCGGGGCGTTGCTGCGCGATCCGGCCGTGGCGTTCTCGGTCATGCTCATGTCCATTCTCGATCCCGCGATCTAGCTGCGGCGGCGCAGGGCAACCCGCGCCACGATATTAAGGGCCAGCACGCCGAACGTAATCAGCAGCGCCGCAACCCAGGAGAGGTCCACCAGATCCTGATAGGCCGACCCGGCATATTGGTAGATGGTTACCGGAAGGCTGGACATGGCCTGGCCAAACGCCGTGATGATCGTCGCCGGGTGCTTGAAATCCACCGTCGCGTTCAAATTGCCCAGGCTGGTGAACAGCAGCGGTGCTGTTTCGCCGGCGATCCGGGCAATGGCCAGCAACAGGCCCGTGACGATGCCGTCGCGGGCCGCCGGATAGCAAACCAACACGATCGACTTCCATTTCGGCGCACCCAGCGCGATCGCTGCTTCGCGCAGCGAGACGGGCACCAGCCGCAGCATGTCCTCCGTCGTGCGGACCACGATCGGGATCACGATCACCGCCAGCGCGATGCACCCGGCGATGCCCGAATACCCGCCAACCGGCAGCACAAGCAGCGTGTAGATGAACAGGCCGATCAAGATAGACGGTGCGGACAGCAGCACGTCCGACACGAAGCGCACCGCATTGCCCAGCGCCGAGCCGCGTGAATATTCGGCGAGGTAGGTGCCAACCATCAGCCCGATCGGCGTGCCGATGGCGGTACCGACGACGGTTTGCAGCAGGCTGCCGACGATGGCATTGGCCAGCCCGCCATTGGAGCCCGCGGGCGCGGTGTTCTTGTAAAGGACGCCCAGCGACAACCCGCCCAGCCCGCGAACCAGCAGCGTGAACAGGATGGAGGCCAGCAGCAGCAGCCCGATCGCCGTGGCACCGATGCACAGCACGACGACGAGACGGTCTGCCATGCGCCGCCGCCGGGCCAGGCGGGCGCCCAATGCGTGGTCCCGGCCGGGGCCCGGGATGGTCGACGCGCCGGAGGTCAAGGTTGCGCTCATGACGGTCAGGCCTTGACTGCGCGCGGACGCAGCAGGAGCCGCGATATGGCCAGCACGATGAAGGAGATGACGAACAGGATGAACCCGAGCGCCAGCAGCGAGGATAGCTTCAGGCTGCCAGCTGGTGCCTCTGGAAACTCCAGCGCCACCAGGGAGGCGATGGTGTTGCCCGGCGCGAACAGCGAGGCGGAGATCCGGTTGGTGTTGCCGATGACGAACGTCACCGCCATCGTCTCCCCCAAGGCCCGCCCCAGCCCCAGCATGATCCCGCCAACGACGGAACTGCGGGTGTAGGGCAGCACGATCGACCGCATCACCTCCCACCGCGTGCAGCCGATCCCGTAAGCCGATTCCTTGAACATCGGCGGGACGGTGAGGAAGACGTCGCGCATGGTGGCGGCGATGAATGGGATGATCATGACCGCCAGGATCAGGGCCGCCGTGAGGATGCCGGTGCCGAACGGCGCGCCGGAGAACAGCACGCCGAGGCCGGGCACATCGCCCAACGTATCGATCATCCAGGGCTGAACCGTCTCGGCCATGAACGGCACGATCACGAAGAAGCCCCACATGCCGAAGATGATGGAAGGCACTGCGGCCAGCAGCTCGATCGCAGTCCCGATCGGGCGGCGCATCCAATTGGGCGCCATCTCCGTCAGAAAGAACGCAATGCCGAAAGCGAGCGGCACCGAGACGATCAGCGCCAACACAGCCGTGACCAGCGTGCCGTAGATCGGGACCGCAGCGCCGTAGATCTCCTGCACCGGATCCCAGTCAGCATCGGTCAGGAAGCCGAGGCCGAATGTGCTGAAGGCCTTCAGCCCACCGACGAACAGCATGACGATGATGGCGCCCAGCAGAGCCAGGACCAGGATTCCCGAGCCGCGAGCGAACCCGGCGAAGACCTTGTCGCCAAACGCGCCGCTGGACGTGCCATGGCGCTGCGCAGGCTGTGCGGGTGGTTGTGTTTGCGGCGTCGCAGACAGGGAATGTGACACTATGCCGTCCGTACTGGGGCTGGACTCGTTGGGGCGGCCACCAGGATGGCGGCCGCCCCTGCAGTCGGGATCGGCTTACTTGTAGACGGCTTGGCCACCGGCCATCACGTCCTTCTTCCAGGCAGCGCGCACGGTATCCTGCACGTTGGCCGGCAGCGGGATGTAGTCGAGCTGGGACGCGATCGTGCCACCGCTCTTGTACGTCCAGTCGAAGAACTTCATGACGTTGGCGCTACGGGCCGCGTCCTTCGGGTCCTTCGGCAGCAGGATGAAGGTCGGGGACACGATCGGCCAAACGTTCGCGCCGCTCAGGTCGATCAGGCTGACGGCGAAGTTCGACGCACCGGTCCAGTCGCCAGCAGCCGCGGCCGCCTTGTAGGAGTCGATGGTCGGCTTGACGAAGTTGCCGGCCTTATTGCGAAGCTGCGCCGTGGTCAGGTGGTTCTGCGTGGCATAGGCGTTCTCGACATAGCCGATGCCGCCGCGGGTGTGGCCGACCGTTGCGGCCACGCCGTCATTGCCCTTGGCGCCGGCGCCTGCCGGCCACTTCACGCTGGTGTTGGCACCAACGTCGGTCTTCCAGGACGGGCTGACCGCGGAGAGGTAGGAAGTGAACACGTAGGACGTGCCCGACGCCTCGGCACGGTAGACCGGGGCGATGGCCAGGTTCGGCAGGCTCACGCCGTGGTTCATCTCGACCAGCTTGGGGTCGTTCCACTTGACGATCTTGCCGGCATAGATGTCGGCCAGGATCTCACCGCTGAGCTTCAGCTCGTCGGTCTTCATACCGGGAATGTTC
>NZ_LMUY01000015.1:16992-32569 GCF_009765685.1 Acidisphaera sp. L21 | reverse complement strand
GTCGGACGCACCGAAATCGACGGTGCGGTTGGTGATCTGGTTCTGGCCGCCACCAGAGCCGATGGCCTGGTAGTTCAGCTCGATCCCGATGGCGGCCTTCGCGGCCTCACCCCATTTGGCATAGACGGGCGCGGGGAACGTGCCGCCGGCGCCAGTGATTTGCTGCTGCGCGTTTGCCGCGAACGATAGTCCGGCAAAGGCGATGGCGATCGCCGTGCGTGACAGTTTCATAAAACCTCCTGAAGGGGGCCGATGGCCTCATATGGCCGACCGGTTCGTATGCGGCGGGTTCTAGGCGGCGATCGGCGACGGCTATGTGACAGAACGATGAAGCTAATGTGACAGTCGCGACGCCTTATCCCGGCCCTGCTAGGACTCGCCGTCATGCTGAAATCGACGCCCCAGACCAGTCCTGAAATCACCCAACTCACGACGCGTGTCGCATACCAGAACCGCTGGCTACGCGTGCGGGAGGACACCGTTCGCCGCGCCGATGGCTCGGACGGGCTCTATGGAGTTGTGGAACGGACGGATTTCGCCATCGTCGTGCCCTGGCAGGACGGCTGCGTGACGATGGTGGAGCAGTATCGCTACCCAATCGGCCAGCGGCTGTGGGAATTGCCCATGGGCACGCTGGAAACCGGGAACGCCACCCCGGAACAAACCGCCACGACCGAACTGCGGGAGGAGACCGGGCTGGTCGCCGCGGATATGGCCTTCATCGCCAGCCTGTTTCAGGGCCCCGGCTACTGCAACCAGGTGGGCCATTTGTTCCTCGCGACCGGCCTCACCCAAGGTCCGCTGGCCCGCGAAACGAGTGAGCAGGGCATGGCCTGCCGCGCATTCCCGCTGGCCGAGATCGAGGAGATGGTCCGGACCGGCGGGTTGCAGGATGGGATGACGCTGGCTGCGCTGGGCATGCTGCGCATCCGCGGGCTGCTGTAGCGGCCACGATGAAGACACGGCTTTGACGACGCGACAGTAATACGCCGATAAAGGCGGATGCCTCGCCGTATCGAATACCCAGCCCCTGCCTTCATCACCGACACCGACTCCCTCGCCGCCCTCTGCGACCGGCTGCGGACCGAGCCCTTCGTCACCGTCGACACCGAGTTCATGCGGGAACGCACGTACTATCCGGAGCTGTGCGTCGTGCAGCTTGGCGGGGAACGGGAAAGCGCTGTCATCGACACGATGGCCGCCGGGCTGGACCTGGCGCCGCTTGGGGCGCTGCTGCGGGACGAGGCGGTGCTGAAAGTGTTCCACGCCGCCCGGCAGGATATCGAGATCTTCCTCGAATTGTTTGGCAGCGTGCCCATCCCGCTCTTCGACACCCAGGTCGCCGCCATGGTGGCCGGGTTCGGCGACCAGGTTGGCTACGACGCCCTGGTGGCGGCGTTGACGGGTGGGCAGATCGACAAGGCGCACCGCTTCAGCGACTGGTCGGCCCGGCCGCTATCCCCGGCCCAGGTGACCTACGCCGCGGCGGACGTGACCCATCTGCACACCGCCTACCTCCGCCTGCGCGAGCGGTTGGAGCGGGAGGGGCGCAGCGACTGGGTGCTGGAGGAGATGCAGGTGCTGACCCGGCCGGAAACCTACCGCGCCGATCCGGACACGATGTGGGAGCGGCTGCGCCCGCGCACCGCCAACCGCCGGATGCTCGGCGTGCTGCGCGCCGCCGCCGCCTGGCGGGAGCGGGAGGCGCAGCGCGTCAACATCCCCCGCCAGCGCCTGCTGCGCGACGAAAACCTGCTGGAAGTCGCTGCCACCGCGCCGGTCAATGCGGAAGCATTGGCCCGTTGCCGCGGCATCACCCGTGGCTTTGCCGAGGGCCGCAGCGGCGTTGGCCTGCTAACCGCGATCGCCGCCGCGACCGCCATGCCCGAGGACGATCTGCCCGAGGCACCGCGCGGCCGCGAAGGCCCCCGCGCCTCTCCAGCGCTGGTGTCACTGCTGAAGGTGCTGCTGGCCGCCAAATGCGAACAGCATGACGTTGCGCCGAAGTTGGTCGCGTCGTCGGACGATATCGACCGGCTTGCGACCGAGTCCGAACCGGATGTACCCGCCCTGAAGGGCTGGCGCCGCGGCGTGTTCGGCGATGACGCGCTGGCGCTGAAGACCGGCCGGGTTGCCCTGGGCGTCGCCGGCAAGCGGATCAAACTTATTCCATCGGAGCCATAGCCACGGCGGCGGGAACGCCGCCCGTGGTAATCTCCGGCTGTAGGCCCATCGCCAGGGCCAGGCGTTCCATGCGCCTTGTCACGCCCTCACCGAGGAACGCCGCGCCGTTCTTGGACAGCGCTAGGCGGAGCTTCGGCCCAGACTGAATCAGTGAGGTTCCGCGCAGCAGATCGGGCGTGCCGGCGGACAGCGTGTAGGCGAGGCGCAGTGCGTTGCCGAGAATTTGGGCGCGGGCGAACATCGGCTCATCCAGCAGGCCGCGCGCCGTGGTGAGGAAGGCGCTGGCCGGATCCGCCTCGTAGCGAACAGCGATCATCATCGCCAGGAACGCACGGCCGGCATGATCCAGAGCCACGCCGGGCTGGCGCAGCACACGGTAGAACGACTGCTCGGCGCGGTATTCCGGATGGTCGTGGGCGCCGACGTCGGACAGCATGCACGCTGCTTTGCGCATCCGTGCGGCGTCCGGCGTTTCGTTGGCGAATAGGTCCGCCGTCCAATCCAGGAGCGCTGCCGGCATGTCCGGATCGCGCCCCGTTCGCTCCCCCAGCTCGCGACACGCGGCCAGAAGCGGGTCTTGCGCCGCGGTTTCTGGGGAAATGCGGGACATGTACCAGCCCTCGCGAATGCCGTTGGCGCTGAACACCACGCGGCGCGCCCCGGTCGCCCGCAGCAACCGGCGCAGCACGATGGCGGCGTAGGGCAGATCGTCCAGCCGCCGTCGCGGCGCACCCGGCAGGCGTTCCAGCATGCGCCGGTTGGCAGAGCCGATGATCCCCGTCATGTCCCGCGCATCGTCGCGGCCGATCGTGTAGTGGTGCACGATCGCCAGCGGGTAGCCGGTCTGCGCCATATGGATCCGCGCCAGCGCCCGCCAGGCGCCACCGACCAGATACAGATCGCGGCCCGGATACTGGAACAGCCACGGCACGGTGGCGAGATCGGCCTCCGCGAGCGCGCGGGCGCGCACCGGATCGCCCTCCGCCCGGTCGGCCAGGCGGATCACACCCAGCGGCAGGGTTTGCGCCTGGCCGGGGCGGCCATCCGCCAGCCGCACGACCTCCAGCGAACCGCCGCCGATATCCGCCAGAATGCCACCGGCCTGCGGAATGCCGCACAGCACGCCGGCGGCGGAAAAGGCAGCCTCTTCCTCGCCCGAGAGGATCTTGATCACCACGCCGGGCATCCGCTCCCGCAGTCCGGCGACGAAGGCGGGGCCATTGCTCGCGTCGCGCACGGCGGCGGTGGCCAGCACCTCCAGCACCTCGCACCCCATTGCGCGGGCGATGGCGTTGTAGCGGTGCATCACGGTCAGCGCCGCCGCGACGCCTTCCTCGTTCAGCCGCCCGGTGGTCTGCAGCCCGCGACCCAGCCGCAGCACCGCGCGTTCGTTAAAAATCGCGGCCGGGTTACGCCCGGTCCCCTCGAACACCACCAGCCGCACCGAGTTCGACCCGAGGTCGACCACGGCGGAGCGCACCGTGGTCCCTGCGTGGTAGATCAATCCTGCGTCACCCTGTCCGGCCGGCGATGTGCCGGGCCGCCAACGGACACTGTCGCCCCATGCAGGGCCGAACCGCGGCCCGACAGCGAGGGGTTGGTCATGAAGTAGTCATGTGCGGACACGGCCTTGGCCGTCGGCACGACCCGGCGCCATCCGCCATTCGCCTCCAACTCCCAAGATTGCAGCGTGTCCTTCAGGTTCACCACCATGATCTGGTCCAGCACCTGCGCGTGCACCGTCGGGTTGTGGATCGGCACCATGCTTTCCACCCGCCAGTCCATGTTGCGCGCCATCCAGTCGGCGCTGCTGATGAACACCTGGGCTTGGCGGGACGGCAGTTTGTGGCCGTTGCCGAAGCAGAAGATGCGGCTGTGCTCCAGGAAACGCCCAACGACGGACTTCACCCTGATGTTCTCGCTCAACCCCTTCACGCCCGGGCGCAGGCAGCAAATGCCGCGGATGACGCACATCACCTTCACGCCTGCCTGGGAGCAGGCGTACAGCTTGTCGATCAGCACGTCGTCGACCAACGAGTTCATCTTCAGCCAGATCATCGCCGGCTTGCCCGCGCGGGCGTTGGCGATCTCCTGCTCCATCAGTTGCATCAGCCGAGGCCGGATGGTCAGCGGGCTGAACGAGATGCTGTCCATCTTCTCTGGCCTGGCGTAGCCGGTCATGTAGTTGAACAGCCGCGCACTATCCCGCGTCAGGTCCGGGTCGGAGGTAAAGAACGACAGGTCGGTGTAAATCCGCGCCGTGATCGGATGATAATTGCCGGTACCGAAATGCGCATAGGACCGCATGCCGCCGGCCTCGCGCCGCACCACCAGGCTCAGCTTGGCGTGAGTCTTCAACTCGACGAACCCGTAGACGACCTGCACGCCAGCGGCTTCCATCGATCGAGCGAGGCGAATATTCGCCTCCTCGTCGAACCGGGCGCGTAGTTCGATCATCGCGGTGACGGACTTGCCGGCCTCCGCGGCCTCAATCAGCGCCTTGACGATCGGGCTATCGCGGCTGGTGCGATACAGCGTCTGCTTCACCGCCACCACGCTCGGGTCGGCCGCGGCCTGGCGCAGGAACTGCACCACCACGTCGAAGCTCTCGAACGGATGATGGACGATGATGTCCTTCGCCCGGATCGCCGCGAAGCAATCCCCGGCGAAGTCGCGAATCCGCTCCGGAAAGCGCGGGGTGTAGGGGGAAAAGAGCAGATCGGGACGGTCGTCCACGATCAGTTGCTTCAGATCCACCGCGCCCAGGATGCCGGATTGCACCAGCACTTCCTCGCCGGGGATGTCGTCCTCGTTGACGCTCAGTTCGTCCACCACCAGGGCGCGCAGGTCGGCCGGCATGTCCGCATCCACCGAAAGATGGATCGGCACGCCCCGCCGGCGGCGCTTCAGCGCGGTTTCGTAGGAGCGGACGAGGTCTTCCGCTTCCTCCTCGAACTCGACGCCGGTGTCGCGGATCAGGCGGAACATGCCCTGGCCCACCACGTCGAACCCCGGAAACACGGTATGCAGGTTCAGCGACACCAGGTCTTCCAGCAGCACGAACCGGATCGGCCCCGGGGTCGGCCCGGCGGGCAGGCGGATGAAGCGGTCGACCTGGCTCGGCAGCGGGATCAGCCCGCTCATCGAGGTATGGTCCTCCTCGCGGTGCAGCTTCAGCACCTTCACCAGGCCCATGTTGTTGATGAACGGAAAGGGATGCGCCGGGTCGATCGCCAGCGGAGTTAAAATCGGGAACACCCGGTCCATGAACCAGGCGGCCAGCCACTCGCGGTCGGCCTCCGGCAGGGTCGCCGGGTCGCAGACGACGATCCCAGCCTCGTCCAGCAGCAGCTTCAACTCGTTCCAGGCGGTCTGCTGCATCGCCATCAGGGCGGCGGCGCGGGTCTGGATCTCGCCCAATTGCTGCGCCGGGGTGCGGCCGTCGGCGGAGAGCGAAGTGACACCCGCCTTCGCCTGCCCGATCAACCCGGCGACGCGGACGGAGTAGAATTCATCGAGGTTGGACGCGCTGATCGACACGAAGCGCAACCGCTCCAGCAGCGGATGGCGAGCGTTCTGCGCCTCCTCCACCACGCGGTGGTTGAAGTCGAGCCAGGATAGTTCCCGGTTGATAAACCGGTCGGGGCTGTCCGGGGAGATGGCCGCGTCTGTCCCGCTGGACGCATCGTGGCCCGATACGACTGCGCTTAGCTCGTTCATGCCGGCGATCCTTACTGGACGGGGGGTGGAGTGTCACGCCTGCCTCTGCGTCGGCGGTTCTTGCCTGTCCAGTGGCCGAATGATGACAGTCCGGCGATTGAACGAGAATTTAGGCCAAATCTATCGTTATCGGATCAACTAAGACCTGTGCTGCGATTGCTTGGGTAATGCGCCGCCCGGCCGCCAGGGCGGCGTGGTCCAGCCTTGCCGCAGCTTCCCGCAGCGCCGCTGGCTCACGCGGCAGCCGGAGCAGCAGCCAATCCTGCACCGGTTCCGGCACCACCAACTGCCGGGCGGCCAGCAGGCTGGTGAACAAGGTGCGGGACATCGCTTCGTCCGGCACGCCGAGTTCGACGGAGGTGATGGCCCGCAATCGGCTGGCGAGGTCTGGTAACCGGGTCGGCCAGCGGGCGGGAGCGGTGCGGGCGGCCAGCAGCACGGGCAGCCCTGCTTCTGCCGCCGCATTCAGCAGGTGCAGTAGGGGGCGTTCGGGCGCCAGGTCGGCGTCGTCCACCGCCAGGCCGCCTTGCGTGGGCAATTCCACCAGGCCGCGCAGCATCTGGCCCGGCAGCAGCATGCAGTCACCGCGGGCGGTCCAAACGTGCAGCAGGTGCGTTTTGCCACACCCAGGCTCCCCCCACAGCGCCAGGCGATTGGCGGGCCAGGGCGTATCGAGCCAGGCCAGCGCTTCCTCGTTACAGGGGCCGACCAGGAAATCCGCTGGATCGAACGGCGCCTCGTGGATGAAGGGCAGCGCCAACTGCCGGATCGCGCTCATTACGCCGCGTCGGACGGTGGGTCCGAGTAGAGCGGGCTGCCGAGGTAGCGGCGCAGCCAGAACCGCGCCAGGACCCCGATCATCGCCGCCACCGGCACCGCCAGCAACACGCCCAGAAACCCGAACACCGCACCGCCCGCGAATAGCGCGAAAATCACCCACACCGCATGCAACTCCACCCGGTCGCCCAGGAAACGCGGGTAGATGACGTATCCCTCCAGCAACTGCCCGGTGATGAACACCACCACCACCTCCGCGACGCCCGCCCAGGTCGGAAATTGCGCCAAGGCCAGGCCGATGGAGGTGACGCCGCCGGTGATCGAGCCGACATACGGGATGAACGACAGCAATCCCGCCGTCAGTCCTACGATCAGGCCAAGATCCAGCCCCACGAGCTGGAGCGTCAACGCATAGAACGCCGCCAGCAGCACGCAGCATAGCGCCTGGCCGCGTAACCAGGCGGACAGGATGCGATCCATCTCCTTCGCCTGCAGCCGAAGCACGCCGGCGTAGCGACGGGGCAGCCATCCATCCACGCGCTGCACCACGCCAGGCCAGTCGCGCAGCAGGTAGAAGGCCACCACCGGCGTTACCACCAGCAGCGACAACACGTTGAACAGGGCGAATCCGCCGCCCACGATCCGCGTCAATGCACCCGCCAGGAAGCCGAGCATGGCGCCCGCCTGGCCGCTGACGAGGTCGCGCAGCTTGCCGTCGACATACTCCTCACCCAGCCGCTCCTGCAGATGGATGATCACGTCACCAGCCCAGAGCCGCAGATCGTTCACGTAGGCGGGCACGCGGGAGATGAGGATGCCGATCTGCGCCAGGATCAGCGGGTACAACAGCAGCGCAAACAGCAGCCCGGCGGCCACCAGCCCCGTCACCAACAGCGTCGCAGCCAGGCTGCGCCCCATGCCGAGCCGCACCAGACGGACAGCCAGCGGATCGAGGAAATAGGCGATGCCGGCTGCCGCGACGAAGGGCAGCAGGATGGAGGCAAAGAGTTGGATTGCCGCCAAACCGGCCAGTCCAAGCCCCACCAGCAGCGCCATGCGCTGGGCGCGGGTGGCGTGCGGCGGCTCCGGCGGCGGGGGGGCCGGAACGGGCAAATCGGGCAGGCGCGGGGCGACGCGAACCGATGGCTGGCTCATCGCCTCACCTCTTCGTTTGCGCGGACCGGTCCGCTGTGGTTCTTTCGCACTGCCATCATGGCATCGATCATAACCGATCCGGTCGATCGGCTACAGCATTCCGCGGGGTTGCCCAACATATGACGACCTATCGCGACGCCGGCGTGGACATCGAGGCGGGCGATGCCTTGGTCGAGCGGATTAAGCCGCTGGCCGCGGCCACGTCCCGCACCGGTGTCATAGGCGGACTAGGTGGCTTCGGCGCCCTGTTCGACCTGAAGGCCGCGGGCTACCAAGACCCGATCCTGGTCTCCACCACGGACGGCGTCGGCACGAAACTCAAGATCGCCATCGACACCGGGCAGCACGACACGGTCGGCATCGACCTGGTGGCGATGTGCGTGAACGACCTGGTGGTGCAGGGCGCCGAGCCGCTGGTGTTCCTGGATTATTTCGCCACCGGCGCCCTGGACGTGGAGCAGGCAGCCCGCGTCGTCGCCGGCATCGCCAAGGGCTGCGAACTGGCCGGCTGCGCCCTGGTGGGTGGCGAAACCGCCGAGATGCCCGGGCTGTATAGCGGCGGCGATTACGACCTTGCCGGCTTCTCCGTTGGCGCGGCCGAGCGGGACCGGCTGCTGCCCGCTGGCGTGGCCCCAGGGCAGATCGTGCTGGGGCTGGCAAGTTCGGGCGTGCATTCCAACGGCTACTCCCTGGTGCGGCGCATCGTGGCGGGCAGCAATGTCGGCTGGTCCGACCCGGCGCCGTTTGCCGCCGGGAAGACGCTGGCCCAGGCATTGATGGAGCCGACGCGGATCTACGTGAAATCGGTGCTGGCGCTGCATCGCGCCGGGTTGCTGCGCGGCGCGGCGCACATCACGGGCGGCGGCCTGGTGGGCAACCTGCCGCGTGCCCTGCCGAATGGCACGATGGCGGTGCTGGACCGTGGATCCTGGCCACGGCCGGCGGTGATGGATTGGCTGGCCGAGCGCGGCGCCGTGGCCGACGATGAAATGCTGCGCGTGTTCAACTGCGGGATCGGCATGGCGCTGATCGTCGAGGACTCGCTATCGGCGACAGCGTTGTTGGAGGAGCATGGCGAGACCGTGTTCGCCATCGGCGCGATCGAGGCATCCACCGGGGCGCCCAGCGTCAAGATCCAGTGACCCGCGCCCGCGTGGCCGTGCTGGCCAGCGGGCGCGGCAGCAACATGGCCGCCCTGCTGGACGCCGCCGAACGGCCCGGTTTCCCGGCCGAGATCGCTCTCGTATTGTCCAACCAGCCCGGCGCCGGTGCGCTGGACCGGGCCCGGGCGCAGGGCGTGGCGGCGGTTGCCGTCGATCACCGCCCTTTCGGCAAGGATCGCGAGGCGCATGAGCACGCGATCGACACCGTGCTGGGCGAGCACCGGATAGAGTTGGTTTGCCTCGCCGGGTATATGCGTTTGTTGACCCCCTGGCTGGTCGGGCGGTGGGCCGGGCGGATGCTGAATATCCACCCCTCCATCCTGCCCGCCTTCCCCGGCCTGCACACGCATGAACGCGCGCTGGCGGCGGGCTGCCGGCTGCATGGCTGCACCGTGCATCTGGTAACCGCAGTGATGGACGAGGGTCCGATCCTGGCCCAGGCCGCGGTTCCCGTGTTGCCCGGCGACTCGCCGGACACGCTGGCCGAACGGGTGCTGGCGCAGGAGCACCGGCTTTACCCGGCGGCGTTGGCCGCGCATGTGCAGACCTGCCAGGCTGCGGTGCCGGATGCAGCCGCGGCGCTGCTCAACCCCTTGCCAGTGCAGGCAGACCAGCCCTAGAAAAGCTGATTGCCGCTGCCCGAAGGCCCAATCATGACAACAACGATTTCCGCAGCACCCGCCACCATGACCGAGACAGCGCCGCTGGCACTCGATGCCTTTATTGCGGACCGTCAGGCGTTCTGGGGCAGCTTCACCAAGTTCACCACCTACGCTGCCGGGGCGATCGTGCTGCTGGTGATCCTGATGGCAATCTTCCTGGTCTAGCACGGCGTCTAGACGGGTCGCACCGTCGACCGGATGAACCCGGCGAACCGCGCGACGAAGGTGTCCAGCGCGGTCTGGATGGCGGTGAAATCCGCCCCCTTCTCCCGCGTGGCTTCGTTCAGATACAGCGCGCGATTGATCATGATCTGGACGCTCTGCTGGCCACCAGCCGGGTCGCTGTGCCGGGTGATGAGTTCGGCGCCCTTGTAGGGCGTGTTGACCGTTACCTCAAACCCCAACTGCGTCAGCGTTTCCACCACGAAGCGAGTGGTTTGCGGGTCGGCCGTCGTTCCATCGCGGTCGCTGACGACGAAATCGGGGCGTTTCTTGCCGGCATCGGTATTCATCACGTTGCCCGCCGACTTCATCGACAGGCAGTCTACGTGCCACACTTGATCAAACTTCGCGTGCATCGCTTCCAACTCGGCGGCGAGCGCGGCGTGATAGGTGTCGTAATACGCGGCGATCCAGGCCTGCACCCGGGCCACGGGCAGAGGCGCGCCGTAAACCGGGACGTCCGGCAGCGCCAGCCGTCGCAAGAGGCCGAGCCCACGGATGGATTTCGGCGTCGGCACCAGTTCGGTGGGCCACTCGCCATCCAGCATCGCCGGATCGATATCCAGCCTGCTGCGATTCACATCGATGAAGGTGCGGGGGAAATGCGCCTCCAACAAGGTGGCGCCGTGGGCGGGCGCGCCCGCGAAAAGTTCGGCTACGTAGGCATCCCACGCCGTATCCAACGCTTCGCGCGGGGCGATGGGATGCCAATCCTCCGGCCAGGTATTGCCGCTATGCGGGCTGTCCAGCAACAGCGGGACAACCGGCCCGGTCGGAGGATGGACCGTAAAGCTCAATGGACGAGGGTGGGGATCATCTCATGCTCGACGATGGCGGCAAGTGCGAGGTTGCGGTCCTCGGCGACGGCCATGGGCGAACCATCGGCCGCGTGGATGGCGAACATCGCAGCGCCATTGAGCATGACAGGCTTGACATAGGCCAACTGGGACACGCCAAGCTGCTGAAGCTGGTCTTGGGTGATCTGCCGCACGTCGATGCGGGTGCCGGGTTGGGTGGTGGTGGTGTCGGCTGCGTCGATCATAATGTGCTCCTCGCACGTGCCCCCGAATTCGGCAGGCACCGTGGTTCACGTTTGTCGCCCCCGGCCGGTTTCAGCCGCGAGACAAGTTGTTCAGTCCAAAGCCCGGCGTTTTGCCCTGGCTCTCCGCAACGCTAGGGCTACGCTTGCTCGGCCTTCGTCTGGACGAATCGCTGTTCGGCATCTACGACACGCGACCCGCCGGAGCGTGTGATCGGGATCGTCTTCACCCGGGCTTCCGGCTGCGGGCGCGACAACTCGATATGCAGCAAGCCGCTATCGAGCCAGGCACCCTTAACCTCGATCCCTTCCGCCATGATGAACGCGCGCTGGAATTGCCGGGCTGCGATGCCACGATGCAGAAAAATGCGCCCCTGCGAATCGTCGGTCTGGCGGCCGCGGATGACCAGCTGGTTATCCTCCTGCGTAATCTGCAGGTCGTCCATGGTGAACCCGGCCACGGCGAGCGTGATGCGCAGCGTGGTGGTGCTCAGCTGTTCAATATTATAGGGCGGATACCCGTCGGACGGGGATTTCGACGCACGTTCCAGCATTTGTTCAAGCTGGTCGAACCCGACGAAGAGCGGGGATGCAAATACGCGAGTCGATGACATCGTAGCCTCCTCCATCGAGCGAGACATGGCCCGGAGCCCGAACGAGGCACCCCGGTGACGCATGATCTTGGCTCAGGTCCTGCGCGTTGCAAGACCCTTCTTGCAGTTCGCCGCACCATCCAGAGTTGAACCACCCGGCCGGGGCCGCTACATGCGCCCAATTATGGCCGATCCTTCCACCTTGATGCCGATTCTCATCGCCCCGAACGCGAAGCTGCGTGCCAGGGCCCGGCGGGTGACCGCGGCCGATGACGCCACGGTGCGCGCTCTGGTGCCGCGTATGTTCGATGCGATGTATGCCGCCCCCGGAATCGGCCTGGCCGCGCCGCAAGTCGGCTCCGACCTGCGGGTCGTGGTGATCGACCTGGTGCCCGACAACACGCCGCAGCCGATGACGCTGATCAACCCGCATATCGTTGCCGCCAGCGACGAGTTGGCAACGCGGGAGGAAGGTTGCCTGTCCATCCCGAACCAATACGCCGATGTCACCAGGCCGGGCCGGGTGCGGGTGCGGTATCACGATCTGGACGGGGTGCAGAAGGAGGTGGAGGGCGACGGCCTGCTCGCCGCCTGTCTGCAGCACGAACTGGACCATCTGGATGGCGTGTTGTTCGTCGACCACCTCTCCGCCCTCAAGCGAAACATGCTGATGCGCCGCCTGGCCAAGGACATGAAGCTGAAGGCTGAAGGCTGATGCGCCTGGCGTTCATGGGCAGCCCCGATTTCTCGGTGCCAGCCCTGCGGGCGCTACACGGCGCCGGGCACGAGATCGCGGCTGTCTACACGCAGCCGCCGCGCCCCGCCGGCCGCGGCCAAGCGCTGGCCCGCTGCCCGGTGCACGTCGCGGCGGAAGCAATGGGCCTCGCGGTGCATCACCCGGCCTCGTTGAAGCGCGACCCGGCGGCGCAGGCGGCCTTCGCCGCGCTGGGGCTGGATGCGGCGGTCGTGGCCGCCTACGGGCTGATCCTGCCGCAGTCGATGCTGGATGCGCCCCGCCGGGGATGCCTGAACATCCACGCTAGCCTGCTACCCCGCTGGCGCGGCGCAGGCCCGATCCAGGCGGCCGTGCTGGCGGGTGACGATGAGACCGGGGTGACCATCATGCAGATGGATGCCGGGCTGGACACCGGCGCCATGCTGCTGGAGGGTGCGGTCCCGATCGGGCCGCACACCACGGCGGCGGACCTACACGACGCACTGTCCAGCCTCGGCGCCGGGCTGGTGCTGCGCGCCCTTGCCGAGAACCCTCCGCCTCGTGCGCAGCCCGCAGACGGTGCGACCTACGCCCCGAAGCTGTCCCGCGCCGACAGCCCGCTCGATTGGAACCGCCCCGCCGAAGAACTGGACCGGCGCGTGCGCGCGCTGACGCCCTGGCCCGGCACCACCTGCCGCCTGGGTGACGACGTTCTGAAGGTGCTGGAGGCCGAGCCGGTGGCCAGCGCAGGCGTCCCTGGCACCGTGCTGGAGGGGTTGACCATCGCCTGCGGCACCGGCGCGCTGCGTCTGCTGCGGGTGCAGCGTGCCGGCCGGGGCCCGGTGGCCGCCGACGCGTATCTGCGCGGCTCGCCCGTGCCCGCCGGCACGGCTCTGGGGTTGGTGTGACCGATCAACCGGCGCCCGCGGATACCCACAACGTCGCCCTGCTGATCGAGTACGATGGCACCGGATTTGCCGGCTGGCAGCGCCAGGATGGTGTGCTTACGGTGCAGCAAGTGCTGGAAGACGCCGCCGCCAAGCTGACCGGGCAGCCAGCCTCCAGCGTCGTCGCTGGCCGCACCGATGCCGGGGTGCACGCTGCGGGCCAAGTCGCCATGCTGGCCCTGCCGACGCGGTTCAGCCCGGAACGAATTCGGGAGGCGCTGAATTTCCACATGAAGCCGTACCCGGTCGTGGTGCTGGCCGCCGCCCCAGGGCCGCCGGATTGGAACCCGCGGTTTTCCGCGATCCGCCGTTGCTACGAGTACCGCATCTTGAACCGCCGCGCCCGCCCGGCGCTGGAGGCCGGGCGCACCTGGCACGTGCCGCATCGGCTGGACACGGATGCCATGGCGGAGGGTGCGCAGCATCTGCTGGGACGGCACGATTTCACCTCGTTCCGCGCCGCTGCCTGCCAGGCGAAGTCACCGATGCGCACGCTGGACCGGCTGGATGTCCGGCGCGAAGGCGAGATGATCGTGGTGTCGACGGAGGCGCGATCGTTCCTGCACCACCAGGTCCGCAACATGGTCGGCAGCCTGGTGCAGGTGGGCACCGGCCGCTGGGGCCCGGCCCGCATGGGCAAGGCGCTGGCGGCCCTGGATCGCTCGGCCGCCGGGCCAACCGCGCCAGCGGCCGGGCTGACGCTACTCTCGGTGCATTATGGCGCGGGCGCCCCGTTCGCCATCTGACTGACCACCTGCGGCACCAAGATCAGCATAATCGTGAGGAAATTCACGATCACGACCAAGGCCACCGCCCGTAACGGCGTCAGCTCCAACGCGTGCCGGGCCAGAAACCAGTTCAGCCACACGGCATAGGCGAACATCAGCGCCACGCCGACCCCGGCCGCGATTTCCGGCTGGATGCCGACGGTCATCATGATCGCCATCAGGATCAGCACAACCGCCAACGCCAACGGCGCCGCCCATTGGCACCAGCAGAACGCGGTCGCGAACCGGCGCCACTGCGCCGCCCGGTTCCAGCGGCGGGCAACCTCGAACGACAGCACCAGCGGGCCCAGGAACCCGATCGAGACACTCAGCAGGTCGGTCAGCGTTTCCCGGTCATGGCCCACCAGGGCGGCCACGACGCCAACCAGCAGGAACGCGCCGAGCGGCGCCAGGCCGGAAAGCACGGATTGCGAGGTGTCGCCGAACAGACGCAGCCCGTCGGCCCGGCCACGCGCCACCAGCAGGATCCCAATGACGACGCTGCGCATCGAGGGCCGGCTGGGATTGGGCGGCTTCATGCTGCGAAGGCGTCCAGCACGGCTTCGTAGATCTGGGTCAGCATTTCCAAATCCGCCACCGGCACGTTCTCGTCGGTCATGTGCATGGTGGCGCCGACCAGTCCAAATTCCGCCACCGGACAGTAGCGGGAGATGAAGCGCGCGTCGGACGTGCCGCCGCCCGTGTCCATCTTTGGCACGATGCCGGTGACTTGCTCGATCGCCGCAGCCAACCGCGTGGTCTCGCTGCCGGGCGCGGTCAGGAATGCCTCGCCACTGATGGCAGCCTCCAGGATGAAATCCTTCGCGTGGCGGGCGAACATATTGCGCAGCCATGCCTCCAGCGAGGCGCCGGTGTGGCGGTCGTTGAACCGGATGTTCAGGCGCGCAGTGGCGCTGGCTGGCACCAGATTGGTCGCGGTGTTGCCGACATCCACGCTGGTAACCTGCAGGCTGGTGGGTTCGAACCACTCGGTGCCCTCATCCAGCCGGGTCGCCGCGATCTCCGCCAGGGCGGCGACCAGGCGATGCACCGGGTTGTCGACGCGCGCCGGGTAGGCGACGTGGCCCTGCACGCCCGTCACCGTGACGCGGGCATTGATGCTGCCGCGGCGGCCGATCTTCACCACCTCGCCGAGGCAATTGGGATTGGTCGGCTCGCCGACCAGGCAGAAATCCGGAATATGCCCGCGCTCGGCCATCCATTGCAGCACCCGCACGGTGCCGCCGGTGGCCGGCCCCTCCTCATCCCCGGTAATCAACAGGCTGACCGAGCCGGGGCCCTTCGGCTTGCGCGACACGGCGGCCAGGAATGCCGCGACGGCGCCCTTCATGTCGCAGGCGCCGCGGCCAAACACTGCGCCATCGCGGATCTCTCCGCCGAACGGATCGGCGGACCAGGCGGTGGTGCCCGGCGGCACCACGTCGGTATGCCCGGCAAAACACAGATGCGGGCCGCCGGCGCCGCGGCGGCAGAACAGGTTCGGCGTCCCGTCATACATCAGCCGATGCACGGTGAAGCCCATCCCGGCCGCCGCCCGCGTCACGACATCCAACGCCCCGGCATCGGCCGGGGTGACGGAGGCGCAGCGGATCAGCGATTGCGCCAGGGCGAC
>NZ_LMUY01000015.1:0-16847 GCF_009765685.1 Acidisphaera sp. L21 | reverse complement strand
CGGCCCCGGCGAACCATCCGGCAGCGGCTTGCCCGGCATGCTGCCCGGAACCACAACGGAATAAGCCGGCACCCGGCCGATGAAGATTTCGCCGGTCGCGCGGTCGATGATCTTGGTGGACGCGCCCAGGAACACACCCATCGCCAGCACGCTGCCGCGCTCCACCACCACGCCCTCGGCCACTTCGGACCGGGCGCCGATGAAACACTCGTCCTCGATCACCACGGGGGCGGCCTGCAACGGCTCCAAAACCCCGCCGATCCCGGCGCCGCCGGAGATGTGGCACTTCTTGCCGATCTGCGCGCAGGACCCGACGGTGGCCCAGGTATCGATCATCGTATCGTTGCCGACATAGGCACCGACATTCACGAAGGACGGCATCAGCACCACGCCCGGCGCGATATAGGCCGAGCGCCGCACCACCGAGCCCGGCACCGCACGGAATCCGGCGTCGCGGAAGCGATTGGCGCCCCAGCCCGCCGTCTTCAGCGGCACCTTGTCCCAGGCGCCCCCATCCATCGGCGCCGAGTCGTAGAGGCGGAAGGACAGCAGGACTGCCTTCTTCAGCCACTCATGCACGGTCCAACCCTTCTCACCCGGGCTCACCACCCGCAGCTTGCCGGAGTCGAGCGCCTCGAGCGCGGTCTCCACGGCATCGCGTGCCTCGCCGGTGGTGGCGGATGACAAGGTGTCCCGCTTGTCCCACAGGGCATCGATGGTAGTGCGCAGACTAGACAGGCTAGTGTCGTCCATGGCCGTCGAAACCTTCTGTCGATTGGCGGCGGACCATGCGCAGGGGTCACTCCCCTGTCAAACCGGGTGGGCAGCCCGGACGGGTGCCCATGCAGCATTCGGCCGGGCCGCGATCCTAACCTACCGTTTACCCGCACGGTCCAGGATGCCGTAGCGTAACAAGTGAGGCGCCGCATGAGCGAGATGGCAGCATACATTGTCGATGCTGGCACGAATGCTGCTCCACCGGATGTGATCCGGACGGGAGCTGACCTGCTGCGCGGTGCCCTGTTGGACAGCCGGCAGCGCTGGCGCGACCTGGTCTCGATGGCAACCGATTTTGCGTTCGAAACCGATGCCGCCGGCCGCCTGATGTTCGTCGCCCCCGCCACCGTGCTGGGCTGGTCCACCAGCGCTTTGCTGGGCCAGCCCGCGCTCATGCTGCTGGCCGGGCCGCAAGATTCCTTCAATCCCTTCACCCCCAGCCCAGCCTATCGCGACCGCCGCGCTTGGGTGCGCCGTGCAGAGGGCGGCACCGCCTGCTTCAGCTTCGCCGCAGCGCCATTGATGGAGCATGGCGTGGCCGTTGGCATGCGGGGCGTCGCACGGGACGTGACGACGGAGCACGCTCGCGAGTCCAACGTCGCCGGTGCGCTGCGTCGTGGCGAAGTGGTGGAGCATATCCTGTGGCAGATGCGGCAGGAGGTGCTGGCCCCCCGCATGATGGACGCGGTGTTGGACGGATTGACCGCCGCACTCGGCGCATCCGGCGCGGCCGTCGTCGATTTGCTCGCCACCACCGAGGGCGAGGTGTTGCTGCACCATACCGGGGCTGACGCGCCGGAGCTGATCGCTGCCGCCATCGCCGTCCTGCAGGTCGAAACGCTGGACCCGCTGATGACCAGCACCATGGGCCATCCGGTCATCGCCTGCCCCAGCTACACACGGTTCGGCCAGCGCGCCGGGCTGTGCGTATGGCGCATCGCCGGCGGCACGCCCTGGACGGAGGAGGAGGGGCAACTCGTCTCCGCCGTGACGACCATCGTGCGCGTGGTGCTGGAACATGACGCCATCCAGCGCGAACTCGCCCGCCAGGCGCGGACCGATCCATTGACCGGGCTGCTGAACCGTCGCTCGTTCCTGGAGGAGGTAAACCGCCGCATCGACCGGCTGGACCGCGAGGAGATGCCCGGCACGCTGATGTTCGTCGATTTGGACAACTTCAAGCGCGTCAACGACGAGTGCGGCCACGACGTCGGCGACCAGGCCTTGGTTCACACCGCGCAATTGCTGCGCCGGACCGTCCGGCCGGCCGATCTGGTGGCCCGGCTGGGCGGCGACGAATTCGCCCTTTGGCTAGACGGCTCGGACGAGTTGACAGCGGCCGAGCGGGCCGAGCGGCTGCGGCTGGACGGCCCGGCGGCGATGGCCGCAGTGCTGCCACCGGACGCACCGCCCGTGTCCACCTCGATCGGCATTGCGTCCCGCCATCCCCGCGCTGGGGAGAATTTGGACGAGGTGATGCGCCGCGCCGATGCTGCGATGTACGACGTGAAGCGCGCCGGACGCGGCCACTGGCGGGTCGCCCGTGACCCGCTCCACCCCTAGGAGATGTCGTGAGCACGGATACGGTTGCGCGCGCCCTGCTTGACCTCGACGTGAGGGTCAAGCTGGCTGCGAACCCCGCCACACCATCGGACATCCTGACGTTCCTGGCCCGTGATACGGCCGTAACGGTGCGCGCGGCCGTGGCATTGAACCCGTCCGTCACCGCCGCCGCCGATCGCCGCCTGGCCGGCGACGGGGACGAGCGGGTGCGCATGCTGCTGGCGCGCAAGCTGGCGAAGGCGCTGCCCGGCCTGTCCGGGCCGACCGAGCGGGAGATGCGGGAACGCACGCTCGGCATCCTGTCGACCCTGGTGCGGGACGAAGCGGTGCGTATCCGCGCCGCGATCGCCGTCATCGTGGCCGCCATGCCCGACCTGCCGCGCGATATCGTGCTGGCGCTGGCAAACGACGCCGCCGTATCGGTCAGCGAGCCGGTGTTGCGACTGTCGCCGCTGCTGTCGACCGACGATCTGCTTGCCCTGCTGCACACGCCGCCGCACGACGCCACGGCGACCGCCATCGCCTGCCGGTCCAACCTGCCGCCCGAGGTCGCAGACGCAATCGCCGCCTCCGCCGACAGCGCGGCGATCCAGGCGCTGCTGGCAAATAAATCCGCGGCCATCATGGAAAGCACCTTGGACGTGCTGATCGCCCGGGCCGAGAACGAGCCGGAGTGGCACGAGCCGTTGGTGCAGCGCCCGTGGCTGTCCGACAATGCAGCGCGCGCCCTGTCCGGCATCGTGGCGGACCATCTGCTGAAGATCCTGGCCGAACGCTCCGACATCACGCCCAGCGTGGTTGCCGAAATCCAGCAACGGCTGGCCAAGCAACTGGCCAAGGGCGTCGCGCCCATCACACGGGTCAGCGACGAGGCGTTGATGGAGGAAGCGCGCTATTTGGACACGATGGGCGAGCTGACCGAGGACATGTTGCTGGCCGCTTTGCGCGCCGGCGACGTTCGCCGGGCCAGCACGCTGCTGGCGGTTGCCGCGTCCGTCACGTTGTCGGTGATGGACCGCGCGGCCTCCCTTCGCAGCGCGAAGGCGCTGGTGAGTTTGGTGTGGAAGGCCGGCTTCTCCATCCGGGCCGCGGGATCGGTGCAGGCGGTCATCGGCCAATTGGGGCCGGATGAGGTCATGGCTGCCAGTGCGTCCGGCGGCTATCCGCTGACCCCGGAGGAACTCGGCTGGCAGCTCGATTTCCTGGGCTGCCGCCGCAGCTAATCCTTCGCCGGCCGCCTTCGCCCTTGGCGAATGGCAAGACATCAGCAGATAGTGGTCTCCAAGACGATCCAGGGAGTCACGCCATGCCAACGAAATTCGGCCTCGCCCAGCCTGTTCGCCGGGTCGAGGACCCGCGGCTGCTGAAGGGCGATGGCCGCTATACTGACGACATCACGCTCCCCGGCATGCTTTGGAGCGCCGTGCTCCGCTCCCCCCACGCGGCCGCGACCCTTGGCGCAATCGACACTGCAGCAGCCCTGGCCGTACCCGGCGTGCTCGCCGTCTACACCGGTGCCGATTTGTCGGCCGACGGCATTGGTGGCCTGCCCTGCGCCATTCCGCTGAAGAACCGCGACGGCACTCCCCGGGTCGACCCGCCGCACCCGGTGCTGGCGGAGGGCGCGGTGCGCCATGTCGGCGACCCCGTTGCCTTCATCGTGGCCGAAACCCAAAAGGCCGCCCGCGACGGCGCCGAAGCGGTGATGGTCGAATATGACGTCCTGCCCTCGGCTACCGACCTGGCGACCGCGACCGATGCCGGACAACCCGCCGTCTGGCCGGAGGCGAAGGACAATGTCTGCTTCGACTGGGAGACCGGCGACAAGGCGAAGGTCGACAGCCTGTTCCAGTCCGCCGCCCACATCACCAAGCTGACGGTCGTGAACAACCGGGTCGTGGTGAATAGCATGGAGGCCCGCGCCGCGCTGGCCGATTATGCCGATGGCCGTTGGACCCTGCATACCAACACCCAGGGCGGCTGGGTCATCAAGTCGTTGCTGGGCCAGGCCGTGTTCAAGGTGCCGGAGGAGCAGTTCCGCGTCATGACGCCGGATGTCGGCGGCGGCTTCGGCATGAAGCTGTTCCTGTATGCCGAACATGTGCTGACCTGCTACGCCAGCCGCAAACTCGGCCGCCCGGTGAAGTGGGTAAGCGAACGGTCCGAGGCGTTCCTGTCGGACACGCAGGGCCGCGACAACATCACCGATATCGAACTGGCGCTGGACCAGGACAACAAATTCCTGGCGCTGCGCACCCGCAACGTCGCTGGCATGGGCGCGTATCTGTCCACCTTCGCGCCGATGATCCCGACCATGGCCGGCACGAAGGTCCTGGCCAGCGTGTACGGGTTCCAGGCGATCTACGCCAACGTCATCGGCGTGTTCACCAACACCGTCCCGGTCGACGCCTATCGCGGTGCCGGGCGGCCGGAGAGCAATTACGTGGTAGAGCGAATGATCGACGCCGCCGCGGCCGAAATCGGCATGGATCGCATCGCCCTGCGCCGCCTGAACATGGTGAAGCCGGATGCCATGCCATACATCTCCGCGATGAAGCAGACCTACGACAGCGGCGACTTCAATCGCGTGCTGGACGCGGCGATGGCCAAGATGGACTGGGCCAGCTTCGAAACCCGCCGCGCCGCCAGCGCCGCCAAGGGCAAAAAACGCGGCATCGGCATGGCCTATTACCTGGAGGCAACCGGCGGTGCCCCGACCGAACGGGCGGAGATCCGCTTTGCCGATGACGGCTTCGTCGATGTGTTCGTCGGCACCCAATCCACCGGGCAGGGTCACGAGACGGCGTATGTCATGCTCACCGCTGACCAGTTGGGCATCGATGGCGACAAGATCCGCATTCGCCAGGGCGACACCGACACAATCCCGACAGGCGGCGGCACCGGTGGCGCGCGCAGCCTGTATTCGGAGGGCCAGGCGATCCTCGTCACCGCCGCCAGCGTGATCGAGAAAGGCAAGCAAGCGGCGTCCGAGGCGTTGGAAGCGTCGGTCGCGGATATCGAGTTCACCGCCGGCCGCTTCGCCGTGGTGGGAACCGATCGCGGCATGGACATCATCGCCCTGGCATCCGCCCAGCGCGCCCGCGCCGCGAAGGGTGAGGCCGCAACCCAGTTGGATGCGGCGGAGATCGCCAAGATCGACAGCCACACCTTCCCCAATGGCTGCCACATGGCAGAGGTCGAGATCGACCCCGACACCGGCATGGTCGACGTCAAGCGCTACATCGTATGCGACGACGTCGGGAAGGCAGTGAACCCGCTGATCGTCCGCGGCCAGGTGCATGGCGGCGTGGCCCAGGGGTATGGCCAGGCGGTGCTGGAACGCACGTCCTACGATCCGACCTCGGGCCAGTTGTTGTCCGGCAGCCTGATGGATTACGCCCTGCCCCGCGCGTCCGATCTGCCGGATATCGAGGTCGAACTGATCGAGGTTCCCTGCGGCACAAATCCGTTGGGCGTGAAGGGCGCTGGCGAGGCAGGCGCGGTGGGCAGTCCGCCAGCCATGATCAACGCCATCGTCGATGCGTTGCGCAGCGCCGGCATAACCGCCATCGACATGCCCGCCACACCGGAAAAGGTGTGGAAGGCGCTGCAGATGGCCGCCTAATCGTTGGAGCGGCGGAAGGGACGCTACCCTTCCGCCAGGACTTCCCGGCTGGCGCGCACACGGTCGACCCGGCGGCCATCCATCGACTGCACTTCGAACAGCCATCCGGCGAACACGATCTTGTCGCCCTCCCGCGGCACCCGGCGCAGCAGCGCCAGCAGCAATCCGGCGGTGGTATGGTAGCTGCCCTCCGCGGGTAGATCGGGCAGCGCCAGGCGGGATTTCAGCTCGTCCACCGGCATCATGCCGTCTACGACCAAGCTGCCGGGGATGTTGTCCGCGCCCAGGGTCGTGTCGGACTGCGCATCCGTCGCGTCGCCGACGATCGCCTTCAGCACGTCCGCAGCGGTGACCACGCCCTCGAAGCTGCCATACTCGTCCATCACCAGCGCCAGGCCCAGCGGATCGGCCTTCAACCGCTCCAGCGCATCCAGCGCGGAAATTGTGTCCGGCACGACCATCGGCTGGCGCAGCACGTCGTTGACCGACAACTCCTTGCCGCCCAGCAACTGGTCCAGCAGATCCTTCGCCTGCACCACGCCCACGACGTTATCGACGCTGCCGTCGCATACCACGAGGCGATGGTGCTGCGCCGTCTTCAGCGCCTGCACGATGTCACGCCGTGGGTCGGTGCGGTCCAAGAACGCGATCTCGTTGCGTGGCGTCATCATCGCCCGCACCGGCTTGTCGGCTAGGCGGAGCAGCCGCTCGATCATCTCCCGCTCCTCGGTCTCCAACAGGCCGACCTGAGCGCCCTCGGCCAGCACCGCCTTCAGTTCCTCCTCCGTCACGCCCGACGACGCCGGGTGGGCTTTACCAAACAGGCGCAGCACCAGGCCGGTGGACAGGCCCAGCACCCAGATCATCGGCGCCGCATACCGGCTCAGTGCCTGCAACGGCCGTGCGACGCGGGAGGCGACGACCTCCGGCTGGCGTAATGCGAGTTGCTTGGGCACCAATTCGCCCAGCACCAGCGTTAGGTACGTCGTCACCAACACCACGATCAGCAGCGACAACTCGCCGGCCAGCGGGGCAAGCATTGCGCTCTGCGCCAGGACCGGTTCCAGCCGCGCCGCCAGCCGGGCGCCGCCAAACGTGCCCGTCAGGATGCTCACCAGGGTCATGCCCACCTGGACCGTCGGCAGAAAACGCTGTGGGTCATCCGACAGGTTTAAAGCAACTGTCGCGCCGGGAACGCCTTTACGCTCCAGCACCATCAGGCGCGCCCGGCGAACGGACACCATTGCCAACTCGCTGAGCGCGAAAAGCCCGTTCAGCAGAATGAGGAGAAGGGCAATTCCGATTTCAAAGAACAATTCCATGCGCCTCTTATCGCAGCCGTCACGGCAGCATCAAAGCCTGGGCAGGTGGGCATGAACCGGTCGGTGCCGTTTCTCGCATGGCTGTTGGGGCTTGCTGGGCTGCTGCCGTTCCTGGGCTGCGGGTTGTTGGCCTTGGGCCAGGACGGCGACCGGGCAGCGCTGGCGCTGGTCGCGTATGGCGCGGTCATCCTGGCCTTTCTCGGCGGGGTGCATTGGGGGTTTGCGCTGGACGAGCCATCCGGCCGCGGCGAACGCAGACGCCTGACGCTAGGTGTACTGCCATCTTTGGCCGGCTGGGTGGCGCTGCTGCTAGCGATTGCGCTGAACGCGCAGGCGGGCTTGGCCATGCTGATCGTGGCATTCGTCGGCACCATTGTCGTCGAGTCGCGCGGCGTGGGGGCGGGCCTGGTGTCGCCGGCCTACATACGGTTACGCTACGTTCTGTCCGCCATCGTCGGAGTCGTGCTGTTGTTGGTGTTGCTGCTTCGCCTGGCCGGGTTGCACCTCCAGCTCTGGTAGCGCCGCGGGTTCGATAGCTGAATTCAAATTTCGTTAATTAATCTCTTTTCTTGGATCTAAACAGGTTGTAGCGTCGTTGGTATAACGGAGGCCAGTTATGAACGATCAATTAAGCGCAACGATCATTCCGTTCCCAGTGCGGCGGACCCAGTCCCAGCCGACCGTTCCGGTCGAAGCGGATTTCGTGCCCCAGGCGTTGAAGACCATTCCGCCGGTCGCTCCCACGGCAGCCACGGCTAAGTCGGGCGAGTTGTCCGCCTCCGCTCAGCGGCTGAGCCTTGCGCTCGCCGGACTGTCGACCGCGCTGGCCGACCAGCGTGATGCGACGCAGCGTTGGAAGTCCGCGCTGGAAGATCTGGCGGCAAAGATGCGCACGCTGGGCGACCTCAGCACCCTGAAGATCACTCCAAACCAGAAGACCGGCAGCTAACCAAGCGGCCGGCGACGCACGTCCGGCCGGACGTGCAAAAATGGCAGCACCGCCGGGTCGGCCGTCACCGGCCCCGGCGCTGCCGCCACCAGCACGCGATGCGCGATGGGCGAGAAATCCGCCCGGAAGTGGACGGAGGATTTCAATGCGATGATCGGCAGTTCGGATGGCTCCAATCCGACATGCCGCAGGATCGCCTGGTCGTATGCCTGGATCTTCCGGCTGGCGATCACCACTCGCACTTTGCTCTCCACCTCGATGAGCGCACAGGGGCCCAGGCGGGCCGTGTTTCCGGCGCTCATCGGCCCCGTCAGTTTGAAATTGCCATCGCCCAAGGCCAAGACGGTGCCGTCGACGGCCAACGGCGCACCATCCGACTTGCCGCCCAGGTTCAGCGAGATGGCGCCCCCCGTTCCAGCCGTGTGGCAGGCGGCGGCACTGTCCGCGTCATTGATGATGCAGACGACCGCCCCCTCCGCGCGCTGACGGATCAGTTCGGCTAGCAGCCCAGTAGTGTCGCCATGGCCGCCGCCGCCGGGGTTGTCCTGGGTGTCGGCGATGACCACCGGGGATCCGTTGGCGGCCAAGGCGGTCGTTACCGCGTCGGCGGCGGACAGCACATCGCCGGCGAAGCTCGCCTCCCGCGTCACCATCTCCGCCAGGAGGGCGTCGGCCGCGGCATCGGCGGTGGCCTGATCCTCCGCATAGGCGGCAATGGCGGCGCCGCAATCGGCGAAGTCGGCGTAGGGAAAGCCGAAGCACCAGGCGAGTTCGATCGCACCCGTCTCCGCCTCGATCGCGGCCCTGCGCTCCATCACTGGGGCCATCGGACCTTCCATGGTGCATTGGCTGGTGATGGGCATCCAATATTCCACCTGCCGGAATGCACGGGCGAAGGGTTTGCCGAGGGCGATTCGGCGCCGCAGCAACTCCACCGCGCGCCGTCCAACCACTTTCATATCGACATGCGGATAGGTGCGGTATGGCACGATCACGTCAGCCGAGTTTACCATAAGGGCAGTCATGTTGGCATGGGGGTCCAACGTAATGGCGATCGGCACGGGGCCGACGATGGCGCGTATGCGGCGCAGCAACTCGCCTTCCGCGTCCGGCGCGCCCTCGGCCAAGGCGGCGCCGTGCAGGTCCAGGAAAATGCCGTCCAACGGGCCGGCCGTGGCCACGGTGGCGCACATCATGGCAGCAATGCGCTCGAACGCTTCCGCCTGGACGGGGCCGGCGGGGGTGGCGAGGCACCACAGCAGCGGCACGACGGTGTCGCCAGCCGCCTCGATCGAGGCGATCGCGCCCGCCGCGCAGGCCGCACTGCCGCGCATCGCGTCCGGCAAGGCCGCCCCCTGCACCAGCGCCGGGTTGCCGCCGGGCGTTAGAAAATCGGCGTAGGTGGTGGGCATCGGCGCGAAGGAATGGCTCTCGTGCAGGAAACCGCCGACCGCAATACGCATCATGAAACCCTTTCTAGAGACGACAGGCTGGCAAGTTACGACAGGCTGGCCGTCGCAAAGCTGTCGAACACGCCACCGGGCAGATGCAAGCGGCGGTCCCGCACCACGGGAAGCGCCGGCTCCACCAGCCAGATCTGCGGCATATCCCTTACCAGCAACGCCTGCGCTTGCGCGAGCGAGCCGGCCAGCAGCGGCGCCAAGCCGGGCTGGTCGGGTGCGTATTGCGCCAGATCCTGCCGCAGATCGCCGGTTTGCTCCGCCGTGAAGCCGGTGGTTTGGAACGCGCCGGTGGCAACGCGCCGCGTCCACTCCGCATCTGTCACCGATTCGGATACTAGATCGACGCCCACCTGCTGCAGGCGTACGCGCAGAGTATCGGCCAGACGCTGCCAGACGGCGCCAGGCCGGACCAGATGCGCCAATCGCAGCCGCACGCCGCTATCATCAGGCCGCAACCCTGCCTCTGTCAGGTGCATCGATGCCGCGCGGGCATCGAAGGGCGGCAGGGTCGCTGCGGGATTGCGGTCCGGGCTGCTGGCCAGGCCCGGACCCGTCGCCACCTGCCCCAAGCCCAACCACGCGTCCCGCAAAATGCCCGTACGATCCAGCGCGGAGGCCAGGGCCAATCGGACCCGGGGATCGTCCATCGGCTTGCTCGTATGGTTCAGGCGCAGCCCTGCGATCGAGTCCGGCGCGCCCCCCTCCACCACCAGGGTCGGCGCCTCGCGCAGATGGGCCAACATGTCCGGATCAATGGCGGGGCCAACCAGTAACCCGGCACTTTCCTCCAGCATGGCCAGCCGGGCTGCCGGGTCTGGCAGGATTGGAAACGCGATTTCGATCAGACTGGGCTTCGGACCAACGAACCAGTCGAACCGGACCAGCCTCAACCACTCCGCCATGCGGAACGGCCCGGAGCCGATCGGCGTCACTTCCCGCGGGTTGAGCGCGAAGCCGGGGAAATCATGCACGTGCTGCGGCACGATCGGCGCAGATAGCGCGTCCATCTGGTGCAGGAACGATGCGAACGGCTCCTTCAGCGTCACCACCACGGTGTGCGCATCCGACGCTAGAACCGATACGACCCGCGCCAACCCCATCTCGGGCTGCAACTGCCGGTGAAACCGGTCGATCGAGAACACGACGTCGTCCGCCGTCAGCGCGCCGCTATCGTGCCAGGTCAAACCCGGCAGCAGATGGAATGTATATGTCAGCGCGTCCGCGGATACGTCCCAACGTGCGGCCAGATCCGGCTGCGGCACGCCCTGCGGGTCAAGCCGGCATAGTCCACGATACAATTTGCCGCCGACCAGCCGCGCCTCCAGCGTGCGGGAGACGCCGGGCACCAGCACGGCTGGCGCGGCCACCAGCGGACATACAATTCGGGCCATCTCCGCCGAACGGCTGACGAAGGGCACGGCGGTGGCAGCGGCGAGCAAGGTGCGTCGGCGGAGTCTCATCACCACGAACGGTAGTTGGTTCCAGATGCGGGCGAAACGCACTAGCGTCGTCATTGGCACGGAGGAATATCGGTTGAAGGCTTTTTGGGACCCGGCGCAGCTTGCACATTCGCCGCAATTCTTTCTTCAGCGCGGCCTGGTTCGCAGCAATTACGAGGTTCCGGCCCGCGCCCTATCCTTGCTGAAAGGCTGCGAGTCGATGGGGCTGGAAATGGCCACCCCCGGCCCGGCCGACCGTGCCGCGATGGAGGCCGTGCATCCCGCCGACTACCTGGATTGGCTGGCCACCGCTGCCCGCCAATGGGCCGCAATGCCCGGCGCCGGGCCGGAGGTTGTGGCCAACATGCATCCGTCGCCGGAGATGTTGGCCACCGGCGCCCGGCCCGCCGACTCCGTCATCGGCCGCGCTGGCTGGTATTCGGCCGACGCGGCATGCCCGATCGGCCCGGACAGTTGGACATCCATCGAGGCAGCAGCCGCCTGCGCGCTTGCAGCCGCGGACGAAACCGCACGCAATCACGATAGCTACGCGCTGTGCCGCCCGCCCGGCCACCACGCCTACGCCGCCCGCGCGGGCGGCCATTGCTATCTGAACAACGCCGCCATGGCCGTCGAGCGACTGATCAGCCACGGCGCCCGGCGCGTCGCCGTGCTGGACATCGACAGCCATCACGGCAACGGCACCCAGGGCATCTTCTGGAACCGGGAGGACGTGCTGTTCACCTCCGTCCACGGCGATCCGTCCGGCTATTATCCCTGGTATGTCGGCCATGCCGACGAACAGGGCGGCGGCACCGGATTGGGCTTCACCCGCAATTTCCCCCTCGCCGCCGGCACAGGCGACCTCGGCTGGCTGGCCGCTTTGGATGCAGCGTTGCGAGCGATCGAGCGGTTCGGCGCCGATGCGCTGGTCGTCTCCCTCGGGTTCGACGCGTCGAAGGACGAGCCGCTGAACTTCCTGGCGGTGACGGAGGAGGGTTTCACCCGCGCCGGCGCCGCGATTGGCCGGCTGGCCCTGCCCGCCGCGTTCATTCAGGAGGGCGGTTACAACACCGACCTGCTGGGGCTGCTGCTGGAAAGATTCCTCACCGCGTTCTGCGGATGAGCATCGCCCGCGTCCAATCCTTCGCGTTTTCCGGGGTGGATGCGGTTCCTGTCGAGGTACAGGTCCAGGTGTCCAGCGGCCTGCCCGCCTTCCTGGTGGTCGGCCTGCCGGACAAAGCGGTGGGTGAGGCGCGGGAGCGGGTGCGCGCGGCGCTGACGGCGATGGGCCTGGCGCTGCCGCCGCGCCGGGTGCTGATCAATTTGGCTCCTGCCGACCTGCTGAAGGAAGGCAGCCATTTCGACCTGCCAATCGCGCTGTGTGTTCTGGCCGCGATGGAGGTGCTGCCACGGGAAGACCTGGCCGGGTTCGCTGCGTTGGGCGAATTGTCGCTGGACGGCACGCTGAACCCGGTGGCTGGCGTGCTGCCCGCCGCCATCGCCGCCTCCGCCCGCGGCTTGGGGCTGATCTGCCCGGCAGTGCAGGGTGGCGAGGCCGCCTGGGCCGGCCAGGTGGAAGTGCTGGCGCTGCCCGACCTGCTATGCGCCGTAAACCATTTCCGCGGCACCCAGGTTCTGACCCCGCCCGCCCCCGCTGGCGTGGCGGAAATGGCTCCCGGGCCGGACATGGCGGATGTGAAGGGAATGGAAGCGGCCAAACGCGCGATCGAAGTCGCAGCGGCAGGCGGGCATAATTTGCTGCTGATCGGGCCGCCGGGCGCCGGAAAGTCCATGCTCGCCAGCCGCCTGCCCGGCCTGCTGCCCGACCTCACCCCGGCGGAGGCGCTGCAGGTGAGCACCATCCACTCCGTCGCAGGGTTACTGGTCGGCGGGCTGCTGGTGAAGCGGCCGCCCTATCGCGAACCCCACCACTCCGCCAGCCCGGCTGCGCTGACCGGGGGCGGCCAGCGGGCACGGCCAGGCGAGGTGAGCCTGGCGCATCGCGGCGTGTTGTTCCTGGACGAGTTGCCGGAATTCCCACGGGCGGCATTGGAGGCGTTGCGCACGCCGCTGGAAACCGGCCGCACCACCGTCGCCCGCGCGTCCGCGCACATCACCTACCCGGCGCGATTTCAACTGGTGGCCGCCATGAACCCGTGCCGCTGCGGTCATCTGGGCGATGCCAGCCGCGAATGCAGCAAGGCGCCGCGCTGCGGGGAAGACTACCTCAACCGCATCAGCGGCCCCCTGCTGGACCGCATCGACATGACCGTGCAGGTGCAGCCGATCGCCCCGGCGGAACTGAGCCGCGCACCACCTGGTGAATCGACCGCGACCGTCGCGGCCCGCGTCGCTGCTGCCCGGGATGTCCAACGCAGCCGTGGCACGCTGAATGCCGAGGCGGATGGTAGCGCCATCGCATTGGAGCCGGATGCGCGCGAGTTGGCGGAGCGTGCGGCGGAGAAACTACGCCTGTCCGCCCGTGGCTTCACCCGGGTCTTGCGGGTGGGGCGCACCATCGCCGACCTGGCGCGGTCGCCCACGGTGCGCCGGGCCGACGTGGCCGAGGCACTTGCCTTCCGCCATCGCGTGCCGGGGCGGCCCGTCTGACGGACTAGTGAAAGGCCGAGCCCAGTTTGGTGAAGATACTGCGCAGACTGGTGCCGATCAGCGTCGCGCCGCCCAATGCGGCAATGCCCGCCGTGCCGGCGATCATCGCGTATTCGATCGCGGTCACGGCGCGCCGATCCAATCGCAATCGCAGCCAACCGCCAAGATGTTCGAACATGATGTTGCCTTGCCTGTTCGCCGCCAGGGCAGCCCCGCATCACACCACCATCAGGTTTATGACGAGTAAATTTTTCAACCGGAACGACCACGGCCGGTTTTGACGAAACAGAGCGTGAACCCTACTAAGCCCGCATGTCTGACGCCCTCGCTGGAAACATCCAAAACGCGCCCCTCGCCGATGCGCTGAGCGAGCGCTACCTCGCCTACGCGCTATCCACCATCATGTCCCGGTCGCTGCCGGATGTGCGGGACGGGCTGAAGCCGGTGCACCGGCGGCTGGTCTACGCCATGCACCAGTTGCGCCTGGACCCGACGGCCGGGTTCAAGAAATGCGCCCGCGTCATCGGCGACGTGATCGGCAAGTATCACCCGCATGGCGAGGCATCCGTCTACGAGGCGTTGGTGCGCCTGGCGCAGGATTTCGCCGCCCGCTATCCGCTAGTCGAGGGCCAGGGCAATTTCGGCAACATCGACGGCGATAACCCGGCGGCGATGCGATACACCGAAGCCCGGATGACGCTGGTCACGCGCGCGATGCTGGACGGCATCGATGACGACGCGGTCGATTTCCGCCCGAACTACGATGGGGAGGAGCACGAGCCCGTCGTCCTACCCGCCGGATTCCCAAACCTGTTGGCCAACGGTGCCGCAGGGATCGCGGTGGGTATGGCGACCTCCATCCCGCCGCATAATGCCGGCGAGGTCTGCAGCGCCGCCCTGGCGTTGATCGCCAACCCCGACGCCACCACCGCCGAATTGCTGCAGCACATGCCCGGCCCCGATTTCCCCACCGGCGGCATCTGCATCGAGGACCCGGCCTCGATCCTAACCGCCTACGAAACCGGCCGTGGCGGCTTCCGCCTGCGGGCATCGTGGGAGGTGGAGCGGGGCAAGAACGGGATGTGGCACATCCTGGTCACTGAAATTCCCTACCAGGTGCAGAAGACCAAGCTGATCGAAACCCTGGCCGAGCTGCTGGAGGCCAAGAAGCTGCCCTTGCTGGGCGACATTCGCGACGAGAGCACCGAGTTGGTGCGGCTGATCCTGGAACCAAAGGCCCGCACCGTCGAACCGGCGCAACTGATGGAAACGCTGTTCCGCGCTACCCAGTTGGAAACCCGCTTCCCGCTAAACATGAACGTGCTGACCTCCGATCGCACCCCCATGGTGCTGGGCCTACGCGCCGTCATCCAGGCCTGGCTGAACCACCGCGGCGAGGTACTGATCCGCCGGTCCAACCACCGCCTGGCGGAGGTAGAGCGGCGGCTGGAACTGCTGAACGGCTTCCTGATCGTGTTTTTGGATCTGGACGAGGTGATCCGGATCATCCGCGAGGAGGACAACGCCAAGGCCGGGCTGATCCGCCGGTTCGAGATCAACGACGTGCAGGCCGAGGCCATCCTGAACATGCGCCTGCGCTCGCTGCGCCGGCTGGAGGAGATGGAGCTACGGCGTGAGCACGCAACGCTGGAGAAGGAGAAGAAGGGCCTCAACGCCCTGCTAGGCAGCGAGAAATTGCGCTGGAAGCGGGTTGGCGAGGAGATCGAGGGCATTCGCGAGAAGTTCGGCAGCGGTCCGCTCGGCGACCGCCGCACGAAGCTGACCGGCGTCCCCGACGCGGTGGAGGTCTCGTTCGAAACCGCGGTGGAACGTGAGCCGCTGACGGTCGTGCTGTCGAGGAAGGGCTGGATCCGCGCTCTGCGCGGCCACCTGGCCGATGGCAGCGACCTGAAGTTCAAGGATGGTGACGAATTGCGGCTGATGCTGCATTGCCAGTCGCCGGATCGCCTGTGCCTGTTCGCCACCAATGGCCGCGCCTACACGCTGCGCGCGTCCGAATTGCCGCGCGGTAGGGGCGACGGCCAGCCGATCCGTCTGCTGGCCGAAATGACCAATTCGGATGACGTGACGACGCTGTTCATGTTGCAGGACGGCCAACGCTACCTCGTCGCCTCCGCCACCGGACGCGGCTTCGTGGTCGAGTCGGCGGATCTGCTGTCCGAACGCAAGGCCGGCAAGCAGGTCCTGAACACCCGGCCCGGCGAGGAAGCCGTGCTATGCGTCCCAGCCATTGGGGACCATGTGGCCCTGGTGGGCGAGAACCGCCGCCTGCTGGTGTTCCCGCTGGAGCAGGTTCCGGTGCTGGCGCGCGGCACCGGCGTGATCCTGCAGCGGTTCAAGGATGGTGGGCTGAAGGACGCAAAGGTATTCGCCCTGGCCGACGGCCTCACGTGGAAACTTGGCGACAAAACCCGCACCGAAACTGCATTGCGCGACTGGTTGGGCGAACGCGCACAGGCGGGGCGGCTGCCGCCAAACGGGTTTCCGAAAGGTGGGACGTTTAGCGGCGGTTGAGGACGGTCGCCGTCGCCGGGCCGGCCGCCAGTTGCCGGGGAGGTGGACGAAGGGCGACCCTATCGCCACTAATCCACCCGGGCGCCCAACCGCAATTGATGGCGTTCCGCCCTGTCGCGCGGACCATCGCACGACCTTGCTCAACCGCTGAAGGAGGACCGCATGGACATCAAACGCAGTGGCACCCAACCGTCGGGCAAGGGGCCTGCCGACTACTTCACCGGCACGGTGCGCATCGACCCGCTATTCGCGCCCCCCGACCCCGCCCGCGTCGCCATGGCCCTTGTGACGTTCGAACCGGGCGCTCGGACGGCATGGCACACCCACCCATTCGGCCAAACCCTGATCGTGACCGCCGGGTGCGGACGGGCGCAGCGGGAGGGCGGGCCTATCGAGGAAATCCGGCCCGGCGATGTCGTCTGGTTCGCGCCGGGCGAGAAACATTGGCACGGCGCCGCGGCCACCACGGCGATGAGCCATATCGCGATCCAGGAGAAGCTCAACGGCTCCCCGGTGAATTGGATGGAACACGTCACCGACGCCCAGTACGAAGGATAGCCC
>NZ_LMUY01000130.1 GCF_009765685.1 Acidisphaera sp. L21 | reverse complement strand
CAAGGCGGCCGTGAAGTGAGCGGCGTGCTGAGCGGCGTCCGCGTGGTCGAGCTGGGCCAAGTGCTGGCCGGGCCGTTCGCGGGCGCCATCCTGGGCGATCTCGGTGCCGAGGTGATCAAGGTGGAGCGCATTGAGGGCGGTGACGATGCACGCCATATGGGACCGGCGTTTCGGCATGGTGATGCGTTGAACTTCCACGTGTTCAACCGCAACAAGCGCTCCGTGGCTCTGGATCTAAAATCGGAGGAGGGGCGGGCGGCGCTCGAGGGGCTTGCGGCGGATGCTGATATCCTCGTCCACAACTTGCGCCCCGGTGTGACTGAGAGCCTGGGCATCGATGGGCCAGCCATGTGCGGACGGCATCCTCGGTTGATCTACTGCGAGATCTCAGCGTTTGGCCACCTTGGTCCACAGCGGCATAGCCCGGGCTACGAGCCGCTGATCCAAGCCTTCAGCGGCCTATCCAGCGTGAACGGCGGGCCGGATGATCCGCCACTACGGCTTGGTGCCTCAGTCTGCGACCAGGGTACGGGGATGTGGGTGGTGATCGGTGCCCTGTCGCTGCTGCACCGCCGCGAGAAGACTGGGCGAGGTGGTGTCGTCAGCGGCTCGCTGTTGGAAACTGCCATGGTTTGGAATGCTCAGAAGGCCGATTCTTACGTCAATTCCGGCACCATGCCGGCGCGGCATGCCTCGGGTCACCCTGGCTTCGTTCCCTACGAGTCGTTCAGCACGGCGACCGGGCCCTTGTTGCTCTGCGTCGGCAACGACCGG
>NZ_LMUY01000150.1 GCF_009765685.1 Acidisphaera sp. L21 | reverse complement strand
CGGAGGTGACGCCAAAGATCACGATCGGCAGGCTGGGCGGCACGATGGCGCCGATTGTCGCAGCCGAAGCATTGATCGCCGCCGCGGTTTCCGCCCGGTAGCCTGCCCGCTTCATCGCCCGGATTTCCACCGCACCCGTTCCCGCCGCATCTGCCACCGCCGACCCGGCCATGCCCGCGAAGATCAGGCTGGAGAGGATGCTGGCCTGCGCATACCCACCGCGCAGCGACCCGGTGATCGCCGTGGCAAATCGCACGATGCGGTCGGTGATGCGGGACGCGCTCAGCAGATTGCCCATGAGGATGAACAAAGGCGCGGCCACGATCGGGAACGAGTTCATGGCCTGCGCCATCTTCTGCGGCACGATCGACGGGGAAAGCCCGGCAAGGGAGACGAAGGCCAACGCGGCCAGCCCCATCGCAGCGAACAGCGGCAGCCCGGCCAGGATGCTCACCAGCCACACGCCACCGATGCCGAACATGAGGTTGGTCATGCCAATGCGAATCGGAAATTGGTCATTCCACCAACTCCTCCGAGAGAGGGGAGGTGGACACGAGCTTTCCTCGCTCGATGGCCTGGGCCACGCCCTGCACTGCCATCAGCAACCCGGCAGGGATCATCGGTATGTACAGCCAGGCCATCGAAATCGGCAGCGACGTCGCCTCCAGATCCTGGTTGCGGCGTACCAGGTAGACCCCATACCAGGCCAGAGCGCAGCCGAGCGCGACCATCGCGAGTTGGATCACCACCTCCGTCCCGCGATGCAGCGCCGGGGGGAGCAGGTCCTGGAAATACCGGATGCGGACATGGGCGCGGCGGCGCCCGGCGATCATCCAGCCGAACGAGGCGAGCCACACCATCACGAAGCGGGCGCCCTCGTCCGTCCAGATCAGCGGCTCTCCAGTGGCGCGCGTGATGACACCCAGCAGCACCGTCACCAACAGCACGAACAATAGCGTACAGGCCACAGCCTCCAACGCGCGGTCGAAGATTCGCACCATGCTGTTCAGGCCGAAGCAACTCTGTCCCAAAGGCCCTTGCCCCATTTCGCCTCGAACTTGCCGGGCAGGCTGGCGAGGACGGGCTTGCGGAAACTATCGAGATCGACCTCCTGAATATTCATCCCACCTTTACGGAACACATCCACCAGCCCGCTTTCCTGCCGAACGATCTCGTCGTCCTGCTCCTTGCCGTATTTTGCCAGG
>NZ_LMUY01000001.1 GCF_009765685.1 Acidisphaera sp. L21 | reverse complement strand
CATCCAGGACGTGCTTGCCCATGACGGCCCGGCGTTGCTGGATGTGGTGACCAACACGCAGGAATTGGCCATGCCGCCGAAGATCGAATTGGCGCAGGTGAAAGGCTTCAGTCTGTGGGCGATGCGGGCGGTGATGAACGGCCGTGGCGACGAGCTTCTGGACGTCGCCCGCAGTAACCTCATCCGGTGAGGGTGCGGCTCATTCGGTCTTGACCATCGCAAAGAGTGAAAGGCTCATCACGACCGAGAGCGTCAACACCACCGTCAGGCCTAGCAGCCCAGCCGTGAACGAGCCCGTGGTGTCCTTCAGCCAGCCGACCATGAACGGCCCGACGAAGCCGCCGAACGCCCCGATGGAATTCATAAACGCCAGGCCGCCCGCGGCTGCCGGGCCAGTCAGGAACCGCGTGGGAATGGTCCAGAAGATCGTCCGGGCACAGACCGCACCCACCACCGCAATGGTCATCGCCACCATGCTGAGCACGAGCGAGCCGGTCAGCACCGATAGCCCCAACCCAGCCGCCCCCAGCGTGCAGGCCGCCACCAGGCTCCAGATCTTGCCACCACCGCGGCTGAGCGCCGCCATCCAGGCAATCATCACGACGGTCGTCACCACGTAGGGGATCGCCGCCACGAAGCCGATCGTCAGGTTGGACAGCCCGTGTCCTTTGAGAATCTGCGGCAACCAGATGCTGATGCCGTAGGCGCCCAGCGTGAAAGAGAAATTGATGCCCGAGAGGGTGAGGACGCGAATATCCTTGATTGCGGCCCAGAACTTGTTGCGTTCCCGCGGGCGGATTTCCTCCCGCAGCATGTCTGCCAGCGCGTCCTTCTCCGGCTGGGTCAGCCAGCTTGCGTCCTGCGGCTGGTCGGCGAGCAGGAACAGGGTGGCGATGCCGACAATGCAGACCGGCAGACCCTCTACGATGAACATCCACTGCCAACCGGTGAGCCCCGCCACACCCTGCATCTGGAACAACATGCCCGACATCGGTGCGCCGATCACTGACGAGATCGGCACCGATACGCCAAGCCAGCCGAGCATGCGGGTGCGATGCTCTGCCGGAAACCAGCAGGACAGGAAGAACATGGCGCCGGGAAAGAACCCGGCCTCCGCGACGCCGAGGATGAAGCGGATGATGTAGAAACTGTTCGGTCCCACCGCGAATGCCGTGGCCGCTGCGGCCAGACCCCAGGTGATCATGATGCGCCCCAGCCAGCGACGGGCGCCAACCCGGTATTGGATGAGGCTGCTCGGCACTTCGAATCCGCAATAGCCGACGAACAGCAGCCCGGCGCCCCAGCCGAATTGGGTCGCCGTCAGCCCCAGATCCTGGTTCATCGTCAGCGCGGCAAAGCCGACGCTGGTGCGATCGACGTAGTTGAACACCAGCGCGAACACCAACAGCGGCATCAGGCGCCAGGTGTTCTTGCGCAAGGCCGATGTCTGCAGCGCCAGGATCGCCGCATCGACAGGTCGCTCCACCGGCAGGGTCGCGCTCATGGAAGTTCGACCCGGTAGATCGCCTGGGCAGTGCCGCTGAACAAGGCGGTCTTCTCATCCACGCTGGCGCCGGCGGCCAATCGCTTGAACGCGTTCCAGCAGGCGCGATAACTGTAGGAGCCTTTGTCGACCGGGAAATTGCTCTCGAACATGCATCGCGCCGGGCCGAACGCCTCGATACACGTCTCGATGAACGGGCGCCACGCCGCTGCTAATTGCTGCGAGGACGGGGGATCCGGCTGCTTCTCGAAGTCGAAGCCGCTGATCCGCATGCCAAGGCCGCCCAGCTTGACACACACATTCGGACAGGCGCTCAGCGTCCGGATCGACCTGGACCACGCCGCCAGCACCGTCGTGTCGCGATAGGCATTGATGCCGAGCGGACCGCCGCAATGGTTTAGAATGATCTGCGTATCCGGGAACAAACGAGCCAGCGCCGTCAACTCATCCAGCTGCGGGTGGAACAGCCATGCGTCGAAGCTCAGCCCCAGCGGGGCGAGTTCGGCAAATCCCGCCCGATAGGATGCATCCGATAGCAAGCCGGGCGGAGCGACACTCCGCGGGTTCAGAAGGGAGGTATCCGCGTCCCAGGCGACCGTGTGCCGGATGCCGCGAAACCGGCCGTTGCCGGCGCGAATATGGGCCTCCAGCACAGGGCGGACGGCCGCACCAAGGCGAAGGTCGGCACGGCCAATGATGCCGGCGCACAGCAAGGTCGGCCCATAATGTCCGCTTGCGCCCATGGCGGCGACGCCGTTCACGAACTCCGTCTCACCGATGTCCCGCAACGAAACGGGGCCGGTGGCGCGATACATCGTCTGCGCCTGCATGAACAGGGTCGCCACGATGCGGTGACCAGAATTCGCATCGGCAAGCAATTCTTCGGCCATATAGCGCCAGCCTGGGCGATCCCACAGATGATGGTGCGCATCGATGATCGGCAGATCAGCCTCCAGCACCGCCTCTGCCTCTCTTGCAAGCCAATCCGGCCGCACGGGCAAATAGTTCGGGTCTGCTGTTGTCGACGTGCCCATAACTGGCCGTTCTCCAAATTTTGCACTTTGCGTATGCCCTGCGCGTGGCGAGTGCAAGTTTGGCAAGCAGGCCCATGAAACCTATTCACCACGCCATGAGAGCGGCGATGGTATGGTAATTGCCTTATCGTCTCCGCACTGTTCTGCAAGCACCCAAGGAGTTGCATCCTATGCTGCGAGATCCAATGAAGCGTCGTTCCTTCCTCGCCGGCTCTGCAGCCGTTGCCGCGTTGCCCGGCGCCGCGCGGGCGCAAAAGGCGCAGGATACACTGCGGGTGACGTGGCGCGACGCGGTGACGGATGTCGACCCCTATCGCAATTCCCTGCGCACCGGGCTGATCGTGTCGCATGAGGCATGGGATATGCTGGTCTACCGCGACCCGGAGACATTCAAGAACGTGCCCGCGCTCGCGACCGCGTGGACGCAGGTCGATCCGACCACGATCGACTTCACCCTGCGCGACGGGGTGAAATTCCATAACGGCGATGCGTTCGGGGCGGATGACGTCGTCTACACGATTCAGACGATCCTGAATGACCCGAAGGTTTCGGTGCCCAGCAACTTCGCCTTCTGGTCGGGGGCGGAGAAGATCAACGACCGGCAGGTCCGGCTGAAACTGAAGGCCCCGTTTCCCGCCGCGCTGGAATACCTGGCGATGCTGACACCGATCTATCCCAAGATGTACCGCGAGAAAGTTGGTCCAGAAGGTTATTCCAAAGCCCCGGTCGGCGCCGGCCCGTATCGCATCACGCGGGTGAACGGCAGCTCGTCCATCGAGTTCGAGCGGTTCGAGGGATATTATGCCGGCGCCCCCAAACCTCGCCCGGCGATCAAGACCCTCAAGATCACCGAGCTCCTAGATGCGGCAAGCGAGTTGTCGGCCTTCATCGCTGGGCAAGCCGACTGGATCTGGAACTACAACCCGGATCAGTTCGACAACCTGAAAATGTTGCCGGGCAAGCTGGCAATGCGCGCGGGCTCAATGCGGCTCGGCTACATGCAACTCGACGCGGCCGGCCGCAGCGGCAAGGACAATCCGCTCACCAACCTGAAGGTGCGGCAAGCAATCTTCCACGCGATCGATCGTAACGCCATCGCCCACAACCTGATGCAGGGCGATAGCCACCCGGTGGACGCCCCATGCTACCCCAGCCAGTTCGGCTGCGACCAGTCTGCCGCCGTGGCCTACGAATACGACCCCGCAAAGGCCAAGGCGTTGCTGAAGGAGGCCGGGTTTGCCGACGGTTTCACCACCACGCTATACACCTACGTGCTGCCAGCCTTTCCCGCTGCGGTGCAGAGCTATTTGCGGGCCGTAGGCATTACCCTGAACATCCAGCAATTGCAGGTGGGGGCCGAGATCGAAAAGGTGATGGCCGGCCAAACACCCACCAATCTCGGCACCTGGGGCAGCAACTCGGTCAACGACGTGTCGGCCATTTTGCCGTACTATTTCGGTGGCGGCTCCAACGACTACGCACATGACCCGGAGGTCCAGCAGGAGCTGCAACTGGCTGGCGCCGAGACCGACCCGGCGAAGCGGCAGACGCACTACACCGCCGCCATTCGCCGCGTGACCGATCAGGCTTACTGGCTGCCGCTCTACACCTCGGTGACGCAATACGCCTTCGTAAAGAACCTGGACTTCAAGCCGTTTCCCGACGAGCTGCCGCGGTTTTACCTGTCGCGCTGGCTGTAGCGGTGCAACCGCGCCGGCGCATGGTCCGCGGTATGCCAGCCTTTGGCCGCGCACGGGGCGGGATCACGATCGCCGTTAGCGCGTTCGACGATTCCCTTCGGGGTCAGCCGGACCAACCATTCCACTGAGGCATCATCCACTGATGGCATAAGGATCTCCTCGATCAGCGTGGTGCCGCTATCGAGCAGCGTCGTTAGCATGGCGCTGTATTTGCCAGCGCCGGGCATCCAGCCGGCTGCACGCGGGAAAGCGTACAGCAGCGTCTGTAGGCTGATCTCGACGGTCTGGTCGCTGGTCATTGCGCTGTGGCCATGGGGCACCAAACCCTTTTCGCCACATGAAGTTGCCAAAGCGGTTAACGCCTCCCGGTTACGTTATGCGAGGCTAGGCCGGGCACGATGGAAATCCGTGCGACCCTGAAACGCGCAGCCGGCGCGCAGCAATAGCGACTCGGCCCACCAGGCCGCCTCTAGCTGCAACCCGATCGGCAAACCGGCGCTCGTCAGCCCGCATGGGACCGACAAACCGGGGAGCGCGCCAAACGCGCCGGCATAGGTGTTCTTCGTCATGTCACGCGTGACGTTCAGCAGCGACGCTCCGTCCTCGATCGGTGGCGCCCCGACCGGCGCCGTGGGTGACAGCAGCATGTCGATCCCGCCGAACAGGCCACGCAGCGTGTGCATCCAGTGTCGCTTGAACGCCATCGCTTCGGCATATTGCATGCCGGTTACGTTCAGGCCGGTCAGCATCCGGGTGCGGATGTCCAAATCCACGGTTTCCGGCGCGTTCTTCAGCCGCTCGCCATAGATCGTGCAGGCATCGGCGAACACGGCGGCGGAGGTCGCTGCATGCACGCGCTCCGCTTCCGGTACATCGACCTCCACCAGGATGGCGCCCAATGCTTCCAAGGTGTGGGCGGCCGCCATGACGGCGGTGACGACATCCGGGTCGCAATCGTTGAAGTAATGGTTGCGTGGAATGCCGATGCGGCAGCCGGCGATCCCGTCGTGCAAATGCGGCAGGAAGTTCTCCAACGGCTGATCGACGGAATACGGATCCGCCGGATCGAACCCGGCGGTCACGGCGAAGATCAACGCGACATCCTCCACCCGCCGGGCCAGCGGCCCAATCGTGTCCAACGCCGCGCTAACGGGCACGCTGCCGCGGTTGGGGACCCGGCCGGAAGTCGGGCGCAGGCCGGACACGCCGCAAAACGCCGCTGGCAATCGCACCGAGCCGCCGGTATCGCTGCCCAGCGCCGCGTCGCAGAACCCGGCGGCCACCGCGGCGCCCGACCCGCCGGACGACCCCCCGGGAATCCGGTCCTCCGCCCAGGGGTTGCGGCATTGCCCACCCACCGTGCTGCGGGACCGGATGCCGAACGCCAGTTCCGCCATGTTCGCCTTGCCCATGATGACGGCACCAGCCCGGCGCAGCCGCTCCACCACGGGCGCGTCGCTATTGGGCAGCGCATCGCGCCGGAAGCTGGCACCGGCGGTGGTGGCGGTGCCCACCACGTCAATATTGTCCTTCACCGCGATCGTCATGCCGTGCAGCAGGCCGCGAGGTTCGTCGCCCGCATCCAACGCGGCGGCAACGGAGCGTGCTGGCCCCGCCATGATGGAGATGAGCGCGTTGAGCCGGGGATTATGCTGCTCCGCCTGGGCGATCTGTGCGTTGAGCTTGTCTTGGATGGTCATGCAGCATCGCTCCTTCGGCGGCGGACACCAGGTCCGTTTGTCCGAACAAACTAGAAAGCTGGCCTCGATCTTGCAACGTGAATTGGTGACAATATCCGCTTTGGCGGACCCTAAGCAAAGAGGCCCAGCGCGATGCCCAGCGATCCCCGGATGGCAGAAAACGATCCCACTCTGCTCGACAGCGACCCGGCCGCCGGCCTGCGAACTGCGCGTTCCGGCCGGCCCGGCGCCGCAGCCGTCATCGCCGAGATCGATCGGCTGAACCAGGCAGTGGGTGCGCAGGCGGCCGCGCATCTGGACCCGTTCGACGAGGCGGTGCATTTCCGTCGCGCCATGCTGGCCGGGGCGCAGGCCAAGCCCACGCGGGCCGGGCCGGTGAAGGCGGCGTCGTATTCTGGCGCGCCGTTGACCCTGGCCGCCCAGGCCGAAGCGCTGCAGGCGGGCACGCTATCCAGCGAGGAATTGGTGCACGCGGCGCTTGCCCGGCACGAGGCCTGGCAGCCGCACATCAATGCCTTCATCTCGGTCGAGCCGGAGGAGGCCATGGCCGCCGCCCGCGCGTCCGACACGCGGCGGGCGAGGGGAGGGGTGCTGGGTCCGCTCGACGGGTTGCCGATGGCGCATAAGGACATGTTCGACCGCACGGGCAAGGTCGCCACGGGCGGTAGCAAGATCCTGGCGGATCGGGTGGCCGATAGCACCTCCACCGTCGCAGCAAGGCTGGAGGCGGCGGGGGCAATTTGGCTGGGCGGGCTGAATATGGCGGAGTTCGCGGCATCGCCCACCGGGATCAATCCGCATTATGGCGCGATCCGCAATCCTTGGAATACCGAGTACATCGCCGGCGGTTCATCCAGCGGATCGGGCGCGGCTGCCGGGGCACGTATCGTTGCCGCAGCTTTAGGGTCGGACACGGGCGGCTCCATCCGCTTGCCAGCCGCTGTCTGCGGCGTGGTCGGCGTGAAGCCCAGTTATGGCCGGGTCAGCCGCGCCGGGGTGATGCCACGCGCCGTCTCGCTGGACACGGTCGGCCCCTTGGCCGCCACCGCATTGGACTGCGCGCTACTGTTGGCCGCCGTCGCTGGGCCCGACCCACTGGATCCGAGTGCGTTGGACCTGCCGATCCCCGACCCCGCCCGCGTCGTCGCCGCCGACCCGGCGAGTTTCACCGTCGCCGTGCTCGACAGCGCGGTGTTGGCCGATATGGCGCCTGACCTCGTTGCGCGGCACGAGGCTGCGCGCGCAATGCTGCAGCGATTGGGCGTGCGCATGGTGTCCGCGCGCATGGATTGGATGGACGAGATCTACGCCCTCGCCGATACGATTTCGAAGTGTGAGGCGGCGACGCTGCATGGGCGCTGGATGCGGGAGCGGCCGCAGGATTACTCGCCGCTCGTGTTCGCCCGCACCATGTCTGGCTTCCATATTCCGGCGACACGCTATGTCGAAGCGTTGGCGATGCGTGGACGCTTCCTGGACCGGTTCATCACCGATGTCTTAGGCGAAGCCGACGTGCTGTTCCTCCCCAGCATGCCAATCGCCGTGCCGCGGATAGATACTGTCGATGTAGCCGCCGGCAGCGACGTCGCCCGCGTCATCATGGGGCTGACCCGGCTGTCACGCCCGTTCAACTATCTGGGCGTCCCCGCCATCAGCGTGCCGTGCGGCATGGATGACGCCGGGTTACCTGTCGGCTTTCAACTCGTCGGTCGCCCGTTCTCGGAGGAGCGCCTGCTCGGCCTGGCCCATCTGTATCAGATGGCGACAGGATGGGCGGATGAAGTCCCGGCCGTGCCCTAGGCGCGGGTAATTCAGGCGGCGTTGCGGGCTTGATTGCCGATCTTGCGCAAATAGGCCAACACATCCGCCTTGGTTTCCACGTCACCGTACTTGGCGTTGATGTCGAAGAGGGCGGCGTCGTGCGGGGCGCGGTGCCGGTCGCCAACGCATTCGCGCGGTACGATCACCCGGTAGCCGTATTGGATGCCGTCCACTGCCGTCGCGCGCACGCAGCCGGAGGTCGAGCAGCCGGCCAGGATGATCGTGTCAACGCCCAGCGCGGTGAGCGTCGATGCCATTGGCGTGGCGAAGAAGCTGCTGGGATAGGTCTTTTCAAACACCAGATCCGCCGGGTCGGGTGCTACCTTCACATCGAACTCCCCCAGCACGGCGCCACGCACCATGCCGCGCAGGGCGGGGATCTTCTTGACGAACAGGCCGCCGTCTACGCCGGAGGGATGATACATCGGGCGAGTGTGGATGATCGGCACGCCAGCCTGTCGCGCAGTGTCCAGCAACTCCGTTGTTTCAGCGACGGCGTCGACCACGCCCTGGCCGAAGAAGGCCGCGCCTACGGTGGTATAGGCGCGAACGAAATCGATGACGATAATGGCTGGGCGGCTGCCATAGCCGATGCGGTGTTCGTAAAGGCCGCGGTAGTTCTCGATTAGGTCGTTGTCCATGTCAGTGTCTCCCTAAATGCCTGGGCCATAGGCTGGCGCGTCGGTCTTGCAGGCGACGGCGTCGCGCAGTGCTGTTGTGTCGCGTTGATTGCGGGCGATTTCCAGCCACCGGGCAAGGTGCTCGGGGGTCAGCCGGGTTAAACCGCGTTCGATGGCCAGTGCCTGGATCCGTTCCATGGTCCACTCCATCATGCGGCCTCCAACACTGGGCGCCTGCTGCGCCACTCCGTCGCTGCTTCGTAGGCGGCAGCGACATGCAGGATGGTTGCCTCCGCATGCCGGCGTCCCACGACTTGCCAGGCCAGCGGCAAGCCGCCAGGAGAGTAACCGATGCATTGGGCGATGACCGGTTGGTCGGACAGGTTGAACGGCGTCAGCATGGTTTCCACCGTGTAGGCCGTCATCTCCGGCTCCACGCCCAGGCGCGGGGCGACGTGCAACGGGCCGAATGTTACCAGCGCGTCGAACTGCGCCATCATCGCCTCCATCTGTAACGCAATCTGACGGCGGCGACGCTGCGCGGCGATATAGTCGACGGCGCTGACCAGCGAGCCCGCCAGCAGCTTGTCCCGCAGCGCGAAGCCAAGGTCGCCGGGGCGCTCGCGAAGTTCCTTTTCGTGGATCGCGGCGGATTCGGGTGGACCAATCAGCCGGCTCACCGCGAAGCAATCGGCAGCTGACACGGGCAGGGCGATCGGCGTGACGATTGCCCCGGCGTCCCGCAGCACCTGCACCGCGGCGGCGAAGGCGGCAGCCAACGGCGCGTCCGGCGCGGGCAGGCCGGGGCCTGGATCGTCGATGTAGGCGATGCGCATTTCGGCCAGGCCCTGCTGGGTTGGCGGCGGTAACCCGTCCCCCGATCGCAATGCGCCGAACACCAGCCGCGCGTCTTCGACGGTCCAGGTGAAGGTGCCCGGCTTATCCAGCGAGTAGCAATTCGACAGAATGCCGTCGCGGTCCAGCACGCCGGCGGTGGCGATCAGCCCCACCGTGCCGGTGGCCGCCGCCGGTAGCCGGACGGATCCGGTTGTGTCCGAGCCCAGGGCGAACAACGCCGTTCCAGCCGCCACGCTGGTGCCGGCGCCGGTGCTGGAGCCGCCGGTGAAGCGGGAGACGTCCCAGGGATTGCGCGCTGGGGGGAAGGGCAGGTCGAAATACTCGCCGCCATTGCCGGTGCCGTATTCCCACGTCGCCAGCTTCCCCATCAGCACCGCGCCAGCCTGGCGCAGCCGCGTCACCAAGGCGGCGTCTTGCGTTGGCACATTGTCCAGCCGAACGCGGGAGGCGCCGGTCGCCGGCATGCCGGCTACGTCGTAATTGTCCTTCACGCCGTAGGGAATGCCATGCAGCGGGCCGCGCAACTCGCCCGCCGCGACCTCTTTTTCCGCCACGCGAGCGGCATCCAGCGCGGCCTCGGTCGCGACGTGGATATAGCTGTGGATCTGCGCATCCACCGCGGCGATCCGGCCCAGACAGGCCTTGGTCAGCGCCACTGGCGAGATATCGCGGCTGGCAATCAATCCGCCTGCTTCGGCGACGCTCAGTTGCCAGAGATCCGTGTCGGCGATTGGCATTCAGGCAAGCTCCTGCGTCAGGGTCAGCGCCCGTTCCGCGATGGGCGAGCGGGTTTCGGGCAGTTCGGGGAAGTGACAGGCGGCGGCATGTCCGCTAGCGAGCGGCGTTAGCGCCGGGTCGTGCTCGACGCAGCGTTGCGGCAGGGTTTCGCCGGCAACAGTCGCCGCCGTCGTGCCGGGCTGCTTGGCCACCAGCCGGGCGCGGTAGCAGCGTGGGTGGAAGCGGCAACCGCCGGGCAGATGCGCGGCGGACCCGATTTCTCCGAACGAGGCAATGCGCGACCGCCTGCGTTCCAGCACCGGGTCCGGCACGGGGACGGCGGAGAGCAGGGTGATCGTGTAGGGGTGCAGCGGCGTCCCGTACAGACTTTCGCGCGGCCCCACTTCGATAATGCGACCAAGATACATCACCGCAACCCGGTGGCTGATGTGGCGTACCACCGCCAAATCATGGGCAATGAACAGGAACGATAGATCGTTCTCGCGCTGCAGCTTCTGCAGGAGGTTGATAATCTGCGCCTGGATCGACACGTCCAGCGCCGACACCGGCTCGTCCAGCACCAGCAGCCTCGGCGCCAACGTCATGGCGCGGGCGATGCCGATGCGCTGGCGTTGACCGCCGGAGAATTGGTGCGGATAGCGGCCGGCCTGCGCGGGGTCCAGTCCGACCCGGCGCATCGTGTCCTCCAGGCGTCGATGCCGCTCACCCATCGGGATGCCATGGACGCGCATGGGTTCCAGGATGATCGACCCGGCGGTCATGCGCGGGTCAAGAGATCCGTAGGGGTCTTGGAACACCATCTGCATCTGTCGGCGCAAGGCGCGCACCTGGCGGGTCGGCAGCCCCACGATGTCGGTGCCATCCAGACGGATGCTGCCGCTGTCGGCCGCGATCAGGCGCAGCACCAGCCGGCCCAGCGTACTCTTGCCGCTGCCGCTTTCGCCCACCAGCCCCAATGTTTCGCCGCGGCCCAGGGTGAACGACACGTCGTCCACCGCACGCACCGCATCGGATGGCCCGAAGATGCCGCGCCGCCGAGTGAAGCTGCGAGTGAGGTGTTCCACCTCCAGCAAGGGCATGCTCACGCCGCGTGCGCCATGTCGGGCCAGTGCAGGCAGGCGCTGCGGTGGCCGGCCTCGCCGACTGCCACCAGTGGCGGCCGTTCCGTCTCGCAATCCGCCCGCGCGCCGCGCAACCAGCAACGCGGCGCAAACGCGCAGCCCGGCGGCAGTTCGGCAATGTTGGGCGGGTGGCCGGGAATAGTGGGCAGATCCTCCTCCAACGCGGCGTCCAGCCGTGGGATCGAGCGGAAGAGCGCCCGTGTGTAGGGATGGCGCGGCGTGGCGAATAGCGGCCCGGCGGCGGCGGCCTCCACCACCCGGCCGCCATACATGACCGCGACCTGGTCGGCGTAGCGGGCGACGAGGCCGAGGTCGTGGGTGATGAGCACCAGTCCCATCCCAGTTTCGCGCCGCAGCCCATCCAGCAATTCCAGGATCTGCGCCTGCACCGTCACATCCAGCGCCGTGGTGGGTTCGTCCGCGATCAAGACCCGAGGATCCAGTGCGATGGCCATGGCAATCAGCACACGCTGCCGCATGCCGCCCGAGAGCTGATGCGGATAGGCGTGCATACGGCCCGGCGGGTCGGGGATCTGCACCCGCGCCAGCATGTCCGTCGCATGTGCCCACGCAGCCCGGCGCCCGATCGCGCGATGCGCCCGGATCACCTCTACCATCTGCTGGCCGATGGTGAATACGGGGTTCAACGCGGTCAGCGGGTCCTGGAACACCATCGAAATGCCGGCCCCGCGCAGGCGGCGCAATTCCTCCGGCGAGAACCGGGTCAAATCCTTGCCCTCGAACAGCACCGACCCGGCGGCCACCCGGCACGGCGGCGGCGCGATGCCCAGGGCGGACAGAAACGTCATCGACTTGCCCGAGCCGGACTCGCCGACCACGGCCAGCATCCTGCCGGCGTGAACTTGCAGGCTCACGTCGTCCAGCAACACGATCGGGTCGTGGCTGGTCGGCACCTCGGTCCGTAGGCGGCGGATTTCCAGGATGGGCGCGTCACGATCCAGGGTCACCGGGCTGGGTTGGGTGGCCACGTCCAGCACCTACAGAATCCTCGTGCCGGTCTGCCGCCGCATCTGCGGGTCCAGCGTGTCGCGCAACCCATCGCCCAGCAGGTTCAGCGCGATCACCGTCAGCGCGATGCATAGGCCTGCGGAGATCGAGATCCACGGGTTGCTGGCGATGAACCCCTGGCTGTCGGCGATGACGTTGCCCCAGGTGGGCGTCGGTGGCTGCACACCGAGGCCCAGGTAGCTGAGCCCCGTTTCCGACAGAATGGCCGAGGCCGCACTGACGGTCGCCACCACGATCACCGGCGGCAGCGCGTTCGGCAGCACGTGGCGCAGCACGATGGCGACATCGCCCTGCCGATGGAGTGCGATGCCTCGATGAACGGGCGCGGCCGGATCGTCAGCACGACCGACCGCATGACGGATGCCACGCGCGGCGTATACGCCACCGCCACCGCCACGATGATCGAGCTGAGCGTCGAGCCCCGCACCGCGACCAATGCCAAGGCCAGCAAAAACCCTGGAAAGGCGAGCAATATATCGTTGCCGGCCATGATCAACCGCTCCACCCAGCCGCCGAGATACCCGGCCGCTGCGCCGATGGCGGTGCCGAGCACGAGGGAGATCCCAACCACCGCGGCCGCAACCTCCAGCGACACATGCGCGCCCCAGATCAAGCGGGACAGCACGTCCCGCCCATATTGGTCGGTGCCCAACCAATGCGCCCCGTTCGGCTGCGCCAGCGTATTGGCCAAATCGGTTGCCAGCGGCGGATAGGGTGCGATCACAGGTGCGGCCACGGCGACGATGATCAGCAGCACCAGAACGACGAAGCCGATTGCGAAACCCCGATGCGCCGCATAGCGCCGCCAGGCCGCGGGTTCGTGGCGCAACACAGCGCTCATGCCCTACGCAACCGTGGATCGACCGCGAGGTATGCGACGTCGATCAGCGAGTTCACCACGACCACCGCCAGCGCCAGAACCAGCACGCCGGCCTGCACCAGTTGGTAATCCCGCGCCAGGATGCCCTTGAGGATGGTGGATCCTAAGCCAGGTCGGCTGAACACCGCCTCCACCAGAATGGCGCTGCCGAGCGACAGGGCGAAGGTAACGCCGATGATTGCCAGGATGGGGATCATCGCGTTGCGGAGCGCCAAGTGATATACCACCCGGCGCTCTGGCACGCCCATGGCGCGGGCGACGCGGATATGTTCCTGCATCAGCGCCTCCAGCATCGCCGAGCGGGTGAGCCGGGCGATATAGGCGGCGGTCGACACGCCCAGCACCAGCGCGGGCAGTGCCAGATGTTGCAACTGGTCCAGCAGATCATCCGACGAGGCGGCACCCAATGCCGGAAATAGGTGGATCTCGTGCGCCAGCAGCAGCACCGATACCAAGCCCAGCCAGAACACCGGGAAGGAAATACCCAGCAAGCCGCCGATCATTACCAGCGTGTCCGTCCAACTCCCGGCCCGGCGTGCGGTGACGATGCCCAATGGCACCCCCAGCAGCACGGCAATCGCCAAACCACTCAGCGCCAGCGCCGCAGAGGCCGGCAGGCTGTCCAGGATCTGGTCCAGCGCCGGTTGCCCGGTCACCACGGAGGCACCAAGGTCGCCCGTAACGGCGTGCCCAAGAAACCGGCCGTACTGCACCAGCAACGGCTGATCCAGGCCCAGATCGGCCCGCAAGGCGGCAATCGCCTGGGGCGTGGCGTAATCGCCCAGCATGGCAGTCGCCGGGTCACCGGGGATCAGCCGGATCAGGAAGAAAACCAGCGTGCAGATGCCGAACACCATCACGATCAATTGGACAAGTGTCTGCATGCTGTAGCGCAGCAAAGGGTTAGGCCTTCAGCGACGTGGAATAGAGCTGCACTGTGAACAGGGAGTTCTGCACCAGGCCCTCGACGTTGGGGCCGTGTGCCAGGAACAGGTTTTCGGCATAGATCGGAATTGCCGGCAGGTCGGTCATCGTTTTGGCCAGGATCTCGTGATAGATCGCCAGCCGCGCATCGGCCGCCTGGGTGTCGCCCAGCTTGGCCAACAAATCTTCGATCCCGGTGTAGTGCGCCGTGTTCAGGCCCGGCGGGAACGACTGCTTGGCAAACAGAGTGATCAGTGGGCTGTCCGGATCAGGCGGCCCGACCACGCCGGTGACGCAGGTTGGAATGTCGCCCTTGCTGCGGGCCTGTAGATAGGCGCCGCGCTCGAGGATCTTGATGTTCGCCTTGATCCCCACACCATTTAGGTCGCTGGCGATCGGCACCGTCAGTTTGTCGTATGGGTTGGCGGCAACGCCATAGAGATCGAGCGAAAACCCGTCCGCTCCCGCTGCCTTCAGCAACGCCTTCGCCTTATCCGGATCGTACGGATATTTCGGCACGTCCTCGGTATATTCGGGAAAGGACGGCGTCAGCACGCTGTAGCCGAAGGCGCGAGTGCCCTTAAAGAATCCGTCCAGGATCGCCTGGCGATTGATGCCGTACGCAATCGCCTGCCGCACCCGGATGTCGTCCAACGGCTTCACGGTCATGTTCAGGACGAGGTTGTTGGTGTGGTTGGCGGCGCGTTGCAGGATGGTGATGCCCTTCGCCGCCTTCAACTGAGTAATCACCTCCGGCTGCTGCAGCGCGTAGAATACGTCAATTTCGCCATTTTGCAGGGCGATCGCGGCAGCAGTTTCGTCGCGGATCAGGCGGAACACCAGCGTGTCGACCTTCGGCGCGCCCTCGAAATAGGTCGGGTTGGCGCGCAGCCGCACCTCGCTACCCGGCGTCCAACGTTCGAAGCTGAACGGCCCGGTGCCGACGGGCTGCAGTGGATAGCGTTGCTCGCCAATCGCCTCGAGCGCCCTGCGCGACACCATCCAGCCCTGGTTGAAGGCTGTCAGCTTCTGCAGGATGCCGGGATCGGGTCGGCTCAGCATGATCCGCACCGTCAGCTTGTCCGGCGCCTCCACACTTTGGATCGAGGTGAGCTGGCCGGAATAGGCGCTGTTGGTCGCCGGGTTCTTCACCCGTTCGATCGAAAACCTCACGTCGTCGGCGGTGAATTCGCCGTAGTTCTTGTGCCAGGTGACGCCAGGGCGGAGCGTGAAGGTGTAAACCTTGCCGCCTTCGCTGATCTCGTAGCCGGTGGCCAGGTCGGGGACGATCTTGTTCGTCGCCTGATCGTATTTCACCAGCCCGTTATAGATATTGCCAGCGACCGTTTGGTTTTCGATCTGGAAAATCCGCGCCGGGTCCAGGTTGCCGATATCGGAGGCGATGCGGACGCGCATGGTTCCGGTCGGCGCCGCACGGGCGGCGCTGGACGTGCCCAATGCCGCGGCGGCGGCACCCAACCCTAATAACCGGGCAACATCCCGACGAGCGATCATGTCTGCTGAATCCTAGACGGTTGGCGGCATGAACCGCGTGGGGTCGTAGATGTGAGCCGGCTCGTCGGTGCGCTCGCGCCGGGGCATGCGCGCGATCATGCCCTGGAGCTTCTCGTAGGCAACGAAGAGGTCCGCGTGGAATTCCACCGGCAGATCCAGCCCGGCCAAGCGGGCCAGGGTCAGCGCGTCGTCCTGATTGATGCTCATGACTTTGCTCCTCAGGCCAATGTCGGTACGCGGCGGTGCCAGTCGGTGACGCGTTGATACGCATCGGCACAACGCAACACGGTGGCCTCGTCGAACGGCTTGCCAGCGAGTTGGAACGACATTGGCAGCCCGCTCTTGGAAAAGCCGGATGGCACGACGATCGCCGGGTTGCCGGAGAGGGAGAACGGCATGGTGATCAGCCGCAGGCGCTTGAAGAAGTCGCTGCCCTCTTCAGTGGCCAGCACGGGAAGGCCAAGCCAGCCGGCTGTGGCCAGGATGTCGAAGCGGGCGAATGGGGCTAGCAGCTTGCGGGCCAGTTCGGTGCGCCATTGCATCGCGTGGACGTAGTCCTCGGCCCGCATCAGTGCCCCGCCCAACACCCGTTCGCGTAATTTCTTGCTGAACCACTCGGGGTGCGCCTTCATGTTCTTTTCGTGAACCGCATACAACTCGGCGGTGGAGATCAGCGTCTTGCAGTCGAGGTAGGGTTGCAGGTCGCCGAGATCGATTTGCTCGATCGTGGCGCCCAGGCCGGCGAGCACGCGGACGGCCTCGTCGGTCGCCTCGGTGATCTCGGGGTCGGCTTCCTCGGCATACCAATTGCGGACTACGCCAACGCGCAGCCCGCGGATGTCGCCGGACAGTCCCGCCACGTAATCCTCCGCCTTGCGGCCGGAACTGCTGGGGTCGACCGGATCGGGTCCCGCCATGGCACCCAGCATGATGGCGTTGTCGCGGGCGGAGGCGGTGATCGGCCCACAATGATCCAGCGAGTAGGTGTTCGGCACCACGCCGGTGCGGCTGACCAAGCCGTAAGTCGGCTTCAACCCGGTGACCCCACACATCGAGGCCGGCCAGCGCACCGACCCCCCGGTATCTGTGCCCACCGCCGCCGGCACGAACCGCGCGCCCACCGCGGCGCCCGACCCGCTGGAGGAGCCGCCGGGCAGATGATTGGTGTTCCACGGGTTCAGCGCCGGTGGAAAGGGCAGGTCCCAGGACGGGCCGCCGATCGCGTATTCGAAGGTCGCTGTCTTACCAACCAGCACGCCGCCGGCATCCCGCAGGTAGCGGACGAGCGTGGCGTCCTTTGTCGGAACTCGCTCCAGATCTTGTCGTGAATGGCCCGTGGTGCGTAGCCCGGCGGTGTCGACGTTATCCTTCAGCGCAAACGGGATGCCATGGAACGGCCCGCGATCGTGCCCGGCGCGCAACTCCTCACCGGCGCCACGCGCAGCCTGGCGCGCGTTGTCCGCGTCGACGGTCAGGAAGCTGTGCACGGCGCCGTCATGTCGCGCGATCCGGTCCAGATAGGCCTCCAGCAGCGCCTCCGGCGTGGTGGCGCCCTGGCGCAGCAGCGCGCCCATTCCGGCAATATCGTTGGTGGTGAGGTTATCGACGTCTTCGGCTATGGTCATGCTGTCATTCCCGCCTCGTGCGCCCGAAATCTGGTGACATCAGCAGTTTTGGCGCTGCAGCACGAGCGTGTCTAATATGGTTTTCTCATCCAACCATAAGTGAGGGGTTATGCCTGTCAGCCTGCGCCAGATGGAGGTGTTCCGCCTGCTGATGCAGACCCGCAACGTGACAGAAACCGCACGTTTGCTGCACATCTCGCAGCCAGCCGCGAGCCAGATGTTGAAGGAGTTGGAGCAGCGGCTGGGCCTGGCCCTGTTCGTTCGAGCTGGCAACCGAATCCGCCCGACTGGCGAGGCGCGGGCGTTGATCGAGGACGTGGAGCAGATCTTCGTCCGCATGGGCAAGATGGAGAGCAGGGCCGCGGAACTGCGCGATGCCACGGCCGGCAGCCTGGCGATCAGCACCATCGCGACCGTCACCGGCTCCATCCTGCCGCGGGCGCTGGCGAGCTTCCATATCGAGCGTCGCGGGGTGGAACTGTGCGTCAACACGCATTTGGCCCGCGACGTGGTGCAGGCCGTGTTGCGGGAGGAGGCGGATCTGGGCGTGCTCTACGCCCCGGTCGAGGACCACCAGGTGGCTGTCGAGCCGCTGTTGCGCACACAAATGGTTTGTATGCTGCCGCCACACCATGCCCTGGCCAACCAGACGCAGATCGACGTCAAAATGCTGGCCGATCAAACCCTGATCGTGCTGGACCCGAGCGTGTCCCCTGGCAAGCTGCTGCACGAACGCCTGCCCGGCCGGCGGCTGCGGACCGCCGGGGTGATCGAGGTAAACATGTCCTTCGCCGCGCTGTCGATGGTGCGGCACGGGCTGGGCCTGGTGGTGACGGACCCGATCATCTTGCTGTCCGGCCTGGCCGACGAACTTGTCGTGCGTCCGTTCGAGCCGACGATCGAACTGACGCTGTGCATGGTTTACTCGCGCCAGCGGCCTCTACCGCGCACGGCGGTTCGCTTCGTCGCCAATTTGAAGGCCGAGGTTGCCGCCGCCGTGACCCGGCTGCGCGAGGCGGGCATCCCAGCCGACATCGTCTGAACCGCGCCTAGGCCTGGTTGGCGCCGAACGGACGCGCCGGTTCGGCATGCAGCCGCTGCTGCATCTGGGATCGCAGACGCAGGGACTGCTGGTTCGTGGCGAAGCGAGCGCGCGCCAGGATGCCATACATGGCGCCCAGCAACCCGTAGAAGGTGAGCGAGATGATGTTCGGGCCAGACAGGACCGCCGCAATCAGCAGCCCCACCAGCCCGGCAGACGCCGCCTGAAGCGCCCAGGCATCATCCTCGCCGGATAGGAAGGGACTCATGATCGGAATCTCTCGCCGCAACGACAGTCCCGCCCAGATGAGCAGGCCAAGCCCCGGCAGGCCTGCACTGGCGAGCAACCCTGGGATGAGACTGGAGGATCGATTGCTGCCCCAACCAGCGCCCAGCCCCATCGTCGGGATCAGCAGCATGACACTGGCCGTGTCCGCCTGCGTCCGATCGTCGTAGGAGGAGGAGTCGGATTTGGTGAGCGTTGCCTCCGCCACCGTGTTCACCGCATGGACGATGCTGGGGAACACGATCGGCGCAGCGATTGCTGTCACGAAGCCGAAGAACACCACGGGGACGGCAACCCGAACGAAGCGCTGGCGCACCACCGGCGCCGCCCGTGCCACGACGTAGATGCCTGCCAAGCCCGCGCCAATGAGCAGAGTGCCGATGCCGGTGGTGGCGGTCGAGAGCAGGACACCGAACACCCCGCCCGCCAGGAGCCATTTAACCGCCGCCCCGCCCCGTCCGTGCAGCACGAGCCACCCGGCCGCGAAGCTCATGCCGGAGAGGAAGGTGGACAAGGAGGAGGGCTCGCTGAACGGCCCGTTGGTGCGGGGAACGCTCCCCATCATTTGGTCGTACAGCACGGCGATGCCGGGGTTGGAGTAGAAAAAGCTTATGGGGAAGGGAATGCCGGTCAGCCGGCTGGCGAGCTGCCAGGCGCTGACGACGAGTACCAGCACGCCAGACGCGAAATACATCGTCATCAACCGCCGTACTCGAACCGGATAGGACGCGATGTACAGAGCGGAGGAATAGACAAAGCCGATATCGATCAGCAAATAGAGCGTCTGCGTGATGTTGGCGCTTGAGAAGCTGAGCAGCACCTGGGTGTGATCTTCGGATTTCTGCGGCCAAACCTGCGCCTGCCCGCCGAATAGGGTCGGCAGTAAGAAGGCGCCAATGACCGCCAGGGCGACGAACAGCAACAACGGTGTAAGTCCTCGCACCACCTCGGCATTCGCCACAAAGCGGCCACCCATCATGCGCAGCACTACCAGGTGGCCCATGAACAGCATGGCCGGCAGGATATTGGGCTGCAGCCCGAGCGGACCGATGATCATCGAGGCAGCGGCCTCGAACCCTCCCGACAGGATGGTGAGGTAGAGCAACAGCTCAGGCGAGAACGCGCAGGCCAGGCAGAAGGGGATCAATAGCATCCCGAAGGCGGTGATCTGCATGGACCGGGCTTCCTACGCCGTCTGTTGCGTGCCGGGGCGCCGCCTGGCAGGCGCTGCGCAAACCCGGCGCCGCTATACCATGCTGAGGTGTCTGCGGTCCAAGGTCGCGTGGCGCGGCCAGACCCTGCGTCGCGTGGCGCGGCCAGACCCTGCTTGGCTCTGGTAACCCGCCCTCGGGTGGTTAACACTGCCCGGGCGTAGTTTGCGTCTCCCGTCATCCGGGCGACGGCCGACGACGATCCATAGGAAGGCCGCCATAAATGATACAAGTGCTGTAAAGTTGGAAGTTGGATCCCCTTGGCGACCTCTGGTTGAGGGCAAGGCGGCGGACAGGAGTTGGCGCGAGTGAGTACCTGGATGTTACGACTAGCGCGGCTACCGAGCCTGATCGGTCGGCCGCCGGGTGCTATCCAATACAACGCACAGATCGATGGTTTGCGCGGCTTGTCGATCTTGCTGGTGATCGTTTGGCACGTCTCGCTGCGTGCGGCACGGCACGCCAGCGAATTATCGGCGCAAGGTCCCGCGATCACCAATCTCTACAGCTACATCCCGCATGGCGAGATCGGCGTCGACTTCTTCTTCTTCATCAGTGCCATCGTCATCACGCAAATATTCGCCACAAGAACCGACAAGCGCCTGGAGGTTGGGAAGTTCTATGCCCGGCGGCTATGGCGCATCTATCCGCCCTACCTCGTTGCGCTCACCGGCTGCTTCATTGCGCTGTATGCGAGCGGCCACGCCCCTGGCAGTATTTCAGCCCTGGATCCAGATGCGGCCTCGCTGCCGGAAAGCTACGCCGCCAGCCTGTTCTATCTTCATGGACTGGTCTTCTCGACTGCGCCTTTGCTGGATCCGCCTCTGTGGTCGCTGGAGATCGAGATCCAGTTCTATCTGGTGGGCCCGCTGATTTGGGTGTTTTTCAAGTATATGCCGGACCGGACGAAGCGGGTCGCGGCGTTATCGGCGCTGCTCGCGGCGATGATCGTCATACCGCCGCTTCTCAAACTCTACATGCCGTTCGACGGCCGCTTCCGCTTCGGTCTGTTGGCGCATGCATATTTGTTCGTCGGTGGCATGTTGGCGGTCAGCCTGGATCTGGCAACGCCATCAACCGATCCGCGTCTTCGGCCGGCGCTGTATGACGCCATGCTGGCGGTCGGCCTCGTCGCTGCGGCTGGTGTCGGCCTGGTGCTGACGCAGATCGATGCGCAACCGAGCGGTTTCTGGGCGACGCTGCTGCTGAATGTCGTCACCATCGCCGCGATCTTCGGCGTCTTCCTGGGCGCGATGCGGGGGGCGATCGGGCGTTTCGTGTTCGGAATACCCTGGCTCTGCCTTATCGGGACGATGTGCTACTCGATCTATCTCACCCATGTCGTCGCGATCCAAATCGTCTCGGAGAAGCTCCTGGGCCGTCTCGCGTTCCGCAACCCGGAACTGATTTGGGGAGTCTGGTTCCTGGTGCTGATCCCGGTGTCGATCGCGGGCGGCATCGTGTTCTACGTGTATGTCGAGCGACCGTTCATGAGCCGCCGCAAAACCCGGCATCTGCAGCAGGTCAGTTAAAACTCCAGCCGCCACGCCTCCGGCACGATGCGGTAGGCGCCATGCTCTTCGCGGACATGGGCGTAGCCGGGGAAGTGCAGGTGCATGCCAGCGACGAGCTGCCGGGTAGCCGTGACCGAGGCCAGGATAGCCCGGCGGGTGGTTTGGGCCTGCGCCGGGTCGACGTCGAATAGGATGGTCACCTCTGGCCGGGGCACCTGAACCTCCGGCACGTGGGCGATATCGCCCCAGATCAGCAGGCTATCGCTGCCGGAACCGACCCGGTATCCGGTATGGCCCGGCGTGTGGCCCGGCAGCGGCACCGCGGTGACCCCTGGGAAGACCTCTCCATCCTGGAAAGTGCGGATCTTGCCCCGATAGGGCGCCATCTGCGCCTGCGCGCTTGGGAAGTAGGCGACACCCTGCTTCGTCTCGGCCACGCGGGCGGCCTCGGCGTCGTCGTTCCAGTAGGCCAGTTCGCGCTCGTGCATGCGCAGTTCGGCCGCGGGGAACCGGGCTGCGCCGGACGCGTCGGCCAGGGCATTGGAATGATCGGGGTGCATATGCGTCAGGAAGACCGTGTCGATCGCCGCCGGGTCGACCCCTGCCGCGGCCAGGTTGTCGAACAGCTTGCCCGCTGTCGGCTGCATGCTGTCGGCACATCCGCAATCGATCAACGCCACACGCCCCGCGCTGCGGATGAGGAAACAATTCACCGAGGTGCGCCGCGGGACCGGCCGGAACGACGCGACCAGTAAGGCCGCGGCATCCTCCTGGCTGATATTCTGCAGCACGGCCAACGAGCCCTCCAGGAACCCGTCGCTGAGTGCTGTGACGAGGACATCGCCGATACGGCGGTGGTGGACGCCGGGGACTTGATGGGTGGGGAGTTCGCTCATGGACGCATCGCTTGTAGCCGCGGATGGCGGCTTATACCATCGATCGGCAGAGCTGTTTAGGGGGGAGTGTCGCCGCTGGCCTGCGCCATCAGCCATTGCAGGAACGGCCGTAACGCGGCATCGCGCGACGTGCTGGCGCGGTAGGCCAGGTAGTATGCGTTGCCATCCTCGACCGTCCGCTCAATCGGGGTCACCAGCCGTCCGGCGGCCACATCCGTGCGGATCAGCGCCGCGCGGCCCAACGCCACGCCGATCCCCTCCATCGCCGCCTGATACGCCAGTGACGAACTGCCGAAGCTGATACTGTGTAGCCCGGCAATGTCCATGCGTCCGTTCGCCGCCAGCCATGTCGCCCAGCTATCCGGGAATACTGCGGAGTGCAGCAAGGTGTGCTGCGGCAGGTCATCCAGGCTGCGCAACGGTTTTGCACCCAACAACGCCGGGCTGCAGATCGGCACCACCCGGCCGCTGAGCAGGCGATGGCACACCATGCCGGGCCACTCGGCCTGCCCCAGATAGATGGCGGCATCCACCTCGTCGTCGCTGAACGGGTTCGGCACCGCCGCGATCGAGGTGCTGAGCCGAATGCCGCCGGCGGAAATGCCCTCGAAACTGGCCAGCCGTGGCATCAGCCAATGCATGGTGAACATCATCGAGGCGAAGATGTGCAGGGGCCGCTGGTCGCGCGTGCCAGCAACCCGCCTCGTCGTGGCAGCGATGCGCGCGAAAGCGTCGGTGAGCGTCTCGAGGTATTCGCGACCGGGGAGGGTCAGCGTCACCTCCCGGTAACCGCGGCGGAACAGCGGCACCGCCAGATGATCCTCCAGCAATTTGATCTGCCGGCTGATCGCGCTGGGGGTAACGAGCAGCTCCGTCGCGGCATGGGTGAAGCTGAGAAGGCGGCCAGCAGCCTCGAACGCACGCAGCGCGTTGAGCGGTGGTAGGCGCTCAGCCAATTGTCATTTCCTCAACCGGCTCCTGTTTCGATTTTGCCTCGCCTCACATCGCCGCGGCTTCACATCAGTTTAACTCATCCCAGTGTTCCCGTAACTATGTTGACCGCCTGCTCGGTGCAATCGAGAGTTCCGCCCAATAACATACGGGGGACACGGCCATGGCAGCCGCCAAGAAAATCATCATCACCTGCGCGTCGACTGGCGCATCCATGACGCCGTCCATGTCGCCCTACCTGCCGATAACGCCCCAGCAGATCGCCGAGCAATCGATCGAGGGTGTGAAGGCGGGGGCCGCGATCGTGCATTTGCATGCGCGCAGCCCCGTGGACGGCCGCCCCAGCAACGTGACGGCGGACTGGGACGCCTTCATTTCCCCCATCAAGGCGAGCTGCGACGCCATCATCAACATGTCCGCCTCCCTAGGCGCCACGGCCGAAAGCCGCCTGGAGGCTGTGCTGGCGCTGCGGCCGGAAATCGCGACCGTGATCGTCGGCTCGATGAACTACGGCAACTTCAAGAAGGCGCGTGAGCAGGGGTTCAGCGAGGCCGATGTCGCCGGGTTCAAGCACCAGTGGGAGAAAGACTCGTTTGGCCCCGGCAGCTACGACGTCGTCACCTCCAACAGTTTTAAGACCATCGATGCTATGATTGCGATGCTGACCGACGCCGGGATCGCTATGGAGTTCGAGATCTACGACGTCGGCCACCTGACGGTGCTGGAACACCATTTGAACCGTCGCAAAGTCGGCGGCAAGATCATCGTGCAATTCCTCACCGGCATCCTGGGTGGCATCACCTCCGACATCGACCACCTGTTGCATTTGAAGAACACGGCGGAACGGATGTTCGGCGACCAATTGGTGCTGTTCACCCACGGCACTGGCATGCGCAACATTCGAACGGCGACGTTCGGCGGAATGATGGGCACCCATATTCGCATCGGCCAGGAGGACAATCTGTTCGACCGCCCGGGCAAGCCGTTCAAGAGCAATGCCGAGCAGGTGGCGAAGATCAAGCATATCTTCGACGAACTGAACATCGACACCGCAACCCCGGCCGAGGCCCGCGCCATGCTAGGCATTCCCGCAAAATAGGCTATCGTCGCACGACAATAAGCTGCGTGGCAAAGTCACGCAGAAAAACAGGCGGGGAGACTATCCAAATGCGTTGCACATTGCGGGTGTCGGTTTGCGCTGCCGTTCTGCTGACGGGAAGTTGGGTCAATTACGCCCAGGCTGCCGAAGACATCACCTTGGCGGCGCTGCTGCCGACCTCCGGCCCCAGCGCCTCCGTCGGGCAAGAAGAGCAGCAGGGCGTGCAATTCGCGATGGACGAGATCAACGCGGCTGGCGGCATCCGCGGCCATATGCTGCGGATCAACTTCGACGACACGCAGGGCAAGCCGGACCAGGCGGTGCTGGCGTTGAACCGGGAGATCGACCTCAACAAGGTTCCCGCGGTCATCACCGCCTTCTCCGCCCCCAGCCTGGCCATCGCCCCGCTGGCAACGCGCAAGAAGGTGCTGGTCTTGAACCCGGCGGCGCAGGCGGATAAACTGGGCACGGCGTCGCCATACATGTTCAACACCATGCCATTGACCCGCGACGAGACCGAGGTGTTGGCGCATTACCTGACCAAGACGCTGGGCAAGAAGACCGCTTCCATCATCTACGAGAACTCCGCCGCCGGGATCGATGGACGCAACGATTTCATTGAGAATTTCAAGAAATTCGGCGGCGCGATCCTGAGTGACGAGCCAATCCAGCCGGCCGATACCAACTTTCGCCCAATGATCTTAAAGGCTGCGGCGGCGAAGCCGGATGTCGTGTTCACCAACGTCATCCAGGGTGACAGCCTGCCGCAATTCGTCGATCAGGTGACGCAGCATGGCGGCTTCCCCACCGTTGTCGGCACAACGTTCCTGACGCCCGCGATGGGTTTGGCCGGTAGCAATGGCTGGTATTACACCGCCATCCGCGGCGCGTTGCCGCCAGAAACCGATCAAGCGATCATGAAGAAGTTCGGCACCAAATCCGTCAGCGTCTACACCCGCGAATATTACAACGACACCCGCATCCTGGCCCGTGTCGCCGAGAGCCTGATCGACAACCAGAAAGAACTGACGGGCGAGAACTTTCGCACCGAACTGATGCGCATCCGCACCTTCGACGGTGTGGCAAAAATCAGCTTCGACACCAACACCGCGGTGCGCAACATCGACATTCTGCAGGTGCAGAACCTGGTTGGCACGAAGGTCGCGGAGGGACGGGTCGGCGAATAGCGACGCCGTAGGCTATCCCATGCTGTTCCTGGACCTGCTCGCCGATGGCGTGGTGACCGGTTGCGCCGTCGGTGTGGTCGCGGTCACCTTTACGATGATCTACTCCACCACCCGCGTGTTCCACGTCGCGCACGCGGGCATCTATACGGTCGCCGGGTATTCAACCTGGTTCCTCACCACGCGCGGGCTGCCGTTCTGGTTGGCGATCATCTGTTCCATCGCGGTATGCGCCGCGGTGGGGGCGCTGATCCAACATCAACTATACACCCGGCTTGCCCGGCGTGACGCCCCGCCGCTGGTATTGCTGATCGCCTCGCTGGGCGCGCTGGTGGTGATCCAGAACCTGATGGCGGCGCTGTTTTCCCCCAACATCCTGCAAATCCCGGCCGATTGGCGAGTGTTGACGGTAGGAATTGGCAGCATCCGGTTGAGCATGCCGCAGATCTTGCTGGCAGTGAGCAGTCTGGTGATCTTTGCTGGCTTGTTGGCCTGGTCACGCTACACCTCGCTGGGCAAGCGCACGCGCGCGGTGGCGGCGAACGAATTCCTGGCGGAGATTACCCGGTTGGAGCCGCGTCGGGTCTACATCACGGTCATGGCCATAGCGTCCGGCGTGCTGGCGGTGCCGGGTAGCCTGACCGCGCTGGATCATGGATTGCAGCCCTACACCGGCACGCTGGTATTGCTGACAGCGACGATTGCGATGATTGCCGGAGGGATGGGTAATCTGTTCGGCGCGTTCGTGACGTCGGTGATCCTGGCGGCGTTGCAAACCACCTCCACCCTGGTGATCCCCGGGCAATGGAGCATTGCGGCAACGTTCGGGTTGTTCGTGATCCTGATGATCGTGGCACCCACCGGGCTATTTGCCCGGCGGCCGCGCTAGCTCGGCGAGGCGCCCGATGAACTTTTTCCTCAGCTATCTGGCAATCGCCGAGATTTACGCGCTGGCCTCGATGTCGACCAATTTGCTGGTGGGTGTAACCGGAATCTTCTCGGTATCGCAGGGCGCCATCTTCGGCATTGGCGCCTACACCGTTGGCATCCTGACGCTGAACGACTGGGCGTCATTTCCGGTGGCGATGGCGGCAGCGCTGATTCTGTGCGCGTTGACAAATCTCGCAGTGGCGCTCCCAGCCTTGCGAATCGCCGGGGATTACTTCGTCGTCACCTCCTTCGGCATCCAGATCGCGGCGACGGCGGTGTTCATGAACCTGACAGACATCACGGGCGGCGCGTCGGGCCTGGCCGGGGTGCCGCCGCCTAACGTGTTCGGACGTGATCTGGACGAGCCAGGGGCGTTCATCCTGCTATCCAGCATCGTGCTGGCGGCGGCGGCGTTGTTCTTCTGGCTGGTGTTGCGGTCGCCGTTCGGCCGGCTGATCAATGCGATCCGCGAAGACGAATTGGCGGTGACCGCCGCGGGTAAAAGCGTGCTGGCCGCCAAGGTCGGCGTGTCGGCGCTATCGGGCATGTTCGTCGGCCTGGCAGGTGGGCTGTATGCCGGGTTCCTCAGTTTCATCGATCCCGGCTCGTTCGATATCGATGCGTCGATCCTGTTGCTGACCATGATTGTGGTGGGCGGCGCGCGCACGCTCGCCGGGTCGCTGATTGGCCCGGCGTTGCTGACGGCGCTGCCGCAGGTGCTGAGCGTGTTGCCAATCCCCTCGGACGCGGCGGGGCCGTTGCGGCAGATCCTATATGGGCTGATGCTGATCGCGTTCATGCTGTTCCGGCCCCAGGGCATCGCGGGGCGCCGGCTATGAGCGGGCCATATCTGGACGTAACCGGCGTGTCGAAGCGGTTCGGCGGGTTGCAGGCGCTGGACGATTGCAGCTTCGCCATCGAACCCGGGCAAATCACCTGCCTTGTGGGGCCGAATGGCGCGGGCAAGACCAGCGTGTTCAACGTTATTACCGGATTCATCCGTCCAGATGCCGGCCAGGTGCGGTTTCGCGGCCAGGTGCTGACGCGCATGGGCTCGCGACGGATCGTGGGGCTGGGCATTTGCCGCAGCTTTCAGAATCTGCGGCTGTTTGCCGATCTGTCGGTGCTGGATAACGTCACGGTCTACCTGCCCAGCCGCACCGACGAAAACCCGTTCCGCCCGATCCTGCGGCCGATCCGTACCGAGATCGAACGCAAGCGGCGAATGGCGGCGGCGATGTCGATCTTGGAGGAGGTGGGGCTGGCGCACCGCGCCCGCGACGCCGTGCGCAATCTGAGTTACGGCGAGCAGAAGCTGTTATGCGTCGCGCGGCTGATGGCCAGCGGGGCCGAATTGCTGCTGCTGGACGAACCGACATCCGGCCTCAGTGCGCAAGCGTTGGAGGCGATGATCGCCCTGGTGCTGCGGCTAAAGGCCGCGGGGCGGACGTTTCTGGTGGTGGAGCACAACACCAGGATCGTGCAGCGCCTGGCCGATAGCGTGGTGTTTCTGCACCAGGGCCACGTGCTGGCCCAGGGCGAACCCGCCGCCATCGTCGCCGACCCGAAACTGGGCGAGATTTATTTTGGAGGCGCGTTGTGAGCGAGCCCGCGTTGCTGGACGTGAAATGCCTGGTGGCGGGCTACGGCAACAAGACCGTGTTGCATGACGTGTCGTTTCAGGTGATGCCCGGTAAGGTGCTGACGCTGCTGGGCCATAATGGCTGCGGCAAGACAACGACGCTGAAGGCCATTCTGGGCCTGAACGACCGGGCAAAAGGCGAAGTCTGGCTGGGCGGCCGCCGCGTCGATCAGGAGCCGGTGTCCGCGCGGGTGGCGCAGGGATTGCGCCTGCTGCCGGAGGGGCGGGGCATTTTCGCAACGCTAACCATCGGCGAAAACCTGGATGTCGTCGCCGACCGAAATTGCCGTGTGCCGGACAGCCGGATCGGCGTGCAGGAGGTGCTGAAGCTGTTCCCTGCGTTGGCCGGCCGGTTGAGCACGCTGGCAGGCAGCCTGAGCGGCGGGCAGCAACAAATGCTGGCGCTGGGCTTGGCGCTGCTCGGCTCGCCGAGATGCATCCTGCTGGACGAACCTTCGATCGGCCTTGCGCCAAATTTGGTGGAGCGGCTGTTCGACATGGTTCGTGAGGTCTGTCGCAGCGCCGGGGTGGGCGCGGTGCTGGTGGAGCAGAACGTGTCCGCCTCGATGAAGATCGCCGACCACGTCACCATCCTGAACAACGGCGCCGTGGTGTTCGACGGCTCGCCCGATGAGGCGCGTGAGTCCAATTTCTGGCATTTCTTCTGATGGCCATCGCGTGGGTGGATGCTGGCGGCGTGTCGTTGCGCTACGAATTGTCTGGCGCCGGGCCAGAGACGATTGTGCTGCTGCACGAAATGGCGGGCACGCTGGAGTCCTGGGATGCACTGGCTCCGATGCTCCAGCCGCATTACCGCATATTGCGCTACGACATGCGCGGCGCCGGCCTGTCGGAGAAAATCCGTGGCGAGGTAAGCGGCGACCAACTTGCCGATGATCTGGGCGCGCTGTTGGACGCGCTGGATCTGCGTGCCCCAGTGGCATTGGTCGGCTGTGCCGTGGGCGCCAATGTCGCCCTGCGTTTCGCAGCCCGGCATAGCGCGCGGACAGCGATGCTGCTGGTATCAAGCCCCGCCACCAGCATCCCGCCCGACCGCAGAGCGGCCACTTTGGCAATGATCGCGAAGTTCGAGTGCGATGGTTTGCGGACGATCGAGGCGGTATCCCTTGCCACGTCCTATCCCGAGATCCTGCGCGCACAGAACCCGCAGCGATTTGCCGCGACGCGCCTACGCTGGCTGGCCAATGACCCGGCGAGTTTCGCCGCGGTGTTCCGCATGTTGGTCGCATCCGACCTGACGGGCGTGTTCGGCACGATCACCGCGCCCAGTCTGTTCATCGGCTGCACCCTTGATTCCGCCCGCCCGCCCGAGCAGACGGCCGCGATAGCGACGCAGGTGTCCGGCTCCACGTATGTGACGCTCGACACCGGGCATTTCGCCGCGATCCAAAGCCCGGCGGTGTTGTGCGCGCTGCTGCTGCCCTTCATCGACCGTCATCGCGATCGCTTCTAGCGCGGCCGCCCTGGCGCTATGTGTTCAGCGTTGCCTGGATGGCGCGCATCCACACCAGAACGGCAGCTGCACCGGCGTCCTGATGTCCGATCGCCCTATCACCCAAATAGGCGGCGCGGCCGAGGCGGGGGCGCATGGTGGCGGTATTCGCGGCGCCCTGTTCCGCAGCCGATACGGCGCGCTGCCACGCTGCCGGGCCGCCCAATCCTGCCATCATGGCCGCAGTGAAGGCGGTGGCGGCTGGGTCCAACGCGTCGACCATCGTGCGATCGCCAGGCTTCGCGCCGCCAAGCTCGGTTACGGATGCCGCGCCCGCGGCGAAGGCGGCGGCCCAATCGCCGCCATTGTCGATTTCGCGCGCGGCACGCAGCAGGGCCGTCGCGTAGAATGGGCCGGAGCTACCGGCGATTGCCCGGCGTAACGCGTCACCCATGGCGGTCAAGGCGGTGGCCGGGGAGGTCCAGGGGGCGCCCGGCAATGAACGGATTGCCGCGGCCCCGCGTGCCATGCTGATGCCGAGGTCGCCATCACCGGCGCGGCTGTCCAGTTCGGTCAGTGCGGCCTCCTCCCGCTCGAACGCAGCGGCGATGGACAGGGCTACGTCGCGTAGCAGGGGGATGGGTGGGCCGCCGGGTTGTGGCGTGGCCGTAGCCGCTGGTGTTGCGGGGATGATAGTCAGCGGATGGACCTGCCCGCCGCCAGGCCAGGCAGGGGCCTGTGTCGGCGCGTCGAGCCGCGCGAGCCGGGCATCGTCTAGCGCCAGTAGGGTCAGCGAACACCCGGGCATTTCCAGAGCGGTCATAAAGTTGCCGATCCAGGCACGTTCCACCCGCAATCCGCGTTCGCGTAGAACGGCCAATGCGCGGCGGGCGACGATCGCCAATTCCATCGGCGGTGTGCCACCCAGCCCATTCACCAGCAGCGCAACCCGATTGTCGCGCGTCAACGCCGCCTGGGTGATGATCGTGTCCAACATGGTGTCGACGATTGCATCCACTGGCTGCATCGGGGCGCGGCGCACACCTTGCTCGCCATGGATGCCCAGGCCAAGTTCCAGCTCCGTTTCTTCCAGCGTGAAGCCAGGCTTACCCGCTGCGGGCACCGTGCAGGAGCCCAGTGCGACACCCATCGTCGCGACCGAAGAAGCGGCGGCGGTCGCCTCCGCAGCCACTTGGTCCAGCGCCAGCCCGGCCGAGGCTGCGGCGCCCGCGATTTTGTGCACGAACACCGTCCCGGCGATTCCGCGGCGGCGGCCGGGTTCCACCGTGTCGTGCAGCGCCACGTCATCGGCCACCACAACCACGCGTGTCGGGATCCCAGCAGCGGTCGCCAATTCGGCGGCGAGGCCGAAGTTCAGGCGATCGCCGGTGTAGTTCTTTACGATCAACACCGCGCCCGCTGGCCCGGCGGCGGCGTGGATCGCGGCCAACACCGCGTCGACGCTAGGGGAGGTGAACACGTCACCCGCCACGGCAGCGGCCAACATGCCCGATCCGACATAGCCCGCATGGGCAGGCTCATGCCCGGCGCCACCGCCGGAGATCACGGCCACCGGGCGGTGAGCCATTTCGGATAATCCAAATTGGACGACCACGTTCTCGGCCGCCAGCAGCGCCTGGTTGGGCGCCAGGCTCACGGCGCCCTCCAGCAGCTCCCGCACCACATGGCGCGGGTCGTTGATCAGTTTCTTCATGCGCGACGAAGCTCAGCTTGCATGGGCAGGACCGCGTGTGTCGGCGACGAAGCGGTCGATGCGGCGGTGCTTGAACATCCATTTGCCATCCAGCTTCACCATCTGGTCGTAGTAGGCGCCGGCGGCCTCGATCACCGGGCCCCGTCGGCTGTTCTGCGGCTCCACCCAATTGGATTTTACCTGTGCGGTGTCGCCATCTAGCTTGATCAGGATGTTGCCGACCAGATGAACGGCGCGTGGCTCCGTGCCGCTGGGGCGGCCGATGCGGCCCAAGAGGGCACGGATGCCCTCGCGCCCCTCACCACTGCCGAACGCGGTTTCCCACACGCCGTCTGGCGTGAACAACGCGGCCATCTCCGCGTGCAAGCCGCCATCGAGGCAGAAGCAATATTCCGACAACACATCGCGGATCGCGTCCTTTTCTTCCAACGCACTCGACATGTCACTCTCCCTGGGTTGATTGATTAGCCACCGAGATAGGCACTAACGACTTCCCGGTGGGAGCGTATTTCCGCCGGCGTGCCACAGGCCAGCACACGGCCGAGGTTCAGCACGGTGACGTGATCGCAGACGTCGAAGATGAGGTCGGCGTGATGTTCCACCAGTAAGACGCCGATTCCCTGCCGGCTGACGGCTTTGATCAGCAGCCCCAGCTTGATGATCTCGCCCGGGGTGAGGCCGGCGGCGGGTTCGTCCAGCAGCAGGATGCTGGGGCGTTGCATCAGGGCGCGGGCGATTTCGACGAAGCGCAATTCGCTGTGCTGGAGACGGTCGGCCCGCACCGCAGCCAGCGCCTCCAGCCCCACCAGCCGCAGCGCCAGCAGGGCGTCGTCGCGGAATCGTGCTTCGTCCCGGTGATGGCGCGGCAGACTGAGCAACGTTTCGAAGAAGCTGGCCCGGCCGTTGATGCTACCGCCCAATGCCACGTTCTGCAGCACGGAGCTTTCGCCGAGAATCCGTGGACGCTGGAAGGTGCGTGCAATGCCGTGCCCGGCGCGCAAATGCGGTCGTCCGAAGGGCAGCGGTGTGTCGCCGAGAGTGATTTGTCCCTGTTCGGGTGCGGCGTAACCGCTGATGACGTTCAGGGTAGTGGTTTTGCCGGAACCGTTCGGGCCGATGAGTCCGTGCACCTGGCCGGGCCGTATTTGCAAGTCCAGCCCATCGATCGCCCGCACGGCACCGAAGCGTAGGAGGACGTCGCGAAGCTCAAGCCTGTCGCCGGCGGATCGCGGCGGTAGCATCACCGGCACCAAGTCCATTTGCGGCGAGATGACCCTGCCGGCCGGAATGGGGCGGCGGTTCACCACATCCAGCAATTCCGCCAGACCGCCGGGTATGGTGAGCACGATGACCAGCAACAGGATGGCGTAGAGAAATGTCGACCAGGCGACCAAGGGCGCGGCTAATTCGGGCAGCACCGTCAGCACGATGATACCGAGCAGCGGGCCCAGCACGGAACCGCGGCCGCCGACGAGGATGGCGATGAAGAACAGCACGGATAGGTCGAAGGTGAAGGCATCGGGCGTGATGTAGGATTGCAGGCTGGCGAATAGGCCGCCTGCCACGCCCGCCAGCGTGCCGCACAATACGAAGACGCTCAGCAACAGGCGGGGTTTGGCGACGCCGACCGCCTCCGCCGCGACATCGGCGTCGCGGATGGCCACCAGGCCACGCCCGAACCGGCTATGCGCGATATTGGCTGTCATCCAAGTGCACAGCGCGGCCAGCGCGAGGCATAGCCCGTATAACCCCAGCGTGGTATCGAACGGTGCCGGCAGACTGGGCCCGGCAACTCCGGTGCCGCCGCCGGTGACCGAGGTCCAGGCCAGCGCCACTTGCGTCACGATGGTGGCGAAGCCCAGGGTCGTCATGGCGAAATAGAATGAACCGAGCCGCAACGCCGGCAAACCAATGATGCCGCCGGCAACAGCCCCGGCGAGTCCGGCGGCCCCAAGCGCGGCGAAGGCGGGCCAGGCGAGGGTGATCGTCCCCGCCGCCAACACGCTGGCGACGTAGGCGCCCAACGTAAGTACGGCCACGAAGCCGATCGCCAATTGGCCGCCAAATCCCACGGCGAGGTTCAGCCCGGACACCAGGATCCAGTAGATTGCGGCCCGGGTGGCGATGAGTGTCCAGTAATCGTCACTGACGAATGGCAATGCAATCGCTGCGGCGAGTACCGCGATGAAAGGCAGCACCGGCCGCGCGGCTTTTGGGACAACGCTTCCGCGTGATGCCGCGGTCAACGGAATGGCCTGGATCTTCATACCCGGCGTGCCGCAATGCCGCGAAACATGCCGCCGGGGACGGCAAGCAGCGCGGCGATGAACACGGCAAATACCGCGCAGGAGGCGAACACCCCGCCCAGCGCGAAATTTGCTGCCTGTTGCAGCAGGCCCAATGCCAGGCCGCCGATGATCGCCCCGCGATTATTGCCCAGGCCGCCGAGCGCCACGGGGATGAAGCCATAGAAGCTGAGCATTGAGCCGTTGCCGAAATACGCCAGCATCAGTTCGCCGCCGAAAAATCCGGCGATGCCGCCGATCCCGCCAGCCAGCGCGTAGCTCGCCACACGCAATCGGCGTTCTGGCAGGCCGAGGGCGCGGGCGGCCTCACTATCTTCCGCGACCGCCAGGAAGGCGCGCCCCAGTAGTGTGCCACGGTAGAGATATTCCAGCCCGCCTATCACGGCGACGCACGCCATCAACGGCAGCCAAAATCGCTCGTCGAACACGCCACCAACCGCGGTGCCGAGCAGGCGCGGAAAGGGGCGCGGTTCCGTGCCCCAGAAGATCGCAGCGAGTTGCTGAATCGCCATGGCGAGGGCCAGCGTCGATAGGACATAGAGATGCTGATCGAGCTTGGCCAAGACCGGCCGTACGGCAACACGTTCCGTGAGCACGCCGATCGCCGCACAGCCCGCGATGGCGAGAATGAGCCCGACCGCAACGGGCATATGAAACCGCAGCACCAGCAACGAACCAAATACCCCGCCGAGCATGCCGAGTTGGCCGGTGGTGAAGCTCATTACCCGTGAGGCCGCGAACATGGTGTTGTAGGCCATCGCGGTGAGCGCGTACACCGCGCCCATGGCCAAGCCGGAGGCGAGGATGGATGCCAACACCCGTCAGCGCCCGATGTGTCGAGTTGGGTTCAACCTCACGACGCTTCCCCTGATATCGGCTCGCAGTGTCTTGTGCGCTGCTTTTATGTAACCTGGTTGCCTGTAATACTTTTCGCCGAGCTATGTCAATCAACGCACGGGCTAGAGAACCGTCAGGCCTTCGCCAATTGTCACGCCGTCGGAGAATTCGGCAGTTGCCGGCAACGGCCAGCTATCGCCCAATACGCGCGCCGCCTTGAGCAGGAGGGCGCGGTAGCGTTCGAAATCCTCATCGTTGGCGCGCACCAGTGGCGCAGTGATGCTGACAAATCCGACAGTGCTGGATGAGCCGGCCGGCCGGATTGGCACCGCAACGGAGGCAATGCCGACCTCGTTCTCCTCGTTACTGAAACTGATACCAGTGGCGCGGATGGCTTTTAATTCCGCCAACATCTGCTTCATGTCGGTGATGGTGTTGGTTGCGATGGGGCGCAAACGGCCGGATAGGATCCGCTTGACCTCCGCATCGGGCAGCGTGGCCAACCACGCCTTGCCCGTCGCCGTCGAATGAAATTCCATCGACGTCATCGGCTCCACCTGCAAGCGGCGGCGACTGCCGGTGACGGCCATGACCCAGCGTGGCTGGTCGCGATCCAGCACGGAGAACAGCACCAATTCGCCGGTCTCCTCCGCCAGGCGCCGCAACTCGGGCTGGCACTGGCTCAACAACCGGGCGCGACCCAGTAGGCGCAGGCCGACATTGCTGATCTTGTAGCTGGCGTAGAACCGCCGGTTTTCGCTGTCGCGATACAGGTAGTTCAACTCCTCCAACGTGCCGGTGATGCGCAGGGCGATGCTCTTGTTGACGTCCAATTCTTTTGCAATATCGGACAGCGACAAACCGGACACCGCATCGGCAAGCATTTCCAGGACTGCCATGGTACGCCGAACCGTCACCAGGTTATCCGGCTGTGCCTCTGCGATGTTGGTGTTGACAGGCATGGATGCTCCGCAAAATCAAATCTGCCATCCCGGCATAGCGGAACAAAGGCGGTTTGAACATTGCCGATAAGGGCCAGCCTTCGTTACGCCGTTGACAGATCGTGATCATTGGCTTATGGGTAACGAGGTTACGCGAATTCATAGGGCGGCGTCCAGAACCGCTCGGAAACAGCGGGATAGGAAACCCTGGGATGGCAATCACACGGCGCTTCTTCAACGCAGGTTCAATCGCGCTGGCGGGAGCGGGCGGCCTCGCTCGCCCGGCGCTTGCCGATAGTTCGCCGATCCTGATCGGCTACCCGGCGGCGCTGACGGGGCCCAGTTCCGCGCCCAGTATCGGCAATAATCGCGGTGTCGGCTACGTGGTCAACAAGATCAACGCCGCCGGCGGCGTGAACGGCCGCAAGATCGAGATGGTGACGCGCGATACTCAGGGTGATCCGACGAAATCGGTCAACGCCGTGCAGGAGATGATTAGCAGTGCGAAGGTGCACGCGCTATGGGGACCGAATAACTCTGGCGAAGGTTTGGCCACCACGCCGATCGTCGCGCGGCGAAACATCCCGAACGTGCATATTTGCGGCGTGAATTCGCTGGTCGACAAGAAATACCCACAGGCCTACCGCATCGCCCCAAACAATCTGCAATGCGCAGAGGTGCCGCGGCGGTACTGCCACGATACGTTGAAGGCGGCCAACGTCGCCGTGATTGGCGATAGCACCGGGTATGGCACGATGATGGTGACGGATTCCGCCACCGATGTTGAAACCAATGGATTGAAGGTCACGTACCGCGCCCAGATCGACGCCGGCCAACCCGATTTGACACCCGACATGCTTCGAATGCGTGAGTCTGGGGCGCAGGCCGTTATCGTCTGGACCGTGTCGACCGGGTTGGTGGCGAGGCTGCTGAATGCACGGGCCGCCATTGGGTGGGACGTGCCATTTGTCGGCCACTCCACGATGGGCTCCGGCGATGTCGGCCGTTTGCTGGACAAGCCGGGGAATTGGGACAAGGTCTATATCTACGGCACCCGAAGCACGACGTATGACGCGAACGGCAAACTGCCGGAACGGGTGCAGGCCTTCGTTGCCGAGATCAAGGGCAAGATCGAACTGGCGGATACGACGCTGTGGTGGGTGTTGACCGGGGCCGATGCGATCAACCTGATCGCCGACGCGGTGCGCAACGCCGGGTCATCCCCGACGGAGATCGAGGGATGGTGGAACCAGCAAACCGCCTACCCGGCGCTGTACGCCAATTACCGCTTCACTGATGGCGACCATAATGGATTTCCGGACTCCGAACTGGTGATGTCCAAGGCGAATTCCGGACGTGACGGGGCCTTCGCGTTGGCCCCGACGTGAGGCCATATTTGACATGGGCGGCTTGCGCGTAGCTTCGGCGTTCAGCAACCTACGGAATACCTGACCGTAGCGAGATTGCCGACCATGACCCTTCGTCTTCGACGTAGCGTACTCTACCTCCCCGCCTCCAACGCTCGCGCGATCGAGAAGGCGCGGACGCTGGCCTGCGACGTAGTCGTGCTGGATTTGGAGGATGCGGTGGCGCCGGAGGCCAAGTTGATGGCGCGCCAGGCCGCGGTAGCTGCGATCGGTGCAGGTGGATTCCGGGCGGCGCAGGTCGTCGTGCGCGTGAATGGGTTGGGCACGGAGTGGGGGCGGCCGGATTTGGCTGCGATGGCTGCGACGCACCCGTCCGCAATCGTGGTGCCGAAGGTCAATAGGGGCCAGGACGTAGCCGATGTTCGCCACCATATCGGCGACGTGCCGGTGTGGGCGATGATCGAATCCGCCAAATCGCTGTTACGGTTGGAGGATATTGCCTCGTCGGCAGGGTTGGAAGCACTGGTCGTTGGAACCAACGACTTGGCACGGGAGATGGGGACGCAATTGCGACCCGGCCGGGCCGCGTTTCTTGGCATCCTGACGCTGACCATCGCGGCCGCGCGGGCGTTCGGCCTGGCTGTGCTGGACGGCGTCTACAACGACCTGGACGATGCGGCGGGGTTTGCTGCGCAATGCGCGCAGGCCGTCGAGCTGGGGTTCGATGGCAAGACGCTAATCCACCCGAAGCAGATCGATCCGTGCAACGCTGCTTTTACCCCTAGCGCGGCGGATGTCTCGGCGGCGCAGCAGATCGTCGACGCGTTCGCCCTACCGGACAACCAGGCGAGGGGCGCGATTGGGCTGTGTGGCCGGATGGTGGAACGATTGCACCTGGAACAGGCGCGCAAGACCCTGGCGCTGGCCCGAGCCAAACAAGATCAGTTCGCCCCACTGCGAACATAACCGCCCTGTGTTCGCAGAGCGAACAACTGCCATGCTGACCTTGCCGCCGCGACGAGAACGCAGGAAGGTTCCACGAAGCCCATACGCAGAGATGAGGCCGGAGGAACATGATGGCACAACGCCAATTCTGGATGGGCACCGCGGCGGCCGCCATCGCCGTGGCGCTCGCACTACCCTGTGTAGCGGCCGAGCCCAAACAGGGCGGCGCCGTTGTGTACGCCTACGCCTCCGGCCCGCGCACACTAGACCCACACATCGTGAACAACACCGTCGAGATCGAGGTCGTGAACCAGATCTACGAATCGCTGGTGGCATTGGGGGAGGATTATTCGGCCAAGCCGGAACTCGCTTCGCATGTCGAGGTGGCGGCGGATAACAAGACCTTCACCTTCGCCCTGCGCCACGGCGTGAAGTTCCAGAATGGGAAGGAGATGACAGCCGCCGACGTGATCGCCTCGTTCGAGCGCTATCAGAAGGTCAGTCCTAATGCGGAAGCGCTGGCGGAGGTCGCCGGATATGATACGCCGGACCCGTATACCTTCGTCATCCGGTTGAAGACCCCGAACGCTATCTTCCTGGACGTGCTGAAGACGCCGTCCTACCCGTTCTCGATCCTGCCGGCGGAGGAGCGGGACAAGCCCGCAGGCGCCGCTGCTGTGATCGGCACGGGACCGTTCAAGCTAGGTGAGTGGGTGAAGGACGGCCACCTGACGCTGCAGCGTTTCGATGGCTATGTTTCCGACCCGGCGGCGACTGGGCTGGACGGGTATGCAGGCAAGAAGATCGTCTATGTCGACAGTGTGCGCTACAATTTCATCCCCGAACCGAATGCCCGCGTGGCCGCGGTGCAGGCGGGTAACGCGGATGTTGCGTCGCAAATCCCGCTGAGCCTGTCCAAGCGGGTGGCGGGGAACGCGCAGTTTGGCGTGCAGCAGGTTTTTCCTGGCTGCCAGCAGGTGTTCTTCACCCAGACACAGAACAAGCCGACCGATAATCCGCTGGTGCGCCGCGCGATCCAGGCGGTGATGGGCGTGGATGACATCATGGACTCGGTGGGAGAGGTGACGAAGCGAAACGCGCAGTTCTCATATCCTGGCACGACGTACTACACGCCGGGCACGCCGGACTTTCACTACGACATGCATGATGTCGACAAGGCAAAGGCTCTGCTCAAGGAGGCCGGTTACAAGGGCGAGAAGATCGTGCTGCAGACCACCGCCGCCTACTCCTGGCACTTGAGCGCCACGCTGGTGCTGTCGGAGCAGATGAAGGCGGCTGGAATGAATGTCGACGTGCAGACGGTCGATTGGAACACCATGTCGAACGACCGGATGCGCGGCACGGGTGGCTGGAATGTCAGCCTTACCAATTACTGTTCTCAACCGCTGCTTGGCCCGCAGCAATGGCGCCCGTTTATCCTGACCGTGCCGCAGGCGAAAGACGATCATTTCATGGAGGAGGCGTATCAGCGTTTCTTCCAGTCGCCGCAACTGGCCGACCGGCAAAAGGCTTGGACCGATATCCAGCAGCACATCACCGACGAAGCATATTTCATCAAGGTCGGGGATTACGGGTCGATCAACGTGTTCCGCACCCGCGTGCATGATTTGGTGCCGTGGTACAACATTCGGTTCTGGGGCGTCTGGCGCGACTGATGACTTTGCATCCCTTGCTGCGGCGCCTGGTGCGTGCGATCCCGATCATCCTGATCGTCGCGGTGCTGACGTTCATGCTGATGCATCTGTTGCCCGGCGACCCGGCGGCTGTCATCGCCGGGTCGGATGCCTCGGTAGAGGCGGTGGATCGCATCCGCGTGCAATTGGGCTTGGACAAGCCGGTGGTGACGCAACTTGTCCTGTGGTTCGTGCGGTTGGCGCATGGCGACCTCGGCACCTCACTGGTATTGGACCAGACGGTGCTGTCGGCGGTGATGGAGCGGCTGCCTGTCACGGCTTCGCTGTCGGCGGTGGCGCTGGCGATTACCGTGCCGTTCGGCGTCGCGTTCGGGGTGTTGGCGGCGTATTTCCGGGGGACTTGGATCGACCAGGGCGTGATGATGCTGGCGCTGTTGGGTGTGTCGGTGCCCAGTTTCTGGATTGCCATCCTGTCGGTCATCCTGTTCAGCGTAACGCTTGGCTGGCTGCCGTCCTCCGGCTATGTGCCGATGGACCAGGGGGTGGGCCAATGGCTGGCGGCGCTGATCCAGCCGGCTTCGGTGCTGGCGCTGTTCCAAATCGGATTTCTGGCGCGGATGACCAGGTCGGCGATGTTGGACGTGCTGGACCAGGATTTCATCCGCACCGCCCGGGCGAAGGGCGTCAGCGAATGGCGCACCATCCTGAAGCACGGGTTTCGCAACACGCTGATCCCGGTGGTGACGGTAACAGGCATCATCCTGAGCCTGCTGATCGGCGGCTCGGTGATTATCGAGCAGGTGTTCGCCCTGCCGGGTATCGGTCGGCTGGTGGTACAGGGGATTCTCGCGCGCGACTATCCACTGGTGCAAGGCGTCATGCTGCTGTTCGGGATTACCTTCGTGGTGCTGAACCTGTTGGTCGATGTGCTGTACACCATGGTCGACCCAAGGGTGCGCAATGAGTGACGTGGCCGCCCTGCCGATCCGCGAGTTTGCCCGGCCGCGCCGGCGGTTCCGGACGCTGCGCAAGCTGGTGGCGCACCGGTCATTCCTGTTCGGCGCCACGGTGATGGTGTTGCTGACAGCAGCGGCGATGGCGGCACCGCTGTTGACGCATATCGATCCCACGGCGATGCAGGTGCGGTTTCGCTTGCGGCCGCCCTCCGCCGCGTTTCCGTTCGGCACGGATGCGTTCGGGCGGGATGTGTTCACCCGGGTGCTATACGGCGCCAAGCTGTCGTTGTGGATCGGACTGTCGGTGGCGCTGCTGTCGGGTGCTGGCGGTGCGGCGGTGGGCGTGGTGGGTGCGCAGTTTCGGCGGCTGGACCCGCTGCTGATGCGGGTGATGGATGCGCTGATGGCGTTTCCCGCGATCTTGCTGGCGATCGGGTTGGGCGCGGCACTCGGGCCGAGCCCGTCCAGTGTCATCATTGCACTGGCCGTCGCCTATTTGCCCCGTACGGCCCGCTTGGTTCGCGCCTCCGCGTTGGTGATACGGGAGTTGGAGTATGTCGAGGCGGCGCGGGTCTCGGGTGCGGGTAATCTGCGGATCATTTGGAAGCACATCCTACCCAATTGCATGGGGCCGCTGCTGGTACAGCTCAGCTTCGTCTTCGCCTACGCCATATTGGCAGATGCGGCGCTGAGCTTCCTGGGCATCGGCACGCCGCCACCTGCGCCGAGTTGGGGCAATATCGTGTCGGAGGGGCGGGACTACGCGGTGGAGGCGTGGTGGATCATGCTCTTCCCCGGCCTTGCGATCAGCATCGCGACCTTGGGGATGAATCTGTTAGGCGACGGTCTGCGCGACGTGCTGGATCCACGGTTGAAGGTCGAGGGCTGAATGGCCGGCGAAATGTTGCTCGATGTGCAGAACCTGACCGTCCAGTTTCGTGGCGACGCCGGGTGGACGAGCGCGGTGGAGAATGTGAGCTTCCAGGTGGGCGAGCGGGAATGCCTGGGTCTAGTTGGTGAATCCGGTAGCGGCAAGAGCGTGACGGCTCTGTCGATCCTGGGCCTGCATGCACGGCGTACCGCGCGGATCCCCAGCGGCGTCATCGCCTATCGCGGCCAGGATATCTTGCGGTTGCCGACGCGGGCGTTGCGTAAACTGCGCGGTGGGGAGATCGCGATGGTCTTCCAGGATCCGATGTCGACGTTGAACCCCGTGCTGACGATTGCTGACCAAATCACGGAAACGCTGATCCTGCACCAGTCGCTAAGTGCCGCTGCGGCCCGGCAGCAGGCGCAGCGCCTGTTGGATATGGTGCGTATCCCCGATGCGGCGCGCCGGCTGGACGAGTATCCGCATCGCCTGTCCGGCGGCATGCGGCAGCGGGTGGTGATCGCGATGGCCATCGCCTGCCGCCCGAAATTGTTGATCGCGGACGAGCCGACGACCGCGCTGGACGTGACGATCCAGGCGCAGATCCTGGAGTTGCTGCGGGATTTGCAGGACGAATTGGGGATGTCGGTTCTGCTGATCTCGCATGATCTGGGGGTGATTGCCGAGTTCGCACACCGGGTGATGGTGATGTATGCCGGGCGCACGGTGGAAACCGCCCCGGTGCGTGCGTTGTTCGAGCGGCCGGTGCACCCCTACACGATTGGTCTGCTAGCTGCTGCACCGCGGTTGGAACTGGATACCGACCGCCTTCCCACCATCGCCGGCAGTATTCCCGACCCGGCGTCCATCGTGCCGGGTTGCCGCTACAGCCCGCGGTGCGACGTGGCGCTGGAAAGCTGCCGCAACCTGCCGCCGGCGATGGGCTCGGCCGAGCCCGGCCATCTGGCGCGCTGTCCGCCGCGCCTAGCCGCATTGGGCTTTGCGGCATGAGCGAACCGATCGTCCAGGTGCGGGAACTGACCAAGGAATTTCCGGTAGCCAAGGGGCGGCACAAGCCGGTGATGCTGCGGGCTGTCAATCGCGTCAGCTTCGATCTGCATGCGGGGATGACGCTGGGGCTGGTGGGTGAGTCTGGGTCAGGCAAGTCAACCACCGGGCGGATATTGGTCGGGCTGACGAATGCCAGCAGTGGCAGCGTGAAATTGTTCGGGCATGAGATTGCCGGCGCGAATGGCACGCGCGCGATCCAGGCGGTGCGGCATCGGCTGCAATTCGTGTTTCAGGATCCGCATGGCTCGCTGAACCCGCGCATGCGGATCGCCGACGCAATTGCAGAGCCGTTGGACGTGGCCGGCGGCATGTCGCGGCAGGATCGGACCGATCGAGTACATGAGTTGCTGGAGACGGTAGGGCTGCCACGCGGCTACGCCAGCCGCTACCCGCACGAGTTTTCCGGTGGTCAGCGGCAGCGCATTGGCATCGCAAGGGCGCTGGCATTGCGGCCGGATTTCATCGTGTGCGACGAGCCAGTTTCGGCGCTCGACGTTTCGATCCAGGCGCAGGTGGTCAATCTGCTGTTGGATCTGCAACAACAAATGGGGCTCAGCTATCTGTTCATCGCGCATGACCTGGCCGTGGTGCGCACGATTTCGACCCACGTCGCGGTGATGTATGCCGGCGCGATCGTAGAGCAGGCGGAGCGGCGGGAACTGTATCGCGCCCCTGCGCACCCCTACACCCAGGCGCTGCTGGCCGCGGTGCCGCGGATGACGCCGGGGCGCCGGGCCGAGGCGGCTGCAGCCGGGGAGATGCCGAGTTTGCTGTCCCCGCCGGCTGGTTGCATCTTTCACACGCGCTGCCCGCACGCCTTCGCGCCCTGCCGGGTCGACGTCCCGGCGATGCGGGAGATTACCCCTGGTCATGCGGTGGCGTGTCATTTGTATTCCGCCGCTGCCAGCCAGGCTGCCTGAGGTATGAGCGCTACCTCGCAGCGGGGAGAGACGGTTGCGTCCTTCCGGCACGGGATCGAGGTCATTCGCAGCTTCACGCGGGAGCACCCGCGGCAAACCATTAGCGAGGTCGCGGGCCGCACCGGACTCAGCCGTGCCGCGGCCAGGCGGCTATTGCTGACATTGTGCGAGATGAGTTTGGCGCGGACCGATGGCAAGCATTTTCGCCTCACGCCCGCGGTGCTCGCATTCGGACAAACCTTTCTCGCGGGAATGTCGGAGTTGGAGATCGTGCGAGACGTGCTGCTGCAATACACGCAAGAGGCGCGCGAATCGGCCTCTGCGGGGGTGCTGATCGAGTCGGACGTCATCTACGTCACCCGGCTGGCGAGCCCGAATAACAAGCTGCCGGTTGGCACCGGGCCGGGACTGCGTCGCCCGGCGCATGCCACCGCGATCGGCCAGATCCTACTGGCGGAGGCCCACCCACGCGAGCTGGATCGCTATCTGTCGCAGGCAGTGCTGGAGGGCTACACGCCGCATACCGTCACTGACAAGAAGGCGTTGCGGGCCAAGCTGGCCAGCATCCGCAAACAGGGCTTCGCCACGATCGTGGAGGAGCTGGTGGTCGGGCAAAGCTCTATCGCGGTGTCGGTGCCGCCGGGTTCCTCCGGCACGCGGATGGGCATCGCGTCCAGCGTCCCGTCCGCCCTAGTGTCGGAGGCGGAGATGATCGCGACGCTGCTGCCTCGGTTGCAGCGGGCCGCAGCCGATATTGCCCATCTTGCGGCCAATGGTTGAGGGATTTCACATGACACATCGTAGAGCGGGCATCGATCGCCGGACGTTCGTTGCGGGTGCCGCCAGTGCGGCTCTGGCCCTGCCAGCTCGTGCGGCGGTGGAGCCTGGGCTGGTTGCGGCGGCGGAGCGTGAGGGCGAGGTGGTGTGGTACACCACCTATATTGCCAGCCTCGCGGTCCGGCCGATGGTCGCGGCGTTCGAGCGGACATATCCGAAGATCAAGTTGCGCGCCGTGCCGGCGCCCCCGGTCGAGGGCACGACGCGCCTGTTGAACGAGAACCGCGCCGGGGATGTGCGTGCCGACGTCATCGATAGCGGCACCGTATATGTGCCGGTGCAGGCGGCGGGGATGATCGCGCCCTATATCCCGCAGGCCGCGGCCGCGTATCCGGCGGAGTTGAAGGATGCATCGGGGCTATGGACGGCCGCGAACCTTCAGGTCGCGACCGCCAGCGTGAATACCGATCTGGTGAAACCCGCCGATATCCCCGTCACCTACGACGATCTGCTGAACCCGCGATGGGCGTCGCACATGGCTTGGACGAACAATCAAAGTTCTACCGGGCCGATCGGCTTGGTCGGCAACATCCTGCTGAGCCGCGGGCAGGAGGCAGGAATGCGCTACCTGCAGGCGTTGGCCAAGCAGAAGATCGCCAACGTGGCGGCGGTGCAGCGCGTGGTGCTGGACCAAAACATCGCCGGGCAATACCCGGTGGTGCTGTCGATCTACAATTATCAGGCCGCGATCAGCCAGGCGGAAGGCGCGCCGATCCGCTGGCTGAAGATGGAGCCGGTGGTGTCCTCCTTCAGCCTGGTGGCGCTGCTGAAGGCGGCCAAGCATCCAAACGCGGCGAAGCTGCTGATCGAGTTCATTCTGTCACCAGACGGGCAGGGGGTTCTGCGCGATGCGAACTACCTGCCCATCCATCCGAATGTGACACCGAAGGATCCCGATCTGACGCCGGGGGGTGGCCATTTCAAAAGCACTATCATCTCCCCCATGCTGTATGCGCAGCACGAGGCGGAGTGGACCCGCATATTCAACGAACTATTCCTGTAGCGCCTGGTGCCCGGTTTCCGGCGCCAACAGGATGAAGCCGAGGCCTAGGACGTAGACGACCGACAGGATGGAGATCGCAGTGGGATAGCCCCCGGCGACTGCGGCCACCGCCCCCACCAGCGTCGGTCCAGCGGCGCCCAGGATGCGGCCGAAGCTGAACGAGAAGCCAGAGCCAGCGCCGCGCAACGCCATCGGGAACATTTCCGGTAGCCAGATCGTGTAAAGCGCGAACACCCCGTTGGTGAAGAAACCCAGGATCGGCAGCAACCACAGGAACAGCGTCATGTCGTTCAGCTGCTGAATGGCGACGAAATATGACATGACGATCGACACGATGGAGCCGAGGAAGAACAGCACCGCCGCCGGCCGCCGGCCGCCCATCCACTTGGTAATCCATGGCATCGCTAGGCACCCCGTCAGCGTGCCGACATTGGTGATCAACCCGGCCACGGCGCCCATTGCCTGCGCATGACCCGGCGTGGCACCGGCCGCGATCAGTTTGGTAGCGACGACGGTGGGTGCCCAGAAGTTGGACGACCACAGGCCGAAGATGATGCAGGACATCATCAGCGCGGCAGACCAGGTAATCCGCGCCTGCACGCCCTTGAACAGCGCGGAGAATTTTGGCGTGGACGCAGTGCGGGCGATCCGCAGCGGCTCGGGGATGCGGCGGCGGAGGTAGACCGTCAGCAGGGCCGGGAGGATGCCCAGGAAGAACATCCCGCGCCAGCCGATCGTGTTGGCGCAGATGAGCGTGGCGAAGGCGGCGAGAAACAGCCCGGTCGGGGTTGCCGTGTGCAGCCAGCCAGCTAGCCGAACCCGCATGTGCTCCGGCACGGATTCATGTAGCAGCGGTGTGCCTGCAGCCCACTCTCCACCAATGCCAAACCCGGCGATGAAGCGGAAGACCGCGAACATCACCAGCCCCGTCGCCATGCCGCACAGCCCGGTGAAGATCGAGTAGACCAGCACCGTCAGGCACATGATGCGAACGCGGCCAAACACGTCCGCCGCCCAGCCCCACACCATCGAACACGCCCAGCCCAGCATGAAGATGGAGAAAAGCAGCCCGCCGTAGAAGCCGATATTGGCGGCGGTGACTGGGATGCCACTGCGCGGCAGCAGGTCGGTGAGCGCCGCAACTAGAATGTAGCTGTACATCGACGAGTCAAACCCATCCAGCATCCAGCCGAACCAGGTCGCCCAGAACACCCGCATCGGCGAGGCTGCGACAACGGCATAGGGTGGCGCGAGCGCCGGGTTGATCGCGTGAGACATACTTCCTCCACTTCGCGCCGTTTGGCGTCTCATGCGATAAGGCTGCGGCCAAATTGAGTGTCTGGCAACCATTATCTGAAAGGTCTCTCGGATCGAGGTTAGACCAGAGAAGTGGTTCTTTTTGCAAAAAAGAACCCAAAAACTTTTGCTCTTTAAGGATCTCTGACGGACAGCATCCTGCCCATGAGATAGAGGTCTTTTGCTTCTTTTCTTTAGAAAAGAAGGCTTTCTGCTGGTTACTCAGATTGGTCCTTCAACTTGGCGACGTCGCTTGCCTTCAAGGCCGCACCTTCAGCCCCGAAACGTGCAGTGACGTAGTTGGCGACGGCGGCGATTTCGTCGTTGGAATAGGCGGCGCCGAAGGACGGCATGAACACCGCCTTGCCATCGATCTTGCGTTGCACGCCATGGATCACCGCCTGCGCCACGTTCATCGCGGATGGGTCGTTAATTGCCCGATCGCCAGTGAGGGTGGCGTATTTGCTGAGTGAACTGACGCCCGTCCAGCTGTGGCAGCTGGCGCAGGCGCTGGCAAAGATGGCCGCGCCGCGGGGATTGGCATCTGGGGTGACGCCCTGCCGATACGAGGCGGGTGCGGGCGCGAGCGTCACTTGCGGCAGGCCGCCGCTGGTGGCGGGGATGCTGCGCAGATAGACCATCAGGGCGTGGATGTCGGGTTGCGTCAGGTAGGACAGGCTGTTGTCGGATGCCTCGCCCATTGGCCCGGCGGCGCCGCCATGGCCTTCGGCATGGCCGGTGGACAAGTAGGTGGCGAGGTCGGTGTCGCTCCAGGCGCCTAGGCCGGAGGTGGGGTCTGGCGTGATGTTATAGGCGCGCCAGCCGGCGGTGATGGTGCCGGCGAATTTATCCCGGTTGTCCAGGGCGAAGGCAGGATTGCGGGGTGTGTGGCACTCGCCGCAATGGCCCAACGCCTCGGCCAGATACGCGCCGCGGTTCCACTCGGGGCTTTGCGACGGATTGGGGCGGTAGACCGCGTTCGCGTTGTAGGCGGCGTTCCAAAACGCCATGAGCCAGCGTTGATTGAACGGGAACGCCATCTTGTTGTCGACCGCCGGGGCTGCGACCGGGGGCAGGCTGAACAGATAGGCCTTGATGGCCAGCGCGTCGGTGTCCGTCATGTAGGTGTAGGCGGCGTACGACATCGCGGGATACAGATGCTGCCCGTCGGCACGCACGCCGCGGCGCACGGCGTCGATGAATTGCTGGTCGGTGTAGTTGCCGATCCCGGTCGCCCTGTCCGGCGTGATGTTGGTGGAATAGAGCGTACCCATGCCGGGCAGGTTAAAGGCCAGCCCGCCAGCATAGGCCTTGCCGCCCTTCGCCGTATGGCAGGCGAAGCAATCTGCCGCATGGGTGAGGTATTCGCCGCGCGCCACCAGATCGGCGCTTGCGAGTTCGGTTGGTACGCCGGTGGGGTTGGCAGCTCTGTAGTCGGCGAGCGCAACGGTAGCGCCCTTGGCAAATGCCGTGGGGCCGGGGATCGCGACCAGCCACACGCCCAAGCCGGCCCCGGCGATGACGATCACCGCGAGGACCGCCAGAAGCAGCCTTTTCATAGTGACGCCGTTTTCCGCTCGGCCAGTTTATCTCGGTCGATTGGTAGCCGGCGCAGGCGTACCCCGGTGGCCGCGGCGATAGCGTTCACCAGCGAGGGTGCGGCGGCGGTGACGCCGGGTTCGCCGATGCCGCCGGGTGCTTCGGTGTTCTCGATCATGTAGACGTCGATCGAGGGTGCCTCGTTGATGCGCATCATGCGGTAGTCGTTGAAGTTGCGCTGTTCGACCCGGCCGTCTTTGATGGTGATTTCACCGTATAGTGCCGCGGTGAGGCCGAAGATTAGCCCGCCCTGCACCTGGGCCAACATGCCGTCCGGGTTGACCACGCGGCCGGCATCGATGACGGAAGTCATGCGGCGCACCCGCACATGGCCGCTGGTATCGACCTCTGCCTCCGCGATGGTCGCGATGAAGGTGCCAAATGCGAATTGCGCGCAGATGCCACGGCCGACGCGGGACGGCAGGGGGGAGCCCCAATTCGCCTCCTTCGCCACACGCTCCACCGCGGCTTTCAGGCGTGGGGTGCTGGACAGGTGGGCCAGGCGGAAGGCCACCGGATCCTGCCCGGCCTTGAGGGCCAGTTCGTCCATCAGGCTTTCGCTGGCGAAGACGTTGTTGTTGGGGGCGACGCCGCGCCAGTAGCCGACGTTGATGGCGCGGGGCTTGGCTTCGATGAACTCGACGTGGAAGTTAGGCACGCCGTAATTGTTCTCGGTGGCACCCTCCAGCGCGCCGCGGTCCAGTCCGCCGTCCAGCGGCTTGCCGGACATGCGCACTGCCACCGACCCGGCGGCGATGCGGTGGCTCCAGCCCGTCACCTTGCCGTCCTTCAGCGTAGCGGACATGACGTTGCGATAGGCCGGGCGGTAGACGTCCTGCGTGATGTCTTCCTCCCGGGTCCAGACGACTTTCACTGGGCCATCGACCTTTTGCGCAATGCGCACCGCCTTGGTCACCATGTCCACATCCAGGCGGCGGCCAAACCCGCCCCCCAGCATGTAGTTGTGGAACACGACCTTCTCCGGCTTGATGCCCAGCACCTTGGCCGCGGCATTCCAGGCGGCGGCCTGCACCTGGCTACCGCCCCACATCTCGCAGCCGCCGTCCTTCACGTGGACGGTGAAGTTCTGCGGTTCCATCGGGGCGTGCGACAGGAAGGGCAGTTCGTAGGCGACGTCTAAGCGGTCGCCCTCCGCCTTCGTGGTGTCGCCCTTGTTGGTGCCGAGCGCGCCGGGCTTGGCGCTGGTCTCGCGGAGGGCCTGCCAAAGCTGCGGCGAGTCGATCTTGCCGTCCGGGCCGCCATCCCAGGTGATGTCCAGCGCGTCCAGCCCGGTCTTGGCGGCCCAGAAATGCGGGCCGACCACGGCGACGATGTCATCCAGCACGACAAGCTGCAGGCCGGGTAGCTTCTTGAACTCACCGTCATCCACATGCGCGACCTTGCCGCCGACGACCGGGGACGCGGCGAGGGTGGCGATGCGCAGGCCGGGCAGGCGGACGTCGATGCCGTATTGCGCCGTGCCGTTGACCTTTGCCGGTGTGTCGAGCCGGTGCACCGGCTTGCCGATCAGCTTCAGGTCCTTGTCGGCCTTCAGCACGACATCGGTGGGAACAGGTAGGGCCGATGCGGCCTGGGCCAACTCGCCGTAGGACAACCGGCGACCGCCATTGGCGTCGTCGATCACCTCGCCATTGTCGGTGCGCAGAGTCTTGGGGTCGACCTGCCAGCGGTCCGCCGCGGCCTGCACCAGCATGGCGCGGGCCGAGGCGCCGACGACGCGCAGCACTGTGTAGAAGCTGCGGACCGAGCGCGAACCGCCTGTGCCCATACGCCCCGAGCCCGGGGAGCCATAAAGGGCCTCTACCGGGGGCGCCGGCACCGGGGTGACGCGGTCCAGCGCCACATCCAGATCGTCGGCGATGAGCTGCGAGAGAGAGGTGTAGACACCCTGGCCCATTTCCTCCTGCGGGATCTGGAACGTGACCTTGCCATCCGGGGCGATGGCGACGAAGGCGTTTGGGTTGATCGAGTACCCGTTCGGCACCGGCGGCACGCCCGGCGGCAGCGCGGATGGTAACGCAGATGGTACCGCAGCCTGGGCGACGTCGATCCGAAAGCCCATCAGTAAGCCACCGCCGAGGGCAGCACCGGCCGTGAGGAAGCCGCGACGGGACAGGGACGGGGCGATGGGGGCAAGCATTGTCATGGCCACACCCCTAAGCCGACACCGCGGCGTTTTTGATCGCCTGCCGGATGCGCACATAGGTGCCGCAGCGACAGATATTCCCAGCCATGGCAGCGTCGATGTCGTTGTCATCGGGCTTGGGCGTGGCGTTCAGCAGGGCGGTTGCGGCCATGATCTGGCCGGACTGGCAGTAGCCGCATTGCACCACCTCAATGTCCAGCCACGCCTTCTGCACCTTCGCACCCGTGGCGGTGTCGCCTATGGCCTCGATCGTGGTGATTGCCTGGTTACCTATCGACCCGATCGGCAGAAGGCAGGACCGCACTGCCTTGCCATCCAGATGCACGGTGCAGGCGCCGCATTGGGCAATGCCGCAGCCGAACTTGGTGCCCGTGAGCCCCACCATGTCGCGCAGCGCCCATAACAGCGGCATGTCGTCGGGTGCGTCGATCAAGTGCGACTGTCCGTTGATCCGCAGCGTTGGCATGGGTCTTCACTCCTCCGTGATCGCACCGGGGCGGCGGACTGGGTCAGTCGACCGGGACGGCGAGCGACCCGCGTTGCATGATGGAAGCATGCACCTTGGCGGCCGGAGCGTCCAGTTTGGGGTCACGAGGTCGCTGCACCGCGTGTGAAGATCCCGCGTGCCGTGAATGAATTTCTCCGTCAGGCCTGATCAACGGCGCCTTCATCCATCAGCCGGTATATCCGGGCCGCAGTGTCGTGAAACAAGGCGGCGCGTTGGCCCGGCGTGTATTGGGCGGAGATCTTCTTGAACGCGTTCCAGATCAGCCCGTAACCGCAGGTGGCGCGGTCGACTGGGAAGTTGCTCTCGAACATGCAGCGCTCCGGCCCCCAGAGTTCGATGCAGGTTTCCACATAAGGCTTCCAGGCGTCGGCGAGTTCGTCAGATGTGGCGGTGCCGGGGTGCTCGGCGAAGGGGAAGCCGGCCGACTCCATGCCGAAGCCGCCCAGTTTCACCGTCACGTTGTCGCAGGTCGCCAGCGTGCGCATGGCGCGGCGCCATTGCTCGAACACCTCCGCCTGTTTGCCGGCGTAGGTGCCGACGAGCAGGGGGGAGCCGACATGGTTCAGGATGATCGATGTTTCGGGGAAAGCGCGGGCGAGGTCGGTCAATTCGGGGAGTTGCGGGTGCCAGACGAGCGCGTCGAAGCTGAGGCCTTGCTTGTGCAACTCGGCAAAGCCCTCGCGGAACTGGGGCGCGAGCAGGAGTTTTTCCGGCGGCCGACGGCGGACGTATTTGAAGACGCTCTCGTCGCTGTCCCAATAGGCCGCCTGCCGGATGCCGCGGAAACGGCCGCCGCCATGGGCGATATGGGCGGCCAGCACCTCGGCAACACGGGCGCCGAGTGCCAGGTCGGTGTAGCCGACGATGCCCGCGCACAGGCGGACCTCGCCATACAGGCCGCTGGCGCTGCGCGCGGCGATACCGTTGGCGAACTCGGTTTCGCCCACCGGGCGCATCGGCGCCGGGCCATGGGCGCGGGACATGGCGGTGGTTTCGATGTAGACGGTTTTGCGGATGTTGTGCCCGGCTTGCGTGTCGGCCAACAACTCCTCGAACAAATAATGGATGGTTGGCCGGTCGTACAGATGATGATGCGGATCGATGATCGGCAGGTCGGGTTCGATCGCCGCTTCCTGAAGGTAGGTCATGGGGTCGCCTGCTGAACGAAGCTGTTGGTGTAGGTCTGGGATAGATCGACCTTGGCATCCTTCAATTCCGACACGTTGGTGGTCAACACATCCATTACCTTCTGCACGCCGGCGGGGGTGAGCAACCCGTCGGTGGAATAGCAGGTTTTAATCTTCGCGATGCTCTCGGCGATCAGCGCCGGGTTATCACCGACGATTTCCTTCGGCAGCGCGGCAGTGACGTCTGCCGGGGACGCCGTGGCGACGAACCGCATCGCCTTCACCACGGCGTTGGTCAACGCCTGGATGATTTTGGGGTGGCTGTCGATGTAGTCGGTGCGGGCGAGCAGGCTGCCCTCCGGATAGGGGCCGCCCATTGCAGCCTCGCTGCCCTTGGCGCTGCGCATGTCCAGCAGGTCGGTCACGTCGCCGGCGTTCTCCAACAGGGAGATGATGGGTTCCGGCAGGATCAGCGCGTCCACTTTACCGTAGCGCACGGCGGCCACCGCACCGGCAGTGTTGCCGATGCCGACGGCGCTGTATTCGTCCGGCCCAAACCCCGCGGTCTTCATCAGGTAGTTAAGCGTCTGCTGGGTGTTGGAACCGGGGGAGGTGATGCCAATGGTGCGACCGCGCAGATCGGCCAGCGTTTTGGCCGGGTGGCCTTTGCCAACTGCAAGGACGTAGCCTGGGCAGACCAAGTAGTTGATGAAGGTCTGCACCCTCTGGCCGCGGGCTGCCAGGGTTATGGTGTTGCTGTACGAGCCGATGACCGCGTCGGCGCTGCCGCCCATCATCGCTTCCATCGCCTTGCCCCCGCCTTGGAAACTGACGATGGACACGTCGAGGCCTTGCTCGCGGTAATAACCCTTGGTGAGCGCAATGTAGGGGGCCGCGTAGGTGGCGACCTGGGCGGCCGAGGCGAGACGCACGGGGGTGAGGTCGGCGGCCGCGGCGGATGAAGCCGCCAACAGGGCGAGTGCGGTTGCCAGAAGGGCGCGGCTATAGGGCATGGTTCAGGATCGCCTCGTAATCAAGTGGCCCCAGGGGCTGCGGGTTGGTGCGGTGGGCATTGTCGTCCATGGCTGCCAGGGCGATCGCCGGGATCATGGAACGATCGAACCCCATGGCGCCGAGCCCCGACGGCAGGCCAAGCGATGCGTTGAGCGCAGCAAACGCCTCTGGGATATCCGCATCGATAGGCAGCCGCATCGCCGTGCGGAGCCGGCCGAGCTTGTCCCCAAGCACGTCCTGGTTTGCCGCCATGACGGGCGGCAGCAACACGGCGTTGAGCGTGCCGTGATGAAAGCCGAGCGGGCCCAGCGCGTGCGACAGGGAATGCACCGCGCCCATGCCTTTCTGGAACCCGATCGCGCCCTCCAGCGCGCCCATCATCATGTCCCACCTAGCGGCATGATCGCTGCCATTGGCGGTTGCTAGCGTGATCGCGGCCGATAGGCGAGCGAGGCCGTCCAGCACGATGGCATCCACGGGTGGATTGATGGTGGGGGAGCAGAAGGTTTCCACGCAATGCGACAGCGCGTCCATCCCGGTCGCGGCGGTCATCCCTGGCGGCAGCGTGAGGGTGAGGTCCGGGTCGCAGATGGCGAGGCTGACGATGCGGGGGCAGCCGATTCCGGCCTTGATGCCATTGCGAAAGATGATGACGGCGGAGCGCCCGACTTCGCTGCCGCTACCGGCGGTGGTGGGCAGCAGGATCAGTGGCGGCGGGGATTGGATCGGCCGGGGGGCAGCGTGGCGGTTGCAATACTCCCACAACGTGCCCTCGTGGCCCGGTGGCGAACCGGCCATGACCGCGACGGCCTTGGCCAGGTCGAGCGCCGCGCCGCCGCCAATGCCGATGATGCCGTCGGCGTCCGCCTCGCGATACTGGGCAAGGGCGAGGGCGGTGGAATCCTCCGTCGGGTTGGCTGGCGTCGCATTGAAGACATCGCCGCGCAGATCTCCAAGGGCCAGCGCCAGAACCCCGGCGGCGATGACGCCGCGGTCGGTGACGACCAATGGCCGGCCGATGCCCAACGCCCGCAATTCGCCCGGCAATAGCGACCGGGCGCCGCGGCCGAAGCGGACCGTCGTGTTGAATTGCAGCGTGGTGACGGCCGGACGCGGCTCAGCCATGCGGTGCGCGGACGATCATCATGCCTGCACCGCCTGGACCTGGCCAGCCGGCGTTTTCACGGTCTGTGCCTGCACGGTTTGTGCCTGCACCGGGGCTTGCCAGCGCAGCAGTCGCACCTCGACACGTGACACGACGATGTCCAGCAGCAGGGCGAATACCGTCAGCAGCAGGATGCCGGCGATCACGCTGTTGATGTCGAACACGCCTTCCGCCTGCAGGATCAGGTAGCCCACGCCGCGGGCGGACCCGAGATACTCGCCGATGACGGCGCCGACGAAGGCCAGGCCTACGGCATTGTGCAGGGAGGAGAACACCCAGCTGGTGGCCGACGGCAAATAGACCCAACGCATCAACTGCCGCCGGTTGGCGCCCATCAGTCGCACATTGGCCAGAACGACCGGGCTGACTTCCCGCACGCCCTGGAACACGTTGAAGAACACGACGAAGAATACCAGCGTGACGCCCAGCGCCACCTTCGACCAGATGCCCAGCCCGAACCACAAGGCGAAGATCGGCGCGAAGATCAGCCGCGGCATCGAATTGGCGGCCTTGATGAACGGGTCGAACACGCGTGCCAGCATCGGGTTCAATGCCAGCCATAGGCCGCAGACCAGGCCACTCACGGTGCCGATGACGAAGCCCAGCATCGTCTCGATCAGCGTGTTGATCAGGTGCGTCCAGATGCTGCCCGTGACGAACCATTTGATCAGGCGCTGCATCACGCCCACCGGGTCACCGAAGAAGAACTGCGGGATGATGTCCAGCTTCACCAGCCCCCACCAGGCAACGAAAATGCCCAGCAGCAGGATGATCTGGAAGTGCAGGACCGAGCGTGGGGCGACGGGGCCCCGGGGTTTAGCCTTGGGCGTGCGCATGGCTTTTCAGCACCTCTTTCTTCAGCACTTGCCAAATCGCGGTATGCAGTTCGAGGAATTCTTGTGTCATGCGGATCTCGGACACCTCGCGCGGGCGCGGCAGGGTGATGTTGAACTCCGCCACGGGGCGGGTGCCCGGGCCGGCCGCCAGAACCACCACGCGATCTGCCAACGAAATCGCTTCTTCCAGATCGTGCGTCACGAAAATCACCGATTTGCGATTGACGGACCAAAGCTGCAGCAGCTCGTCCTCCATCAACTGCCGGGTCTGAATGTCCAGCGCGCTAAACGGCTCGTCCATCAGCAGGATGGGCGGGTCCAGGATCAGCGCCTGGGCCAGCGCCACACGTTTGCGCATGCCACCGGACATCTGGTGTGGATAGCGGTCCGCATGGGCGCGCAGACCGACGCGGGCGAGCCAGTCGCGCGCCTGAGCCTCCGCCTCGGCCTTGCGCATGTTGCGGAACAGCAGCCCGGCGGCGATGTTGTCCAGCGCCGTCCGCCACGGCATCAGCGCGTCGGCCTGGAACAGATAGGCAGATTGCCGGTTGAGCCCGGATAGTGGCTTGCCGAAAACCAACACGTCACCGGAGGACGGTTCCAGCAGGCCGGAGGCGACGTTCAGCAGCGTGCTCTTGCCGCATCCAGTGGGACCGACAACGGCGACGAACTCCGCATCCTCGATGCGGAGGTCGACGTCGGACACGGCGGTGTAGGTGCCACCGCCGGAGCCGGCGAATTGGCAGGTGACGTTCTTCAGTTCTACCGCCGCCAAAGGTGCAACCTTACTTGGCGGCGGCCGCAGCGTGCTCGACATAGTGATTGTCATAGGTTGTCTCTACGTTGATTTTCGCGTCACGCACGGTGTCATCAAAGGCGCCGAGGACTTTTAGCACCGTCTGCGCCGCGTCCTTGCTCATCAGCCCGTCCGGCGAATAGCAAGTGCGCATGGCATTCAAGGCATTGATATAGGTGGGACGATCGCCCAGCAGATATTCCTCCGGCAACGCATCGGCGATCTGGTCCGGCGTGGCCTTCGCCATCCACTGTTCCGCCTTCAGCACGGCGTTGGCGACTGCCTGCATCGTGTGCGGATTCTTGGCGGCGAAGGCGGCGGTGGCGTAGACGCTCGCCTCCGGATACGGGCCGCCGAACACGGCGTCGCTGGTGGCGGGGGATCGCATGTCCATCGCGTTGATGGCGTCGCCATGCTGCAGCAGGATGGTGATCACCGGGTCGCTGTTCACGATGGCGTCGATCTGCCCGGCGCGCATTGCCGCCACCGCGCCGGCGGAGGTGCCGACGCCGATTACCGACACGTCGGTCGGCTGCAGCCCGCCCTTCGACAGGATGTAGTTCAGCACCATATGCGTGCTGGACCCCGGCGCACTCACGCCGACATTCCAGCCCTTCAGATCCGCCGGTCCCTTGAACGTGGCGGCCTTGCGCTTGGACACGGCGAGTACGAAGCCCGGGCAGCGGATCTGCTCCACGAACTCCACCAACTTCTGGTTCTTCGCCGCCATAGTCAGCGTGTTGGAATAGGCGCCCGACACCATGTCGAGGCTGCCACCCATCAACGCCTCCAACGCCTTCGAGCCGCCGGCGAAGGCAGCGATCTCAACTGTCAGACCCTCTTCCTTGAAGAAGCCTTTCCGGTCGGCGATGATCACCGGCAGGTAGGTCAGGCCGAGTGAGGCCGTTCCTATCTCCAGTGACTTCTTTTCAAGCTGTTCGGCGGCACGGGCCGGCCCAAACGATAGCGATAGAGCAAGTATAAGCGCCAGGCAGGTGGTTTTTGTTGTCATTGTGTCCTCCCATTAGGCAGTGCAGCTAGGCAGCTATCTCCAGCGCGGCGGCGATGGCGTCGCCCATTTCTGCGGTGCCAACCAGGCGCGTGCCGGGCTGCTGGATATCGACGGTGCGCAGCCCAGCGGCAAGCACGGTACGCACCGCGCGTTCCACCTTGTCCGCCTCCTCCGGCAGGCCCAGCGAGTAGCGCAGCATCATGGCGGAGGAGAGGATCGAGGCGATGGGGTTCGCGATATCCTTCCCAGCAATGTCGGGCGCCGAACCGTGCACCGGCTCGAACAAGCCTTGGGTGCCCGGGCCCATCGAGGCGGAGGGCAGCATACCGATCGAGCCGGTGAGCATGGCGGCGGCGTCCGACAAAATGTCGCCGAAGACGTTGCCGGTGACGATCACGTCGAACTGGGTCGGCTTGCGGATCAGCATCATCGAGGCGGCGTCGATATACAAATGCGATAGTTCGACATCCGGGTATTCACGACCGACCTCCATCACCACTTCGCGCCAAAGCTGCATGGTTTCCAGCACGTTCGACTTGTCGACCGAGCAGAGTTTGCCGCGCCGGCCCTGTGCCGCCTTAAACCCTGCATGGGCGATGCGGGCAATCTCGTCCTCGGAATAGCGCATCGTGTTGATGCCGACGCGCTTGCCGTCCTCCATATGCACGCCGCGCGGCTCGCCGAAATACAGGTCGCCGTTCAGTTCGCGCAGGATCAGCATGTCGACGCCACGGACGATTTCGGGCCGCAGGGTGGAGGCGCCGATCAGTTCCTCGAACAACACCGCCGGGCGGTAGTTGGCGAAGAGGGTCAGCGCCTTTCGAAGCTTTAGCAGCCCGGCGCCGGGGCGCTTCTTGCGGTCTGGCAGTTCGTCGGTGGGTCCGCCGACGGAGCCGAACAGGATCGCGTCCGACTCACCGGCGAGCTTCAGCGTCGCGTCCGGCAGCGGCACGCCGTCGGCATCGACGCCAGCCTGGCCGATCGGGGCGGACGTCATCTGCAGGTCCAGCCGGTTGCCGGCCAGGGTGCGCAGAACCTTCACCGATTGGGCGGTTACCTCGGGGCCGATGCCGTCCCCAGCGAGCACTGCGATCTTCATTCCATATTCTCCCGGCCGTAGCGATTTTCGAAAGCGGCGATCTGCGCCGATTGTTCGAGGGTGAAGCTAATCTCGTCGACGCCGTTCAGCAGACAGTGCTTGCGGAAGGCGTCGATCTCGAACTCATGCTGCGAGCCGTCGGGAAAGGTGACGGTTTGCGAGGGAAGATCCACCTGCACATGCACGCCCGGATGGGCCTGCAGTTGCGCCAGCAGATCGTCCACGGTTTCCCGCGGCAGGATGATGGGCAGCATGCCGTTCTGGAAGCAGTTGTTGCGGAAGATGTCGCCGAAGGAGGGCGCGATTGCGACGCGGAAGCCGTAATCGTGAAAAGCCCAGACGGCGTTTTCCCGCGACGAACCGCAGGCGAAATTATGCTCCCCCACCACCACGCGCGCGTCGCGAAAGGGCAACTGGTTCAGCACGAAATCCGGCTTCTCCGAACCATCGGTGTTGAAGCGGAGGTCGTGGAACAGGCATTCAGCCAGCCCCAGCTCCCGTGGGCGGCTGAGGTAGCGGGCGGGGATGATCTGGTCGGTATCGACGTTCTGGCCCGGGACTGGCAGGCCGACCGCATCGATGCCGGTGAACTGCGTGCTCATGCGGCACCTGCCAGAGTGCGGAAATCCGCCAGGCGCCCCGTGACTGCGGTGGCGGCCGCCATGGCCGGGCTCATGAGGTGGGTTCGTGCGCCGGGGCCCTGGCGCCCCTGGAAGTTACGGTTGGAGGTTGAGGCGCAGCGCTGGCCCGGCGCCACGATATCGCCATTCGTGCCTAGGCACATCGAGCAACCGGCCTGGCGCCATTCGAACCCGGCATCCACTAGGATGCGATCCAGCCCCTCCGCCTCGGCCTGGCGCTTGATGAGACCGCTGCCGGGCACCACCCAGGCGACCACGCCGGGTGCCACGTGGCGGCCACGGGCCACGGCGGCGGCGGCCCGCAGATCCTCGATCCGGCCATTGGTGCACGAGCCGATGAACACGCGATCCACGGTGACATCGGTCATCTGCGTCCCGGGTTGCAGACCCATATAAGCCAACGCCTTTTCCATGCCTTGGCGACGGTCCAGGTCTGGTTCATTCGCCGGGTCGGGGATGGCGGCGGAGATGGGAATGGCGTTTTGCGGGCTGGTGCCCCAGGTGACCATCGGCTCGATCGCGGCGGCGTCCAGCGTCACTTCGGTGTCGAACACGGCGCCGGGGTCGGTCGGCAGGCGACGCCAGCGCTGCACCGCCTGCTCCCACGCCTGGCCAGAGGGGGCGTAGGGGCGGCCCTTCAGGTAGTCGAACGTCGTCTCGTCCGGGGCGACCATGCCAGCGCGGCCACCGGCCTCGATCGACATGTTGCACAGCGTCAGCCGCCCCTCCATCGACAGACCGCGAATAGCACTGCCGGCGTATTCGATCACGTGTCCGGTGGCCCCGGCGGCGGTGATGGTGGCGATGATGGCCAGGATCACGTCCTTACCCGTCACACCCGGCGCGAGATCGCCCTCAACGGTGATCCGCATGCTTTTCGGCTTGCGCTGCCATACCGTTTGCGTCGCCAGGACGTGCGTCACCTCCGACGAGCCGATGCCGAAGGCCAGCGCGCCCAATGCACCATGGGTGGAGGTATGGCTGTCGCCACAGACCAGTAGGATGCCGGGTTGGCTCAACCCTTCTTCCGGCCCCACGATATGGACGATGCCCTGTCGTGGGTCGCCGAGGCCGAACATGGTGACGCCCTCGCGCGCCGTGTTCTCCGCCAACTGTTCCACCAGGAACCGATGCTCCGGATTGTCGATCGTGGTGATGTCGCGGCTGGAGGTGGGGACGTAGTGGTCGGGCGTGGCAAAGGTGCGGCGCGGCACGCGAACCGCCAGGTTGCGCTCGGCAAGGCGTTGGAAGGCGGGGGCCGACCCGTCATGCACCAGGTGGCAATCGACATAGAGCAACGTCTGTCCGTCTGGGCGTTCCAGCACCTTGTGCCGGTCCCAAATCTTGTCGAACAGCGTGCGCGGACCCGTATCGTCCAGCATGCGGCATCTCCTCCACCGGCGTCGTTGCGCCATTACGGGGACGCTAGCGCACGGGTGGCCCGCGCCGAAAGCTTTTTACGGCAAGGCGCTTTCGCCAACCGCGAAAGCTCCGCCGACCGTCACCAGATGCTCGGCCAAAAGTTTGACGTGCGGGGGCTGTTGCCCGACCGACAGACAGATGCTGAGCCGGCGATGCGACCAGGCCTCGTTCAGCGGCCGCATCATTAGGTTCATGGCCGCGCAGTGTCGGGTCGCGGGGAGCGACGGGCCGATGCCGATGCCCAGCCCGGCTTGGATCATGCGGTATAGCGTCTCGAACCCGGAGATCCGGGCGCGGATGCGTAGTGCCACGCCCAGTTCGGCCGCCCCCGTCAGCACCAATTGCTCCAGCGCGCTGCCCTTGCTGGAACCGATGATGTCGTAGGGTGCGATCTCCGCCAGGCCAATCGGTCCGGTGCCAGCCAGCGGGTGATCCGGCGGCATGATGGCCACCAGGTGGTCGCCGGCATAGGGCAGCAGGTGTATCCCCTCGGCCCCCATCTCGCTGATGACGATGCCGATGTCGGCGGTGCCGTCGCGCACGGCGCGAAGCGTCTCAACGCTGACGGCTTCCTCGATCTCGACATTCAGCAGGGGGTGGGCGGCCAGGAAGGCGCTGATATGGGCGGGCACGTATTCCGCGATGGCCCAGGTGTTGGCGTATAGCCGGATGGTCCCCCGCACGCCGTCCATGCGCTGGGCGAGGTCCGCCTCCATCTGCAGCACGTCGCGCAGGATGATGTTGGCGTGTTGCACCAGCGCCAGCCCGGCGCCGGTCGGCTCCACGCCGCGGCTGTGGCGCCGCAGCAGGGTCAGGCCCAGCACCGCCTCCAAGTCGGAGATGCGGCGGCTGAGTGCGGACAGGGCGATGTGCTCCCGCGCCGCGGCCCGGTTGATGCTGCCCTCCTCGCAGACTGCGGTGAATAGCCGCAGGGTGAGCAAGTCGAACCCCGCGAGGAGTGGGTTACGGCCCATCGTGATCCCGGCAATGGCTGAAGCAGTCGAAGCTGCCGGAGTTGGCCTCGCAGGACAACCCGCCGGGTGGGGTTATGGTTCGCCCTGCAAGACGAGGTCCTGCCCGACCACCCGATAGCCGCCGATCTTGGCCATGAAGGATTGGCCCAGCAGGTTCATGCCGAGAACGCCCGGCCGGGCCACGACGGCTGTTACGTAGTGCCGGGTGATGTCCCCGACCGTCAGCGTTTCGATCATCACGGGGGCGACGGAGGTATGGCCATTGGCAGTGCTGACGGTGGCGGAGTAGTTCAGCGAACCGGTGTCGATTCCCACCCGCGCCGCATCCTCGGCCCGCAGGCTGGTCACGGAGGCGCCGGTGTCGAACACCATTTGCAGCGGCATGCCATTGACCCGGGCGTCGAAGATGAAATTGCCGTTGCGGTCGCGCCGCGCAGTGGCCCCGTTGCCAGACTGGCTGGGCCGGATTACCGCCGGCATCGCTGGCTGCGGCACGACCGGCGCCGATAGGATTTGCGCGTCGGCCCGCGGCAGGCTGATCCGGCTGCGGACTGCCAATCCAACGGCGATGACGGCAAGCAACAGAACCCAGTGTAAGGCGGGGATTCTGAGCATGGCAGCGGATCTCCAGGCGGCACGAGGCCGGATCAGTGTGGCCGCGATGCTAACGGCGTTTACCTTTACGCTCCGTTACCGCTGTCGGCCGGGTGGTTTCAGTGCTGCCGGACATAGTCGTAGCGGTGTGCCAGCCACGGCGTGCCAGTGCCGTCGGCAAGGATGAAGAGTTGGTCCTTGGTCTCGTGATCCGGACCGTCGCGGGTGACGACTTCCTGCATGCGGAGCATCTGGCCTGTCACCGCCGGGCCGCCCCCGGCCACGGCGAAGGGCAGGAAGCTGAGGACGATGCGGTTGGGTTCGCCACGATCGAAGCTCCAGGCAGGCATGAGGCCGACCGGCGCCCGGACGTCGAGCGAGAGGTAATCCCACCGCCCTTCGACGCGATCGAAGCCCAGGTAATCGATCCGATTTGGCGCAGCGGCGGCGTCACCGGCGGCAAGTAGCGTCTCTTGCAGGAACATACCGACCATGTGGCGTTCGGCGACCCATGCGGTGCTGACCACCGGATTGGCGCCCAGATGGTCCCACACGCTCTCGGTAACGTTCCAGCGCCCGGCGCGGTGCGATAACGCCTCGCCCTCGGGTCCCAGGGCGCTGATCTGTGCAATAGTTGGGATTGAGGTCTGGGCCCATGCGGCGTCGGGTGACATGGTAGCTGCCAGAAGCAGCGCGAATACGAGTGGTCGGCTCATAGAACATCTCCGGAAGCGGCAACCCACAGATAGAGCTTCGCAGGCGCATCAAGTGCCGCTAAATTTGCATCAGATTGGTGCCTGGGGTTCGACAATAGCTGTGATCGACTTCAACGACGTCCATGCGTTTGTCGCGTCCGCGGAGACGGGCGGGTTTTCCGCCGCGGCGCGCCGGCTCAATCAATCTCGCTCAGCCGTTGGTAAGGCGGTGGCCCGGCTCGAAACCCGCCTTGGGGCGCGCCTGTTTCACCGCACGACGCGGCAATTGGCCTGACCGATGACGGGGCTGCCTTCTTCGAACGCTGCCAGCGTGCGCTCGCCGAACTTCAGGCAGGACAGACCGCGTTGGAGACAGGGCGCAAGACGGCGAGCGGCACCTTGCGGGTCTCGATGCCGCTTCTGTTCGGGCGCGTGTGCGCTGCCCCGGTGTTGATGCGGTTAGCAACACAGCACGCGACGCTGGAACTGCAACTCGAATTCAGCGACCGCGTCGTCAACTTGGTGGAGGACGGTTTCGATCTCGCCGTGCGCAACGGGCCACTTGGAAACGCGGCAGGTCTGATGAAGCGCAAGATCATGCAGGAACAGACGATAATTTGCGCCGCGCCGAGCTACATCGACCGATGCGGCTTGCCCGAGAATCTGGACGATTTGCGGCACCACAATGCGATCACCTATGCGCGCCGTGGACGCATCCAGGCGTGGTTGTTTCCCCAACCGGATACGTCGCTGCTGGAGGTTATTCCACCAACCCGGATGCGGTTTGACGATCTCGGCGCCATCGTCGACGCGGCATTGTCTGGGTATGGGCTGGCTTGGCTACCAAGCTGGCTGATCGCTGACCGGCTTCGGTTAGGAGTGCTCCGACAGGTGCTGCCGGCGTTGCCATCCTTGGTCACCGACATCCACGCAGTCTGGCCGCGAGCACCAACCCTGCCGTTTCGGGTCCGCGCCGCAATCGACGCGTTGGCCGAGCAAACGCAAGAGTATGTCAGAACGCGATAACGTTCCTTCCAGAGTGTGCAATTTTCGGCTGAAAACCGCTTTTTACCAAAGCAAGAAGGACAGGCTTGGCGCGCACATCGAAACACGGGCAACTCATTAGGCATTTCCTTTATGCCATGCGCTGCCACCCCTAGTCGGCAATGCTAGCCCGGTGTGTCAAGCCCGCCGCCATCGACGAAGGTCCGCAGCCAGTCGGCAGCTCGGCCGCTATCCTCCGGCTGCAGGAGGGACAGAAGCGCTGGGGCGGCGAGATCGCCGTAAATATGATGCTGGGTCTTAATCAACGCCGCGGAGAAGGCGGGGCTGAACTCCGGATGGCCCTGCAGCGAAACCGTGTTGTCGTCGTAGCCGATTGCAGCGATGGGCGTGAACTCGCTGGCGGCGAGCACGCGGGCGCCGGGCGGTAGGGTGACGACCTGGTCCTGGTGGAAGGCGGGAATGGCGAAGCCGAGCGGCTCACGCATGCCGGGCGGCGGCTCCACGATCTCGTAGCGGTGCATGCCGAGCCCCCAACCCTTGGGCGACTTCTCCACCGTGCCGCCGAAGGCCTGCGCCATGGCCTGGTGGCCGAAGCAGATGCCGACGAGCTTGGCGTGGCCGCGCACCCGGCGCAGGAAGTCGAGGAACGGCGGGATCCACGGCAGATCGTCGTACACCCCTGCGGATGACCCGGTGATGACGTAGGCCGCGCACTCGGTTGGCTCAGCAGGCAGTTCGCCGGCCTGCACGTCGTAGGTACGGTAATCGCGGTCCCGCCCCAGTAGGCTGCGGACCATGTCGTCGTAGGTGCCCCATTGCGCGCGCAGGGCGACAGGGGGGCGGCCAGTCTCCAGGATACCGATCGTCATGGCGTTAGGATGTCACGGCTTGGGCTGGAGGAACAGCCACCGACGCCCCCGCCTTTGTGTGCAGTGCAGCATGTTTTCCGAATTGACCTACCCCGCGTTTGCCAACAGAACCACCGGCAACAGTGTAGATGTTGAGCGCGTGCAGAGTATCGAACGCCCATGACCAACTGCCTCCCCCGGCCCGCGCCATGAGCACGGCACCAATCCGCTTCGATACCGGGGCGTCGGGACCGCTGGCTGGATTCCGCGTCCTGGATCTGTCGCGGCTGGTAGCAGGCAACATGTTGTCGCTGCAACTCGGCGATTTCGGGGCGGAGGTGATCAAGGTCGAACCCCCCGAGGGCGATCCGCTGCGCGCTTGGCGCGATGGCGGGGAGCCGTTGTTCTGGAAGACCTACAGCCGCAACAAGATGTCAATCGCGCTAAACTTGCGTAAGCCCGCAGCAATGGGGGCGTTGCTGCGGCTGGTCGATACTGCAGATGTGTTCATCGAGAATTTTCGCCCCGGCACGCTGGAGGCGATGGGCCTGGCGCCGGAGTTGCTGCTGGCGCGTAATCCGCGGCTGATCCTCGTGCGCATCTCCGGCTTTGGGCAGACCGGGCCGTATGCCAAGCGCCGGGCCGCCCCCACGCTGGGGCAACATACGGACGAACTGCTTGCCTCGGTCGGCTATGCGCCAGGCGACATTCGGGCATCGCGCGCCGATGGTGGCGCGGCATGAAGGATACGATTTTGCCCCCTATTCCCCGCTCCCTCCTGTTCGTGCCTGCCACTAGCGCCCGCAAGGTGGAAAAGGCGCTGACGAGCGCGGCGGATGGGGTGATCGTGGATCTGGAGGATGCGGTTGCGACGGCGGAAAAGGCACAGGCGCGGCAGTTTGCGGCCGGGTTTCTGGCGGCGGCGCAGGGCAAGACGGTGTTCCTACGGGTCAATGCACTCAGCACGCCGTTCTGCTACGACGACCTGTTGGTGGCGGCTGCGGCGCACATCGATGGCATCGTGTTGCCGAAGGCAGAATCCGCGGCCGATATCGCCACCGTGGACTGGCTGCTACACCAGCTTGAAACCCGCGCTGGCAAGCAACCCGGCAGCATCGAACTCACGCCGATCCTGGAGACGGCCAAGGGTATCGCCGCGGCGGCCTCTGTCGCCAGCGCATCGCCACGTATCCGGCGGCTGGCGTTCGGGGCGGTAGATTTGGCGCTGGACATGGATGTGGACCTCGAGGATGACGCGGGCGCCATCAACCAGGCGCGCTTCGCACTCACCCTCGCGTCGCGCAGCGCCGGGTTGGAGGGGCCGCTGGATACGGTCTTCACAGACATTGCCGACCTGGCCGGGCTGGCGGTGTCGTCCAAGCGGGCGCGGGCGATGGGGTTCAGCGGCAAGGCCTGCATCCACCCGGCACAGATCGAGACCGTGAACGCCGCGTTCAGCCCCAGCGAGGCGGAACTGGCCTTGGCCCGCACCATCGTCACCGCGTTCGATGAGGCAGAGGCGGCGGGGCTGGCGGCCGTGTCGGTGAACGGAGTCATGGTCGACTACCCCGTGGTGCTGAAAGCGCGTCGCACGCTGGAGCGGAGCCGGGCATGACCATCCCGCCAGCCCAGCCATTCCAGCCGGGGCAGGCATGCCCGCTGGATGGGCTGCGGGTGCTGGATTTCTCCCGCCTGGTGGCGGGCAATATGCTGACGCTGCAACTGGCCGATTTCGGCGCCGAGGTGATCAAGCTGGAGCCCGGCAGCGGCGACCCGCTGCGGCATTGGCGGGAAGACGGTATCTCCGCCTACTGGAAAGTCTACGGCCGCAATAAGAAGAGCATCCGGCTGGATCTGCGCGACCCCGCGGGCAAGGCGCTGCTGGCGCGGCTGATCCCGACAGCGGATGTGCTAGTGGAAAGTTTTCGGCCGGGTTCGATGGAAGCCGCCGGCTTCGGGCCGGATGCGGTGGCCAAGCTGAACCCGCGCCTGGTGTTCGTCCGGATCTCCGGCTTCGGCCAGACCGGGCCGTATGCGCAGCGCCCGGGCTTCGGCAGCCTGGTGGAGGCAATGAGCGGGTTCGCTGCCAAAAACGGGTTCGCCGACAAACCGCCTGCCCTGCCAAATCTGGCGCTGGCGGACATGGTGGCGGGTATCCAGGGCGCCTTCGCCGTGATGGTGGCGCTGCGGGAGGTGGAGCACCGTGGCGGGCGCGGCCAGGTGGTCGATTTGTCGCTGCTGGAGCCACTGCATTCGACCTTGGGGCCCGATGCGGCGGCCTGGCGGATCACCGGGTCGATCCCGCCTCGGTCGGGCAACCGCGCCTCCATCACCGCGCCGCGCAACGTGTATCAGACCGCGGATGGCGGTTTCGTGGCGTTGTCGGCGTCGACCCAGGCGATGACGGAGCGACTGTTCCGCGCCATCGGCCGGGCGGACATGCTGGAAGACCCGCGCTTCCGCACCAATTCCGACCGGTTGGCGCATGTAAACGAGGTGGACCAGATCGTCGGCGGCTTCATCGCGGCGCGCACGCTGGCGGAAAACCTGGCGTTCTTCGGCGCCGCCGAGGTCACCGTCGGCCCGGTGTACGACGCCGCCGGGTTCGAGGCCGATCCGCATGTTCAAGGCCGCGGTGTGCTGATGGAGATGGTGGATGCGGAGATGGGCAGTCTCCCCATGCACGCCGTGGTGCCTCGCTTGTCTGGCACGCCGGGTGCGCTGCGCCGGGCGGCCCCTACACTCGGCCAGCACGAGGCCGAGATCCTTGGCTCGCTCAATAATCAGGAAACGGAAACCCAACGATGACCCTCACCCGCCAGCAATTTCTTCGCGGTGGCGCTGTCTTCGGCGCAAGCCTGCCGCTGTTCAATATCCTCCCTGCGCGGGCGGCCCGGCGCACCATCATCAAGTTCGGGCTGGACCTGACCACCGATCACCCGACGACGGTGAATGCCACGGCGGCGGCCAAGAAGATCAAGGACGCGACCAACGGTGACGTCGAGGTGCAGATCTTTGCCAACAGCCAGTTGGGTGACGACACGCACATGCTGTCCAACCTGCGCTCCGGCGCGATGCAGATGATGGCGATCGGCGACAACATCCTGGCCACGCTGGTGCCGACTTGCGCCATCAACAATATCGGCTTCGCGTTCAAGGATGCGGAGACGGCGTGGAAGGCGTTGGATGGCAAAGTGGGTGACATCGTGCGCGTCGACATCGCCAAGACCGGGCTGCACCCGATGACCCGCATCTGGGACGAGGGGTTTCGGGAGGTCACGTCCGGCACCAAGCCGATCAAGACACCGGACGATCTGAAGGGCTTCAAGATCCGCGTCCCGCCCAGCCCGATTTCGCTGTCCATCTTCCAATCGCTCGGTGCTTCCCCGATCACGATCAATGCGTCGGAACTCTATACCTCGCTGCAGACCAAGGTCGCGGACGGGCAGGAAAACCCACTGGGCAATATCCAGACGATGAAGTTGGACCAGGTGCAGAAATACTGCTCGCTAACCAACCATATGTGGGTTGGTTACTGGTTGCTGATGAACGGGTCGTTCTGGTCGTCCATGCCGGCGGAGCAGCAGAAGATCGTCGCCGACACGTTCGACGCCCAGGCGACCGACCAGCGCGCCGCCAACCAGAAGCTGGATGCCTCGCTGGAGGAGGTGCTGAAGAAGCAGGGGATGGAGTTCGTCAAGGTCGACACGACGGCGTTCCAGGCGGTGCTGACGAAGTCCGGCTTCTACAAGACTTGGGAGGGCAAGTTCGGCGCCCCGCTATGGTCGGCGCTGGAAGGCTACACCGGCTCGCTCGCCTAGGGGTCGCCCGACATGCCCGGGTCTGCGTTGTTCCGGACGGTGGACCGGGTGGTGGCGCTGCTGTCCGAAACCATCGCCGGCGGGTTGGTCGCGGTGGAGGCGATCATGCTGTTTGCCGGGGTGGTCGCCCGATACGGCTTCGACCACCCGCTGATCTGGGTGGAGGAACTGGCGGCAATCCTGTTCCTATGGCTGGTGAGCCTCGGCGCGGTGATCGCGTTGCGCCGGGGCGAGCATATGCGCATGACGGTGCTGGTGGGTCGCGCCGGGCCGCGGTTCCGTCGGATCGCAGCGTGTTTCGGCGCGCTGCTGGTGGTCGTGGTAACACTCGGATTGCTGATCCCCGGCCTGTCCTACGCGGCGCAACAGACCGCCATCCTCACCCCGGTGATGCAATTGCCGGGTTCGGTGGAGATCTATGGGCAACTCGTGGCCCTGGTGCTGCTGCTGTATGTGGCGCTGCGCCAATTGCTCACCGAGGTGGACTGGCCGGAGCTGGCCGGGGTGCTGGTGGTGTGCGCCGGGGTGTTCGTCGCGCTGTACTATTTACAGGACTGGTTTGACGATATCGGTAACGGCGCCCTGCTGGTGTTCTTCATCGGCATCGTTGGCACGTGCATTTTCCTCGGCGTGCCAATCGCGTTCAGCTTTGCCATATCGACATTCGCCTACCTGCATTTCACCAGCAACATCCCTCTGGCTACCATCATCAGCCAGATGGATCAGGGCATGTCTTCCATCGAGCTGCTGGCGGTGCCCATGTTCGTCGTGCTGGGGCTGCTGCTGGAGATGACCGGGATTGCCCGCGCCATGGTGGAATTCCTCGCAGCTTTGGTGGGCCATCGCCGGGGTGGACTGTCCTATGTGCTTATCGCGGCGATGTACCTCATCTCCGGCATCTCTGGTTCCAAGGCGGCGGACCAGGCGGCGGTGGCACCGGTGCTGCTGCCGGAAATGCGGCGACGGGGCATGGTACCCGGTGAATTGGCGGCGCAACTGGCCGCCTCTGCCGCCATGTCCGAGACGATCCCGCCCAGCCTGGTGCTGATCATTGTCGGCGCCGTCACGGGCGTGTCGATCTCGGCGCTGTTCACCGGCGGATTGCTGCCGGCGGCGATTGCGGCGATTGGACTGTGTTTGCTGGTGTTCCTGCGCAGCCGCTCGGACGTGCCGACCGGCGCCAAGCTTGGCGCGCGGGTCGTAGGGCGACTGTTCGTGGTCGCCATACCGGCGCTGATCCTGCCGTTCATCATCCGGTGGGCGGTGTTGGCCGGCGTGACGACAGCCACGGAGGTGGCCACCGTCGGCGTCGTCTACTCCATCCTGGTCGGGCTGTGCGTCTATCGCTGTTTCGACTGGCGGCGGCTGGGCAGCATCCTGGTGGAGACCGCAGCGCTGTCGGGCGCCATCCTGATCATTATCGGCACCGCCAGCGCCATGGCGTGGTCGCTAACCCAGGCCGGGTTTGCGCAGACGCTGACGGATATCATGGTTGGGTTGCCGGGTGGGAAGGCGGGCTTCCTCGCCATTTCCATCCTGGTGTTCATCGTACTGGGCAGTGTGCTGGAGGGGCTGCCGGCGATGGTGTTGTTCGGGCCGCTGCTGTTCCCGGTCGCCCAGCAACTGGGCATCCACCTGGTCCAATATGCCATCGTGGCTATCCTGGCGATGGGGATCGGCCTGTTCTCCCCGCCGTTCGGCGTGGGGTTCTACCAGACCTGCCTCATCGGCAAGGTGCGCAGCGACGAGGCTTTCGGGCGGATTTGGCCCTACATGGCCGTTTTGTTGGCGGCGCTGATCATCGTAGCCGCCGTGCCGTGGCTGTCGGTCGGCTTCCTGGGGTAAAAGCGGTTCGCCCCGGTGCGAACCGGGGCGAACGAAGGCTTCAGGCAGCCGGCTTGGCTACGGCGAGGTAGCGCGCGTATTCGCGGGCGCGACGGCGGTCCTTACGCCACGCGGAGGTGCCCTTGTAGCGTGCGAAGGGCGGAACCTTCTGCTTGGCGGGCCGGCTCGGCTTGGTGGCGGGGACGGTCGAGGTGTCGTTCATCACGTGTCTTCCGGGTTGATTTGGCTGCTGTCTGACCACCCCGGAGGCTTCGGCGCAAGGGTTTCGTGGCGCCTCAAACCGCTAGTTGAGCACCGGAACCATCTGCCCATACACTTGCTTGCGGCTGCTTGCCCCGAAGCACTGGGTCTCGTTCAGGCGGATGATCTGCGCCAGCAGGCGCAGTGCGTCTGGGCCACCCGCGTCCGGCACGGCACCGTCATCCATCTCCTCCGCCAGCGTGTCGGCCTGGTCGGCGATGATGGCCGCCGCCTTGCGCATCGCCTCGGCGGCGATGGCGAGCTGCAGCTCGTCAGACAGAATGTTCCAATCGGTGAGCATTTCGCCCTGGTTCCTCATTGGCCATTCTGGCGCATGGTATTGCGTAGCCGCGACTCGGCTCCGGGTGAGAATAACATTCGGAGGTTAACGAGGCGTGTTCGTCTATGGCAATATTGGCCGAGTCGCAGAAAGGCTGCTTCAACATTGCGCTGGTTGATTGTGGGTAGATGTTGGTTCATCGCCTCACGAGAACGTTATGTTCGTCTTGCTGCCCGTAGCTGGATAGAAAGCTCGGCCAATCGGGACAGGAATCTCGCCAGCACGGGCGATTGGTTCGCCATGTGGAAGCCCAGCACCAGATCGATCACCGGACTCTCACCCCGCAGCGGCCGGCTGACGATCGATGGCGGCAGATAGCTTTCAATCGACGCCGGTAGCAGTGCAACGCCTTGGGTCGCCCCCACCAGGGAAATTGCCATGGCGAAATTGTCGATCTCCAAATGCGGCGTCATCGCCACGCCGGACTGTTTTAGGTAGCCATTGACGGTATTGCGCAGGATCGGCGCCACCGGCGAGACCCCGATGAAGTTTTCATCGACCAGATCGCGCGGCTCAATCGACCCGTGCCCGGCGAGCCGGTGGTGGGACGGCAGGATCGCCACAAGCGGCTCGCTGATGACGAGCCGGTAGTCGAGCTGCGGATTGGGTTCCCGTCGCAGGAAGGCGGCGTCCAGCTTGCCGCGCTGCAGATCGTCGGCAAGCTTGGTGGAGAACCCGCTGAACACCCGTATTTCGAGATTGGGCAGATCTTCCAGCAGCAGCACCGTGGTCGGAGGGATGCAGTCCAGCTCGTGCCCGGTGACGAACCCCACGGCGAAGACCTGCCGGGCCGGTGTGGCAGCCCGCCGGGCTGCTCCGGCGGCCGCTTCCGCCTGGGCGACCGATTGTCGCGCGTGGTCCAAGAAGGACTGGCCAGCCGCCGTCAGTTCGACCCCGCGCGCGCTACGCCGCAGAAGCTGCGCCCCGACTTCATCCTCCAAATTCCGGATCTGCCGGCTCAACGAGGGCTGGGCGGTGTGCAGCCTGGTCTCGGCCGCCAGCTTGAAGCTGCCTGCCTCGGCAACCGCGATGAAGTAGCGAAGATGCCGTAACTCCATGGCCCCTTGCCCCCCTGCCCTATGCCTTCCGGGCATATCCGGCGGCCGACAAAGTCTTATACAGCAACGACCTCGCTCCCTAGGTTTTTCGCTCGAGCTTGGATGCAGGGGATTTTCACGATGGCAAGACTGACCGGCAAGGTAGCGTTCGTCACGGGCGGATCGCGGGGCATCGGCGCGGGGATTGCCAGACGATTGGCGGCCGATGGGGCCAGCGTGGCGATTACGTTCACCAAGGGTGCGGACGCCGCGGCCGCAGTCGTGAAGCAGGTCGAGGACGCGGGCGGCAAAGCCCTGGCGATCCAGGCGGATGCTGCTGACGCCGCCGCCGTGACGGCAGCGGTCGAGCAGATCGTGGCGGCGTTCGGACGCCTGGATGTGCTGGTGAACAATGCCGGCACCGCCGTCCCGAAGCCGTTCGAGGAGACGTCGCTGGAAGACCTGGATCGCATGATCAACATCAACTTCCGCGGGACCCTGGTCGCGACCCAGGCGGCGTTGAAGCACATCCGGGATGATGGCCGCATCATCATGATTGGCTCGTGCGTGGGTGACCGCATGATGACCCCAGGGCTGGTTGCCTATGCAGCGACGAAGGGGGCGGTGAAGATGTTCACCCAGGGCTTGTCGCGCGAGGTCGGGCATCGTGGCATCACGGTCAACAACATCCAGCCGGGCCCGATCGACACGGATCTGAACCCAGCCGCTGGGGATTGGGCAACGCCGCAAATCGCGCTGACGTCGCTGAAGCGCTACGGCCATGTCGACGATGTGGCCGCGTTGGTGGCGTTCGTCGCCGGACCCGAGGCGTCCTATATCACCGGGGCGAATTTGACAGTGGATGGTGGCACCAACGCCTGACGGAAGGCCCTGGCGCCGTAGGCGTGGCGGTGCATGCGTTCGCCACGCCTACAACGCCTCGCCCGACCGGTCCTTCAGCTTTAGAATGAACAGGATGCTGACGGCGGCGCAGGCGACCACGTAGTAGCTGGGCGCCACCAATTGGCCGGTGGCGCGGGTGAGGTAGGTGGCGATGAACGGGGCGAAGCCACCGAACACCATCACCGCACCGTTATAGCCGACCGATAGGGCAGTGTAGCGCACCCGGGTCGGGAACAACTCGCACATCATGGCAGAGCCGACGCCGTTGATGAGCGCGTAGAGGAGGCTGCCGATGATCTGGGCGGTGAGCAATGCGGTGAAACTACGCTCGGACACCACCATGGCGAACAACGGGTAGGACAATAACAAGTAGCCGACCGCGGACAGCATCAGCGGGATCTTGCGGCCAATCCGGTCCGACAGCGCGCCGACCAACGGCAGGCAACAAATGTTGAGCACGGCGGCCAGCGCGGTGGACCCGAGCGCGGCGCGGGAGGATATCCCCAGTTGCTGGGATGCGTAGGTGGGCATGAAGGTGAAAAAGACGTAGCTGCCCACTGTCCAGATGATGGTGATGCCGAAAGCCAGAAACATGCGGCCGCCATAGCTGCCGAAAGCCTCCCGCACCGGGGAATGCATCACGGTTTGCGTGGTGGCGTCGCGGCGGAACACCGGGGTTTCCGCCACGCGGGAGCGGAGATAGTGCCCGACCGGGGCCAGCAGCAGGCCGAACAGGAAGGCCACGCGCCAACCCCAATCGCCGAGCTGCGCCGCATCCAGCAGGGAGCTGAGCGTGAAAGCCATGGTGATAGACAACAATTGGCCCAGCCCGGTGCTGACCTGCTGCAGGCTGCCGAAGAAACCCCGGCGGTTGGCCGGCGCATATTCCACCATGAACGACGCGGCCCCGCCCCACTCGCCACCCGTGGAGAAGCCCTGCGCCAGGCGGCACAGCACCAGCATGATCGGCGCGAAGATGCCGGCGGTGTCGTAGGAAGGGACTAAGCCTGTCAAGCCGGTGGCGATCGCCATCATGGTGACGGTGAATATGAGCGCGGCGCGGCGGCCGTAGCGATCGCCGTAGCTGCCAATCACCAAGGCGCCGACCGGGCGCATGAAGAAGCCGACGCCGTAGGTGGCGAAGCTGCTGAGGATCGAGACCACCGGGTCGGTAGACGGGAATATTGCGTGGCCGATCGCGGCGGCGAAATAGCCGTAGACGCCGAAATCATACAGTTCGAACAAATGGCCGACCAGGCAGGCGACGACGGCGCGGCCACGTAGTTTGGAGAGCTCGGCGTCGGTGGCGGGCAGCGTGGCGTTGTCAGACATTGTATTGGAACCCGTCTACGATGAAATCCTGCCCGGTGATGAAGCAGGGTTGCGAGGTTGCGAGGAACACCACGATCTGCGCCACGTCATCGGTGGTGCCGACCCGGCGTAGCGCGATGCCTTTGCTGGCGATTTCGGCACCGCGTTCGACGATGACGGGGTTCTTGGCCAGTTCGGTCTGGATCAGGCCGGGGCAGATGGCGTTGACCAGGATGTCGGGGCCAAGTTCTTTCGCCAGCGCCCGGGTCATGCCGAGGATGCCGGCCTTGGCGGAGGCGTAGGCGAAGCGGCTGACGGCGGCGGTGACGCCACCCGAATGGGCGTTGAGCGAGGACATCGACACGATGCGGCCACCGCCCTGCGCCTGCATGTGCGGCACGGTGGCCTGGATGTAGTTGAAACAGCTTTTCAGGTTGACGGCGATGGCGCTGTCGAACTCCGCCTCGGTGATTTCCAGGATGCCCTTGGGCGCGGCGCGGCCGGCGTCGTTGAGCAGGAAGTCGATGCGGCCGAACTCGGCGATCACGGCTGCAATCACTTCGCGCGCGCGGGCGTGGTCGGCGACGTCGGCCTGCAGCACCATGGCGGCCTGGCCGATCTCGCGGATTTCGGCGGCGGTGCGCTCCATCTCCGGCACCAGCAGGTCGACCAGGGCGATGGCATAACCGGCGCGGGCCAAAGCGTGGGCGCAGCCGCGGCCGATGCCACGGGCGCCGCCGGTGACGATGGCGACGCGGGCGGGTGTGGGGGCGATCTGTGACATCGTTTCGGTCCTGTCCAGCAAGGTTGACGCGGCGGGGCGCGGCATCCCAGGATGCATGTATGGAAACGACGTTCAGCCCAATGAATGACAGCGTCAAGTCTGCCGAGCGGGTTTTGAGCCTGTTGGAGGCGCTAGGTGGGGCGGAACGCCCACAATCCCTGGCGGAATTGTCGCAGAATCTGGCGATCCCGAAGAGCAGTGCGCTGGCCCTGCTACGCACGCTGCAGCAGCGCGGCTATGTGATGCGCAACGAGTCGGAGCGGTATTTGCTGGCCGCACCGTATGGCGCAGCGGAGGGCGACTGGGTCGGTGGCCTGCCTCGGCGGTTGCTGCACGCGGCGCGCCCGGTGGTGGAGGCGCTGGTGGCGGAAACGCGGGAGACCGTGAATTTGGGCATGCTGTTGCCAGGCGGCACCGTGCGGGCGCTGTTGCAGGTCCCCAGCCCGCAGGAGGTACGCTACGTGCCCGCCAGTGTGGAATGCCCGGCCTATTGCACGGCGATGGGGCGTATTCTGCTGGCCTATGCGCCGGCGGAGGACCTGACGGAGATTTTGGGCACCGATCGATTGCCGCGGCGAACGGACCGTACGGAGACTCGTCCGACGGCGCTGCGCAAGTTGATCGTGCAGGCGCGCAGCCAGGGCTACGCAGAGATCGATGGCGAATTTGCCGAAAGTGGGTCGGGTGCGGCGGCGCCGGTGTTCGACCATACGGGGCAGCCGGTCGCGGCGCTGAACCTAGCGACGCTAACGCAGCGCTGGCACCGGCATCGCGAGGCGTTCATCGCGGCGTTGCTGGCGGCGGCGGCGCGGCTGAGCGCGCAGTTAAGTGGGCCACAGCAGCATAGGGCGGCGTAGGAGCACGGTATGAACATCAATTTCGAAGGACGCAGCATCCTGGTGGCGGGGGCGGCGCGTGGCATCGGGCGCGGGATCGCGACGGCCTTCGCGGCACGCGGCGGCCAGGTGTTCGCGGCCGACCGGTTGGCGGATGAGTTGGCCGCGCTGGAGATGCACACCAGTTTGGTCGATTTGCTGGATGCGGCTGCCGTGCGCGCCTGGGTGGCGACGGCGACGCAGGTAGCGGGGCGCAGTCCGGACGTGCTGGTATACGTGGCTGGCGGCGTGCTGGGCCAGGCAGCCAAGCCGATGGAGGACGTATCGGAAGCCGATTGGCGCGCCGTGGTGGATGCAAATTTGACCGGGGCGTTCCTGGCATCGCAGGCGGTGGTGCCGGGGATGAAGGCTCAGAAGACCGGCCGTATCGTGTTCATCGCCAGTGGCGCCGGGTTGCGGACGTCACTGACGGGAATCCAGGCCTATGCCTCCGCCAAGGCGGGGGAGATCGGGCTGTCGCGGCAACTGGGGCAGGAATTGGGGCCGTTCGGCATCACGGTAAATGCGGTGGCGCCGGGCTTCCAGCGCACCAGCCCGGATTACGAGCGGCAGTGGCAATCCTACACCTCGCAACAGCAGGCGGATCTGATCCAGCGCACGCCGACACGGCGATCCGGCACGCCGGAGGATATCGCGCATGCGGTGATGTTCCTGGCCAGCGAGTTCGCCGGAATGATCAATGGGCAGACCATTTCGGTGTCTGGCGGCCCGTAGAGTCAAAGGCCTCAGCTTCACAGGTGCCTCGCTCTGCGCGATGGTCGGCAGGATAGACCAGATGGGAGGGTTACCAATGCCGCACACCAATTGGCGCACCAGGGCCGCTGCGGGTTTCGACTGCGAAAAGCAGCCGGCGATCGGGACGCGCGGCATGGTCATCACCAACCACGCGCTAGCCTCGGCCGCGGGGGCGGAAATGCTGGCGGCGGGGGGCAACGCGATCGACGCCGCGGTGGCCTCGCTGTTCACGCTGAGTGTGGTGGAGCCGATGATGGTCGGCATATTGGGCGGCGGCATGGCGCATATTCGCCTGGCCGACGGCACCCACACCGTGATCGACGGGCAGAGCACGGCGCCGCTGACGACCGGGCCGACCGTCTACACCCCCGACCCCAAGGCGCCGCCGGGTGCGATGGATACGCTGGGCCGCAAGAACGCGGTGGGACCGACCGCGGTGGCGACGCCGGGCAACCTCATGGGCTGGTGCGAGGCTTTGGAGCGGTTTGGCACGTTCTCGCTGGCCGATGTGATGGAACCGGCAATCCGCCATGCCTCGCGCGGGTTCCGGGTGACGCCGTATCTGCATGAGTGCGTAGCGGACAGCGCGGCAGACCTAGCGCTGGATGCGGAGATTTCGAAGCTGTATTTGCCGGGGGGCTCGCCGATCGCGGCTGGGGCGCGATTGGTGACCGGGGATTACGCCGAAACACTGCGCGACATCGCGCGCGAGGGGCCGGGGCTGCTGTATCACGGCGCGTTGGGCAAGGCCTATGTCGCGCATATGGCTGCCCATGGCGGCTACATCACCCAGGCCGATCTTGACGCGGTCGCCACAGTGACGCGGGAACCCGTGCGCGGGCATTACCGCGGAGTGGAGATCATCGGGCCGCCTCCCCCGTCCTCCGGGCCGCTGCACATCATCCAGATGCTGAATATTCTGGAGGGGTATGACATCGGGGCGCTGGGGTTCGGCACCGTCGATACCGTGCATTTGCTGGCGGAGGTGCTGAAGATCGCGTTTGCCGATCGCGCCGCGGCGACCGCCGACCCGGCGTTCGTGAAGGTTCCTGTCGGCAAGATCCTGTCGAAGGATTACGCGGCGGACCGGCGGGCGAAGATCGATCTGAGCCGGGCGCAAAGCTGGTCCGCGGAAGTGGCGCCCGAAGGCTCCGCCTACACCACGCATATCACGGTGGCGGATGGCGTTGGCAATGTGGTTGCCAGCACGCAGACGATCAACAGCCTGTTCGGCGCACGCTACATCGTGCCGGGGACCGGGATGATCCCCAACAACTACATGTTCGTGTTCGACCCGAATCCGAACCGCGCGAGTTCGGTGATGCCGGGCAAGCGGGTGACGTCCTCGATGTCGCCAGTCATCGCTCTGCGCAACGGCAAGCCGGCCTATGCGCTGGGCCTTCCCGGCGGGCTGCGCATCTTCCCCGCCGTGATGCAGGCGCTGTCCAACCTGATCGACCACGGGATGAGCGTGCAGGAGGCGGTGGAGGCGCCGCGCGTGTGGACGCAGGGGCACTCGCTGGAGGTGGAGCGCGGCATCGCCGACACTGTGTTCGAGGCACTACGCGATATGGGGCACGACGCGATCCGCGTCGGCAACGTGGCCGGCGGGATGAGCGCGATCGAGTTCCACGACGACCGATCCATGGAGGGCGCGGCCTGCTGGCGGGCCGATGGCACGCCGGTGGCGCTGGGGGGCGGATTGGCGCGGCGCGGCGTGCGGTTCCGGCCGGAAATCGTGCGCTAAGCCTATGACTGAAGATGACGACGACGAAAACGGCCCGCCGAAGCTACCCGGCGGCAAGTTCTACATGACGCCGGAAGGCCATGCCGGGCTGGTCCAGGAACTGGCGGCGCAGCGGGAGCGTCGGCATCGGACGGTCGAGGTCGTGGCCTGGGCTGCCAGCAATGGCGACCGCAGCGAAAACGCCGATTACAAGGAAGGCAAGCGCCTGCTGCGCCAGATCGACGGGCGCTTGCGGTTCCTCGGCCGACGCCTGGCGCACGCGGAGGTGGTGGATGCCTCCCGACAGACGCAACGCGACCGCGTGTTCTTTGGCGCCACTGTGACCTACCTGAACGAGCGCGACGAGGCGGTGACGGTGACGATTACCGGTGTCGACGAGGCGGATATGGCGCTGGGCAAGATCAGCATCGGCTCCCCGGTCGCGCTGGCGCTGCTGCGGGCGCGGGTGGGTGATGAGGTCACCGTCCGGACGCCGCGCGGGGCGGAACTGCTGGAAGTGACGCGGATCGACTACCCGGTCGTGGCGTAAAGCGACCCACCGCCGACAGCCATTCGGAAACGATAGGTCGTTGCCGAGAGCAGGAAATCAGCCGCAAAGCCCAAACCTGCCGCATATCCGTTTGATTCCGGAACGACATTGTCCGATAATTCTGCCCATATGGGGAGGATACGGTTGTGGCGGGAGACATCTCGAATGCAGTCGCGGCCGGCTACGGCCTCATGGTCATGCATGCAATGGATATCTACCGGGTTAACCCGGCAAACCTCACTCCTGCTTTGCCGCCAATACTCATCGCGGCTGGATGGCAGTGTCTCGGCTACATCATCGGTAACGACCATCTGCCCGTGAAAAATGGTCCAATCCAAATCGGCGGCCCTGTCTGTTACGGGTATGTGGTTAGGCTGAACAACGAGGTGGTCGCTGTGTTTCGGGGGACCGACAGGTTCGTCGAGTGGGTCGAAGACGCCGAGTTTCTCCCAACGTTGTATCGACCCATCGTTCCCAACCCGCTCAGCCCGTTGGATGCCAAAGTAGAATCCGGCTTCTGGTCGATCTATGCGTCGATGGTGCTGAAATCATCGCGCGGTGATCCAGATCGGCCCTTGTATCAGGCCATTGAAGCAGAAGCAGCCGGGGGCCGTTCGGTGACAGTCACCGGCCACAGCCTCGGCGCGCCGCTTGGCACATACCTTGCCCTCGAACTCGCGCAACGACAGCTTGGCAACCAAGTTTCCGGATGCTTCTTCGCATCCCCACACCCCGGCAATTCCACATTCGCGACGTATTTTGACAAGACCGTCAAGAACTACCGCGTCTTCAACTACATCCTCGATGTCGTCCCGCGGGTACCACTCGGTCCAGATTACACGCATCTGCCGCAGCGCACGGTCCTGCGGCCGGCGACGTCCGAGGCATCGATCGAGCTCGACGTCGGGTGCAACCATCATGTCATCTGCTATAGCGCCATGCTTGACTACGAGCTGACCGAGCCCTTCAAGACCAATCCACCGCCGGGTGAGGAAAGCAGCGCCACCTGCGTGCTGGGGCCCGAAATTGGCCGGCCAAGTCTGGCAAAGTTACTCCTCACAGGCGTAGGCGACGTCGTCCAAGTATAATGTCTCGTTCCGCGATTTCGCCCGTTATCCCTGCCACCCGAGATGCCCCAGGAAATCCCGCGTCCGTGTCGTTTTCGGCGCGTCGAAAATCTGCTCGGGCGGGCCACTCTCCACCACCTGCCCCTTCTCGAACACCACCACCCGATCCGCCACGCGCCGGGCGAAGTTCATTTCGTGGGTGACGACCACCATCGTCATGCCTTCGTCGGCTAGGCGCTTCATCACATTCAACACCTCGCCGATCGTTTCCGGGTCCAGGGCGGAGGTGGGTTCGTCGAACAGCATCACCTCCGGCTGCATGGCCAAGGCGCGGGCGATGGCAACGCGTTGTTGTTGGCCACCGGATAATTTGGCAGGCAGGCTTCCCGCCTTGTCGGCGAGACCGACCTTGTCCAGCAGGGCCATCGCTCGCTCGCGGGCCTGGGTGCGGGGCATGCCCAGCACGGTGATGGGGCCGATGGCGACGTTGTCCAGCGCAGTTTTGTGCGGGAAAAGCTCGAAGCTTTGGAACACCATGCCCATGCGTTGGCGCACGCGGTAGAGCGCCTTTGGCTGAGCCGGCAATGCGACGCCGTCGAAGAGGACGCGACCGGAATCGATCGGCTCCAGCCCGTTGGTGCAGCGGAGCAGCGTCGATTTGCCGGAGCCGGAGGGGCCGATGAGGCAGACGACCTCGCCATGGTTCACCTCGAGAGAGACGCCGCGCAGGGCTGTGAAAGTGCCGAAGGTTTTGACCACGCCCTCGTATTGGATCACGGGGCGGGGTGGGACGGCGGTCATTCGAGAACTCCCATGCGGCGGTGGATCCAGTCCACCAGCTTGGCCTGCGGGTAGCCGAGCAGCCAGTAGATCGCGGCCATCGCCGTCAGCATTTCCAGCACGCGGAAGGTTTGGGAGCGGATTTGCAGGGCGGTATAGGCGAGCTCCCCCACGGCGATGACGGAGACGAGCGAGGTGTCCTTGAACAGCGACACCCAGGTGCTGGCGAGAACGGGAAGCACGCGGCGCCAGGCCTGCGGCAGGACGATGGTGCGGAAGGCGGTACTGCGACTCATGCCAAGGGCGAGCCCGGCCTCGGTTTGTCCGGCGCGGATGGAGGCGATGCCTGCGCGGAAGGTTTCGGAGTTGTAGGCGGAGACGTTGAAGCACAGCGCGGCGAGCCCGGTGGCGAAGGCGGAGAGCGAGAGCCCGGTGAGAACGGGCAGCACGTAAAATGCCCAGTAGACCACCAGGATGATCGGCAGGTTGCGAAAGAGTTCCACGAAGCAGGTGGCGAAGAGGTTGAGCGGTCGGATGGGCGACAGGCGCATGAGAGCGAGGAGGATGCCGCCGGGTACGGCGATGGCCATCGTGGTGAATGTGAGCGCGATCGTCAGCAGCACGCCGTGCAGCAGGGCGGGCCAGTTATCCCACACGACCGACCATTGCAGGGTCATGAGCGGCCCAAATGCGCGACCCGGCGATACAGCATGTCGACGTCGCGGGTGACGGGGAAGATCATGATGAAATAGACCACCATCGCCGTCGTGAAGACTTCCACGGGGTGATAGGTGTTGGCGGCGACGGATTCGGCGCGGCGCATCAGGTCGGGCACGGCGATGACGGCGCTGATGGCGGTATCCTTGATGGTGACGGACAGGATGGATCCCAAGGACGGCAGCATCCGCACCAGCGCCTGCGGCAGGATGATTTGGCGAATGACCTGCCATTGGCTCATGCCCAGGGCGAAGCCGGCGCGGGTTTGGCCGGGCCGGATGCCCTCGATGCCGGCGCGCAGGACCTCGGCCACGTAGGCGGCGAGGTGAAGGGTGAGGGCAACGAGGGCGGAGACGAAGGGCGGCAGGTTGATGCCGGCGACGAGGGGGAAGGCGAAATACATCCACACCAGCACGACCAGGACCGGCAGGGCACGCATGGAGTCGATGTAGAACACCAGCACCGGGTGCAGCCATCGCGGCCCATAGATACGGGCGAGTGCGATGGCCGTGCCCGCCACGAAGCTGCACCCGGCGGCCGCAACCGAGAGCAGCAGCGTGACCCAGACGCCGCTGAGCAGAAACGCCCAGGCGTCCAGGACGGGCTGGAAA
>NZ_LMUY01000158.1:26200-83527 GCF_009765685.1 Acidisphaera sp. L21 | reverse complement strand
CCAACAGGCTGGACAGCAGCAGCACGCCGAGCAGCAGGCCATAATCGCGGCCCAATACCGCCTCTAGCGCCAGGCGGCCCATGCCCGGCCAGCCATAGACGGTCTCCACCACCACCGCGCCGCCCAGCAGATTGCCCAGATGCAGCCCGGCCACCGTGGTGATGGGGATGAGCGCATTCGGCAGGGCGTGGCGCAATTGCAGCACGATCGGGTGCAGCCCCTTGGCCGCGGCGGCCCGGATGAAGTCCAGCCGCTGCACCTCTAGCAGGCTGGCCCGTATGAGCCGCGCATAGACGGCAACGAAGAACAACGACAGGCTGGCCGCAGGCAGCACCAGATATCGCATCCGGTCGAACATCCAGGCCAGACCATGCAGGTTGGCCGCCACCGTTTCGTTGCCATTGCCCGGCAGCCAACGGAGCTTGACCGAGAACAGCACGATTGCCATCAGCCCGATCCAGAAGCCCGGCGTGGAGTAGCATAGCAGCACCACCACCTGCAGCACCCTGTCGACCCAACGGCCGGCGAACGCTGCCATGACGCACCCCACCACAACGCCAACGACCAGCGCGATCACCATTGCGCTCACCATCAGCAGAAGCGTGTTTGGCAGCCGGTCCAGCACCAGACGGGCCACGGGCACGTTGAACCGCGCCGACATGCCCAGGTCCAGATGCACCAGATGCCACAAATAGGTGCCTAGTTGGATCAGCACCGGCTGGTCCAGCCCGAAACGGCTGCGCAGCGCGGCCATGCCTTCGCTGGTGGCCCCGCCGGACTCGCCCGCCAGCACGTCCGCCGCATCGCCGGGCATCAGTTGCAGCAGCAGGAAATCCAGCACCAGAATGCCGATGATGGTTGGGATGGCGTGAACCGCTGCGCGGCGCAGCGTGGTCCAGACGCGGCTAGGCGTCGACAAACACGCTGCCAAGGTTGGATTCGACGCCCTCCGCCGTCAGCAACTCATTATGTACTCGCGTGTTGGACAGCGTCAGGAATACGGGAGAACACAGGTTCAGGTCCGGCACATCCTTGGCCACGGTTTGTTGGAACTGTTTGAACAGCGCCACGCGTTTCGCCGGGTCGTTTTCCACCGCCGCGTCCTCCAGCAGCTTGTCGACCTCCGGGCTGCTGTAGTGCGTGCAGTTGGAGAAGGGGACGCCCTTGATGAAGTTCTTCGACCAATACAAACGCTGCACACCGACCGTCGGGTCGAACAGATTGCTGGCGCCGTTGATGGTGAACTCGAACTCCCGGTCGCTATAGACCCGGCGCACGAAACTGCCCATGTCCTGCGCCCGGATATCCACGGCAATGCCGGCCCGCCCGAGCAATGCACGCACGATATCGCCGGTTCGCTTCTGGTCCTCGCCCGATGGGTTGTAGTCGAGCGTGACGTGGAAGCGTGTGCGATCGGGCCCCCGCGGGAAACCGGCTTTGTCCAGCAAGGCCTCCGCCGCCTTGACATCGAACGGATAGGGCGAGGGCGCCGGGTCATAGAACGCCTTCAGGCCCGGTGCGATGGGGGAGGCGCAAGGCACTGCTAGCCCGTAATAGGCGGCCTTGCAGATCAGGGTCCGGTCCATCAGATGCGCGATGGCCTGGCGGACTTCGGGTTTGGCGAAATACTTGTTGTCCAGGTTGAATTCCAACCGGGTGACATTGAATGAGTAGGTATTGCCGCGCGGGTCGAAGCGCAGTTTCGGATTGGCCTTCAATCGCTCCACATCGTTCAGTGCCACGGGGGTGCGATAACCCAGGTCGGCCTGCCCGGTTTCGAATAGCACCGAACGTGCTGCCGGGTCGGGCACGAACTTGACGATAAGCTGGTCGAGGTAGGGCTTTGGTGCGTCCCAATACGCCGCATTGCGCTCGTATAGTGCGTAATTGCCGCGTGACCATTCCTTGAACCGGAACGGCCCGGTGCCGATTGGGGCATTATTCGCCGGATTGGCAACCGGGTCGCCTTGTTCGTAGATATGCTTCGGCAGGATCGGTGTTTCTGCGGCAACGAGCGCCTTGATCATATACGGCGCGGGTTTGGACAGGCGGAACACTGCCGTCAGCGGATCGGGCGTTTCCACGGCGGTGACGTTGGCGAAGGTGCTGCGCCCGCGTGGGTGTAGCCGCTTCAGCAGCAGGATGCTGAACGCGACGTCGGCCGAAGTGAAATCCTGTCCGTCATGCCATTTCACGCCGGGGCGCAGGCTGAAATGGTAGGATAATCCGTCCGCCGCCACGTCCCATTTCATCGCCAGCTGTGGCAGTGGGTTCAGGTCGTTGTCATAGTCCAGCAACCCTTCCACCACTTTGGCACTGACGGAGAGCGACCAGGTCAGCACCGTGAACGCCGACACCAGCGCCGTGGGTTCGGATTGCAGCACCACCGTCAGCGTGCCGCCTCGCTTTGGGTCGCCCGGATCTGGGCCACCCAGGTTCGGGCTACCCGGATTCTGTCCACCCGGATTCTGTCCACCCGGATTCTGGCTACCCTGGGCGCGTGCTTTGTTGCCTGCCACCGCAATCAGGGCGGGCAGTGCGGCCAGAGTAGTCCGGCGGGTCAGCGGCATCGGCGTCTATCCATATCGCAGTGCAGCATGCAGGATGGATCGAAAGCGCTGCCATGAGCAATCCCCAGCCTCGCTTGTTCCTGGGGCTTGTTGCTGGCCCTTGTTGCTGGGGCTTGCTGCCGGGGAGCCGGAAGGGCGGTAGTCTGCGGCCCATAAAAAAGATTGGCTTCCTCTCGTTCGGGCACTGGACATCCTCGCAGCAGTCGCAGACGCCTTCGGCCGCCGACGCGCGCCTGCAATCAATCGACCTCGCTGTCGCTGCCGAGGCGCTGGCGGCGGCCGACTGCAACTGGGGATCAGCAGGGGATCCCCCCCGAGCAGGTGATCGATGGATGGTGCCACTTCGGCTGCAGCCCAGCCGAGGGGGGAGCGACGCCGTCACGGAGCGCCGTCACGCCGTCCGAAGGAAAGGCCTTAGGCGACTGCCCAGATGTTGCCTCCCAGGTCGCATGCTCCTGGCTGCGTCGCGGCTGATTTGACCGGCTGGGCGCTCCGGCGATAGCCTCCGCCCAGGGCATATAAAACTTGCCGAAAAGGGAGTGGCCAGAAATGATCCATCGTAAAGCGGTCATCGGTGGGATAATGCTGGCCGCGATATGGATCGTTCCATGTGCGATTGCGCAACCAGCCTGTACCCCGAATAACGGGGCGGTTCCGCCGGGTGCAAACATCACCGACCGGTCATCTCCGTTTTTCATCGACACGACTGGGTTGGACCTGGCCACGGCACCCCCGACGCGAGACCCGGCCAATCCCAACTATGCGCGCGCGACCACGCTGGCCGATGAAACCTTGCCGCCCAGTGGGGCCGAGGGTAACTTTATCATCGGGCCGACCCATCGACCTGCGCCCGAAACCGTTGCACAGGACGCAGTCCCACACGGCACTATCGTGTCCTTTACCGTCTCGTCCAGCGACAGCGTGATCTACAATCCCGGCATGATCCGTGACGACCCGCTGGATTGTCGCAACGGCTCGGTCAATGCTGCGCAAACTGCCCCCGGCGACCGGTCGAACATGATCGTCCCGACCAGCCACCCCGGCGCTTGGACGCGCACCATCGACGTCTATGTCCCCGCCCAATATGTCCGTGGCACGACTGCGCCGTTCATTGTCTTCGGCGATGGCGGGGCGACTGGCTCTTATCCCGGCCGCGACTTGTTCACCACGCTTGATAGCCTGATCCAGCAACACCGCGTCCCTGCGATGATCGCCATCGGTATTGCTGCAGGGGGGCAGGATGCACAAGGCAGCGAGCGCGGGCGTGAGTATGACACCGTTTCCGGCGCATATGCGGAGTGGGTGGAGCGGGAAGTACTTCCGCTGGTGGAGCAGCATTCCGGTGCCAAGCTCACCAAAGATCCGGAGGGCCGGGCGACGATGGGCGTCAGCTCGAGCGGTGCGGCCGCTTTCACCATGGCCTGGTTCCACCCCGAACTCTACCACAAGGTGCTCGCCTACTCACCAACCATGGTGAACCAGCAATGGCCACATGACACGGCCCTACCGGGCGGCGCATGGGAATATCATGCCGGATGGCCCGGGCCAGCCATCCCCAGGCTAACGGTGACCGTCAATACCGTGACGCCGACCGAGGCACCCGCCGGCGCTCCGCTGATCCCCAACAGCGTAACCAAGCCCATCCGCTTTTGGTTCGAGGTCGGCGACCAGGACTTGTTCTACCCTGTTGCCGGCATGGCCGACGGTATGCACGACTGGGTGCTGGCCAACGAGGGCATGGCGAAGGTGCTGGCTGCGAAGGGCTACCACTATCAATTCGTCTTCGCGCGCAATGCCAAGCACGTCGACCGCCCGGTCGTGGCGCAAACCTTGCCAACTGCGCTTGAATGGCTGTGGAAGGACTATCCCATTCAATAGCCCAGACTGGCTCGGCGGATCCAATGGAGCCAGATCCGGACGTCCCGACGATTGCGTTTCACAACCGATACGGACTTGAGATAAGATATGGCACCGTGTCGGGGGACCGTAACGTGAGCCTTTTTGGGAAGCCAGCCCAGGACGCGCGGACTACCGGCGCCTACAGTCCGGCCATTAATGCTGGTGGCGATGTCTCGGTCGTCCAGGGCTATAGTGCCGATGAGGTGCAGATACTGGTCGCGGCAGCCGTCACCGGTGCTACCGCATCCCACGCCAAAGCAGTCGCTGACCTTGCGGCGCAGATTGGAGCGACCAAGGAAGCCATACTCAATTTCCTGCGCATCATGGGCGAGAAACGGGTTGGTCCGGATCATCTTCTGGAGACATTGAGCGAGCTTGGCGAGAAGTATCGGGCTGCCGGCGAGCGGATCGCAAGCCTCGCCTCTGCCGATGAAGACACCCAGAGGCTACTCGACGACGCGAAGGCTGCCAACGAACTCGGCGATTACGCGACCGCGGATAGGCTGCTGGCACAGGCGGAACAAGCTGAGATGAGGGCTGCTGATGCCCTGCAAGCGCAAGCGGAAGAACGCCTGGCGAAGGTTGCGGAGGTGCGCGCCGGCCGCGGGTTGTTGGCGCTGGCGGCCTTGCGGTTCGGCGATGCGGCCCAACTGTTTGACTCAGCGCTGGAAGCCTTGCCCAAAGGCCGATCCAACATGTGGTTCAATCTGACGATGCTGCGGGGCGAGGCGTTGGAGCGGCAGGGGATCGACCAAGGTGACAATGGCGCGCTTCTGCAAGCGATCAAGACTTATGATGGCCTAATCGGAGACGATGCTGTCGCGCAAAGTGCGAGGCTGACGGTGCTGCTCGCCCTCGGGCGTGCACGTACTGCACTGGGTACACGGGAATCGGATCCCAAGCGCTTATTTGAGGCAATTGGGACCTTCGAACTTGCGCTCAAATATTGCCCGGGTGAGTCAGACAACGACAACTGGATCACCATCCAGACCTCGATAGGCATTGCCTTCGGCCAAATTGGCCGCCGAAGCAGAAACACTGCCATTTTGAATGCTGCGGCGTCTGCTTATGCGCAAGCGCTGAGCAAGATAGACACTGATAAGGAGCCGCGGCGCGTCGCTGGCGTATTGGCGAATTTTGCGACGGTCCTGAAAAGTTTAGGCGAACGCGAGCAGGGTTCCACGACACTAGACAGAGCGTTGCAGGCAAATGAAATGGCCGGGGAGCGGCTGACCCGCGCCAAGTGGCCGCTCGCCTGGGCCTTGGTCCAGCATAATACGGGCAACCTGCTGGTCGAAATCGCCGGGCGAAAAGGCGGCACGGCTGATCTGGACGAGGCCGAAAAACGCTTCGACCGGGCGCTTGAGGAGCGCAGGCGCGACCGCGTTCCAATCGATTGGGCCGAGTCGACGAACGGTCTGGGCACGGCCTTGGCGAGGCGGGGCGGACTATTGGAAGACGATTCGGTGCTACAGCAAGCCGAAGTCGCTTTCCGCGCCGCACTCGAGGTATTCACGCCGGAACGGGATCCGCAGTCCTGGGGCCATGCATCCATCAATTTGGCGAATGTGCTGTCGCAGCGGAGCAGTTTTCTTCGGGATGGACTACTTCTAGACAAGGCAATCGCCACGTACTCAGCGGCTCGTCAGGGCATTTCGCGCGCGAGCTACCCGCTGCTTTGGGCATCGTGTTCCTCCAGTCTGGGAATTGCGTTGCAACTCCGAGGCAAATCCAAGAAAAATCGAGAGGACATCCGGCTTGCGGTCGATGCGTTGCGCGATGCCTTGGCAGAGTGGCCGCTCGAAAGCATGCCGATCCAACATGCGACTGGACAAACCAATCTCGGCACGGCGCTACTCGCGTCCTTCGACCTCGGCGGGATTCTTCAACAGGCGCGCGAGGCTCAAATCCGGCTGCAGGTGGCCCTCGATGTTTGGGACCACGCAGGTATGCGGGCGGACGCGGCCGGAACCCGCCTCAATCTTGCGGAAGCGTTGGCAGCGTCGGGCGACAAGGCGGCGGCGGCCCGGCGAGCCGGTGAGGCGGTAACGCTGTTTACGGCTGAGGGCATGATTGCCTGGGTGGAGCGGGCGAAGGCTGCGGTGGCACAGTATGAAGGGGCGCCCACATGAGCATCGGTGGCTTGGCAACGCTCGGTAAGATTGCGGGCGTGGGAGGAATCGCATTGGGCGCCGTCGTGCTGCTCGGTGACAAACTGATCGGTACAGTCGGTAAAATGCCTGCCGCAGACCAGGCGGCCGCGGTGCATCTGATCACAATCGGCCTGTTCGGCATTGGTGCGCTCGGATTAGTCGTTTGGGTGATTGGAAGCTGGTCGAGGGGCATTTCGGCGAGTAGCACCGGGGACTCCTCACCCGCTATCGTCGCAGGTGGGAATGTCGGGGTGAATGCCCCCGCGGGCGCGACCCCGGCGAGGAAGGGGGGCGGCCCAGGCGTCCCGCACGGCGCCGCGCGCACCAGAGGGGATCATAGCGCCGCCGTGATCGCTGGCGGGAGTGCCAGCGTCAATACGGAGCTTCCGGCGGTTTCAATCGCTGCTCATGGTCCGAAGCCCAAGCGAGCGGCGAACACACCGGAGCCCTGAGGCTCGTCAAACGCCAACCGAAGCCGCTGCCGCAATTCGAAGCAGGTGGCTTGTTCACTCGTGCAAAATTCGGCCGCTTCAGGGCGCGGGGTGCAGTTCGAGCTTTTGGATCCGCCAGTTCAGCAGCTCAGCCACATAGATCTCGTTTTCAGATGGGCATGCGATCTGGTGGATCCAGCCAAACTCCTTGAGCTGCTTTCCTGCCCGGCCAAGTACGCCCAGCACTGTTCCATCGAGCGCCAGTTTATAAATGCGGCCGGGGTAGGCGTCTGAGGCATACATCACTTGATGTGGCCCGGGCGTGATGCAAATCGCCCATGGTGATCCCGGAGCCATCGTCTTTGTCGTCCCGCCATAACCTGCTGCAATGCCATTGATGTCTGGCGTTGGACCGATGGCAGCGTGCGAGCCTGGCGGTACGGGCACGTTGATGACGATTTGGCGCAAAAACTTGCCACTGGTGTCCAAGACTTGAATCCGGCCATTGCCGCGATCGGCGACGTAGATATTGTCTTGCTGATCGACGGCAATGCTATGCGGCGTATTGAATTGCAGCGGACCGTTGCCCGGAGTGCCGAAGGACCCGAGCCATGTGCCGTCGGGCGATACCTTGGCCACGCGAGAGTTGATATAACCGTCGCTGATATAGCCGTTACCTGCAGCGTCCCATGCGACATCGGTTACTTGTCGAAACCAACCGTCGATGGGAGCAGCTGGTGGCTTTGGATGTTTGACAGGCCCAGTGTCCTCGTCCGACGCCTCCTGCTTGCGTCCGAAGACCATTGCGACCCGTCCAGCTGGTGTAAACTTGATCACCATATCCGAGCCTTTGTCGGCCGCCCAAATGTTGTCCTGAGGGTCGATCTTGACTGAATGGGCGAAGGACCAGGCGTAGAGATTGTGGCCGACTTCGCGCAGGTACGTGCCGTCGGGTTTAAATTCCAGCAACTGGGCCGCGGCAGCAGCATATGCCGGGCCCGTGGTATTGCCGCGGGAGAAGATGAACACATTTCCCGCTTTGTTCACGGCAACGCCCGCCGCTTCGCCCAAGAACATGTCTGGTGGTAGCTTGATGAAGTCTGGGACCGAGTCAAACGGGATTTCCGGGACAACCGGCGTTTGCGCCAAAGCCGAAAGGGGCAGGAACAGCAAGATTGCCATCAGACGCCGCATGATCTGGTCTCCCGGAACAACCCACGGCTCTGCGGCCGCTGGCCTGATGAGGGGGACGACCGGCGCGCCTTGTCAAGACCGGCTATTCCGCATTTGGCTTTTTTGTCCGGTGCGATAGCCGTAGGGATGAAACCGGGGGAGAAAACGACCATGAAGTTCGTGCCGTGTCTGATCTGTTTTTTGCCTTTGGTCTGGCCGGACATTGGATCTGCCCAGACGCAGTCGCAACTAGACTATGCCGTTCGCTTCGGATCGATTGCGACAACCAGCCCGCTTTGTGGTCTGCGTGACGACCGTTGGGCGGCTGATCTCCGCCAAGCGGAAATCCAGGCGTTGGGGTCTCGTGGTGCATCTTCGGAACCCGGCCTGCCCGAGGCGCGACAACGAGACAGGATAGGGGCTGCGATGTCCTATGCCGAAGACGAAGCACTGGAAAACTTCGCCGCCGCCGCCCCGATTGCTACCTGCGAGCCACTTGCCAGAAATCCGGATTTGAAGCTGGCTGACAAAATAGTTGCGGCCTACCGCTCTGGTGCGGGTATGCCGCTTTGGTGACAGCGATTCTCTGACATCGATGCTGTGCATCGCCGTGTCCGAATTGCGCGCATTCGCGGTATGCCCTAGCGTGTTGCTGTCAAACGTTTGTTAGGCCGACGAAGATCGGCAGGCCGATCACGAGGAAGCGCACGATGTTGATACGCGGAAGCAGCTACGAGGACACCGTTGCCCGCTTCGTCTGGGATGTACCGCCGCGTTTCAACATCGCCTACGCGGTATGCGAGCGCCATGTCGGGGCAGGGCGCGAGGCGTTGATCTACCAGGACGCCAATGGCGCGGTGACCCGTTACTCGTTTGAGGATCTGCTGGACCTATCCCGTCGCTTTGCCAACGCGCTCATCGCGCTTGGCGTCCAGCGAGGCGACCGCGTCGCGATCCTGTTGCCACAGGGGCCGGAAACCCTGGTGGCGCATCTGGCCGCCTATCGTATGGGCGCGATCGCGCTGCCCCTGTTCAGCCTCTTTGGCCCGGAGGCAATCGAGTATCGCCTGCGGGACAGCGAGGCCTGCGTCGTGGTGACCGCCGATGTCGGCCTCGCGAAAATCCAGCCGATCTGGGCGGGGCTGCCGACGCTACGCACGGTGATCGACATCGAGGGGGGCCGCGGTCCGAACGTGCTCGGGTTCCAGGACCTGATGTCCCGCGCGTCGTCGAGTCATGCCTGTGTCGACACGCTGGCCGATGACCCGGCGCTGATTCTATATACCTCCGGCACGACTGGGCAGCCTAAGGGCGTGTTGCACGCCCATCGCGTGCTGCTTGGCATCCTGCCGGGGGTGGAGTTTCCGCATGATTTCTTCCCGCAACAGGGCGACCGCATCTGGACGCCGGCGGATTGGGCGTGGGCTGGTGGGTTGTTGGATGTGTTGCTCCCGGCCCTGTATCACGCCATCCCGGTAGTGGCCTGCCGGCTGCCGAAATTCGACGCGGACATCGCGTTCGACCTGCTGCGCCGACACGAAATCCGCAACGCCTTCATGCCGCCCACCGCGCTGAAGATCATGCGTCAGCAGGCCGCGCCCCGGTCCCCGGTGCAGATGCGCAGTGTGGCCAGCGGTGGGGAACGCATGGGTGCCGACATGCTCGATTGGGGGCGGGCCACGTTCGGCGTAACGATCAACGAATTCTACGGCCAAACCGAGGTCAATCTCGTCATCGGCAATTGCGCCACTCTGATGCCCACGCGGGACGGATCGATGGGCCGCGCCGTGCCCGGCCATCGGGTTGCCGTCATCGGCGAGGATGGGGCCGTCCTACCTGCGGGGCAGGCCGGGTCGATCGCCGTGCGTGCGCCCGACCCGGTGATGTTCCTGCAATACTGGCGCAACCCCGATGCGACGGCCCGCAAGTTTCGTGGCGACTGGTTGCTAACGGGGGATTTGGGCGTTTGCGACGACGCCGGGTATTTCTGGTTCCACGGTCGCGATGACGACGTGATCATCAGCGCCGGCTACCGCATCGGGCCAGATGAAGTCGAAGGCTGCGTGGCCGGCCACCCGGCGGTGGCGATGGTGGCCGTCATCGGCGTGCCGGATGCGTTGCGCGGGGAAGTGGTCAAGGCCTTCGTCGTTCCGCGCGATGGCTTCGACCCTGGCCCCGAACTGGTCGCCGACATCCAGGCCTACGTCAAAACCCGGCTGTCCGGCCACGAATATCCGCGCGAGATCGAGTTCCTGGACGCGCTGCCGATGACCATCACCGGAAAGATCATGCGGCGCGAGCTGCGTAACCGCCGTAGCCCGGGTTAGGAGGCGCATAATGGGTCGCTATTTCGAGCAATTCGCCGTAGACGCGACGTTCCGTACGCCGGGTCGCACCATTACGGAGGCCGATATCGGCACCTTTGCGGGGCTGACGGGTGACTACAACCCGGTTCATACGGATGCCGAGTTCGCCGCAACGACCGAGTTCGGCACCCGTATCGCACATGGCCCGTTCGGCATCGGCCTGGCGTTCGGCCTGGCATCCCGGTTGGACCTCATCGACGGCACGGTCATCGCCCTGCTGTCGGTGCAATGGGAGTTCAAGGCGCCGGTTCGCGCCGGTGACACCTTGCACGCTGAAATTGCCGTGACCGAGGCGCGCCCGTCCAAGAAGGACGACCGCGGCGTGGTTGGCCTGCGATTCGCGATGATGAACCAGAAGGGCGAGACGACGCAGGCCGGGACTTGCCGCCTGCTGATGCGTCGCACGCCCGGCCCGCCGGCCTACGCGGCCTGAGGTTCGATCTCGACCAGGAGCGCGCCGCCCGCCACGATCTGGCCTGGGACGCAATGCACCGCGCGCACGGTGCCATCGAGGGAGGCGGCGAGCGGCATCATCAGCTTCATCGCCTCCTGCACCACCACCACATCGCCGCGCCGGACCACCTGTCCTAGCACCACCAGCACCTTGGCTACCACGCCCGGCATCGCTGCGACGATGTTGGAGCCACTGGCCTGGTCACGCGATTGCTTGCGCCCGAGTGCCTGAACCAGCGGCAGGGCGGCGATGACCCAACTGGCGCCATCGCTCGCCACGTGGGCGCTGCCGTCGGCCAGTTGCAGGATTGCCGGCTCGCTCGGCAGCGGCAGCAGTGCGCCATCCAGCATTGCGCGTGGGCCGTCCGGCGTCGCCACGACGTCGAGCGTCACCGGGTCGCCGGTGGGGGGCTGCAACTGCATGCGGCATCGCGCCTGCAACCCGGCGCGGGTGGCCGTGCGGAACCCGGCCAATGTGCCCCAGGCGCCGGGTGCGGCCTGCACGATGTCCGCGCGGCATTGCAGCGCCATGGCAACGGCGACCGCGGCCAAGACCGACATCGGCGGCACGGGCGCCTCCCAGCCGCCCGGGAAATTCTCCGGAATGAAAAGCGTCGTCAGCACGCCGTTGAATGCCGGCGAGCGGATGATGTCCCGCAGGAAAGCCTGGTTCGTCCCCGTGCCCAGCACGACCAGGCGGCGCAACGCCCCATCCAATCGCGTTACGGCACCCGCTCGGTCACCGGCATGCGCGATCAGCTTCAGCAACATGGAATCGTAATAGGGGGTGACCTCGCTGCCGACGCGAACGCCGCTGTCGATCCGCAAGCCAGGCCCGCTCGGCTCGTGGTATTGGGTGATGGTGCCCAGTTGCGGGCCGAACCCGGCGGCGGGGTCTTCGGCATTCAACCGCAACTCGATCGCATGGCCCTGCTCGCGCACATCCGCCTGCACGAGCGGCAGGGTTTCGCCTGCCGCGATCCGCAACTGCAATTCCACTAGGTCCAGCCCGGTGATCATCTCCGTCACGGGATGCTCGACCTGCAGACGGGTATTCATCTCCAGGAAGTACGGCTGCGACTCCCCCGCCTCCAGGATGAATTCTACCGTGCCGAGCGAGTCATACTGGATGGCTTGACCCAGCCGAACCGCGGCCTCCAGCAACCTGGCGCGGGTTTCTGCCGGAAGGTGGGCTGCCGGCGCCTCCTCCACCAATTTCTGATAGTTGCGCTGGATCGAGCACTCGCGCTCGAACACGTGGATCAGGTTGCCGTGCTTGTCGCCGGCGAGCTGCACTTCCAGATGCCGTGGCCGCGTGATGAAGCGTTCCAACAATACCCGATCGTCGCCGAACGCCGCCATCGCCTCGGCCTTCGCGGTGGTGAGGTCGTCGATGAACCGACCCGGTTCGTCCACACGGCGCATCCCGCGACCGCCGCCGCCGGCACTCGCCTTGATCAGGACGGGGAAGCCGATCGCCACCGCCTCCCGCAGCAGTCGCTCGGGCGCCTGGTCGTCGCCGTGGTAGCCCGGCACGCTCGGCACACCGTGCGCCGCCGCCAATCGCTTCGACTCGATCTTGGAGCCCATCGATGCGATGCAGCGCGGCGACGGGCCGATCCACGTAATGGCGTTCTCGGCGCATAGTTCGGCAAGCTCGATCCGCTCCGACAGGAAGCCGTAGCCGGGATGGATCGCGCTGGCGCGGTGTGCCAGCGCGGCGGCGATGATCGCCGCGGGCAGCAAGTAGCTGCGCGCCGCCTCCGCCGGGCCGATGCAATGGCTTTCATCGGCCAGCGACACGTGCAGCGCGCCGGCATCGGCTGCGGAGTAGACGGCAATGGTGCGGATGCCCAGCCGGCGACAGGTGCGAATGATGCGACAGGCGATCTCGCCGCGATTGGCGATCAGGACAGATTCGAATATCACGGTTACATCCTGAACACGGGGCTGAGGCCGGTCTCTCGTGGCGTCGCGGCAGCCAGGGCGAGGCATAGGCCGATCACGTCTCTTGTGTCCTGCGGCTCGATGATCCCGTCATCCCATAGGCGTGCGGTGGCGTAGTACGGGTCGCTCTGCTCGGTGAATTGTCGGGTGGTACGATCTGCGAGGTCGTCCATTTCAGCGCCCGATGCGGCGCCCCGCTTCAGGCTGCGGCCACGCAGCTCGGTGAGTACAGTGGTGGCAACTTCGGGGCTCATCGTCGCGATCCGTGCGTTCGGCCAGGCGAACAGGAAGCGCGGGGCGAAGCCGCGGCCGCACATGCCGTAGTTTCCGGCGCCATAGGACCCGCCTATGATGACGGTGAACCGGGGCACGCGCGCCGTGGACACCGCATAGACCAGTTTGGCGCTGTGCTTGGCAATCCCCCCGCGCTCCGCCTCGGTCCCCACCATGAAGCCGGTGATGTTCTGCAGGAACAGCAATGGGATGTTGCGCTGGTTGCACAATTCGATGAAGTGGGCGCCCTTGACTGCAGACTCCGCGAATAGGACGCCGTTATTGGCAAGGATGCCGACGGGTTGGCCGTGCATGTGGGCAAAGCCGCAAACCAGGGTGGCGCCCCAGGCCGGCTTAAACTCCTGGAAATCACTGCCGTCGGTCAGGCGCGCGATGACGTCCCGCACGTCGTAGGGTGTCTTGGCGTCCGCTGGAATGATGCCGCCCAGGTCGGCCGGGTCAGATTTGGGCGGCATGGGCGGGCGCGTCGCCATGTGTTGCGGCGTGGCGCGGTTCAGCTTGGCGACGATGTCGCGCAGGGTCAGGAGAGCCTCGGCCTCGGTATCGACCAGGTAATCGTTCACCCCGGACACCAGCGTGTGCATTTCGGCGCCGCCCAGGGTTTCTGCGTCCACCACCTCCTTGATCGCCGCCTTGACGATCTCGGGACCGCCGAGATGAATGCGCGCATTGCCACGGACCATCACCACCTCGTCCGCCAGGGCCGGAATGTAGGCGCCCCCGGCGGTGCAGCCGCCGAACACCGCCGCGATCTGCGGGACGCCGTTTGCCGACATGCGGCATTGGTTGAGGAACGTCGTGCCGAAATGGTCCTTGCCGGGGAACACCCGGTCTTGTTCCGGCAGATAGGCGCCGCCGCAATCCACCAGATACAGACAGGGGAGGCGGTTCTCCCATGCGATCTCCTGCGCGCGGACGTGCTTGGCCACGGTTTCGGGAAAGAAGCTGCCGCCCTTCACCGTGGCGTCGTTGGCGATGATCATGCAGGGCGTGCCGTGGACCACGCCGACCCCGATCACCAACCCCGCGGCCGGCACTTCGTTGTCATACAAGCCCCAGGCCGCCAGCGGGCAAATCTCCAGGAATGGGCTCAGCGGGTCGACCAGCATGTCAATCCGCTCCCGCACCACGATCTTCTTGCGGTCGCGATGCCGGTCGACCATGGCGGTGCCACCGCCGTTTGCCAAGATGCGGACGCGATCGCGCAGGGTTTCCAGCAGCGCTTCGTAAGCCTGGGCGTTCGTCGCGAACATGGCGGCGTTCGGGTCGGTGCGACTTGCGAGGATGGGCATCTTCAGGCCTTCCGAGCGATGGCGAGGGGGACCCTGGTGACGGATGCGCCATCGAGGATGACGGTCGCCAGGTCATTCGCGACGCGGGTGACAACGCCACGTCGCGGTTCCAGCCACTCCAGCGTGTTGTTCATCGCACCCAGCAAAAACGCGCGCAGGCTGGTGACGTTGACGTCGGCTCGCAACTGGCCAGATTTCACCCCCCGGCCGAGCAGCTCCGCCCAGAGCGCCTCGTACGACCGGCGCACCGCGATGTGCCCGGCACGGATCGCGTGCGGCACTTGGCCGAAGATCCGGATGTTCGCGGAGGTATAGTCACCGGATTCATGCAGTGCCCGCAGATGCGCCTGGATCGCGGCGGTAATGGCCTGCGCCGTCGATGCGTTGGCAGGCAAGGCAGCAATTGCGCGCTCCACCGCCTCGTGCACCCGTTGGACGCCGGTGTTCAGGATCTCGACGACAATAACGTCTTTGGATTCGAAGTGATGATACAGGCTGCCAGCCTTCATCCCACTCTCGGTTGCGATGTCGCGCAGGCTGACAGCGGCGTAACCGTCGCGCCGGAACAACCTGGCGGCGCAATCCAAAACGAGCCGCCTGGACGAACTGGCTTCTGTCGCAACTGCCACTCAACAACTTTCAAAACCGTACAAGTGTTAGGCAGGTTTCGCTTTGTCGGTCAAGGCTGGCCGACATTGACGACGGCCCGTACCACGCTCACACTTCCGCCAAACGAACCCGGCAGCCAGAAGGCGAAAACCGGATCAGGGAGCAATCGCCAATGGCCCGCCGCACTCAATTGTTTAGCGTCCTCGCAGCCCTTGGCGCTGCGGTGATCTGTTCCACCGCGCCCGCCTTCGCCCAGGCCCCGCCGCTCAGGATCGGGGTCCTCAACGACCAATCCGGCATGTATGCCGACCTCGCGGGCGCCGGGTCGGTGATCGCGGCCCGGATGGCGGTCGAGGATGCCGGGGGCAGCGTGCTCGGACGCAAGGTGGAAGTCCTGGTCGGCGACCACCAGAACAAACCCGATATCGGCGCCAGCATCGCGGCCCAATGGTATGACACGCAAGGCGTGTCGGCCATCGTCGACGTCCCGGTTTCATCGGTGGCCTTGGCTGTGCAGGATATTGCACGCACCCGCCACCGTATCGTCCTGTTCTCCGGCGCTGGCACGTCGGACCTCACCGGGAAGGCCTGTTCGCCAACTGGTTTTGCCTGGACCTACGACACCGTGGCGTTGGCCAACGGTACAGGATCGGCGATCGTCAAGGCCGGCGGCGACAGCTGGTTCTTCATCACCGCCGATTATGCGTTCGGCACCGCGGCCGAGCATGATGTCAGCGACGTCGTGCGCGCCAATGGCGGCAGGGTCGTCGGCTCCGTCCGTGCCCCGATGAACACGGCCGATTTCTCGTCTTTTCTGCTGCAGGCGCAGGCCTCGCATGCCAAGATCATCGGCCTGGCAAATTCCGGCTCGGACCTGATCAACGCCATCAAGCAATCGGCGGAGTTCGGCATCGTCGCCGGGGGCCAGAAATTGGCCGGCCTGCTGGTGTTCCTCAGTGACGTGCATAGCCTGGGTTTGCAAACCGCCCAGGGCCTGCAACTGACCGAAAGTTTCTACTGGGATCAAAACGACAAGACCCGTGCGTTCGCCAACCGATTTGCGGCGCTCGATGGCGGCAAGCGCCCCACCATGGTGCAGGCCGGCGTCTACAGCGCGGTTGCCCATTACCTCAAGGCCGTCGCCAAGGCCGGCACGGATGAGGGGATGGCTGTCGCGGCTGCCATCCGGTCTATCCCGGTCGACGATTTCATGACCGATCACGCAACCGTCCGCGCGGATGGGCGGGTGCTTCGCGACTTTTATCTGTTCGAGGTGAAATCTCCCGCGGAATCCAAAGGTCCCTGGGACCTTTACAAGACCATCCGCCGCATCCCGGCAGAGGATGCGGTTCGGCCGCTCAACCAGGGTGGCTGTCCCCTGGTCAGCGGCCAGTAGCCTCAGGCGGCGGCCTGCACCGCTTCCAGCAACGTGGTGACCGACGTGGGATCCTCCAGCCCGCTGGTGTCACCGCGGATGCTGCCGGTTTCCGCAGCTTCGCGTAGCAGGCGGCGCATAATCTTACCGGCGCGGGTTTTTGGCATCGACGCCAGCACATAGACCCGTTCCAGCCGTGCGATCCCGCCGATCGCTTTTTCCACAGACGCCATCAACGAGCGTTGGACCGACGCCGCATCCGCATCCGCGCGCAAGGTGATGAATGCCACCGGCACCGTGCCCTTGATTGCATTGCGGATGCCGACCACGGCTGCCTCGGCCACGCCGTGTTCGGCAGTGGCGGCAGACTCGATCTCCATCGTGCTGATCCGGTGGGCCGCTACATTGATCACGTCATCGGCGCGGCCGAGTACCCAGATATGGCCATCGCTGTCCACCACCGCCTCGTCCGAGGTGCGATAGAACGTGCCTTCGCGATCAAAATAGGTCGCGAGGTAGCGGGGATGATCGTCCCAGATCGTGCGCGCCAGGGTGGGGAAGGGTTGGGTTAGCACCAGGTTCCCCCGCACACCCACGGGTACTTCGTCGCCGTCATCGTCCACCACGCGGTAGCGATGGCCCGGCACCGGGCGCCCGGCCGACCCGGCCTTCAAATCATCCACGCCATACACCGGATAGGTCCAGGTCGATCCCGTCTCTGTCTGGCCATATGCGTTGACGACGGGAATGCCATGCGCGCCCAGATGCTTGCTGGCCCAGTGGAACGTCTCGCTATCCAATGGTTCGCCTTGCACGGTCACCAGCTTCAGCGTGTCCGAACGGTGCTGCGCTGCCACGTCGTCACCCAGCGCACGCAACATTCGCAATGCCGTCGGTGCGATCAGGATCTTGGTCACGCCGTGCCGCGCCACGATTTCGTAGAACCGCGATTGCGTCGGCGTGTCGAGCGCGCCTTCGTAGCACAAGATGGTGCCGCCATGCGCCAGCCCGCCGATCACCGCCTGGATGGGAAAGGTCAGCCAGCCGACATCTGCCGCACACCAATACACATCATTCGCCTCCAACCCTGCCTGCCACTGCACGTTGGCCCAGGTCCCGATCAGAAAACCAGCGACGCTGTGCACGACACCCTTCGGCCGTGACTCGGTGCCACTGGTGAAAATCAGGAAGGCCGGGTCGTTCGCACCCATCGGCTCGCACGGGCAATCTGCCGATTGCCGTTGCAGCAGCGCCGACCATCCCGTCTCCCCCGGCCGTAAAATCGCATTCATGCCGGACCGATCGATCACCACGACGTGGCGCAACGCTGTCGCCTTGTCCCGGGCGCGGCGCACATTGTCCAGCAACGGCACGCTACGACCGCGGCGGTAACTCATGTCCGCGGTGATCACGCAGGCCGCCCGCGACGTCACCAGCCGCAGGCCCACGGCATCGGCGGAAAATCCGGAGAACAGCACCGTGTAGATAGCGCCGATCCGGTTACAGGCATGGATAGCGACGAACGCCTCGGGCAAATTCGGCAGATAGATCGCGACCACGTCGCCACGCCCCACGCCCAGTTCCTTCAGCGCATTGGCGCATTTCGCCACCTCGTCACGCAGTACGCGGTAGGTCAGCCGGCGTACGGAACCGTCCTCGCCCTCCCAGATCACTGCCGGGCTATCTGCCCGCGCCGGATGTTCGGCATGCCGGTCGACGCAATTATCCGCGACGTTCAGCAAGCCGCCCTCAAAATACCGAATATCCGTCAGGCCGCCGGTTCGCACGCAGTCCCAGGGTTTGGACCACCGGAACTTCCGCGCAGCCCAGACCCAGTAATCGTCGATGCCTTTCGTTTCTTCCCGCCGCGCCTCGGCCAAAAGCGCGTCCTGCCGCGCCGATCGCCACTCCGACCGGAGCGCCTGCAATGGCTGGTCAATCAACTCGCTCAATGCGTCATGCGTGGCCATGGATCGTTTTCCCTTGGAACGATGATTCAAAGCATCTTGGTGACGCCTTGTTGTTCTAGCGATACCACATCCTCCGGACTGTAGCCGAGGTCGGCAAGCAGTGCGGCGTTGTGCTCACCCAGCGTTGGGGCGCCGCCACGGATCCGGCTGGGCGTACGTGACAGGACGGGCTGTGGCGCTGGATGCACCTGCCCGGCAACTGTCTCGAAATGTCCTGCCGCGACATGCTGCGCAAAACTGGGCGCCTCATCCCAGTTCAGCACGGGGGTGACGCAGGCGTCACTGCCAGCAAATACCTCCAGCCAATGGGCATTCGTGTGCGCGGCGAAGCGTTCTGCGATGATACGGGTGGTTTCCGGCCAGTTTGCACGGTCCATCTGGTCGCCAGGCGCCAACTGATTCAGCAGGCCCAGCCCGTCCAGCAGCGCGCGATAGAACTTGGCCTCGATCGCCCCGACCGCAACATAGCGTGCGTCTTGCGTGGCGTAGTTGCGGTAGAACGGCGCCCCACCATCCAGGATGTTGTCCGCCCGCTCGGCCGACCATATGCCCGCTTGTCGCAGACCCTGCAGCATCGGCGTCAACGCGATCGAGCCGGCGGCGATGCTGGTTTCTACCACCTGGCCCAATCCATCTCGTTTGGCCGCGACCAGCGCCGCCAGGATGCCACACGCCAGATGCATGGCTGCACCGCCGAAATCTCCAATCAGGTTCAGCGGGACCGGCGGCGGCACTCCCGGTTCGCCCATCGCCGCCAGTGCACCGGAGGCGGCGATGAAGTTCAAATCGTGCCCGGCGATGGCGGCGAGCGGCCCGGTCGAGCCCCATCCAGTGATGCGGCCGTAGACCAATGTCGGCCTCGCCGCCAAGACGGTAGCCGGCCCAAAACCCAGCCGCTCCATGGTTCCGGGTCGAAATCCTTCCAGTAAAACGTCCGACCGGGCCAGTAGCGCATGCACCACTCCGTGCGCCGCCGGATGCTTCAGATCCACCGACAACGATCGTTTGCCGCGGTTTAGATGGTCGAACCGCGTCTCCACCGGCACACCCAGATCGGAGCCCGCGGGCCGCTCGATCCGGATCACCTCTGCCCCCATATCTGCCAGCAGCATGCCGCAGAATGGGATGGGGCCGATCGCGGCGAACTCCACCACTCGGATCCCCACCAGTGCTCCGTTGCAACCGGGTGCAGAACCCGCCGCGTTCATTGACATTTTCAGCTTTCCCAGTCTAACGTTCGTTAGGCTTTTATGCGAGTTGAGCATGGCTCATCTCGGTAAGCTATATTTTTCCGGGGTAATTCATGTCCGCAGTCCTCGCGTCCTCACCGACCGGATGCATTGCCGAAAACCCCTTTCTCCGGGAAGAACACATCGCGCTGCGAGACCAGCTGCGTCGGTTCATCCGCACCGAGGTCGCGCCCCATGCCGGGCAGTGGGAAATCGATGGGATGGTGCCACGCAGCATACTGCGGCGCATGGGAGAGTTGGGCTTCCTCGGCATCCGCTACGCCCAACGTTACGGCGGTAGCGAGATGGATACCATTGCCACTGCGGTGCTGGCGGAGGAACTGGGGCGGTCCACCTTCGGCGGTTTTGCAATCACCGTGTTGGTCCATACCGACATGGCCTCGCCGCACATCGCCAATGCCGCCAACGCGGCCCAACTCGATCGCTACATGCCGGATATCATCGCCGGTCGGAAGATCGCCGCTGTTGCGGTGACCGAGCCGGATGCGGGGTCCGATGTCGCCGCCATCCGCACGACGGCGCGACGTGAGGGCGATGATTGGGTGCTGAACGGCACGAAGATGTACATCACCAATGGTGTGCATGGCGATGTGGTTTTGGTCGCTGCCAAGACGGATGTGTCGGCGAAGGCGTCGCGTGGCGTGTCGATCTTCATCGTCGAGGCAGGCACCCCCGGTTTCACCATCGGCCGAGCGCTGGACAAGCAGGGCTGGCGATCGTCCGACACCGCAGAGCTGGTGTTTGAGGAATGCCGCATCCCTGCCATCAATTTGCTCGGGTCGGAAAACCGCGGCTTCTACGCGATTATGCGCAACTTCCAGAACGAGCGGATCGTGTTGGGCGCCCAGGCGATGGGGGAGGCGCAAGCAGCGCTGGCGTTGACCCTCGACTGGGTCCGAAACCGCAAGGCCTTTGGCGGCACGCTATGGGACAAGCAGGTCATCCGTCAGCGGCTATCCATGCTGGCGTCCCGTGTCGAGGCGGCGCGCTGTCTGGTGTATCAAGCGGCGTGGCTCGACGCGCAAGGGCGCGACTGTATCAAAGACGTCTCGATGGTAAAAGCGCTGTGTGGCGAGTTGGTCAATGACGTCATGTACGATTGCCAACAGTTCCACGGCGGTATGGGTTACATGCGGGAGAGCGCGATCGAGCGTATGGTGCGCGATGCCCGTATTCAGGCCATCGGTGGCGGCGCGACCGAGGTGATGTTGGAGGAGGTGGCGAAACGCCTGTGATGTATCGGCGGGTTACGACGCTTGAACAATCTTGAATGAAGAAGTGGACATAATGGCCGGGTTGTATTTTGAGCAGTTCGAGGATGGGCAGGTTTTCGAGCATCCGTGGACACGGACGATCACCGAAGCCGACAACGTCATGTTCTCGACGATGACGATGAACCCGGCAAAGCTGCATCTCGACGCCGCCTATGCGGCGACCACGGAATTCGGCCAGCCAATCGTCAACAGTCTCTTCACGCTCGGCTTGATGGTGGGAATGAGTGTGAACGACACCACTTATGGTACGACCGTAGCGAACCTGGGGATGGATGAAGTCCGCTTTCCAAAACCGGTGTTTCATGGTGATACGGTCAGGGTGCGGACGACGGTGTTGGGCAAGCGCGCGAGCAAATCCAGACCCGGCCAGGGGATCGTCGAGTTCCGACACGAGACGATCAATCAGCGCGACGAGATCGTTGCGAGCTGCCGCCGATCAGCGCTCATGCTCGGTAAGACCTAGCGCCATGGCCGCACCTCGCGTCGGTAGCCGCCTGGAACGTCTTCTGAAGTTGGATGCTGCGGGGATCAAGTCGGGAGCGCAATTCGTCGGAGATATGAATCCCCTCCATCACGACGACACACAAGCCGCGGCGAGTCGATACGGTGAATTGATTGCGAGCGGCGCCCATACCTCCGCTTTGCTGGCGGGGATGTTAGGAAGCGGGTTTGGAGACGAAGGCAGCGACCTTCGTGGACAGGTCGGGGTCGATTATCGCGTTCAATTTCGCCGTCCAATCCGGATTGATCGTGAGATGCGGATGGAGTGGGTTGTCGTTGCGCATGAAGCCCACGGATCCGGAACGATGGCACGTTTGGAAGGCCGCGTCGTTGACATTGACTCTGGGAAAGTAGCCATCGAAGCAACGCTTTCGGTTTTATATTTCTGATTGGTGGTCTCAGCTCTGATGGCTGGCGAAGGCCGCCCGGCGGTCTCGCCGAAACCTGCGATGATCTTGACAACGCCATTGGGCAGCCCGGCCTCAAGCAGCAGTTCACCGAGATGCAGCGCGGAGAGCGGCGTTTCCTGGGCGATCTTAAGCACGACGGTGCAGCCTGTCGTCAGGGCGGGGGCGAGCTTCCAGGCCGCCATGCGATCTTGCTTCGCCACAGGCTTGGGCTTGCCGTTGACGATGACTTCCAACATGGCCAGTTCGTCCGCGTGCTCCAGGATCAGGTCGTCGCCGCCAATTTAAAGGGCTGCGCAGTGATCGGGGTCGAGATTTATGTGCCCGACGCCGGAGCGGGCGCGCCTTCCTCACCGAAGAGTGGGCCCCGGCGTCTTTGCGAGAGTGGCTGAGGGCCGCTTGCTGAGCTGGCCACTCTGCGGCAGGCTACCGGCAAGCCAGATGCCCGTCGGGGCGCAAGAGGCGGCAGGGAACAGGGAATGGCAGAGAGCGCGGGATCCAGAAGGCTTCGAAGCCTTCAGTGGGCGGTGGTCACCCAATTATCGGCGATCGGCATGATCAACTATATGGATCGCGCAACGCTTTCGATTGCGAATCCACTGATCCGCCAGGATCTGGGGCTTTCCGTGACGCAGATGGGCTTCCTGCTCTCTGCGTTTCCGCTGACCTATGCACTGGCGCAGCTGCCGCTGGGCCTGGTGATCGACCGCTTGGGATCTCGCCTGCTCATTGGCGTCGGACTAACCGTCTGGTCGCTGGCGCAGTGCCTTGCTGGTTTCGCGGGGAGCGCGTCGCAAATGTGGGCGCTGCGGTTCATGTTGGGTGTCGGGGAGGCGCCGACCCTGCCATCCAGCACCAAGGCGGTTCGTCGCTGGTATGCATCGCGGGAACGTGGAACGCCGGTTGGCATTTTCACTGGTGCCAACCATCTTGGCCAGGCGATCGCCGCCCCGTTCCTGACGCTTCTGATGGTCATGCTCGGGTGGCGTTGGATGTTCATCGCGATGGGTGTCGTCGGCTTCGCCTGCGCCGCGGTGTGGTTTGCGCTCTACCGCGACCCGGCGGATGCTAACCTAAGTGTGGCCGATCATGCCCATCTGACCGAGGGCGAGACGATCCGTGACGTTCGCCAGATGACATTTACCTTGTGGCGCCGGCTGTTCCGCTTTCGGACGAGTTGGGGCATGTTCCTGGGGGTGTTTGCCTCGTCGTACATGGGCGGCGTCTATGCGACTTGGCTGCCGGGCTATATGGAGATGGAGCACCATCTCAGCATCACCAACACCGGGCTGATTATCACGATCCCCTATATCTGCTCCGTTGTTGGTAGCGTGTTTGCCGGCTGGTCCTCCGATTTGCTCGTCCGGCGTGGGACGACGCCGCTGGATGGTGGACGCATCCCCTTTGTTGCAGGGCTGATTGGAATGGCCTTCTTCACGGGGCTCACGGCCATTTCTGGTGGGTTAGTCACCGCGACAATTTGGTTGAGTTGCGCGATGTTCTTCAGCCAACTCTCGGGGTCCTGCTCCTGGGTTGCCGCCAGCGCCGCGGTGCCAGAGAATTGTCTCGGGTCGTTTGGAGGCATGCAGAATTGCTTCGGATATTTGGGCGGTGCAGTGGCGCCGGCGCTGACGGGGTATGCAGTGCAGGCGACGGGATCGTTCACGACGCCCTTGTTGATCGGCGCTGGGGTGTCGGTGGTCGGCGCGGCGATCTATTGGTTCGTGCCGTGCGGCCCGATCACGCCGGGTGATTTGGGTGATGTACGACCCGTCTACGCGCTTGCCTGATCCATCACGAACGCAGCGAGCGAGAAACAGCCGTCGTGGGCGCATCCGGGGAGCATGTGGCTGGGTGAAGGGGCTCCCCCTCGTCGAAGATGACAAGGCGAAGTGTTATTCTCCCGTCGCGCGTGATGAAGAGTCCCGGCTCGGCTCCGAGAAGGCGAGCCGGTGCTGGGTATCGCGGGTGACATTGCCTTTCTGCTTCAGCCTGGTTGGCCGCGTACCTTAAGATCGAGTGCCATGTGAGCGCCCAGCACTCCGGGTCCCTTCCTATCACAGGCAAGTCAGGGACCGACAGAAAGGCCCGTTATACGATAGAACTTCACGGCATTTTGGTGAAAGAATTTGTGCAAGTCGGCCTCTGGCATTTTATTCAAGGCCTCTCGCATGACGCTCATGATGCCTGCGAAATCTGTGCTCAGGGTTGAGACGGGGAGGTTGCTGGCGAACATGACCCGATCCGCACCAAAGATCGCCACCGCCTCGCGTACAATCTGAATATTGCTCGGCACGTCCCAGACCCCATTGGGCAAACCCAGTTCGGATATTTTCATGACGACGTTCGGCTGATCTGCAAGCGCCTCCAACCCGGCGCGCCAAATCGACAGGCCCTGCTCGGACCGGTCAAGCGGCAGGCCGGCGTGATTGAGCACCATCCTGATTCTGGGGAATGCCGCAGCAACTGCTGCTGATTCCACCAGGTGCCAATACGGCACGCGCATGTCCCACGACAGATTATGTCGCTCCAATAGGGAAAAGTTGCGCAGCCAGGCCTCGTCCTGCATCGTTCCGGGCGCGCCACGGATAGACTGCCCTGGGCCCGCCGAGGTAACGGGTTTTGCCCGAACGCCGCGGACGAGCGGCGAGGCGGCATGCCCTGCCAGAATTTCGGCGCAGTTCCTTTGCGTGAAAACGACATGGCCGACGATCACCGATGGCAGCCCAAACGCGGCTTGCATTCGTTCCAACCATGCTGTTTCAGCCAATTGCTCGCTCTCGTCGCGACCGGCCTGAATGTGAACGGTTCCAATGATGTGATACCCCGCCAGGTCTTGGGCCAGATCCGCTGGCTGATAGTCCCGACAGACCTTCCGGTAGTCACCCAGGAAGAACGACTTGTCGTAGTGACCCTGTTTCGAGGGATAGCGGCCTGTAGACAAGTCCCAAAGGTGATGATGCGCATCGATGATCGGTATAGGAAAGTCGGAGCAATCGCGTAGGCCGGCCAAAAGATTGGTAGAAGCTGGCTGTTTATCGGTCATCGCTATACCTCTTGCTGCGTCTTCCACGGCTTGTATAACGCATTGGCCGCTCAGCTATGCCTGAAGCGACAAAAGGAACCGTTGCCGACCGCCGTGGCCATGCTGTTCTGCCATTTGACGGGCGCGCTTCGGATCACGGTTCATAATCGCATCAAGCATGGCCTGGTGCTCCAGATTTGACTTTGCCATGTTCGGTAGATTGTCGAATGTCTTACGGCGCAGCAGCAGCAGTTTTCTCGTATGCGTCGCGGGTTGCTCGACATGAAGCGCCGTGGTCTCAAGGTCCATAGCCCACACTTGACGTTTGCCACGATCGATCACGGCGTCACCACCGCAGATCGTCGCGTGGGAACGAGCGATATCGTCGTCAATCTGCTGAAGGTGTTGCGCGAAGAGACCGCGGCCAGTGCAATTCGCCTTTTCGATCTGGAGCAATCGGGGCAGGGGATCGTTCATGTCATTGGGCCAGAGCAGAGACTTAGCCTCCCTGGCAGCCTTACTGTCTGCGGCGACAGGCACACCTGCACGCAGGGCGGCATCGGCGCCTTGGCATTCGGCATTGGCGCTACGGAACTGACCCATGTTCTCGCAACCCAAACACTGGTGCAGCGCCTCCCCAAGACGATGCGGGTTACCTTCAACGGCAAGGCCCGGCCCGGTGTGACGCCTAAAGATCTTATCCTGTACTTGATTGGCGCGATCGGCACCGCGGGTGGCACTGGATATGCGGTCGAATACGCAGGTGATTCCATCCGCGGCATCGGTGTCGAAGGCCGGCTGACGATTTGCAATTTGTCGATTGAGTCGGAGCCAAGATGGGCTTCATCGCGCCCGATGAGGTGACCTATGACTATCTGAAAGGCCGACGCTTTGCCCCTGAGGAGCAATGTGGGACCGGGCATTGGCGGAGTGGCGCACGCTACCCAGCGATGATAACGCTCTGTTCGACGCAGAAGTCACCATTGATGTCACAAAGATCTCACCGCAAATCACATGGGGCACCAGTCCCGAACATGTGGTTGGCATCGACCAGGCGATCCCCGACCCGGCGGCTGAAGCAGATCCGGTGCGTCGCAGATCCATGGATGCGGCCCTTCACTATATGGGCCTTGCACCTGGCGCTTTAATCGCCGGCACCAAGGTGGATTGGGTGTTTATCGGCTCTTGTACGAATGGTCGGATCTCGGACCTGCGCGACGCAGCGGCGATCGTGCGGGGCCGCAGGGTCGCGGTCGAGGTAAACGCTTGGGTTGTTCCAGGATCCGATATCGTTAAGCGAGCGGCCGCGGCGGAGGGGCTGGATGGCGTCTTTCGTGCCGCCGGGTTTGAGTGGCGGGAGTCGGGCTGCTCCATGTGTCTGGCGGCGAATGGCGAGACAGTTCCGCAGGGAGAGCGTTCGGTTTCGACATCCAACCGCAACTTCGTGGGGCGGCAGGGACCACAGGCGCAGACGCATCTTGCGAGCCCGGCGATGGCTGCCGCATCAGCTATCGCTGGCGTCATAGCCGATCCTCGTTCAGTGGGTGCTTGATACAATGCGAGCTTTTACGTCTCTGAACGCAATCGCCGCGCCGTTGCTGCGCGACAACATCGACACGGATATGATTATCCGCATCGAACGTCTCGTTGGGACGAACACGCGAGGCACGCTTGGAAAATGGTGTTTCGCTATGATGCGCTATCGGGCCGATGGGTCGGAAAATCCCGACTTCATTCTCAACAAGAAACTGTATCGTCAAGCGGAGATCGTCATCGCAGGCCGTAACTTTGGCTGTGGGTCGTCGCGTGAGGGGGCTGTCTGGGCCTTACAGGACATGGGCATCAACTGCGTTATTGCGCCCAGCTTCGGCGACATTTTTTTCAATAACTGCTTCCAGATTGGTGTGCTGCCAGTGATCTTGGCTGAAACGGATGTGAAAAGTATCGCGGATGAAGTCACGGCGACGCAAGGCAACGGCCGTTTGGTCGTGAGCCTGGTTGACTGCATCGTCACATCCCCATCAGGCCAGATGTATCCATTCGCCGTCGAGGCCCGACGTCGCCAAGCACTGATTGCCGGGCTCGACGAGGTTGGAGTCACGCTGCAGCTCGCCGACGAGATCGCAGCCTTTCAAGCAAGGGATTCTCTGCTTCGGCCATGGATTCACCAGATTGGAGAACGTGCATGACGCAAGCCACGAACCTTCTGAAGGTCGTCGTGATCGGCGGCGAGGGCATTGGACCAGAGGTTACCGATCAGTCCGTGCGGGTGCTCAACTGGTTCATCGATCGTCGTCATGCACCGTTGCAATTGCACGATGCACCCTATGGTGCCGAGGCCTATCGGGAGTTTGGCCAAATCCTCCCCGCTCAAACGATGGAGGCGGTGAGGAACGCCGACGCCATCTTGTTCGGCGCCACCGGCGGTCCTGATTTGGACGTTCTGCCCAAGCCTGTTCGCCACCAGGGGAGTCTGCTCCGAATCCGGGAAGGGCTAACGTTATTTGCGAATCTTCGTCCCATAATTGCCCATGCTGCACTGTTTGCATCGGCCCCACTGAAGGCGGAGGTGTTGGAAGGTGTCGACTTCGTCATCGTCCGCGAACTCGTTGGCGCTATCTACTTTGGGCAGCCGCGCGGGATTGAAACCTTACCTGACGGTCAACGCCGCGGGGTGAACACGCAGGTTTACACCACGTCGGAAATCCGCCGTGTCGTTCGGGTTGCCTTCGAACTCGCCCGGACTCGCAAGCATCGGTTGTGCTCAGTCGACAAGGCGAATGTCATGGAATCGGGTGTGCTGTGGCGCGAAGAGGTCGACAAGCTGCATCAGGCAGAATTTTCGGATGTCGATTTGAGTCATATGTACGTTGACAACTGCGCCATGCAGATCGTTCGCAAGCCGAACCAATCCGATGTCATCGTTACGGATAATCTTTTCGGTGACATTCTGTCTGATTGTGCGGCGATGGCGGCTGGTTCGCTTGGAATGCTGCCATCTGCCGCGATCGTGCCGCGTGACGCTGCCGGCCGTAGTAAGGCATTGTACGAGCCGGTGCATGGGTCTGCCCCCGACATCGCGGGGAAAAACATTGCCAACCCACTCGCGTCAATCCAGAGCGTGGCGATGATGTTGCGGATGACCCTTGGCCGTCCCGAGGACGCCGATCTGCTAGAGCGGGCGGTGCGCCATACATTGGAGGCCGGGCACCGGACCGCTGATATCGCCGGGCGCGGTGATACGCCGATCTCAACATTCGCGATGGGTGATGCGGTTCTCGCCTCGCTCGATCAAATTGCTGCCTGAACTTCGGAGGTATGTGGCATGGTGACCCTCCTTTCCCGCCGCAAGACGATCTGCGCCATGGCGATGGCAAGCTCGGGGTTTGCGCGGTCATTACGGGCGAAGGACCTCGTTCGGAGCTTTTATCCGATTGGCTCTGTCACCTACGAGGCAATGTTCGTGGCGATGGGGCGAAACTTCATCAAGGACGAGGGAATCGATTGCAAGATGCTGCCTGCGGGCGATGGCGTGAAGACGCGTGAGATTGTTGCGTCTGGTCAGGGCGACTTTGGCATGGGCGACTTCGTCCATCCCTTACTTCTCACCAGTAAAGGCCGCCCTGCGAAGGTGTTGGCGGGCGTCGACCGGTTCAGTACCAGTCTCGCGTTCATGCTGCGGGCAGCTCTTGCGGCAACGGGCATCGATACGGTGCAGAAGCTGGCGGAATGGAAGCGTCCAAACGGTAGCAAAGCAATCATCGGCGTATCCTCAATCGGCGGGACGACCCACCTGTGGGCGCAATATTACATGGAGACGTTTGGCCTGGCCAATGCCGTGACATGGCTAGGCGCTGGAAACGTCTCGACGATGCTGGGGTCGCTCAGGACCAAGCAGATCGACGTTCTGGTCTCTGACTGGGCGCTGGTTCAAGAATCCATCTCGCAAGGCTATGCGAAGTTGCTCTTCGACGGCTCGGACGAGAAGACCTGGAACCAAACGATTGCCGGACGTGTCCCGGTCACGGTGCATTACTGCCTGCAATCCACCGTTGATCGTGACCCGGCGCTGGTTCAGGCGTGGACGAACGCCATGCTGCGAGCCTTGCAGTGGATCCACGCCAATTCGGCCGAGGACATCTTCGATGCCATCGAACCGTTTGTGGGAAGCACGTCCCGCGACGCCAGTATTTTCGGGATCAAAATTGTCAAGGCGGCAGTCAATCCGACCGGAGTGATCGACAAGGCCGATTTCGACCGTGGCAGCCACGTGTGGTTCAACAGCCTCACGGGTGTGAAGCCGGTCGCGTTCGATGACATCTATGCCGGCGACTTCATTGGTAAGGCCAACGAAAAGTATCACGTCTGACATGGCCAATGGCAGCGCCCAGTTCGCCATGACGCGTCTATCCCGGGTCGACGTGGAAGGACTTGGAAAGTCCTTTCAGCTTGGCGGCCGGCGTATCGAGGCCGTGAAGGATGTCTCGTTCCAGGTCCGGGACGGGGAGTTCGTGTCGTTGCTTGGGCCATCCGGCTCGGGCAAGAGCACCGTCTTAAATATCATTGCGACGCTGCTTCCAATGAGTACCGGGCGAGTAGAGGTCGACGGTCAACCCATCATATCCGGCAAGACAACGCCGAATGTTGGATACGTCTTTCAGCGCGACACCTTGTTCCCATGGCGCACTGTCGCCAAGAATATCGGCTACGCACTCGAGCTGTCGGGGATGCCAACGGCGGAGCGGCGGGAGCGTGTGGCGGCGGCTATCGAGCGGGTTGGCTTACGGGGGTTCGAGGACGCATACCCGGCTCTGCTGTCCGGCGGCATGCGCCAGCGCGCCTCACTCATGCGAACCTTGGTGAAGGAACCCCAGATCCTGCTGATGGATGAGCCGTTTGGCGCGCTGGATACGCATACCAAGCTCGACATGCATGATGTGTTGCTAAAGATATGGGAGCGTGAGAAGCAAACCGTCTTGTTCGTGACTCATGATCTCGGCGAGGCGCTGACGCTGTCCGACCGGATTATCCTGTTCTCAGCACGGCCCGGTCAAATCAAAGAAACTTTCGAGGTGCCGTTCGCCCGCCCCCGCGACGGCGTGGCACTGCGGGAGACGGCGGAGTATGCGGAGCTATTCTCCCATATCTGGCATTCGCTTGGCGAAGAGTTCATCAAGGGGCGTGCGACGTGACCCGGCCGGCTATGCCGACATTGGGCTGGCAAGCTGTCATCGTCCTGGCATTTCTGTCGATCTGGCAATGGGGGTGGAGCCTGCACGCATTCGCGCCCTGGGCCGTTCCGGACTTGTTCGATCCCTACTTCGTCTCCAAGCCTTCCGAAATCTGGTCGACGTTCCTTCAACTCGGATGCCTGCGGACAGATGAGGGGCACTATGTCAGCTGGACCTCCGGCGAATTCGGCCAGTGCCTTGCGCGCTCCGACAATAATCTGTGGCTCGCAATCGGCGTAACGATGCGCAACACTGTCCTGGGCTTTGTGACCGGGGTTGCCAGCGGCTTCGTAGCCGGACTGATCCTAGGGCGCTCTAGGCGGCTCTCGACGATCTTCAATCCTTTCGTGGTCGCGCTGAACTCGATACCGCGCATCGCATTGGCGCCGGTCATCATTCTTGCGTTCGGAATTGGTGATGCGTCGAAGGTCGTGACATCGTGGATCGTCGTGGTGTTCCTGGTATTCTTCAACACCTATGAGGGGGCCAGGTCGGTAAACACGGATCACATCAACGCAGCGCGCCTGCTGGGGGCCAGCGAATGGCAGGTGACCCGCACGGTCGTCATGCCGTCTGCGATGGCATGGGTCTTTGCATCGCTTTCCCCCGCCGTATCCTTTGCGCTCATCGGCGTGATCGTGGGCGAGTTCATCGGAGCGGAACACGGGATTGGCCGGCTCATCATCGAGTCGGAGGCACGTGGAGAGGCAGCTGGCATGATGGTGGCAGTCTTCGTTTTGATGATCGTTGGCACCGTGCTGACCGCAGGGATCCGCCGCCTTCAATCCTATCTTCTACGTTGGCAGGATCAACACCAAGCCGACGCGACATGACGGCCCTCGCGTGCCAATCGCGTTGGCCGAGCCCCAGGTGAAGGAGCATCCGACTATGCGAACGGGCCCCCTTGAGCGTTTCCGCGTCATCGACCTGACCCGGGTCCGATCTGGCCCGACCTGCGTTCGGCAACTGGCGGATTGGGGCGCCGACGTCATTCAGATTGAGGCGCCCGACGGTGTTGCCGGCGGCGGTGGTGGATTTGGCGGCAATCGTCACGGTCCGGACTTTCAAAATCTGCACCGGAATAAGCGAAGCCTAACGCTTGACCTGAAATCACCCGACGGAATCGACATTCTGAAAAAACTCCTCACCGATGCGGATGTCGTCGTGGAAAACTTCCGGCCGGATGTGAAGCACCGGCTTGGCATCGATTATGAGACGTTGCATGCCACGTATCCAAGGCTGGTATACGCCAGCATCTCGGGTTTTGGCCAGGACGGACCGTACGCCAACAGGCCGGGTTTCGACCAGATTGCACAAGGGATGGGTGGGCTGATGTCCATCACCGGGCTGCCGGGGCAGGGGCCGGTGCGGGTTGGTATTCCAGTGGCGGACTTGACGGCCGGAATCTTCGCAGCCATGGGCGTACTGTTGGCGCTGCTGGAGCGAGAGAAATCTGGCTTGGGACAATGGGTCCAGACGTCGCTCTTGGAAGCACAGATTGCGATGCTGGACTTTCAGGCGGCGCGATGGCTGATCGACCGCGATGTGCCGGGGCAAGCGGGGAACAACCATCCGACGGGCATCCCGACCGGCGTCTTCAAAACCACGGACGGCGTGATGAACCTTGCTGCCACGGGCGGGGAGATCTTTGCCCGGTTTTGCAAGGCGGTCGGTGCACTGCATATCCTCGACAATCCGAATTATGCCAGCGGGACACTACGATCGACTCATCGCGATGCGCTGAATAGCGAGATTGGCGCGGTATTGGCCACGCGGAGCACTGCGGAGTGGATTGCGGTTTTGAACGAAGCCGGCGTGCCATCGGGGCCGATCAACCGGATTGACGAGGTATTTGTCGACGAGCAGGTGCGCCATCTCGGGATCGCCAAACCAGTGCATCACCCCGTGCTGGGCGACATCGCCGTAGTGGGGCAGGCTGTTCGGCTGTCGCGCACCCCAAGCGAGATCCGGACCGCGGCGCGGGACAAGGGTGCCGATAGTCATGCTATACTCGGCGAACTCGGCTTTGACGACAGTGCGATCGAGGCGCTGCGCGTGGCCCGAACGATTTAAGCTAGGCAAGGAGATGGGGATGTCCGCTGCTCAACTAGGTTCGCCGCAGACGGAAAAGATACTGTCTCGGAAGGAGGATGGCATTGGCTGGCTGACGATTAATCAGCCCGAGCGCCGCAATGCGGTCAGTCTTGCCATGTGGGATGCGATTGCCCGGATCTGCACCGATTTCGCGACGGATCCATCGGTCCGGGTCGTTGTGCTGCACGGTGCGGGCGACCGGGCATTTGCCTCCGGCGCCGATATCAGCGAATTCGAGAAGGTGCGGGCAGATGCCGCCGCCGAAGCCGCCTATCGCGCTAGAACGGCTCAGGCTGGTAACTCCCTGTTGACGCTCGGCAAGCCCCTGATTGCCATGATCCGTGGCTACTGCGTGGGCGGTGGATTGGCGATTGCCCTGAAGGCCGACATTCGCGTGGCATCGGATGACAGCCACTTCGCGATACCAGCCGCGAAATTAGGCCTCGCATACAGCCGTTCGGGTCTGGCACCGCTGGTTCACCTGGTTGGACCGGCAATCGCCAAGGAGATGCTGATGACGGGGCGCCTGTTCACGGCAAAGGAGGCGTATGAGGCCCGACTGATCAATCGGGTCGTGTCGCCCGAAATGTTGGTCAAGGAGACGACCGAGCTGGCCCGGCAGATCGCGGAGAACGCGCCTTTGACCGTCCACGCCGCCAAAGTCACGATCGACGATCTGTCGCGTGCGGCCCAGGCCGCCGATCCTGCCGCGTTGGAAGCGCTCTATCAAAGCTGTTTCGATAGCGAGGACTTTGCAGAGGGGCGGCGGGCCTTCATGGAGAAGCGCAAGCCTGGCTTCGTTGGACGCTGAGATCCTTCCTGTTGTACATCGGCGCGGAACGACTGCAATGATCATCGATGCGCAGGTGCATGTCTGGTCGCAGGGCTTGTCAAGTGGCGAGCATCGAAAGGTGTCCCGTTACACGGCAGAGGAACTCCTGGCCGAAATGGCGGTGGCGAAGGTCGATGGCGCAATCTTGCATCCCCCGAGTTGGGACCCCGCGTCGAACGAAGTGGCATCCAACGCGGTGCAGCGATATCCGGGCAAATTCGCCATACTCGGCCATCTCGCGATCGATCAGCCATCCAGTCGCGATCGAATTGCGCATTGGCGGGAAACCCCCGGGATGGTTGGTTTGAGATTTGCCTTGCTCAAACCCAGTGAGAGGACCTGGCATAGCGATGGAACGATGGATTGGGTTTGGGCTGCAGCCGAACGCACGGGCCTGCCGATCGCGTTGTTGGCCTGGCGTTTTCTGCCGGCGCTGAAGACGATCGCGGAGCGACATCCCGGCCTGCGTTTCATCGTCGATCATATCGGCCTTGTCAGGCCAAAACAGGACGCCGCCGCCTTCGAAACATTGCCAGACCTGATGGCTCTGGCCACCCTGCCGAATGTGGCGGTGAAGGCGACGGGAGCGCCGGGTTATTCGACCCAGCCCTACCCTTACATGAACTTGCATGATGGATTGCATCGCATCTTCGACGCGTTTGGACCAAATCGCTTCTTTTGGGGCACGGACCTGACGCGTATGCCATGCAGCTACCGGCAATGCGTAACGATGTTTACCGAGGAGCTGCCATGGTTGCAAGGCGATGACCTGGCGAAGGTGATGGGCAGAGGGATCTGCAACTGGTTAGATCTCGAACCCAACTACTTTATCCAAAGTGAGTCTGCATAGCCCTGGGCACGTCGCTGGACTGCTTTGCCACGCCTGAGAATGGGGGAGTGAGAGTGTCGATGTCCAAAACTGGCTCTGGATTGCGGGGAGCGCTGTGCGTCGGCGGGTTGGCCGTGGCCCTTCTTCTCCTCAGCCCAACGGCGTCCAGCGCGCAGGATCCGAAGCGTGGGGGCACGATCGTCTATGCAGTTTCCGCCGGCCCGCGGTCGCTCGATCCACAGCTGAGCACATCCACGATCGACATCGAACTTGCCAGTGAACTGTATGAAACCCTTGTCGCGTTGGGGGAGGACTTCACCCCGCGCCCCTCGCTAGCCTCCCGTATCGACGTGAGTCCCGATGCGCGCTGGTACACCTTCACCCTGCGCCACGGAGTCCGCTTCCACAACGGCAAAATCATGACGTCCGCGGATGTCTTGGCATCATTCAAACGCTACCAGCGCGTAAGCCCGAACGCGGAGGCGCTCTCCAATGTCGAGGCGTATGAGACACCGGCGCCCGACATATTCATCGTGCAGATGAAGGACCCGGCGCCGGTGTTCCTCGACGTCATGATGTCGCCGGGTTTCCCAGTCGCCATCATGCCTGCGGAAGAGGCCGAGAAAACCGGCGAGATGGCAATCATCGGGACAGGTCCATTCCAACTGGCTGAGTGGCGGCGTGACGACCACATCCTGCTCCGCCGATTCGACGATTACTCGATCAACGAGGCTGCCAGCGGTATAGACGGCTACGCGGGCAAGAAGATCGTCTACGTCGACGCCGTGCGCTACAACATCTTGCCCGAGCCAAACGCCCGCATCGCCGCATTGCAGGCAGGCGGAGCCGACGTGACATCCCAGGTGCCGTTGAGTCTCTCGAAGCGAATTGATGGCAGGAATGGCTTCGCGCTGCAGACGATCTTTCCGGGCTGCATGCAGGCGTTCTTCCTCAACACACAAATCGCGCCAACGAATAATATCCTCGTGAGACAAGCGATACAGGCGGCAATGGGCGTCGATGACATCTTGGATGCAGTCGGCCAGGTTTCGAAGCGCAATCCGCAACTGTCGTATCCCGGGAGCAAATTCTACGCGCCAGGTAACCCGGACTTCCACTATGACATGAACAATCCGGCTGGGGCAAAGTCTCTGCTGCAGCAGGCGGGCTATCACGGCGAACCCATCGTGCTGCAGGTTACCCCAAGCTACTCCTGGCAAATGAATGCGGCTCTTGTCCTTGCGGAGCAACTGAAAGCCGTCGGGATCACGATCGCACTCAAGACCGTCGATATCGTCACCGCCAATACCAATCGCCAACGTGGTATAGGAGGTTGGAATGTCGACTCCGCCCTGTATTGTTCGCAACCCCTATTGGGCCCACCGCAATGGCGCCAGTATCTCACCGTTTATCCCCAAATGAAGGATGCGGCCCTCAACGAGATGTATCAGCGGTATTTGAACTCGCTCTCGGGCGCGGATCGGGCCCAGGCTTGGACGGACGTTCAGCATCGGCTGTTCGACCAGGCCTACTGGATCAAGCTCGGTGATTTCGCCAATATCAATGGCTACCGCACGCAGCTTCATGGCTTGGTTGGCTGGTATAATCTCCGTTTCTGGGGAGTGTGGAAGGAGTAGGGGGGGGCGAAGCCACGAACGGCCCACAGCGTCTGCGACCGCTCATCAGGGCCGTTACCAGGGACAGCCCTTACAGCCGCTGGTGAATGAACTCAGTGATAGCCTTCGCCAAGCCCTCCGGGTTTTCGATCTGCAGGTTGGCCTTGGCCTCGACCGCGTGAATATCGACCGTCGTGCGGGTCCAGAACTTGGCGACGTCCTGGGCGGCGTGTGGCGTCATCTCGGCACTCCCAGTGCCGCGGATGAAAGCGGTGGGGCAGGTAACGGCAGCGGCGGCGTATTTCAGGTCGACAAGCTGGTGGGTCAGCCCCTCCGCGACGCGCACCGGGTCGTACTTGACCACGACGGTGCCATCGGCTGCGTGCGTCATGTTGTAGTCGACCCGGTGCTTCCAGGCCGTGGGTGAGTCGTTCGGGCGAAACGCACTGATGTATGCGAGAGCCGCCTCACGCGACGCAAACTTCGTTTCGGACACCATGGTCTTGTAGGCCGTCGTGTAGACGGTTTTGACCGCGTCGCGCGTCTGATAGAAATTGCTGAGGTGCGGCCCGGCAACCATGATCAAGCCGGCAGTATGATCAGGGTAAGCAGCCGCGAAGCACAGGGCGACACGCCCGCCAAGCGAATGCCCAGCCACGATCACCCGCCCGACGCCGAGCTTGTCGACGAACAGCTTGAGGTCACGGGACAGTTCCTCGGCCGAATATTCCCCGTCAGGGCGACTGGAATCGCCATGCCCACGTTGGTCGGGTGCATAGACATCATACTCGGCCGGCAGATACGCGGTGGTCTCTTGCCACATCCTGCCGTAGCCCGAGGAGGGATGCAGAAAGATCAAAACCGGCCCGGTTCCAGAGCGGTGGAAATAGTGGATATCGAGCCCAGCTTCGAGGGAGATGTCGTGCGCTTGCATGTCGATGACGCTCTCTGGCATTTGATGCGGGAGCATCAGATCCGAAGCTGGAACTGTCAAATCACAGGCCGTCTGCCGGCTGCTGGCGAAATCGTCGCCCCGGTGATCTCGACAGCTCGTGGCGACATCAACGGCCTTGCCCCGGAACATAAACCCGGCCATCGAACAACCGCCGTGCAGTGCGGTAGAACGAGCCAGCGCGCGCCACCCAATGTCCCCGCTCCTGCACGACATCGGCTCCCACCGTCAGGATCCCCGACGGCATGCCAAGACGAAGTGGTCCATCCGGTGCCGACGGCGACAGCATCTCCGCCACGATCGAACCCGCCATCCGCGCGGCAACCGCCGTGCAAAGCGAGACGGTCAACGGCAGCGCCCGGTGCGGTTGACCGTTGGAGATGACACGCGCGATGAGGTCGATGTCGCCCCCCTTCACCGTCTCGCCAGACAGGGTAGGGCTGTCCGAGGCCGGGCTGACGATCGCCACGAACGGCACGATAGTGATGCGCTTGGCAGCCTCCACGTCGGGCGCGATACCCATCTTGACCGAAGCCTGAACCCGGATCGCATCCAACAGCGCCAACAATTCAGGCCGGGACTCAAGCTGTTCTGGCAGTTCGTGACCCGTCAGTCCCACATCCTTGGCGCGGACGAACACTGCCGCGTTGGCCGCGTCCACGAGGCTGACCTCGATCGTGCCGAAGCCCGGTACCTCGAGCAGGTCGAGCAGATTTCCGCTCGGCAGCAGCGCACCTGTGGACGCACCCCCGGGCTGCACGAAATCGAGGCGGATCGGCGCGCCAGTCCCGGACACGCCGGGAATTGCCAGGTCCCCGTCATACCGCGCCATGCCGTCCTCAATCGGGAAGCTGCCATGGATGATCTTCTGCGTATTCGTATTGAAGATGCGGACCGTTGCCGTGTCGTCATTCGGTCGCACCAATTGCTCGTCGACGGCGAACGGCCCGACGGCAGAACTCATATTGCCGCAATTGCCCTTGTACTGGACGGTCGAATCCTTCACCGGCACCTGACAGAACGTGTAGTCCACATCGGCATCCTCGCGCGCCGACGGTCCAATGATGCACACCTTCGACAGCGAGGAGACACCGCCACCCATCCCGTCCAACTGCCGTCCATACGGGTCGGGGCTACCCATCGCGCCAGTGAACAGCGGCGCCCAATCGTCCCGATCCGGCGGCAGGTCCCGCGTATGCAGCATCAGGGCCTTGCTCGTGCCGCCGCGCATGAAGACGGCGGGGATTGCGTGTTGCCGCATACGGGGCTCCTTCTCTCGGCCGGCCTATCGACACTCAGCTACGGATCAACGGGCAGCCACCTTCCGACAGCGGGCGCCACGCCTGGTCGGCGGGCACCGTTTGCAGCAGCTTGTAGTAGTCCCAATCCGCTTTGCTTTCGGCCGGCGTCTTGATTTCAAACAGGTAGGCTGGGGTCACGGCGCGCCCATCCTCGCGGATTGCGCCGCTGTCGTAAAAATCGCTCTCAATTGGCATCTGTTTCATGCGCGCCACCACTGCGGCGCCACTGCGCTTGGCGGCCTCCGCCCCCAGGGCGGCGACCGCCTTCAGGTAGTGCGCCGTGCCGGCATAGCAGGCGGCGTGGCTCATGTTTGGCCGCATCGAGCGATCGAACCCGGCATCGAACGCGCGCTTCGTGAAGGCGCGGCTCTGGTCGTTCCGATCCCAGTAGAAGGTCGAGACCAGCCGAAGCCCCTGCGCGGCTTGTAGCCCCATGGAATGCACGTTGTTGATGAACACCAGCATCGCCGCCAGATGCTGCCCACCCTGCATGATACCGAATTCACCTGCTTGCTTCACCACATTGACCAATTCATCACCGCCATTGGCGATGCCGATGATCTTGGCCTTCGACTGTTGCGCCTGCAACAGCGCAGACGAGAAGTCGGTGGTGGGAAACGGCTGTGCAATGCTGGCGATGACCTTTCCACCCGCGCGCTCGATCGCAGCGGTCGCATCGTCCTGGATGGCCCGGCCGAAGGCATAGTCGGGGCGAATGAAATACCATGTGTCGCCGCCATCCTTGACAAGTTGCGTGCCGGCGACCCGCGCCAGCATGGCACTGTCATAGGCGAAGTGGACCAGGTTTGGGGAACAGGCCTTTCCCGTGATCTCCGCCGTCCCGACATTCGTCGCAAGTATCACCTTGTCGCGTTCCCGCATCAGACCGTTCAGGGCTAGGGCGATCGCCGAATTCTGCAGATCGCAGATCGCGTCCACGCCACTGTCAAGCCATTGCCGGGCAAGCGATACAGCGAGGTCGGGCTTGTTACCGTGATCGGCAGAGATGACTTCCACCGCCAGCCCCAGTTTCGGCGCGAACTCGCTCACGGCCATCCGCACGCATGCGACCGAGCCCAAACCGCCATTGTCGCGATACGCGCTGGATTGATCGTTCATCACCCCGATACGGATCGTCGGTTTCGCCTGCGCGCGCGCACCGCCAGCGATGGGTAGCATCCCGGCCGCCAGCGCGGAGGTCAGCAGGTCGCGTTTCGTGATGGTCATGATTGTCGCTCGTTCCCCAGGTTTTCCGGTCTTGTTGTCGTGCCGCGGCGGTGCCGACTGCCAGCGGCATAGGTCCGCTCTTGGGCACGCGCTGTCGTTCCGGTGGCGCTGCGCGCCGTGGCAGTGCCGTGTGCGATCTGCCAATCGATGCCCACATGCCGGTTGCCAATGAAGAGATCGTGCGCGGTGCTCAACGACGTTCATCCTGCGGCGTCTTGTTGGCCTCACGGTATGGATAACTCAAAGAGCGCACAAGTGCATATCTGCATTACGGTGTATACACGCGCGTTGACGGACGCCGCAAAGCTCACGATGATCGCGCCCACGGTGCCGTCGCACCCAATCATCGAGGAGACGAAAATATCGTGCCGCACACCACCGAAGGCCGAACATACCTCATCACCGGCGGCGCCAGCCTCATCGGTTCGCACATCGCGGACCAATTGCTCGCCTCGGGCGCGGCGCAGGTTCGCTTGCTCGACAATTACGCACTCGGCACACCCGGCACGATCGCCCATTTGGCCGGCGACAGCCGCGTCAAGCAGATCCGTGGCGACATCCTGCGGCTGAACGATTTGCTGGACGCAGCAAACGGCGCGGACGGCATCTTCGCCTTGGCCGGATTCCTCACCATCCCGATGGCCCAGAACGTCTCGCTGGGCGTGGACGTGAACACGCGCGGCATGGTCAACACGCTGGAGGCCGCGCGCATCGCCAAGGTGCGCCGGGTCGTGTTCTCCTCCTCGGTGGCGGCTTATGGCAACACCACGGCAGAGGTTCTGGCGGAAGACGCCGCATCCGAACTGTCCACCGCGTCGCCGATCTCGGCGATCTACGGCACGACCAAGCTGCTGGGCGAAGCGCTCGGCCGGTTCTATCAGCAGCGCTTCGGGGTGGAGTTCAACGCGCTGCGCTTCTCCTCCGTCTATGGCGAGCGGCAGCACGAGCGGGCGATGAACGCCAATGGCATCGCCGCCATCCACGATGCCATCAAGCGGGGCGAGCCGCCGGTCATCGTGGGCGATGGGTTGGAGGTGCACGACTACATCTACGTCACCGACGTGGCCGCGGGGTGCATCGCGGCGATGCTGAACGGCAGTGGCGGTGACGTGCTGAACCTGGTGACAGGACATGACACCACCCATAACGAACTGGTCCGCACGATGTTGGACGTGCAGGGCGCGACGGCGCTGAAGCCGATCTACAAGGCGGATACGAGGGCGGTGAAATCCGCCGGCGGCAACCATCTCGGCTTCAGCCCGGAAAAGGCCAAGCGCGCAATCGGCTGGTCGGCGCAGGTGTCGCTGCGGGAGGGCGTGCAGCTTTATGGGGCGTGGCGCGACACCCAGTGATCGCTCGGCTAAAGTGATCGCCCAGCTAGCCGGTGTCAGGGCGCAATGGCGGCGGGCGGCGCGGGACTTGTCGCTCGGCCCAACTGCCGCGTGCCTCCGCTGCCGCCCCGTCGGCGCTGTTTTCCATCAGGGCGGTCATGTCTGACCGAAACTGCGCCAGGTCCCGGCAGATCCGCCGCACGACCTGGTCCACCGGTAAGGTCAGGATCTCGTCCCGCAGCGCGGGATCGTCCATCCGGTCGGCCAGTTCGTCGAACAGGCGTTCCGCCGCTTCGCCATCTGCGTGCTGCCGGATGCTGTCGGCAACCCCGCGGGCCACCTGCCGCCGAACCATCGCCGCCCGGTTGTCCGAAGCGGCACCTGGCCAGCCGGCCTGCATGCGCCGCATCAATGCGATGCTGCGCCGTACCGAACGCGAGGTGCGGTCCAGCGCCCGCGCAAGGATCTCGACGCGGGGAACGGCCTGTGCCATTGCCTCGGCGACGGCATCGACACCTTGGCCGGTCGCGATCGATTCATCCAGCGTCGTGGCGGGGCTGGTCACATCGGGCAACCAGCTTGCCGTGATGTCAGCCGCCGCCTGCTCGATCTCCATCATCCGCGTCACCACGCGCGCAGCGCGCAGCCCGAGCGCGGCAAGTTCGGTGAGCGTGGCATCGGGACCCGGGGCAGGGTTGGGAGCGAACGGGGTGTCCATGCCCGGCAGATGACGCCCCGACCCACGGCAGTTGCAAGGAAATAGGGTAAGCCTTCGCTCAGCGAATACCCAAAATCATGGTACCCACAAGATCATGGTACCCAGGACGTCTCGGCCAGCGTGTTGCCAGTACTGGTCAATTCGGCCGGGGCCGTTACCGGGGCGTCGGCATAGTCTGGCGTCGCCGTCTCCGCCTTGCTGTTGGACCGGTATTGCGCCGCAGTCCGCCCGGCGATGCGGCCGAACGTGGCGCCGGAAACCAGGCCGGTGCCGGCTGGATAATTGTCGTAGAACAGGCCGCCAATCATCTCGCCGCAGGCCAGCAACCCTGGGATGGGGCGCCAATCGGTGCCGATGACCCGGGCGCTCTCGTCCACTTTCAGGCCGCCAAAGGTGAAGGTAATGCCGCCCGTCGCGGTGTAGGCGACGAAGGGCGGCTTCTCCAGCCGAATGGCCCAGTTGGTCTTCTCCGGCGACAACCCGGCGCTGCACAGGCCGTCCTTCTTCGTAGGATCGAAACCGTCGCTCGCCGGGTGCGCCGCGGCATTGAATTCCAGCAGCGTCTTCAGCGCTTGCGGCTTGTCGTCGATGTCCATCTGCTCGACCAGCGCCTCCAGCGTATCGGCCGTCAGCGGCTTGCTGGTGCGGTAGCGCGGTTCCAGCAGGTCGATAACCTGGCTATCGAACACCTGGTAGGCCTTCGCGCCAGGCTCCGCCAGGATCGCGCGGCCGAACTTGGCATAGGTGAACATCGCCCCGTCCTCGCCTTCGTCCACGAAGCGCCGCCCCTTGCGATTGATCATCACGCCATACAGGTAGCTCAGCCGGTTCGACTTGTCGGTCAGTTCCCGCGGCGCGAAATTGCCCCAGTCGGCGGAGATCGGCGTGGCGTGGCAGCCGCTCCATTGGCCCCATGGCATGGCGCCGATCGCCATCGCCATGCGCAGCCCGTCGCCTTGGTTATGCGGCGTTCCCCGCACCTTGGCCGCGCCGACCAGCGGGCCGATATGCTGCGTGCGCATCTGCACGTTCGCCTCGAACCCACCGCAGCCCAGGATCACCGTGGGCGCCGACAGGTCCTGCACGCCCTCGTCGTCACGCACCCGCACGCCGCAAACATGGCCCCGCGCATCCTGCAGCAGGCCGGTAGCGGCCGCGCCGTAGCGCACCTCGATCCCCATGCGCTCCACCGTCTTGAACCAGTGGGTCGACAGCCCCACGCCCTCATGCTCCGCCCGAACGACCAGGCCGCGCGCCCAAATCACCTTGTCGCCCTTGCGCACGCCGGTGAGCGTGATGGCGGGCTCCATCGGAATCCCACCGACGCGGTTCATCCAGAACACCGTGTCTTTGGAATTGCCTACGAGGATGCGGGACAGCGCCGGGTCGGTCTGGCCGGAGGTGACGCGCATCAGATCGCCATGGAAATCGGCAAAGGTATAGGGCTGAATGCCTTCGTAAAAATCGGTGTAGATGTCCTCGACACCCGGCAGCAACGGTCCTATCTCGCGCGGGTCATCGAAGGCGAAGCGCAATACCCCGCCACTCCAATGCGTATTGCCGCCCCGCATCGTCTTTGGCGCCTTCTCCAGCACGACCACGCGCTCGGTGCCGTTCTCCTTGGCCGATACAGCGGCAGCCAGGGCAGCGTTGCCGGCCCCTACGACGATGACATCGAACTGGTTCATGCAAACCCCTCCCAAGAATGACGCCGGTATCTAGTGCTCCGGTAGTCCTTGGATGGAGATGTATACACGGTTATGCAGACCGTCAAGGCAGCCGTTCACCTCGCTGCACGCGCCGGCGCGTCTTGTCCTCGAACGTCTACCCTGTCGCTATGACGACGTCGTCGGGCGGGGCAGCCCCGGCAGCGCGTTTCGCACCGATCGCCGCTGTGCGGCGCTGCGAACGTCCTCCGACACGACGATGACCCGGCTCTCATGCGACCGGCGGATATGGGCCCGCGCAGCCTCCTCCGCGCCAGCCGGGTCGCGGGCGCGGATCGCATCCACGATCGCGATATGTTCGGCCAGGGCGCTCTCGATCCTGCCGGGAACGGTGTAGACCGTGCGCCCCATCAAGGGCACGAAGTTCAGCAGTGCCCGCAGACTGCGCGTCACGAACCGGTTGTGGGACGCCTGTTGCAACTGGTCGTGAAACGTCTGGTTCTCCCGCGCATGCAGGCGAGGGTCCGGCGGCAACTTGGCCATCGCGTCGCAGGTAGCCGCCAGGATGCGGATCTCGGTTGCCTCGGCTACCTGCGCTGCCAGCGCCGCGGTCGTCCCCTCCAGGCTTTCACGCGCCGTATAGAACTCTCCGATGGCGCGCAGGTCGTAGACCACCACCGCCATCCCGCCACCCGGCGCGTGTTCCAGTAGGCCTTCCGCCTGCAGACGGCGCAGCGCCTCGCGAACCGGCGTACGGCTCATCTCAAGCCAGTTGGAAACCTCGACTTCCATCAGGCGCTGGCCAGGCTCGATCGTGCCTTCGCGGATCGCCTCGTGCAGCATGTCATAGGCCCAGTCACTCCGGCCGCGGCTGCCGCGGGTATCGGCGCCGGTCTCGGAGTGTTCGGCATCCATGAGAGTTTGACTACCTGCGCCCGTGCTGAGCGTCCGGTGATACAGTGCCGCTTCTGCCGCCACAAGCGCCCGAACCGGCCGCCGGCATCTTCCTCACAGCAAAAGAACTTTCTTGCGTGGTCATGTATGCACGTGCATCCTTATCACGGTCCAACGTGGCCAAGAGGAACGTCAGCAAGAATGCTCCGCCCAATCCCAAGGCAGCGTACGAGCCTGGAACCATCCGATGCGGCGCATGGCGTCGCCGGGGCGCGTTAGACATGCCTCGTCAAAGCACGGCGCAGGGTCTCCTGCTGGCGGCTATCGGGCTGTTCTTCGGCCTCAATGCGTTGCGCTATCCCGTCGGCACATTGGCCCGGTTCGGCCCCGGTCTTTTCCCGCTGGTGGTCAGCGCCGCACTGCTCGTCTTGGCGGTCGCAATGCTGGTGCGGTCGCGTTTTATCACGTCACCGCCGTTGCACTTCAACATCCGCAACATCGCCATCATCATGGCCGCCCTGGCCGGCTTCGTCGTGGTCACCACATTCGTTGACATGGCCGCCGGCATCGTCGTGCTGGTGTTCACCGCCACGCTCGCCGGCACCGCCTATCACTGGAGGCGCAACGCCCTGGTCGCGGCCGGCCTCATCGTCATCGCCCTGGCGTTCGAACAACTTCTGGGCCTGCGGCTCGGGGTGGTCTGATGGAGATGCTGAACAACCTGGCCTTCGGCTTTCACCACGCGCTCAGCCTGGACAACCTGCTCTATTGCGCGATCGGCTGCGTCGTCGGCACCATCATCGGCCTGCTGCCCGGCCTTGGGCCGCTGGCCACGATCAGCCTGCTCTTGCCGCTCACCTACGCGATCCCCACCAGCGGCGCCCTCATCATGCTGGCAGGCATCTATTACGGCGCACAATATGGCGACAGCGTCAGCGCCATCACGATGCGGATGCCGCATGCCGGCAGCATCGTGGCCTGCATCGATGGCCACGCCATGACACTGCAGGGCCGCACGGGCCTTGCCCTGTTCACCGCGGGGGTCTCCAGCTTCATCGGCGGCACCGTCGCCATCATCGTGCTCGCCGCGCTGGCGCCCAGCCTCGGGCAGGTCGCCATCCTGTTCGGCCCGGCCGATTACTGCGCGCTCATGCTGCTGGGGTTCGTCTGCGTCAGCGTCGTCACCACCGGCAGCGTCCTCAACGGCGTCGCCATGTGCTTGCTCGGCGTGCTGCTCGGCCAAATCGGCACCGACCTCGACACCGGCGTGCAACGCTTCACCTTCGGCCTCCCGTCGCTCATGGAGGGCGTCAGCGTCGTCAGCGTGGCACTGGGCTGCTTCGGCATTGCCGAACTGACGAAGAATCTCGACGCCGGCGAGCAGCGCACACCGTTCGGTGGCACCATCCGCCTGATGCCGAGTTGGCCGGAGTTCAAGCGCATCATACCCAGCGCGCTCCGCGGCAGCATCGTAGGCTCGCTGCTCGGCATCCTACCCGGCGGTGGCCCGGTGATCGCGCAATTCGCCGCCTACGGGCTGGACAAGAAGGTCAGCCGCTACCGGCACGAGATCGGCAAGGGCGCGATCGAGGGCGTCGCCGGGCAGGCCGCGGCCGACGAAGCCGCCGCCCGCACCAGCTTCATCCCGCTGATGGCGATCGGCATCCCGGAGAACCCGGTCATGGCCCTCATGATGGCCGCCTTCATGATCAAGGGCGTGCAACCCGGCCCCAACATGATCGGCGACCACCCGGACCTGTTCTGGGGATTGGTCGCCAGCATGTGGATCGGCAACTGCTTCCTGTTGTTGTTGAACGTTCCGCTCGTACGCATCTGGCTGTCGATCTTCAAGGTGTCGTACGGCGTGCTCTTTCCCGCGATCCTATTCTTCTGCTGCATCGGCACGTTCAGCATCAACAACAACCTGGACGACGTCGTCACCACGGCCGCCTTCGGCCTGCTCGGCTACGTGCTGATGCGCGTGCGGTTCGACCCGGCGCCGCTGATGCTCGGCTTCATCCTCGGCCCGATGCTGGAAGAATACTTCCGGCGCGCCATGGTTCTCAGCCATGGCGACCTGTTGACGTTCGTGCAACAGCCGATCAGCGCCACGCTGGTCGGGTTCACCTGCCTGCTGGTGATCGGCCAGACCGCCTTCGCCGCACGCAATGCTTTCAAAGCCGACCCAAAAGACGGAGGAAACGAAGATGAGATTGCTGGGCATTCTGGTCGCGGCCCTGGCGCTGCTGTCACCGCTGACCACGCGGGCGCAGGAATACCCTAGGCACTACATCACCCTCATCGTGCCGCTCGCCCCCGGCAGCGGCACGGACGCCATCGCGCGCCTGGTTGCGGCCAAACTAGGCGATGTACTCGGCACCCAAATCGTCGTCGAGAACAAGGTGGGGGCGAATGGCGCAATCGGCACCACTGCGGCGGCCCGCGCCGCACCGGACGGCTACACGCTGCTGGTTGGCGGCACGACGACCCATGCCGGGAACCCCAACCTGATGAAGCACATCACCTACAATCCGGTCACCGATTTTGCGCCTATCGGGCAATTGGGCGTCTACCCCTACGCGCTGCTGGTCTCTGGCAAAAGCAACTACACGACGATGGCGCAATTGGTTGCCGCTGCGAAGGCGAAGCCCGGCGCGCTATCGTTCGGCTACGCCAACGCCCTGGGCCAGCTCTCGGGCGAGATGCTAAAGCAACGTGCCGGCATCGACCTCACCGCCGTGGCATACCGTGGCAGCCCGCAAGCGATTACCGACATCATTGGCGGCCGCGTGACGATGATGTTCGTCGACACCACCCCAGCCACCGCGCAAATCCAGGCCGGCACCGTCAAGGCCCTCGCCGTGACGACCGAACATCGCACCGACCTGCTGCCGAACGTTCCAACCATGGCCGAGGCCGGTCTGGGCGGCCCGAGGGTCGAGGCCTGGAACGGCTTGTTCGCCCCGGCCAAAACACCCAGGCCCATCATCGACAAGCTGTCCGCGGCCTTGACACAAGTCCTGTCGCAGCCGGATCTGAAAAAGCAGATGGAGGCCATCGGCTTCGAAGCGGAACCCAGCCCGCCTGACGTGTTCGGCCAACGGGTCGCCGACGAGGTCGCATTATGGGCGACCCTAACCAAGCAAGCCGGGCTGGAACCCGAGTAGTCGCGGGAAGGGGAGGCGACCGATGACGGAAGATGCAACGATCTACGAACTCTACGCCATCCGCTATGCGGGCAATCCGCGGCGCCACCGTGGGCACAACTATATCATGGCGGACGATCCGGAACGGCTGGAGCCAATGGACTATTTCAGCTGGGTGGCGGTCGGCCCATCGGGCGCAATCGTCATCGACACGGGACTCCGCCGGGAAAAGGCGTTGCAGCGCGGCTATGACTACGTTCGGCCCCCCCACGCAATTCTGCCGTCACTGGGCGTCGACCCGGCCGCCGTCAAAACCGTGATCCTCACCCATATGCATTACGACCATATCGGCAACCTGGACGCTTTCCCCCACGCCCGCTTTCACCTGCAGTCGGCCGAGATGGCCTATGCCGTCAGCCCGCTCATGGCGAAGCCATGGTTCCGCCTAGCCTACGAGGTGGACGAAATTCAACGATGCGTCGCATACCTGCACGAAGGCCGGCTGGACCTCCATGCGCCAGAGGCGGAGATCGCGCCGGGGATGACGGTCCACCTCGTCGGCGGCCACTGTGCCGGCCAGGAAGTCGTTCGCGTTCGCACCCGGCGCGGTTGGGTCGTACTCGCCTCGGACGCACTGCACTATTACGAGGAATTGGACAAATCCATTCCCTTTGCCGTCGCACACAGCATTGCGGATATGATGCTGGCCCATGATCGCATCATGCAGCTTGCCACTTCACCGGACCACATCGTGCCGAGCCACGATCCCCAGCTGATGTCACGCTATCCCGCGCCCCGCCCCGGGCTCGAGGGCTTGGTCGTTCGGTTGGATGTGCCTCCCATTCCGTCGTAATGCCAACAGCCTAAATCTGATCAACTATCGACGGACGGCGCGGCCTAGCGGCGCAAGCCGTTCGCGCCATAGAACTCGGCCACCGCGCGTGCAGAGTCGAGTCGTAGTTTCGGCAAACGGATATCGTCGAACATCCTCTCATAGCGACTGCGATTCGCCCTGGTGGCGACGGTCATGTGGTGAATGACATCCCACTTCACGCTGTCGCGACCGCCCTCGAGTGTCCCTCGGCGATCACGCTCGAACCAGCAGCGCCGGGTGTAGCGGTAAAGGCCCACCACGGTCGAAACATCAAGCAGGACAAACCCGGTAGCGCGCTGCAGCCTTTGAGGCAGAAGCCGGGAGTAATTGCCGTCGATGACCCAGTGTTCCCCCATGATCGCCGCGTCATGCAGGGCGCCAAACTCGTTTGCCGGTCGGGGAACCCAATCGGTATGCGGCAGGTGGTAGAACTGGTCGAGGTGGATCGGCATCAGCCCGCGTCCCCGCGAGATCGCGTCCGCCAGCGTGGACTTGCCGCTGTTGGACGGTCCCATGATGCAGATGCGCGGCCCAAGCTCGTCCAACGTCATGATGTGGCTTTTAACTCGGCCAACGCCCCGCGGCTACCGGCGCAAACCCGCGTTCCCCTTGTGTTCAAATAATGTTCCCATCGACCCCGGCCCGCCTGACAATTGCCCTTTCCACACGCCGGTGCGAAAAGGCAGCCGGTCATCATCGATCGTTCAACCAGCCGAACCCCAAACGGCGCGCAGAGGTGCAAGCATGTCAGATCTTGAAATCGTTTGGACGAAGGTCGACGAAGCGCCAGGGCTTGCGACGTTCTCCCTCCTGCCAGTCGTCGAAGCCTTCGTCGGCGCGGCCGGCGTGGCGGTCAAGCTGAAGGACATCTCGCTCACCGGGCGCATCATCGCGAACTTCCCGGACAAACTGACCGCCGGGCAGCGGATCAACGACGAACTCGCCGAACTCGGCAAGCTCACGCTGCAGCCCGACGCCAACATCATCAAGCTGCCCAACATCTCGGCTTCCATCCCGCAGCTCAAGGGCGCGATCAAGGAATTGCAGGCCAAGGGCTATGACGTGCCGGATTATCCGGACAGCGACGCGACGCCGGCCGACAAGGAAATCCGCGCCCGCTACGGCAAGGTGCTCGGCAGCGCCGTCAACCCGGTGTTGCGTGAAGGGAACTCCGACCGCCGCGCCGCCGGGGCGGTCAAGCAATATGCCCGCAACAATCCGCACAAGATGGGTGCCTGGGACCCGAAGTCCAAAACCCACGTGGCCTATATGCCGGGTAACGACTTCTACGGGTCGGAGGTCGCAACCACCGTTCCCTCGGCCACCAACGCCCGGATCGAGCTGGTCGGCGCCGACGGCGCGGTCACGGTACTGAAGGCCAAGACGGCGCTCAAGGCTGGCGAGATCATCGACGCCTCGGCCATGAGCCGCAAGGCGTTGCGCAGCTTCCTCGCCGCGCAGATCGATGCCGCAAAGCGGGAAGGCGTGCTGTTCTCGCTGCATGTGAAGACCACCATGATGAAGATCTCCGATCCCATCATCTTCGGTCACGCCGTGTCGGTGTACTTCGCCGATGTATACGAAAAACACGCCGCCACGCTGGCGCGCCTGGGCGTCGATCCCGATAACGGCGTCGGCGACCTGCTCACCCGGATCGAGGCTTTGCCGGACGCCGAAAAGGCAGCGATCAAGGCCGACACCGCCGCCGTCTACGCCAAGCAGCCGCCCCTCGCCATGGTCAATTCCGACCGCGGCATCACCAACCTGCATGTGCCGAGCGACGTGATCATCGATGCCTCGATGCCGGCGATGATCCGCGAGTCCGGCCGCATGTGGGGTCCGGACGGCAAGCTACACGACGTGATCGCCGCCATCCCGGACCGCAGCTACGCGCGACTGTTCCAAACCGTGATCGAGGATTGCAAGGCGCACGGGGCGTTCGACCCGAAGACGATGGGCTCCGTGCCGAACGTGGGTCTGATGGCGCAACAGGCCGAGGAATACGGCTCGCACGATAAGACGTTCGAAATCGCGGCCAACGGCACAATCCGCGTCGTTGGCGACGACGGGACGGTGCTGCTCTCCCTACCGGTCGAAACCGGCGACATCTTCCGCATGTGCCAGGTCAAGGACGAACCGATCCAGGATTGGGTCAAGCTCGGCGTGCGCCGCGCCCGGCTCTCCAACACCCCGGCGGTGTTCTGGCTCGACGCCAATCGCGCACACGACGCCCAGCTCATTGCCAAGGTCGAGACCTACCTGAAGGAGCAGGATACCGCGGGCCTCGACATTCGCATCATGCCGTCGGTCGAGGCGATGAAGGTCTCGCTCGCGCGCATTCGCGAAGGCAAGGACACGATCTCCGTCACCGGCAACGTCCTGCGCGACTACCTCACCGATCTCTTCCCGATCATGGAACTCGGCACCTCCGCCAAGATGCTATCGATCGTGCCGCTGCTGTCCGGCGGCGGACTGTTCGAGACCGGCGCGGGCGGATCGGCGCCCAAGCATGTGGAGCAGTTTCAGCAGGAGGGCTATCTGCGCTGGGACTCGCTTGGCGAGTTCCTGGCACTTGGCGCCTCACTCGAACATCTGGCGCAAACCCATGGGAATGCGGACGTGCAGGTGCTCGCGGAAACGCTCGATGAGGCGAACGGCAAGATCCTCGAATACAACCGCTCGCCCGCGCGCAAGGTCGGCGAACTCGACAATCGTGGCACGCATTTCTATCTGGCGCTCTATTGGGCCCAGGCGCTGGCCGCGCGGGACAACAGCACGGCGCTGGCAGCCCGCTTCCGGCCGCTGGCCGAAACGCTTGCGGCCCAGGAGGCCAAGATCAACGCCGAACTGATCGCGGCGCAGGGCAAGCCCATGGACACCGGCGGCTATTACCTGCCCGACGCCGCGAAGACCTCGGCGGCGATGCGCCCGAGCGAGACCCTGAACGCCGCCCTCGCCACGCTCTGACGCTGCCTCAAATGCATCCGCCCCGGGCAACCGGGGCGGATCGCGTCTGGTTCGGGGACGGCAAGCCTCGCATCGCCGACACGTGCGCAATTTCGCCAAGGGAGAGTCCCAACCATGACTGGATCGCTAGATGGCCTCCTCGTTCTCGATCTCACCAGTCATTTGTCCGGTCCCTATTGCACGATGATGCTCGCCGATCACGGCGCCGAAGTGATCAAGATCGAGCGCCCCGGCAAGGGCGACGATGCCCGTAAGATGCCGCCCTTCGTGAATGGCGAAAGCGCCCCGTTCATGATTTGGAACCGCAACAAGAAATCGGTCGTGCTGGATTTCAAACTTGCTGCCGACCGCGACACATTGCTGACGATGGTCGACCAGGCCGATATTCTGATCGAGAACTTCCGCCCCGGCACGCTCGACAAGCTTGGAATTGGCTGGGAGGTGCTCCACGCGCGCAATCCGCGCCTCATCTACGCCGCCATCTCCGGCTTCGGTCAAACCGGCCCATACCGCAATCGCGGCGGCTTCGATCTCATCACCCAAGGTATGTCCGGCCTGGCAAGCATCAACGGCCCGGAAGACGGCGAGCCATACCGGTTGCCGATCGCAATCTCCGACGTGACGGCGGGGATGTTTCTGGCATTCGGCGTGCTAGCCGCAATCCAGGCACGTCATAAAACCGGGCAGGGGCAGTTCGTCGAAACCTCGCTACTGGAAGCCGCCACCTCGCTCGGCGTCTACGAGGCCGCGCATTATTTCGCCACCGGCGAGCGGCCGCCCCGGATCGGTCAGAAGCATCGCGGTAGTTCCCCCTATCGCATCTTCGCGACCGCTGACGGATACATCAGTTTCGGCGCATCGCAGGAGAATTTCTGGGACCGATTCTGCCGCATCATCGACATGCCGGAATTGCGCGACGACGCCCGCTTCCGCACCAATGCCGACCGTGTCGCCCATAACGACGCGTTGATCGAGATCGTGCAGGCTCGCCTGCAGACCAGGCCCGCCGCCTATTGGCTGGCCGAGTTGGAGAAGGCCGGGATCCCCTGCGGCCCCGTGCTCAACTACGACGAAGTGCTGACCGATCCTCAGATCCTGGCCCGCGACATGGTTGTGGCCACCACACACCCGATCACCGGACCGTTCAAAACCCTGGGCGTACCGGTGAAGCTGTCGGAAACCGCCGGGCAAGTGCATAGTCCCGCGCCCCGCTTGGGTGAGCATACCGCAGAAATCCTCGAACGGTTCAAGCCAGACTAGCAACGCCTGCGCGTCGTCGGGTTATGGCTCACGACGTCAGATTTTCGCGAAACACGATCTCGCTGCGGGCGCTGCCCATGCCCTGCATCGGCTCGTGCCCCGCGCGTAGGTTCGCGAAAATACTCAGGCAGTCGAGGAAGGCCGATTGCGGGTTCTGCGTGATGACCGCGTCCATGACGCCATCCACCAGCAAACGGCGCGTATCCGGGGTCCGCCCATGGCCGATCAGCACGATTTTACCCTCCCGCCGCGTCTCCGCCAGGGCGCGGGCAATCCCGCCGGAGGCGCCGCCGACATTGTAGATGCCGGCCAGGTCCGGGTGCGCCGCGAGCAGGAGGCGCGTCTGCCGGTGATTGAGGCTGTCCTCGTCATGCCCCTCCCGAATGCCGACGATCTCCATGTCCGGCGCCATCTCGGCCAGTATGCTGCGCAGGCCCAACTCCCGCTCCCCGTGCGCGCTGTAGCTGAGGCTGCCGGCGATCACGGCGACCTTCACCGGCCGCTCGCGGATGAAACGGGCCATCAAATAGCCCGCGGTGCGGCCGGCGGACCGGTTATCCAGCCCGACATAGGCAACCCGGCGGCTATTCGCCACGTCCGAAATCAGGGTGATGACCGGCACGCCGCGCCCGGCCAATTGGTTCACCGCGTCGCGCACGGCCGGGTGCTCGATGGCCATGAAGGCGATGCCGTCCGCCTGCTTGCCGTGGCGGAGCAACTGCCGGGCCAGCACCGCCGGGTCGAAGCTTTTGATCGTCTCGACCCGGCAGATCGCGGCATGGGCCAGCGCCTGGCTGTGCCCGGCAACGATCAGGCGCGCCAGCATGACCAGGAACTGGTTCGTCCCGGCAGGCAGCAGAAACACCAGTCGCATTGGCAGCGGGGCCGCCGCCGCCGCGAATTCGGTTTGCGAGATATACCGCAACTCTGCCGCCGCCTTCAGCACCCGTTCGGCTGTGGCGGCGCGCACGCCGGGGCGGCGGTGTAGGGCACGGTCGGCGCTGGCCGGGGACACGCCGGCACGCCGCGCCACGTCGGCGAGGCGGGCTAGTCGAGGAGCCTCAGAATCCATCAGATCGCATCATCCTTAGCGTTTGACACCTCGCGCTCCACCTCGTTAGCTGAGCGCAACACACGCATAACACGTCAGATGGCGTCAAGCGTGGCAGGAGGATACGTCGATGCGAACCATTTCCCGCCGGGCAGTGTTGCAGGCCATGGCTGCCGCCCCGGTCGCTGGTGCCGTGCTTGGCACGCCCCACATCGCACGGGCAGCGCAGTTCCAGTTCAAATACGGCAACAACCTGCCGCTGAGCCATCCGCTGAACAAACGCTCGCAAGAATTCGCCGAGCGGATTGCCAAGGATTCGGGCGGCCGGGTGGAGATCAAGATCTTCCCGGACAACCAGCTCGGCGGCGATACCGACATGCTGGCGCAGGTGCGCAATGGCGGCATCACCTTCTTCACGCCCTCTGCCCTGGTCATCGCGACGCTGGTGCCGGTGGCGGCGATCAGCGCCGTGGGGTTCGCCTTCAGCGGGTACGACCAGGTATGGCCGGCGATGGACGGCGCCCTGGGCGCGCATGTGCGGGACGCCATTGCCAAGGTCGGCCTGCACACGTTCGAAAAGATTTGGGACAACGGCTTCCGCCAGATGACCACCAGCGGCAAGCCGATCCAGGCCGCGGCCGACATGGCCGGGCTCAAGATCCGCGTGCCCGTCAGCCCGCTCAGCATCTCGATGTTCAAGGGGCTGGGTTCGTCCCCGGTCAGCCTGCAATTCAGCGAGGTCTATTCGTCGCTGCAGACCAAGATCGTCGACGCGCAGGAAAATCCGCTGCCGATCATCCAGGTGGCGAAGTTGTACGAGGTGCAGAAATCCTGCACCCTGTCGAACCACATCTGGGACGGGTTCTGGTTCATCGCCAACGGACGCGCCTGGAACAGCCTGCCGCCGGATCTGCAGGGTATCGTCGGCACCGCCATCAACGAGTCCGGCATGCAGCAGCGCGGCGACATCAAGGCGCTGAACGACGGCATCGTGGCGGATCTGAAATCCAAAGGCCTCGCCTTCAACGCCGCCGACCCCGAGAGCTTTCGCACCAAGCTGCGCGACGCCGGGTTCTACGCCGATTGGAAGACGCGCTTCGGGGCGGAGGCCTGGGGATTGCTGGAGGGCGCGGTTGGCAAGCTCGCCTAACTCGGCGATGGGCACGGCAACGCTTCCCGTGGCACTGCATCCGGCCGCAACGCCGCTGGGCCGGCTCGCGATGCAGGCCGATCGTGCGATCGGCGGCGTCGTTGCCTTCGCCGCCGCGGTGCTGCTGCTGGCCGAAATCGGCATCCTCGGCAGCGGCGTGTTCGCGCGCTACGTGCTGCAGGTGCCGCTGGTCTGGTCGGACGAACTCGCCTCCATCCTGTTCCTCTGGCTGTCCATGCTCGGCGCCGTGCTGGCGCTGCGCCGGGGCGAGCACATGCGGATGACCGGGCTGGTCAACCGCGTCAGCCCCCGGGCGCAGGTGTTCCTGGAGGCATTTGCCCTCGCGGCCTCCCTGGCGCTGCTGCTGATGATCCTGGCCCCATCGATCGACCATGCGCAGGACGAATCCTTCGTCGTCACCCCGGCGCTGGAGGTCAGCAGCGCCTGGCGCGCCAGTGCCTTGCCGACCGGCGTGGTGCTGATGACCCTCGCCGCCCTGTTCCGCCTGGCGCAGCTGCCATCCTGGCGCACCACCATTGCGGCAATCGGCCTGGTCGCCGCCTTGGTGCTCGGCTTCTGGCTCGCTGGCCCGGCGCTCGCCGACCTGGACAACATCAATTTGCTGATCTTCTTCGTCGGCGTCGTCGGCGTGAACGTGTTCGCCGGCGTGCCCATCGCGTTCGCCTTCGCGCTCGCCACCTACGGCTACCTGGCGCTGACCACGCAGACACCGCTCGTCGTCATGGTCGGCCGCCTGGACGAGGGCATGTCGCACGAGATCCTGCTCGCCATCCCGCTATTCATCTTCCTGGGCGCGCTGCTGGAGATGACGGGAATGGCGCGCGCGATGATCGCGTTCCTCGCCAGCCTGCTGGGCCGGGTGCGCGGTGGTTTGTCCTACGTGCTGGTCGGGGCGATGTATCTCGTCTCCGGCATTTCCGGGTCCAAGGTCGCGGACATGGCGGCGATCGCCCCGGTGCTGTTCCCCGAAATGCGCCAGCGTGGTGCCCGGCCCGGCGACCTGCTGGCCCTGCTGGCCGCCACCGGCGCACAGACCGAAACCATCCCGCCCAGCATCGTGCTTATCACCATCGGCTCCGTCACGGGCGTGTCCATCGCGGCGCTGTTCACCGGGGGATTGCTGCCGGCAGCAGTGCTGGGCGCCGGGCTATGCCTCGTCGTCTGGTGGCGCGCCCGGGGGGAAGACATCAGCGCCGTCTTCCGCCAACCCGGCCGCGCCGTCGCCAAGGCCGGCCTGGTGGCGCTGCCGGCCCTGCTGCTGCCCTTCGTCATCCGCACCGCCGTCATCGAAGGCGTGGCGACCGCGACCGAGGTCTCCACCATAGGTATCGCCTATTCCGTGCTGATGGGCCTGCTGGTGTATCGCCGGTTCCAATGGCGCCGCCTGCCGGCGATGCTGGTGGAAACTGCCTCGCTCACCGGCACGATCAGCTTCATCATCGGCGCCGCCACCGGCATGGCCTGGGGGCTGACGCAGTCGGGCTTCTCGCAGGACCTGGCGCATTGGATGGCGCGGGTGCCCGGCGGCCATTTCGGCTTCCTGGCCATTTCCATCGTCGTGTTCATCGTGCTCGGCAGCGTGCTGGAAGGCATTCCCGCCATCGTGCTATTCGGCCCGCTGCTGTTCCCCATCGCCCGCGCCATGGGCGTGAACGAGGTGCATTACGCCATGGTCGTGGTGTTCGCCATGGGCATCGGCCTGTTCTCGCCCCCATTCGGCGTCGGCTATTACGGCGCCTGCGCCATCAGCAAGATCCACCCCGATGAGGGGCTGCGGCACATGGCCGTCTACGTCGCCGTCCTGCTCGTCGGGCTGGTGATCGTGGCCGCAATACCCTGGCTGTCGACCGGCTTTCTCACCACCAATTTCTAGGACCGCAGCATGAGCCGCTTTTTCGGACCCATTCGCCAATTGGGCTACGTCGTGCCGGATATCGAGGCCGCGATGGCGTATTGGAGCGGCACGCTGGGCGTGGGGCCGTTCTTCTACAACCCACGCGTTCCCATCGTGAACTATCGCTATCGCGGCCAGAATTACGAGCCACACAACTCTGTGGCATTGGCCAATTCCGGCGACGTGCAGGTGGAGCTGATCCAGCCGCGCAACGACGTGCCCTCGATGTACCGCGACTTCCTGCGCGCCGGGCGCACCGGGCTGCAGCACGTCGCCTGCTGGACCGAGAATTACGAAGCGGACCTGGCCCGGCTGACCGCGCAGGGCCTGGACCCGGTGATGAGCGGGGAAGTCGGTGCGCGCGGTCGCTTCGTCTATTTCGACACCGAATACCATCCCGGCGCCGTGGTGGAGCTATCGGAAGTGGAGGGGCCGAAAGGCACCATGTTCCGCCTGATCCGCGAGGCCGCCGCCAATTGGGACGGCAGCGAACCGGTGCGCCCGTTCCCCGACCTCAGCAAGATCTGATGGACCGGATCGAGGCAGACTATTTGATCGAGACGCCGCTGGATGTGGCCGCGATCGCCGAGATCATGGCCGGGGAACAATCCTGCGGCACTTTCACCCGCGTCGAGGGTGAGACCGATGCGCTGCGCGAGCGTGCCCGCGCCACGATCGAACGCATCACCGCGCTGCCGGACGCCGCGGCGCCGAGCCTGCCAAATGCCTGGCTGGACCGCCGCGGCATCGGTGGCCCATGGCACCGGGCGCTGGTGACGCTGGCGTTCCCGGTGGCCAATGTCGGCGCCAATTTGTCGACCCTGGCCGCGACCCTGGCTGGCAACCTGTACGACCTCGGCGAGGTCACCGGGATGCGCCTGGAACGCATTCGCCTGCCCGCAACCTACCGCGCCCGTTTCCCAATGCCGGTACAGGGCGTGGCGGGCACCCGGCGGCTGACGGGGGTGGCGAACGGCCCGCTCATCGGCTCGATCATCAAGCCGAACGTGGGTTTGTCGTCGGAGGAAACGGCCGGTCTCGTTGGCCGCCTATGCGAGACCGGGCTGGATTTCATCAAGGATGACGAGATCAGCGCCGACCCCGACTACGCCCCGCTGGCGCAACGCATCCCCGCCGTGATGCGCCAGGTGCGGCGCTACGCCGACCGCACGGGGCGCCGGGTGATGGTCGCGTTCAACATCACCGACGAAACCGACGCCATGCGCCGCCACGCCGACCTGGTCGCGCAGGCGGGCGGGGATTGCGTGATGGCCAGCCTCAAC
>NZ_LMUY01000158.1:16413-26111 GCF_009765685.1 Acidisphaera sp. L21 | reverse complement strand
ACGGCTTCGGCGCCCTGTCCCGCCACCCGGCGCTGGGGATCGGGTTCCAGGCCTATCAGGTGCTGTGGCGCCTCGCCGGCGTGGACCACATGCACGTCCACGGCCTGCAGGGCAAATTCGCCCAACCAGACCAGGAGGTGATCGACGGCGCGCAGGATTGCCTGGCACCGCTGACCGATGGCGCTGACGACGCGGTGTTGCCCGCCTTCTCCTCCGGCCAGTGGGCCGGGACTGTCCCGGTGACCTGGCAGGCGGTCGGCAGCGACGATTTCCTGTTCATGTCCGGCGGCGGGATCATGGGGCACCCCGATGGCCCGGCGGCAGGTGTCGCCAGCATCCGCCAGGCTGCGGCGGCAGCGAAGGCCGGCATCCCGCTCGCCGCTGTAACCGACGCGCCAGAGCTGGCTCGCGCGATGGCGTTCTTCGGCGGCAAGGCCTAGCCGGTGGCGCCACGCTTCGGCTGGTATGGCGACGACTTCACCGGCGCTACCGACACGCTGGCGAACTGGGCGGAGGCGGGCTACCGCGCCCTGTTGTTCCTGGGCGTGCCCTCGACGGACCAGCTCGCAGCCGCCGGCCCGCTGGACGCCGTGGGCATTGCAGGCGCGGCCCGGGCGATGACCCCGGCGGCAATGGCGGAGGAATTGGTGCCGGTCGGACGGTTCTTCGCCGGGCTGGGCGTGCGGGTGATGCACTACAAATGCTGCTCCACCTTCGACAGCGCGCCGGCCATCGGCAGCATCGGGGCGGCGATCGCAACCCTGCAGCCGTTCTTCCCCAACGCCTTCCTGCCGATCGTGGGCGGCCAGCCGAATATTGGCCGGTTCTGCCTGTTCAGCCATCTCTTCGCCGCCGCCGGAACGGGCGGCGTGGTGCACCGGCTGGACCGCCATCCCACCATGGCGGTGCATCCCGTGACCCCGATGGGCGAGGCGGATTTACGCCGCCACCTCGCGGCACAAGGGTTGGATGGCATCGCCGGGCTGCATTATCCAGCCTACGAGCCGGATCTTGCCGCGGTGCTTGCGGCGACGCTGCAATCCGCGCCCGCAGCGATCTTGCTGGACGTCTCGCGCGACGCCGATCTGGCGCCGGTCGGCCGCGCAATCTGGTCCCACGCGCAGGCGGCGCCATTGCTGGCCGTCGGGCCAAGCAGCGTTGCCCAGGCGCTTGCACGCGGCGAGGCATCCGTCCCATTCGCCGGCGCAAATCCCTTGCGGCCGGCAGACGGCCCCGTGCTGGTTTTGGCCGGCAGCCTGTCCCCCGTCACGGCCGCACAGGTCGCGGCGTCCCCCAGCTACGTTCCGGTCGTGGCCCAGGCATCGCAGCTTGCCGCCGACCCGGCTTACGCCCAGCAGCTTCGCACGCAGGTCGTGGGCCTGTTGTCGGCGGGCCGCTCCGTCCTGGTGCGCACCAGCCAGCCGGACGGCCCGCCGCAGGCGCCCGGCGCTGTCGCCGAGGCAACGGCCCGGCTGCTGGGTGACGTGCTGAAGCATGTGCGGCTGCAGCGCGTCGGAATTGCGGGCGGGGATACGTCCAGTCAAGCGACCATCGCGCTCGGCCTATGGGGGCTTTCCTACCTCACGTCGCTGGCGCCCGGCGTCGCCATCTGCCGCGCCCACAGCGCCGCACCCGGCGTGGATGGGGTCGAGATCATGCTCAAGGGCGGCCAGATGGGCAGCCCGCAATTGTTCGAACACCTGCTCCATGGAAACGGCCAGCGTTGAAGCCGCGGATCGGATGGTCGCGGATCGTCGCCCAACCGTGTTCACCGGACGCCGAGATCAACAGGCCGCCGTCAACACGATCTCGACCAGGGCGCCAGGTCCAAGTTCGGCAACGCCGAGCACGGCCCGGGTCGGCAGATCGCTCGCATCGAACCACGCGATCCATGCCTCGTTCAGCGCCTCCTTCTGCGCCATGTCGGTGATGAAGATGGTGGCAGCGAGGATCTTTGTCTTGTCGCTGTCATGCTCGGCCAGCAGCGTGGCGGCCTTGTCCAAAATCTGCTCGGTCTGGCCCTTCATGGCGACGGACCGGTCCTCCGCAGTCATCCCTGCCAAGTACAACACGCCGTTATGTTTGACCGCGCGATGCAGCAGACGCTGTCTTTCGAAACGCTGGATCATGCCTGGCTATCCTCTTCCGGCTTATGGCAACACACGCTGCAGCCCCTGCAGCCGAATAAGTCCATCCGGCACCGGGCGAAATCCATCGATGCCCTTGTTCATCCCGACGATAACGGCTGTGTTGAACAGGTAGATCGACGGTAGGTCCTGCGCAATCTGCTGGGTGATTTTCCGATACAGCGCCTTGCGTTCGGCCGCATCGCTGGTCTGCCGGGCCGCGTCGAGCCACGTGTCCACCTGTCGGTTGCTATAGTGGCTCTCGTTCAAGGCGGACCCGGTATGGAGCCAGGTATACAGGTTGCCATCCGGATCGACCCGGCCGGACCAGCTATTGGCGGCAACCTGGTAGCTGCCGGAATCTTCGGCGGCGATTCCGGCACCAAATTCCACCACCTGGATCGCTACATCGAACCCGGCCTCGGCTGCCATCGCCTGCACGATCTCGGCAAGCTGCAACTGGTCGGGTGTGTTCACCATGGTCAGGCTCAGCGCCACCGGCAAAGGCACCCCCGCCTGTGCCAACAGCGCTTTGGCCTTCGCCAGGTCGCGGACCGGGGGCACCAGGTCGGCGTTGTAGAATGGATTGCTTGCGGTCATGCCCTGCGCAAGCGGCGTCAACAGGCCATTATAGACGACTTTGATCAGCGCATCGCGGTCCAGGGACAACTCGAACGCCTTACGCACCAGCGCGCTTCGCCCGAACGGCGTGTCTGCAGCCGTACCATGTCCGACATTCACCGTGAAGGCGGTGTAGCCCAGGCCATCATAGACCGATATCGACAGCCGCTTATCGGCCCGCACGCTCGCCACATCGGTCGCAGCCACGCGCTCGGCCAGGTCGACCGTGCCAGTTTGCAAGTTGGCGAGCTTGATGGCGCTGTCATGGATCGGCCGGTAGATCACGCGAGCGAAATGGATCGACTTCGCATCCCAATAGCCATCGAAACGATCCAGTGTGATGTGGTCTTGCGCCACCCGTTCCTTGAACCGGAACGGCCCGGCGCAGACCGGCGCCTGTCCAAAATCGGCCCCTTCTGCCTGCGCCGCGGTCGGCGACACGATCATTCCCGCACGATCGGCCAGCTGGCTCACGAAAGGCGCCGACGGAACGCTCAGCACCAGCTTCACGGTCAGATTGTCGATGATTTCGACATGGTCCAGCGCGCTGATCTCACTCCGCCGGGCGCTGCCGGGTAGGGTGAGGTGGCGCTTCAAACTATACGCCACCGCGGCCGCGTCCATCACCGTGCCATCCTGGAACAGCACGCCGGGGCGCAACGTCAGGATCAACATGGTCGGCGCCTCGTAGCGGTAGGACAGCGCGAGTTGCGGCACGATGTGCAGCGTCTCGTCGAGGTCGAATAATTTGTCGCACAAGCCAGCGAATACGATGCGACTGACGTAACTCCGCGCCAGGGTCGGGTCCAGCACGTCTGCATCTTCGTTGACCGCGACGACGAGTGTATCCCGGCGGTCGATCGATTGGGCGAGTGCAGGCAGCCCAGGAACCAATAAGAGGCATGCGAGAAAAAGTCGGCCAAGCATCATGAATGTCCGGACATGATCACGATCGTCAGCAAGAATCTTGCCAGCGTTTCCTACCCGACGAGCTCGCGGCACCCGGCACCCGACGCCGAAATCTCCCGTCCCGCATGCCACCTCGAATAAGGCAACAGCGATTCAATGTATCCCGCCTCTCCTTGCATAACTTAGATTTTAGAAAATGCTGGTGGGTCTTCGCTTGAGCCAGTTACCAAACAGTGCGACACTCAATGCCAACTGGGCCACTTGAGCCCGGCCCCCCATAAATAGTATCGGACTAAGATGAACGCCATTGTCTTGGTCGCGTTGCGGCGACCTTACACATTTGTCGTACTTGCGATCATGATACTGTTGTTTGGTGGCCGCGCCGTATTTTCGACGCCCACAGACATATTTCCCCCTATTAAGATCCCAGTTGTAGCAGCAATCTGGACCTATACCGGTCTCATGCCGTCCGACATGTCGGGCCGGATCGTCTATTACTACGAACGCTCGCTCACCACGACGGTCAGCGGCATCGAACATATCGAAAGCCAGTCCTATTACGGCAGCGGTGTCGTCAAGATCTTCTTCCAACCTGGAACCGACATCGCCGCAGCGCAGGCCCAGGTCACGGCCGCCTCGCAGACGATCCTGAAGGTCGTGCCAACCGGTACGACGCCGCCCAACATCCTGGTCTACGACGCCTCCTCGGTTCCCGTGCTCAATCTGGAGATCGCGGCCACCGGCATGACCCCGGACGAGGTCTATGACCTCACCTCCAACCTGATCCGGCCTGCCTTGATCTCCGTCCCCGGCGTGGCGATACCCGGCCCCTACGGTGGCGTCCAATCCGACGTAGAGGTCGATCTCGATCAAACCAAGCTGCTGGCCCATGGGCTGAGCGCGTCCGACGTCAGCGCCGCCTTGGCCCAGCAGAGCATCGTGTTGCCGGCGGGCGATCAGAAGATCGGGGCGGTCGACTACATGGTGGTCACCAACTCCACCCCCGCGCAGATCGACACCTTCAACAACCTGCCCGTCAAGCAGCAGGGGGGTGCCACCGTCTACCTGCGCGACGTGGCGTTCGTGCATCGCGGCGGCCCACCGCAACAGAACGTCGTGATCGTCAAGGGCCAGCAATCCGTCCTGCTCGAAATCCTCAAATCGGGCGATGCGTCCACGCTCGCCGTGGTGGCTGGCGTGAAGGCCAAGCTGCCGGGTCTGCTCAAGACGTTGCCAGCCGGGGTCAGCATCACGCCGCTGAACGATCAGTCGGAATTCGTCAGGGCCTCGATCGAGGACGTGGTGCAGGAAATGGTGACGGCCGCGGTGCTCGCGGGCATTGCCGTGCTCATCTTCATCGGCAGCTGGCGCTCGACCTTGATCGTCGCGACTTCCATCCCCCTGTCGATCCTGTCATCCATTCTCGTCCTGTCTTGCATCGGCCAGGACATCAACGTCATGACGCTGGGCGGACTGGCGCTGGCGGTCGGCATCCTGGTCGACGATGCGACCGTGATGATCGAGAACATCAACGCCCATCTCGAGGAAGCCGAGCGCGAGGGCAAGGAGATCGAACTGACGGAGGCGATCATCGTCGCATCCAACCAGATCGTGGTACCGACCTTCGTATCCACCTTGTGCATCTGCATCGTCTGGCTGCCATTGCTGGAACTGGGCGGGGTCGCCGGATATCTCTTTCTGCCGCTGGCCGAGGCGGTCATCTTCGCGATGGTCGCATCCTTCATCCTATCGCGCACGCTGACACCCACCATGGCCAACTGGCTGCTGGGTGCGCAGGTAGCGGCGCGACACGCGGGCAAGCACACCAAGCCAGGCCCCTTCGTCCGCCTGCAACGTGGCTTCGAGCAGCGCTTCGAACGGTTCAGAACGGGCTACCACGACCTGCTGGTCGGCCTCACCGCTCGCCGGAAACTCTTCGCAAGCGGCTATCTGCTCGCCTCGCTGGCGTCCCTGCTGTTGTTGTTCTTCGTCGGCCAGGACTTCTTCCCCAGCATCAAATCCGGTGAAATGGACATGCATGTCCGTTTCCCGGCCGGCACCCGCATCGAGGAAACGTCCAAGGATGCCGTGTTGATCGATCAGCAGGTGAGCACATTGCTGCCGGGCGAGGTGACCGGCACGCTGTCCAACTGCGGCCTGCCGACAAGCGGCATCAACCAGGCCTATAGCGCGAACGGCGTCGTGGGCTCGCAGGATTGCGACATCACCATCTCACTGGCCAATGCTGCCTCGCCCGTGGCGGATTATCGCCAAGTGCTGCGCAAAGGGCTGACCAGCGCTTTCCCTGGGACGGATTTCACCTTCCTCCCCGGCGACATCACCGCGAAGATCCTCAACTTCGGTCTTCCCACGCCGATCGATGTCCAGGTGAGCGGGCGTAACCTCGATACCAGCTACGCCTACGCGGCCAAGCTCGCCGAACGCATGCAGCATATTGCCGGCGCCGCCGACGTCCACATCCAGCAGATCATGGGCCAGCCGACCTTGCAGCTCGCATCGCGGCGCAGTGAGGCACTTGGGACGGGCCTCACCGAGTCCGATATCGCCAAGAACGTGCTCGCGACCTTGTCGGGCAGCGGCCAAACCGCGCCGACCTACTGGCTGGATCCGGCGACCGGCGTGGCGCACCTGGTCAACCTGCAAACGCCGCAGGTGCAACTGCAAAGCGTCAACGACCTGCAAACCATTCCGATCGACGCGGGAACAGGCGGTACAGCCGGCGGCCCGGTGCAGATCGTCGGCGGCTTGTCGGCCGTCACGCGAACGGGCTCGCCCGGCGTCGTGTCCCATTACAACATCCAGCCGGTCATCGACATTTACGCCAACGTCGAAGGGCGTGACCTCGGCGCCGTCAGCCGGGAAGTGCAGGCATCGATCGATAGCCTCGCATCGGCGCTGCCACGCGGCGTGACGGCCACGTTGAGCGGCCAGTCCCAGACGATGATGTCCGCCTACACCCAATTGCTGATCGGTCTGGCGCTATCGATCGTGCTGATCTACCTGGTGATCGTGGTGAACTTCCAGTCCTGGCTTGACCCGTTTATCGTGATTTCGGCCTTGCCCGCGGCGCTTGCGGGGATCACCTGGGCGCTGTTCCTCACTGGCACCACGCTGTCCGTCCCCGCCTTGACGGGCGCGATCATGTGCATGGGAACGGCGACGGCGAACACCATCCTCGTGGTCGATTACGCCCGAACCCGGCTTGCCGAGCACGGCGATGCCGTGAAGGCAGCGTTGGAGGCCGGCTACGCTCGTATCCGGCCAGTGCTGATGACCGCCTTGGCCATGATCGTCGGCATGATCCCGATGTCGATCAGTAATACTCAGAACGCTCCGCTTGGCCGCGCCGTGATCGGCGGCCTACTGATCGCCACCGTCACGACCCTGGTGTTCGTGCCGTGCGTATTCGCCATCCTTCACCGTTCCCGAGTTCGACCGGAGCAAACCGCATGATCTCCCGCCGATCCGGAATCCTCGTCATCGTCGGAGGGCTCGTCGTCGCTGGCGGCCTGGCCTCCTACGGCATCTGGTCACGCGCGACATCCGTGTCCGACCTGCAGAAGCGCGCGGACGATGCTGCAATCCCCAAGGTACAAGCGATATCCCCCAAAGCCGGGCCCGCCGAGCAAAGCTTGAAGCTGCCGGGGCAGGTCAATGCCTGGAACGAGGCGGAGGTTTACGCCCAGGTCAGCGGCTATGTCGAATACTGGAACAAGGATTACGGTGCCCACGTAAACGCCGGTGACGTTCTCGCGACGATCGCGACTCCCGAGCTGGATACGCAATACGAAGCCAGCAAGGCCAAGCTCAATGTCGCGCAAGCCCAATACAACATCGCCGCCATCACCTCGAAGCGCTACGACGCGTTGAAGGGCTCGGATGGCGTCTCGGTGCAGCAGATCGACGACCGGAACGCCACCGCGGAGGCCGCAAAGGCCCAGGTGAACGCCGCACAACAGGACGTCGAGAACTACGCTGCAAAGGTCGCGTTCAAGGCGATCAAGGCCCCGTTCGCTGGTATCGTCACTGCGCGCCACGTGAATGTGGGCGATTTCATTGGCGCCAATGGTGCCGACGTCACGCAGCAAAGCACCCCGCAACCGCTGTTCACGGTCGATGACGTGCATGACGTCCGGATTTTCGTCTCGGTGCCGCAGACATATGGCAGCGTTCTCAAACCCGGCCTGACAGCCAAGTTGTATTTACCGGGCAATGCCGCCAAGACCGTCCCCGCGAAATTCCTCACCATGGCCGGCGGCGTCAGCGCTGCAACCCGTACCATCGTGACGGAGTTCGTAGTCGACAATTCGAAGGAAGAATTACTTCCCGGCGCGTATGTCAGCGTCCAGATGACCTTCCCCTCGAACCCCGACATCATGATTGTCCCAGCGCAGGCTTTGTTGTTCGGCGCCGGCGGCACGCAAGTGGCGGTGATCGGCGCCGGCAACAAGGTGCATATGCAGAAGGTCACGGTGGGCGAGACGCTCGGTCTCACCGTTCAGCTGATTTCGGGGCTTTCCTTGACGGATAAAATCGTCGCCAGTCCTTCCCTGGGGTTGCTGGAGGGGCAGCAGGTCGAGCCGGTAACACCGGCCGCAGGCAGTCAGCCGGCAAGCCAAACCCCCGTTGCCTCGGTCACCACGCCCGACACCAAGCCCGATACCAAGCCCGGTACTGCAACGGGAGGCCCGGAAACATTGGCCGCCTCGTCCGGCGCTCAATCTGGAAGCAATCGGCACGAATGAGGATGACGAGCGGCTGAGACCGAGCTGACCCGGTCGCCGGCGACCGCACCGGCTGCCTTGATGAAAGCCAATCCTAGTCCAGCGTCGGGTCCAACCGGTCGCGCAGCCAGTCCCCGACGATGCCGATGCAAAGCGTCGTCAGCACGATCGTCAGCCCGGGCGCCAGCAGGATCCAGGGCGCGCGCTGCAGATACTCCCGCGCGTAGCCGACCATGTTGCCCAGCGACGTCAGCGGCGGCTGCACGCCGAGGCCCAGGAACGAAAGTCCGCTTTCCAGCAGGATGATCTCCGGAAAGGCCAGCGTGGCAGAGACGATCAGGGTCGAGGCGATGTTCGGCAATACGTGAAGGCCGTACACCCGCATCGGGCTCGCACCCAGATTGCGCACGCTGGCCGCGTAACCCTGGCCACTCGCCGCGATCGCCAGGCCGCGGGCGACGCGGGCATGCCGCTCCCAGCCGTAAAATCCCATCAGGCAGACGAACAGGGTCAGCGCGTTGCCGAAGAACGCCAGCACGGCCAGCGCCATGATCAGGAAGGGCAGGGCGGCCTGGAAGTCGATCAGCATCAGCACGATTTGCTCGACCCAACCGCGGAAATGCGCGGCCAGGAAACCAAGGCTGGTGCCTGTCACGGCGCCGATCGCGGTTGCCCCGAAGGCGATCAGCAGCGAAACCCGGATCGACACGATCAGGCGCGACAGCACGTCCCGTCCCAACTCGTCCGTCCCCAGCGCGTGCGACCAGACGCCGCCGAAGCCGATCGGGGGGGACAGCCGGTTGTGCAGGTCCAGCGCCGTGATGCCATACGGGCGCAACTGGTCGGCGAACAGCGCCACGACCAGCATCAGAACCAGCCATCCCGCCGCCAGCAGCACCGCCCAGGGCGCCCGCCGCCGCCCAGGCAGGCCGATCACCATGCCCGACATCAGGCCGCCCTCACCGGGCTGCGCAGCCGCGGGTCCAGCACCCCGTACAGCAGGTCGACCAGCAGATTGGCGCAAACCATCGTGGTGGCCACCAGCAACAGGATGCATTGCACGACGCCCAGGTCGCGATTGGACACCGCCACCACCAGCAACCGCCCCACGCCGGGCCAACTGAACACGCTCTCCACCACCACGGCGCCGGCCATCAGGCTGCCGACCATGAAGCCGATGATGGTCACGGTCGGGATCGCGGCGTTCGGCAAGGCGTGGCGTCGCACGACCGCGCCCCACGGCACCCCGCGTGCGCTGGCGGTGCGAATATAGGGTTGGCCTAATACCTCCAACATC
>NZ_LMUY01000158.1:6685-16403 GCF_009765685.1 Acidisphaera sp. L21 | reverse complement strand
CCCAGCGTGATAACGGGCAACACCGCGCTGCTCCAGCTTTCCTGCCCGCCAGACGGCAGCCAGCGCAATTGCACGGCGAACACCAACACCAGGACCAGCCCCAGCACGAAGGACGGGATGGTGAACCCGGCGGTGGCAAACGCCATCACACCGCGGTCGATGATGGTGTTGCGATGCAGGGCGGCATAAATCCCGGCGGGGACGCCGACGCAGATTTTCAGCGCCAGCGCCGGCAGCGTCAGCGCCAGCGTGGCGGGGATGCGCTCCGCCACCAACTGGATCGCGGGGCGGCCGTCGCGCATCGATTGCCCCAGATCGCCATGGGCGATGGCGACGAAGTAGTGCAGGTACTGCACCCAAACCGGCTGGTCCAACCCCCAGGCGTGCCGGAACGCAGCGATCGCCTCGGCCGGTGCGTCGGGCGACATGATCAGCAACGCCGGGTCACCGGACAGCCGCAGCACGACGAAGGCGAAGGTCACCACCAGCAGAATCGTCAGCAGGGCGCGGCCCAGCCGCAACGCGAGAAATCGCAGCATCCTAGCCCGGCAGTCCGCGGGGTGACAGGTCGACGTAGAATGACGCCGTCCCCGGCCACGCCAGCGTCTTGCGGACAGCGGTGAAATTCGCGTTCTGGTGCAACACGATGTAGGCGGGGTCCTCCCGCTCGCAGATCTGCAGCATGCGGGCGAACATGGCCCGGCGGGCCGGGATGTCGCTGCTTGCCTCCATCTGGCCCGACAGCGTGTTCATCTCGGCATTGCTCCACTCGCCGACCTGCTGCTGCGCGCCGTTCGGCCCCTCCTGGTTGACGATGGAGGACACCGGATCGTCGAACACCGCGCTGTTGGACCAGTTGCGCAGCCCACGCGGCGGGGTCTTCTCCAACACCTGGGACCAGTTTTCCTTGATGCTCAGCTCCACGTTCAACCCCACATCCTGCCACATCGCGGCCAGCACCTGCGCGGTGGATGTCTCCGCGGCGTAGTAATCCTTGCGGATGCGGTAGGGGATCGGATCGCCCTTATACCCCGCGGCTTTCAGCAGGGCGCGGGCAGCCGCCGGATCGTTTGGCGGTACCGTCCAGCCCGGCACCAGCATCGGGCCGTAGAACGCGAATTGCAGCCCCGGCGGGATGGTGGTGCGGCCGGCCCACAGGCTGTCCACGATGGCCTTGCCATCCACCGCCTGCGCCATCGCCAATCGCACGCGTGGGTCGGCCAGGCTGGGGTGGTGCATGTCGAAATTGACGATGCGATGGTTCGTCACCGGGCCACCCCGCACGACGAACCGCCCCGTCCCCTCGATCGCGTCGATCTGGTCGGGCACGATGTCGCAGGCCAGGTCGTATTGGCCGGATAGCAGCCCATTTACGCGGGCAGCGGCCTCCGGCACTTCCAGGAACCGGATCGACCGGCACGGCGGCCGACCGCCCCAGTAATCGTCATGCGCATCCAGCGTCAGCGACACGTCGGGCCGGAACTCCCGCAATTTGTAGGGCCCGGTGCCGGATGGCGCCCGGGCGTAATCCACCCAGGGGGTATGGAAGCTGCGCGGACTCACGATCTCGCTGCCACCGGCGGACAGGCGGCCCTCCATGGTGATGTCGGGCTTGGCGTTGACGAACCGCACGGTCAGCGGCCCAGTGGCGTCCACGCGCTCCAGCGCCGGCCAGTGGCGCCGGGCGATGGCCGGAATATCCGCCGGCAGGGCGGACCCGAACATGCGCTCCGGGCCGAAATTCCACGCGACATCCTCGGCCGTCATCGTGGTGCCGTCGTGGAAGCGCACGCAGGGTCGCAAATCGAGTTCCACGGTCCGGTCGTCGATGCGCCGCCAGGCGGTCGCCAGCCCGGGCATGCGGGCAAGGCCGGCCTGCTGGTTGCGCGCGATCGGCGTTTCCAGCAAGCCAGCCAGGTAATGCTCGCTCGCATTGGAGGATTGCTCGCGCAGCGGCTCCAACGTGCCGGTGTTGGCAATCTTCTGCACCGCGATCGTCAACGCCGGGCGCGTATCCGCCTGCGCGACGGCGAAGCGTGGCAGCGCCGCAGCGGCAAGGGTGGCGAGCGCGGTTCGGCGGTGCATCATGCGGCGAGGCCCAATTCGGATTCACCCTGCGCCACATGGCACGCGACCAGCCTGCCGTCACCGGGGCGTGGCTTCAGCACCGGCACCTCGGCACGGCAGCGCGACACGGCCGCGGGGCAACGGGGATGGAACGCGCACCCGGTAGGGCGATCGGCCGGGTTCGGCGGGTCGCCCTGCAGCACGGCACGCCTGCCGCCCCGGCCACCGGGAATGGCCGCGACCAGGGCCTGCGCGTACGGATGCGCCGGGTCGGCGAACACGGCGTCCGGGTCGCCTCGCTCGATCACGCGGCCGAGATACATCACCGCGACGTCGTGGCTGATCTGGCGGATGACCCGCAGGTCGTGGCTGATGAACAGCATGCCGATCTGGCGCTGCGCCTGCAGATCGACCAGCAGGTTCACGATCTGCGCCTGGATCGACACGTCCAGCGCGGACACCGGCTCGTCGCAGACCAGCAGGTCCGGACCGGTCGCCAAGGCCCGGGCCAACACCACGCGCTGCCGCTGCCCGCCCGATAATGCGTGCGGGTACCGGGCGGCCTGGTCGGCACGCAGGCCCACATCCTGCAGCAGCATCGCCACCCGGTCCGCCCGCTCCCCCGCATCGCCGATGCCGTGAATGGTCAGCGGTTCGGCAATCTGTCGCGCAACGCTCAGCCGGCGGTCCAGCGCGCCCAGCGGGTCCTGCGGCACCAATTGCATCCGTGCCCGCAGCGTGCGCCACGCGGCCGAGTTGGGCGGCGGCATCGCTTGCCCGGCGAACTGCACCGTGCCCGCATCCGGCACTTCCAACCCCAGCGCAAGCCGCCCCGTGGTGGACTTGCCGCAGCCGGACTCACCGACCACCCCCAGGGTGCGGCCGGGTTGCACGGTCAGGCTCACCGCCTCCACCGCCTGCACCGCGCTCGCCCGGCCCAGCCAGCCCCGGCGCATGGCATAGATGCGCGACACGTGGTCCAGCGTCAGCAGACTCACCCGCGATCGGCCCGGATGCAGGCAGCAAGGTGACCCGGCGTGATCGCATCGAGCGGCGGCAACCCGGCGTCGCAGGCATCGATCCGCCGCTCGCACCGCGGCGCAAACGCGCAGCCCGGCGGCATGGACGACGGGTCGGGAACGCGGCCCGGAATGGCCTGCAGCCGCTGGCGGGCACCGCTCAGCGCCGGCAACGCGCCGAGCAGCCCGCGCGTATAGGGATGCGCCGGCGCGTCGAACAGGCCGGACGCGGCCGCCTCCTCCACGATGCGCCCGGCATACATCACGCAAACGCGGTCGCACATGTCCGCGACCACGCCCAAATCATGACTGATCAACACCAGCGCCATGCCGGTATCGCTGCGGAGTTGCTGCAGCAGATCCAGGATCTGCGCCTGGATGGTCACGTCCAGCGCCGTGGTCGGCTCATCGGCGATCAGCAACTCCGGCCGCCCGGCCAGGGCCGCCGCGATCATGACGCGCTGGTTCTGCCCGCCCGACATCTCGTGCGGATACGCGTCCATCCGGGCCCGGGCGCCGGGAATGCCGACCTGGTCCAACAGACGAAGCGCCTCCGCCCGCGCCCCCGCGCCGGACAGGCCGCGGTGCAGGCGAACGGCCTCTGCCACTTGCCGCCCGATGCGATGCACCGGGTTCAATGAACTCGCCGGGTCCTGGAAGATCATGGCGATCCGGCCGCCCCGCACCCGGTCCAGCACCGGGCCGGTGGCGTGCAGCAATTCCTGCCCTTGCAGCCGCACGCTGCCCGCCACATTCGCCGATTTCGGCAACAGCCCCAGCGCCGCCAGCCACGTCACCGACTTGCCGCAACCAGACTCGCCCACCAGCCCCAGGCTCTCCCCCGGCCGGATATGCAGGTCGATGCCATGCAGGGCGACGGTGCCGTGGAACGCCACCGTCAAATCCCGGATTGTCACCAGTGGGTCGGTCGGGACGAACGAAGTTTGCGACGCGGGGTGGACGAGGTGGTTCACCCCCAATTGGCCGCCCGGAAGTCCATCGCGAAGGATGGGGCGGCCTTCCAGCGAATGGATTTGGGCTTGCCGGTGAACACCGCATTCTGGTGCAGCACGGTATAGGCCGGGTCCTCCCGCTCGCAGATCTGCAACATGCGGGCGAAGATGGCGTGGCGCCGCGGCCGGTCCGTGCTGGTCTCCAGCTCGTAGGACAGCGTGTTCATCTCCGCATTGGTCCACTCGCCATATTGCTGCTGCTCGCCATTCGGGCCGTGCTGGCTCACGATGGAGGACACCGGGTCGTTGAACGGGGCCGAGTTGGACCAGTCCCGGATGGCGCGGGTGGGGTTGCGTTCCAGCACTTGGGTCCAGTTTTCCTTCATGCCGATCTCGACATTCAGCCCGGCCTGCTTCCACATTTCCACCAGGACCTGCCCGTTGGCAACCTGATTGGTGTAGTAGTTGTTCAGCAGCCGATAGGGAATGGGGTCGCCCTTGTACCCGGCCTGCTTCAGCAAGTCGCGGGACTTCGCCAGGTCGAACTCCGGCACGGTCCAGCCCTGCACGAACATCTGGTCGTAGAACGGCCATTGCAGCCCGGCGGGCACCACGGTGCGGCCATCCCACAGGCTGTCCACGATGGTCTTGCGGTCGATCGCATGCGCCATCGCCAGCCGAACCCGCGGGTCGTGCAGCGTCGGGTGGTTCTTGTCGAAAACCGTCATGCGGATGTTCGGGATGGTGCCGCCCTGGACCTCGAACCCGGCGTGCCCCTCGATGGACGCGATCTGGTCGGGGGGTATGTCGGCAGCAAACTGATACTCGCCGGTCAGCAGGCCGTTGATACGCGCGCTCACCTCCGGCACCTCCACCAGCCGCAGCGTCTTGATCGGCGGTCGGCCGCCCCAGTACGCGTCATGCGCATCCATGGTGAGCGAGACGTCGGGCCGGAATTCACGGATCTTGTAGGGACCCGTGCCAACAGGCGCGCGGGCATAATCCAGCCAGCTCGCCGCCTCGTTGAACGCGCGCTGGCTGATGATGCCGCTGCCCCGGCACGAGATCCGGCCCTCCATCGTCACGTCCGGCGTCGCGTTGACGAAGCGGACGGTGTATTTGTCCACCGCCTCCACCCGGTCCAGCGCGGGCCAGAGCCGGCGGCCAACCGGCGGCACCTCCTGCGGCAGATCCTTCGTGCGATTGGTGGTGACGATCGCGCCCGACAGCGGCAGCGTCTTGCCCTGCGCGCTGGGATGGGTGGTGCCGAACATGCGACCGGGGCTGAAGCTGGCAACCACGTCTTCGGCGGTGAACGTGTCGCCATTATGCATGATGACGCCCTGCCGCAGGCTCAGCTCGACCGTCTTGTCATCGATCCGCCGCCACGCGGTCGCCAGGCCGGGCATCATCTCCAACTGGCCCTGATAATTCAGGTCGATCAGCCGTTCCACGAAAAAGGCCGACAGGCGGGTGCCGACATTGGACTGCTCGCGCAGATCATCCAGCGTGTTGCTGTTGCTGATCTTCTGCACCGCGACGGTGACGGTCGGGCGCGTGTCACCCTGGGCGATGGCGAAGCGCGGCAGGGCAGCGGCGCCAAGCGCCCCGGCCAGAACGCCGCGGCGGGGAAGCTGCAACATGTCTATACCCTTTTGCGAGTTTCGAGGCCGGCCGGCGTCGCGCGGTGATGCGTCAGCGTCCGGTCCGCATGGCGCAGCCGCCACGACAGCGCGCGCTGCGCGTAGTCACGCACCAACCCCGCATGCGCTGGGTCGGCGGCCAGGTTGTGGAACTGGTTCGGGTCGGCCCGCAGATCGAAGAACAGCGGCGGCAGCGCGGCGAAATGCACGTATTTGTAGTGCTTGTCCTGCACCACGCAGAGGCTGGCATCCTCCATGCCCAAGCCCAGCGCTGTCTCCGGGCGGGAGTAATGGATGTCGCGGAAATCGTATTCGTAGTGCAATTCCGTTCGCCAATCCGCCGGCGTTTCGCCGCGCACGAACGGCATCAGGCTGCGACCATCGACCGCATTCGGGATCGGCGCACCCAGCCAGTTCAGCATGGTCGGCATCAAGTCGATGCTTTCCGTCGGCGCATCGACGATGCCGCCGCCCTTCTGGTAGGGCGCCTTGATCACCAGCGGAATACGAAAACTCTCGTCGAAATACCCGACCTTGCCCAGCAGATGGTGGTCGCCCAATTGCTCGCCATGGTCGGAGGTGAACACGACCAGGGTTTCATCCCACTGCCCGGTCTCGTCCAGCCACGCCATGACCCGGCCCAGCTGATCGTCGATCTCCGTCATCATGCCGCAATAGGTGGCGCGCATCTGGCGAATGGCGGCTTCGTCCAGATCGGCGACCATGCCCTCGGCGCCCTGGAAAAACCCGCGATTCAGTCCGTTCTCCAGATAGAAGCGCAGCAGCGGGTGCTGCTCTGCCTCTGCCAGCGCACTCTCGGCGCGCACCGGTGCCGCCATGTCGGCCGGGCTGTACATCGCGTGATACGGCGCGCTGGCGACGAAGGGCGGATGCGGGCGGTAATAGCCGAGATGCAGGAAGAACGGCAGGCCATCCCGGCCCTTCAGATAGCTGAGCGCGCGTTCGGTGAAATAGGCGGAGTCGGACAGTTCGGCGGGAACACGGGACGGGCGATCGGTCGCACCCGGCACGGCATCCTCGCCCTCCGGCAGCCAGATGTCGTCCCGGTTCGGCGGCAAGGGAAAACCCTGCTGTGCCAACCAGCCGAAATAGGCGTCATGCGCCGGCCCGAATTCGCCCACCGGGCGCCAGCCATCCATGGTGTCGCCCAGCACGGTGTAACGCGGATCTGCTGGCCCGGTGGTGCGCGGGTCCGGCGCCGTGGTGGTGTAGCCGACCAGCGCCGGCTCGTACCCCGCCCGGCGCAACGCACGCGGCAGCGTATCATGACGACTGTCCAGCGGGATCGTGTTTTGGCACGCCCGGTGGTTCATCTGGTACAGCCCCGTCAGCAGGCTGGCCCGCGCCGGGCCGCACGGCACCGTAGTGGTGACGTGGTTGCGGAACGTCGTGCCTTCGGCACAAAGCCGGTCCAGGTTCGGCGTCCGCAGGACCGGCGTTCGACCATCGGCGCGCTGGATATGGGGGATATGATCGCCGCGCCATTGGTCGACGACGACAAGGAGCACATTCTGCTTTGGCATGGCGCGGCGCATAGCAGGCCATCATGGAACGCGTCGTGTCAGTTGGATTGCGGTTCAATGACAGTTCGAGTTGGCAGGAGCAGCGTCACCCCGTCACCGGATGCGGGTCGTCTGCTGTCGGAGCGGCCTGCGTAGCGCCATTCGATATCACGCCTTGAACTCAAACAGGCGTCGTGGCGTCTCCCAGAACACTTTCCGCCGGTCGGCCGCCTGCGGGAAAAGGCGCTCCATCAGTGTGAGCAACGGGCCGTAATCCACGCGTTGCGGTGCTCGGAGAAACGGCCAGTCGGAGCCCCAGACGCAAGCATCCAGGCCGAATGCGTCGACCAGAGCCGCCACGAAGGGCCAGGTGTCAGTAAACGGATGCGGCTGCTGGGAGAATTTCACATAGCCCGATAGCTTCACCGCGGCACGTCCGCGGCGACCCAGATCCAGCAATGCCTGAAACGCTGGTTGCTGCAAACCGGACTGGACCGTGGGACGGCCGCAATGGTCGATCAACAAGCGAACGCGCGATGCCAGCAGCATTGGCAGCAGCGCCAGAAGCTGGTCTTCGTGGATCTGCACTTGCAGCATCAGGTCCAGTGCCATCAGTTTCTCCAACAGCGGCGCGGCGCCCAGGTAGTAAGGCACACCATGAAACGGCACATTGAAGGCGATACCGATGATACCGTTGGATTTGAGACGCTGCAGTTCGGTGAGCGAGATATCGAGGGGAACGAATGCAACGCCTTTGACCCGGCCACTGCTCTCGGCGATGGTGGCGAGCAGGCATTGGTTGTCGTCGCCATAGCCAGAGTTGGGCTGTACTAGCAGGGCGTTGCGTATCCCGTAGGCGGCGAACACCTGGTTCATCTGCGCCGCGGTGGCAATCTCCTGGCCCGCCGGATGGAACGGCGTGTTGGCCACGTAGGGAAAGCGCGCCGGGTCCAGAATGTGGAGGTGGCAATCGACCTTTGGCTCGTCGAACACCGACATGATGTGCGCTACGCCAATGGGACGCGCCGCACGTCCACCCAGCCGCCGGTTTTAAGGCTCTGCGCGAACGCCTCCAAGGTTGCAACGATGTCGACCGATTCCTGGGGCGTGGCGCCGGTCCAGCCGACCCAACCATGTGCCACCAGGTCGCGAAACGAGGCGATTTCAGCGGCGAACCCGCTACCGCCGGCGGTCTCTATCGTCTCACGCTCGGTTGCTGCGGTGGTGCCACGGCGAAGATACACCGTGGGGGCGCCACCTTCCGGCGGGTGGTTGAGGTAGGTGGTTTCGATCATCCCGGCATCGCCCGCGATGAGGGCGTGGCGATGATAGGCGGTACCGAAGCTGCACCAGATCTGCGCCAGCAGCCCGTCCGGAAATTCCATCGTGCCCGCGGCGGTGGTTTCTACGCCGGTGTCCGACCACCGGGCGGCTGCCATCACGCGGGTTGGGCACTCGCCGGCGGCCATGCGGACGAAACTGGTCGCGTAACTACCGGCGTCCAGCAGAGCGCCGCCGCCGCGCGCAGGGTCCAGCCGGATGTCGCCGGGTTTGTCGAATGTGAAGCCGAAGGTGGCGTGGATCAGTTGCAGCCGGCCAATGGCTTTGGCGTCCAGCAATTCGCGAACCTTGCGCGTTTGCGGTTGCGCCCGATAGGGATAGGCCTCCACCAGGTGAACGCCGGCGGCCTTGGCGGCCGTGAACATCGCCACCGCGTCGGCCGTGCTGCTGGCCAGCGGTTTCTCGCACAATATGTGCTTACCGGCTTCGGCCACCCGGATGGCCCATTCGGCATGCATCGTGTTCGGCAGCGGGATATAGATCGCGTCGACCCCGGGGTCGTCCAGCAGCGCGTCATAGGACGCGTGCACCCGGGCCACCCCGATCTCATCGGCGAAGGCGCGGCCTTTGCTGGCATCGCGGCTGGCCAGGGCCACGATGTCGACCCCATCCACGGTGGCAGCCCCCTTGGCAAAGGCGCGTGCGATATTGGCGGCGCCCAAGATACCGAACCGGAGTGTTTTGCCTTCCTTCATGTCGCGATCCTTATACGGGTATTGCGGTTGGGCCGCTTCAAGGGGCGCGGTGCCCGCAGACATATCGCATCACCATGTCGGTCACCATGACCAGCCTACGGCGCAGGTTGAGCGGCGCCATCAAGTCCCGCCCGAACACGATGCCGAGGGTCCGGCGATTGGCGACGTACATGAAGCCGAGGGCCGAAAGCGAGATGTAGAGGTCGATCACGTCGATGTTCTCACGAAACACCCCAGCATCCTGGCCGCGGCGAATGATGTCGCTCAGCGCGTCCACGATCGGTGTGTTCATGGCAAGGATCCGCTTGGACTGACGCAGGGATTGGGCGCCGAGAAGGTTCTCGTTCGACAGGATCGCCACGAAGTCCGGATTGTCGACGTAATAGCCGAAGGTGAAGGCCACCAGCTTTTCCAACGCGGTGTGTGGGTCGAGCTCGTGGAGGTTGAGCGCCCCTTCACGCGTGCGAATTTCTTCGT
>NZ_LMUY01000158.1:622-6615 GCF_009765685.1 Acidisphaera sp. L21 | reverse complement strand
GATCGGCAATCCGCTGGACGCGGGCGCCCGCGAAGCCGTGCTCGGCGAACTCGGTTCTCGCCGCCGCCACCAACTCCGTGCGCCGCCGCTCCGGCGCCTTCTCGTGCGGCGCGACGGGGATGTCCGCTCTCGTGTGCAGGGTGGCTTTCGGAGGCATCTCATACCGCTAACCCAGCCATGGACGTATCACAAGCGCGGCGTTGACTCTTCTAACCGTTTGGTTAAGTCTGGCGATTGACCCGGGTCGGCAAGAATCTGGGCAATGGAGGGCGGCCGTATGCTGAGCGATGGCATTCGAGGCGTTGAGGGTTCCACGCGCCGAGACGACCCGGGCGGAGCGGCCTGGTGAGCTACAAATTCGATTTCTCTGCCGTCTTCGACAATTTCAACGAGCTTCTGCTTGGCTGCCTTGCGACGCTGGCCATGTCGATTGCGGGCATGATCCTGGCCCTGGCTATCGCCGTGCTCGCCGTCATCGGGCTGCGGCTGCGGCCGCGCTGGTTCAAGTATCCGGTCGGCGGCTTCGTCGAAGTGGTTCGCAACACGCCGTTCCTAATCCAGATCTTCTTCATCTATTTCGGCCTGCCCGCCATCGGCATCCGGTTTCCGCCCGACGTCGCGGCGGTGATCGCGCTGTCCATCAATGGCGGAGCCTACGCGATCGAGATCATTCGCGCCGGGGTGGAGGCGGTGCCGAGATTGCAGATCGAAGCGGGGCAGGCGCTTGGCCTTCATCCGCTTCAGATATTCCGTGGGATTGTGCTGCGCCCTGCACTTTGTGTCGTGTATCCGGCGCTCACCAGCCAGTTCATTTTCCTGATGCTGACGTCGAGCATCGTGTCGTCCATCGCGGCGCGTGAACTGACGCACGCCGCCGCCGTGCTGGAGGGGATAACGTTTCGCAGCTTCGAAGTCTATTCGGTGGTGACCGTCCTGTATGGGATCATGGCGATCCTGCTGTCGATCTGCTTCTCCCTGCTGTTCCGGTACCGGATCAGCTATCCGACCCGATGAGTGGAAGCAGTCGATGATCAATGGCCTTGGACCCGCGCAATACGTCCTCATCCTGCAAGGGCTGAAGTGGACGCTCCTGCTCTCGGCAATCGCGTTCGGCGGTGGCGTCGTTGGCGGCGGTATGGTGGCGCTGTGCCGTGCGTCGGAATTTCGCTGGCTGCGGATCGCCGCCACCTGCTTCATCGAGGTCTTCCGGGGCACGCCGCTGCTGATGCAGCTGTTCATGACCTATTACGGGCTCGCGCTGCTGAATTTCCCGCTGGATCCCTGGATTGCCGTGGCCATCGGATTTACCCTCAACGCGAGCGCCTTCCTGGGCGAGATCTGGCGCGGCTCGATCCAAGCCATCCCACGGACCCAGGCCGAAGCGGCCCGTGCACTCGGCCTGCACTATTGGCCCATGATGGTAACCGTTGTCCTGCCGCAAGCCGTGCGGTTGTCGATACCGCCCACGGTCGGCTTCCTGGTGCAACTCATCAAAGGCACCTCCCTCGCGGCCATCATCGGGTTCACCGAACTGGCGCGGACGGGGCAATTGCTTTCGAACATCACCTATCAGCCGCTGCTCGTCTACAGCGTGATCGGTGCCGTCTACTTCGTCGTCTGCTGGCCAGTGTCATGGCTCGGCAAACGGATGGAAGGCAGGCTCGCGGCCGGGTAACGGGGCGAGAACCGAATGAATGAAACATGGAGGAAACAATGCTGATCGGACGAAGGATTTTGCTCGCTGGCAGTGCGTCGCTGGCGGCTGGGCTCGCCGTAACGACGGCCAAGGCGGAGACGGTGCAGGATATTCAAAAGCGCGGCACGCTGCGGCTGGGTGTGCTGGGCGACCAGCCGCCTTGGGGGTTCCTGGACGGCGACGGCAAGAGCGCCGGATACGATGTGGATTTCGGCGTGTTGATGGCCAAGGCGATGGGCGTCAAACCGGAATTCGTGACGATGACGGTCGCTGCCCGGATCGCGCAGCTGATGACCAATAAGGTAGATTTGGTGATCGCCGTGATGGGAATGTACCCGGAGCGCGCCAAGGTCGTGCAGTTCACCAAGCCCTACGCGGCGCTGAGCATTATCGTGCTCGGCCACAAAAGCCAGAAGGTCGGCAGCGTCGCCGACCTCGCCAAGCTGCGCATCGGGGTGCCGCGCGGCGCCGCACAGGACACGGCGCTGACGGCGCAGGTGCCAGGCGGCGACATCCGCCGCTACGACGACGATGCCAGCAACATCCAGGCCCTGCTGGCCGGCCAGGTCGACGTGATCGGCGGCAACACGACGTATATTCTGAACATCAACAAGGCGCTTCCGAACAACGACATCGAGCAGAAATTGGTGCTCAACCGCCAATACATGGGCATCGCGATGCGGCCAGGGCAAAAGGAGTTGAACGAGTGGCTCAACGCCTTCGTCGACAAAGTGCGCGATGGCGGTGATCTCGAAAAGCTGAGCCAGAAATGGATCGGCCAACCTTTGCCGGAACTGCCTGCCTCGCTCGAGGGCGTGCCGTTCACAGTCAGCTGACACTGCAGGCCGCCGCGGACCCGACCGCGGCGGTCTTGTCACTCCAGCCAGGTCAAACCCACAATGAGCAAACCGATCTACGTGCTGAACGGCCCCAACCTCAATCTCCTAGGGGAGCGCGAGCCCGCGATCTACGGCTACGAGACGCTCGCGGACGTCGAGGCGCGCTGCCGCCGCCGGGCCGAAAGCCTTGGCTACGAGATCGACTTTCGTCAGACGAATTGGGAAGGGGCGCTGGTGGACAGCGTGCACGAGGCCCGCAAGGCCGCCTGTGCCATCATCATCAACCCGGCAGGGTTGAGCTTCAACTCCATACCTCTGCTCGATTCGCTCAAGATGTTCGATGGTCCCAAAATCGAGGTCCATCTCAGCAACATCCACCAACGCGATCCCATCTATCACCGCTCGCTGGTGTCGACGACGGCGCATGGCGTCATCGCCGGCATCGGGGCGCTCGGCTATGAACTTGCGATCGAAGCTGCGCACGCGCGGCTCACCGCGGTGGCTGGAAGCCCGGCGACGTGACCGTCCTGATCACTGGCGGCACGGGTTTCCTCGGCGCCTGGGTCGCCCGGTGCCTGCAGGCTGGCGGGCACGCCGTCCGGGTGCTGGATCGTAATGCGGATCGTTCGATGCTGGCCGCGATCCTCGGCGAGGCCGCCGTGCCGGATTGCATCGTGGCCGATATCACCGACGGGGAAGCGGTCGCGGCGGCGGCAGCGGGTTGCGACAGCATCGTCCACCTCGCGGCGATGCTGACCCCGGCATGTCAGGCGGATCCGCCCCGGGGCGCCGCGGTCAACCTAGGCGGTACGCTGGCCGTGTTCGAGGCCGCGCGACGGCATGGTATCCGGCAAGTCGCCTACGCCAGCAGCGCTGCCGTCTACGGCCCCGAGGGCGGGACGCCCCGCCCGGACACCCATTATGGCGCGTTCAAGCTGGCCTGCGAATTGTCGGCCCGCGTCTACTGGTTGGAACACCGGGTCGCGAGTGTCGGGTTGCGCCCACTGGTCATCTACGGGCCGGGGCGCGAAGTCGGCAGTACCGCCGGGCTGAGCATCGCCTGCCGCAAAGCGGCTTCGGGTGAGCCCTACACCATCCCCTTCACCGGCGCGACCGACGCGATCTACGTCGATGACGTGGCCGCGGCGTTTGCTGCAGCGGCGACCCGCCCCCCCGACGGGACACACGTGCTGAACCTTCGCGGCGAGGTGGTCGACGTCGCCGAGGTGATCGCGATTCTCACTGCGATGTTTCCCAAGGCCGTTCTGGATGCCGCGGGTCCGCCCGTGCCGATCGCGCCCGAGCTGCCGCGCAGCGATGTCGAAGCCGTGCTCGGCAGTCTGCCCCGCACGACGCTGCGTGAAGGTCTTGCGCAGACGACCCGCTTCCGTGGCGGCAGCGTGAGCCAGGAGAGCACAGCATGACCGAGCCGATTGTTGCAGCCTTTGCCCCTTGGTGCTTCCCCGCCGCCCAACTGGACGTGCTGCTCGCCGAGGCTGGCATCGACCTTCTGCTTGCCAGTTCGAAGCACAATATCCGCTACCTGCTGGACGGCCACCACCACCATTTCTTCGCGCACATGGATGCGATCGGAACCAGCCGCTACCTGCCCATTCTGGTCTATCCCACCCGCCGCCCCGGCGACGCCGCCTATGTCGCGAACCGCAACGAGAAGGACGCCATCGCCGTCCGTGCCGCCGAGGGCCGCGCGCTCTGGGCCGGCACGGTCCTTCCCGCCGCCTCCGGCTCTGCCGAGGCCATGGGCGTGGCGATCGGCCATCTCCGCCGCATCGGCGTCTCCCCCCGCACCATCGGCGTCGAGCTGGGCTTCCTGCCGGCCGATGCCTACCTCGCCCTGCACGATGCGTTTCCAGAGGCGAAAATCGTCGAGGCCCACCGCCCGCTGGAGCGCATGCGGGCGGTGAAGACCCCGGCGGAGCTGCTCCTGCTGCGGGACGCATCGGACCGTGTGGTCGACGCCATGCTCGCCGTCATCGGCAGCCACGGGCCAGGCACGACCAAGCGGCAACTGGAAGCGGCATTGCGACGGGAGGAGAGCGAGCGCGGGCTCGTGTTCGAATACGCCCTCATCACGGTGGGCAGCGGCCACGGGCGCGCGCCGTCGAACGAGGTTTGGCAGGCCGGCGACATCCTCTCGCTCGATTCCGGCGGCAATCTCGACGGCTATATCGGCGACCTCTGCCGCATGGCGATCCTCGGCGAGCCGGATGCTGAGTTGGAAGACCTGCTTGGCCTGGTGGAGCACGCGCAAATGGCGGCCCGCGCGCCCATCCGTCCTGGTATACCCGGCGTCGCCATCTACGACGCCGCACGGGACGCGATGGCGGCCCTGCCGGCGAACGCGTCCTTCGTCGCGCACGGCATGGGCCTGATTGGCCACGAGGCGCCACGCCTGACGGCCAAGGGACCGATCCCCTATTCGGATTGCGACGCCGCCCTGCCGCTGCAAGCAGGGATGGTCGTCTCGATCGAGACGACGCTGCCGCATCCAACACGCGGTTTCATCAAGCTGGAGGATACGGTGGCCGTGACGGAAGATGGCTGGGAAGGCTTTGGCGACCGCTTCCGTGGTTGGAACAGGGGCGCCGCATGACCCGCCCGATGCCACCGCTCGCCATCTCGCACCTTACTGCGCTGGAACTGCCGCCGCCTGCCTTGCTCGAGGCGGCGGCCGCCGCAGGATGCCAGGGCGCGGGCCTCCGCCTGATCCCCGTCCTACCCGGCGCGGCAGCCTACTCGCTCATGGACGACCCGGCCTTGATGCGCCAGACGCTGGCGGCGATTGCCCGGACCGGCATCACGGTGCGCGACCTGGAGATCGTCATGTTGCGTCCGGACACGGATGTCGGCGGCTACCGCGCCTTTTTGGAAGCAGGCGGGCGGATCGGGGCGAAGCACGTGCTGGTCGCCGGCTACGACGATGACGAACCCCGGCTGACCGCCAACTACGCCGCCTTCTGCGACCTGGCCGCGCCGTTCGGGCTGACGGGGGATCTCGAATTCATGCCCTGGTCCAACGTGCCGGATCTGGCGACGGCCCGGCGTGTGGTGCAGGCGGCGGGGCGGCCCAACGGCGGCGTCCTGCTCGACCCCTTGCACTTCGCACGGTCGGCCGGGACGGTCGCGGACATCGCGGACGTGCCACGGGCGCTGTGGCACTATTGGCAGATTTGCGACGCCCCGGCCGAGCATCCCGGCACCACGGAGGGGCTGCTGCACACGGCGCGGGCAGAGCGCCTGTTTCCCGGCGAGGGTGGCCTGGACCTTGCCGGCATCACACGGGCCATGCCGCCCGACCTGCCGCTCAGCATCGAGGTTCCGAAGGCCGCCATGGCCCGGACCGTTCCCGGGGCGGAGCGCATCCGGCTCGCGGCCGAGGCCACGCGTGCGTTCCTCGGCAGCGTGGCGGACTGACCAGGGATGGCCCCGATCCGCAT
>NZ_LMUY01000158.1:0-487 GCF_009765685.1 Acidisphaera sp. L21 | reverse complement strand
CGTCGCCATCGCCGACCCCAGCCCGGAAGCGGCCGCGCTGGCGCAGTCGCTCGGCGTTGCGCACTACGCCGCGCTGGAGGCGATGCTGGATGCCGTGCGGCCCGATGCGGCAATCGTTGCCACGCCCAACCAACTGCATGGGCCGCACGTCCAGGCCTGCATCGCCCGCGGCATCGCCGTGCTGGTGGAAAAGCCGATGGCGGAGGATGTGGCGACCGCCGAAGCCATGGCCGCTGCGGCCAGCCGGGCTGGCGTCGCGTTGCTGGTCGGCCAGTTCCGGCGGCACAATCCCGTGGTTGCCACGGCCCGGCGCTTCATTCGCGACGGGGGGCTGGGCAGGCTCGTCTCGGTCATCGCCTCCTCCACCGTGCTGAAGCCGGATCCCTACTTCGACACCCAATGGCGCCGGGCACAAGGCGGTGGCCCCATCCTGATCAACCTGGTGCATGACATCGACGTGCTCCGCCACCTCTGCGGCGAGATCGAA
>NZ_LMUY01000137.1:28655-64078 GCF_009765685.1 Acidisphaera sp. L21 | reverse complement strand
CATCCAAATCAGCGAAGGGGCGCTGTCGGCCAAATGGCGGAACCGAGCCTCGCTCTCCTTGACGGCCGCTTCGGCCTGTAGCCGATCGGTGATATCAAGGAACGTGCAGACCGCACCGTCGACGACGCCGTCGCGCATGATCGGGTGTGCCCAATACTCAACCGGAAATGTGCTACCATCGAGCCGGAAGAACAATTCGCCGGTCACATGCGCCGCTTTGCCAGTGCGGGCACACGTGTAGATGGGGCACTCAGAGGCGGGATAGGGCGAGCCGTTCGGATGCGTGTGGTGGATGACGTCGTGCAAGCTACGGCCGATTGCCTCGACCTCGTCTCGGAACCCAAGTTTGCTGAGAAAGGCGGCGTTACACAAGGTCATGATCCCGTCTCGATCCACGGCATAAAACCCCTCGGACATCGAATCGAGGAGCAGTCGCACGTAACCTTCGCTCTGGCGCAGCGCTTCCTGCGAACGCCTGCGCTCGGTGACGTCGACGCAGACCCCGTTGATAACGGCAGGTTTGCCCTCGATGTCCCGCGCGATTGCACCCCGTGCATAAAGGGTGCGCTCTACCCCGTCCTGGGACGCCACCTGGAACTCGCACTCGAAAGGCGCGCCTTCGGCGGATCGAATGAGGGCACGCTCAAATTCGGGCCAATCCCGGGCAGCGATGGCAGCTCGCCAGTCCTGTTCGACCGCTGTCACCCGTTTTGGCGGCATGCCCAGCAAGGTGGCCATTTCGGCAGAGAGCGTGCAGTCCTTCGTGCGAAGATCCATTTCCCAGGCGCCAGTGCGCGCTGCCTGGGAGGATAGCTTGTAGAGTGCATCGCTCTCTCGGCGGGCCGTCTCGGCGCGGTGCTGCCCGGTGATGTCGCGGGTGACCGAGAGCAGCTTCTCCGGCTTGCCGTCTGCGCCGAGGATCGGGGTGACCTGCACGTCCCAATGTCGAGGGTTCCCGGCCATTGTGTCGGCAGCGCCTCGGAAGTGACCGACGCCGCCGTCTCGGGCAGCCCGAAGCGCCGTCAGCGCGTCCGCATTGCCTTGTCCATGCCAAAAATCGGGCCATGGACAGCCTCGGATGGCTTCGAAGTCACGCACTTCCATGGCACGCATGCCCCCTTCCGACATGAAGAGGAGGTTGCCAGCAAGGTCGAGCACTTTGATGCAATCGGCAGAGGCGGCCAACACGCCCCGCATGAACTCCTGCTCGGCGCGCCGCTCCTCGCCGGCGAGGCGTTGTTGCGTACGGTCACGAACGATCTTGAGATACCCGAGGTGCTCGCCCCCTTCCAGGAGCGACATCAACTCCCCCGATCCCCAGAACCGGCGACCGTCCTTGCCTAAATGCCATCGTTCATCCGTAGCTCGGCCATCGCGCAAGGCCAGTGCCATCTCGTCCTGCGGTCGTCTATCCCGCCTGTCTTCCGGAGTGAAAAAGACATCAGCCGAACGCCCAATCATCTCGGCCGCGGACCAGCCGAAAACGTGTTCGGCTCCCACGTTCCAATCCGTCACCACCCCGTCGACGTTCGTAGTGACGATGGCAAAATCCACAGCGCTTTCGAAGATGGCGCTATAGCGGCGCTGGGTGGCAGCTATGCCATCGACGGTCCGCTCAGGCATTCGAAGCCGTCCTTAGGTAGCAGGTTCTGTCAAGACGAGTGCTCGACCAGCAGCACGATAGTTGGCCCGACGTCAATGAGAGGCTATCGGCATCTGTTCGCTGCCTTGTCATCGAAGATGGCCACCCAGGACCGTGTGCAGGAGATCCGGGTCGATTGGCCCTTGCTCCAGTGACCAGGTTGCCACCAGCAATTTGACGATGCCGCTGCCACTGCACGCTAGCCAGGACGGGTCGAGTTGCTAATCTGGTGATTGGTCGTAGCACGACCGCGTGCCGGGACTTACCAACGATCAGCCCTCAGCGGGTCATCCGCAATCATGCGCCTCAATTCGGTGAGCTCGGGGCCAGAGCCATTCAAGCTCAGAAATTCCGCGAGTTCGGTATCGGTCACCTTCCCGCCTGACGAGGTGTTGGCAGTGTGTCGGACCAGCTTACGCCCAGACCCGGGTTCAATGATCAGCTGCCAGCGGTCGCCGTTAGAGCTCCGATATATCTCGCGAGACTGAGGTGAGGCAGCCTTTTGCGTGGCCAAGCTTGGAGCCCCTGCGGGTGGCGATCCGCTCTCGCCACTCTGGCCAATGGCGGGTCGAACGGCGCCCGCAGGCATGACCACCGCGCCTGCCTTCTCGACCTGTCGGGTGACCGATTCGATCAACTCGTCCCAGCTCTGCGCGAAGGACGCGATCCCCTGTCGTTCTAGCGTGATCGCCACCTCTTCCATGCTGACGCCGACTTTGTACAACGTCTCGACGATGCCTCTGGCCGCCCTATAACTTTCAAGCACGGGGTTACCGCGAATTTCGCCGTAGGTCGCAACAGCATTGAGGGTTGCTTCTGGCATCGTGTTGACCGTGTCGGGTGCTACAAGTTCGGTAACATACCGGGTGGCACTAAAGACCTTGTCCTTCACTCCGGTCGATGCCCAGAGCAGGCGCTGCGGACGGCCGCCGACGTCTGCCAGGGCTTTCCAGCGATCCGATGTGAGCATCTGCTCGTAGACTTGATAAGCCAGGCGAGCATTGGCGAGAGCCGCCTGCCCGCGTAGGCCGCCCAGCTCTGTCGCGCGGTCGGCCGCAGTGTTTTGCGTGGTCAGCTGGATGAGTTGTCGGTCCACCTCGGTATCGACGCGGCTGATGAAGAAGGAGGCGACGCTTTCAACACCGATAAGGCTGCCGCCCGCGGCCTTGCGTTGTTCAAGACCTGTAAGAAAGGCGTCCAGTACCGCCCGATGCCGGTCGAGCGAGAAAATCAGCGTGACGTTGACGCTGATACCGTCGGCTAAACTGGTGGTGATTGCAGGCAGTCCCTCGAGCGTGGCGGGAATTTTGATGAACAGGTTGGGTCTGTCGACCAGCCACCAAAGCCCACGCGCTTCAGCGGCAGTGCGATCGGCATCTCCTGAGATCCGGGGGTCGACTTCGATGGAGACTCGACATCGCGCGCGTCGGTTCGGTCGTAAAGGGGCCGCAGGATGTCGCAAGCGGCGCGAACGTCCCATGCCGTCAGCAGCCGCAGTGTTTCTCCGATGGCGGTGCCCCGGAGCGCCAGATCCCGAAGTTGTTCCTCGTATCCCGACCCGGCCCCGATCGCCTTGGTGAAGATCGTCGGATTTGTCGTGATGCCGACGATCTCGCCCGCTGCCACCATGCGGGCTAGGCTACCGGTTTGGATGCGTGGTCGGCTGAGATCGTCGAGCCAGACGGAAACCCCGGCTGCTGCCAGGTCATTCAGAGACGTTGCCATTCAGGCCTCCCTTGAGGTGGCGGTGCCAAGGCCCAATGGTGAAGCGTCGAAGCAGGCCAGCAAAGCGCCCGGACCTGGATACACGGCGATGCATCCACCCTGGCGGAGGTCGGCTTCGGTAAACCCGCCGCAGAGCATCCCGATGGTAGGGATACCGGCCTTGCCAGCCGCCTGCGCGTCATACGGCGTATCGCCGATCGCCACAGCTTCATCACCTTCGATGCCAAGCTTCTTCAAGGCTACCTGGAATATATCTGGCGCAGGCTTGGACTGTTCAGCGTCCTCGGAGGAGGTGGCCACGTCGACCAAGTCCTTCACGCCAGCAATCTCGAGATAGATGTCGAGTTCAGCTTTCTTGGCGGAGGACGCGACAGCAATCGTCACTCGGGCATCTTGCAGGCGGCGCAGCAACTCAGGGACTGCCGAGAACGGCCGCACCATGGGCAGGTATTTCGATTTGAACAAGTCGCTCCGCCAAGCCTCCATCGCCTCTCCATGATCCGCCTGTTCGGCCTCGGAAAGGAAAACAGGAATGAGCTGATCGCCGCCTTTCCCGATTTGGCCGCGAGCCCGTTCGAAGGTCACGTGGTGGCCGAACCTGACGAGCGCCTCTTGCCACGCACTGGCGTGGAGGTCGACCGAGTCAACGAGGGTGCCGTCAACATCGAAAATGGCGGCTTTTGGCATTTGGGGATCCTGCAATAGTGGCGTAAACGCGGTCAGGGTGTGATCGGCTGCATCACGTTAGTAATCAGTGATTAAGTACAAATCGAATTTGGCCTTCTTAGGACCGCAAGCTCGAGTCCAAGGGCGCCTTTCAGCGCAGCGTTGTAGTTTAACGAGCGCACAGGTTTCGCTGTACAATCGGACGCAGTTGCGGCGTCAACTTACTTAGATCGGCGGCGGTCAACACCACCGACCGTGTGGATGGGCTTATATCCGGGTTATTGATGTCGCCGCTGATTCGGACGGGAACGTCGAGTGCGAATGCGCTAGTCGTGGCCGATTGGCTGCCAATCGTCACATCGATCCGGTTGCGCCTGAGGTCGAAGCTGCCTTGTCCGGCAATCGTGCCATCGGCCGTTCGGATCCGAACCGGCGCCAGCGTTCCAAGTCCGTTGCGGAGTTCAACGACGCCCAGCATGCAGGACACAGGCGCCATGCCTTCGGGTTTGCGGAACAGCCGACGAATGTCGAGCGAGGCCTTCTCGACGACGTCCCGCGAGATGCTGCCGGCAGTCATCCATACCACGGCGGCAACATGTGCGGCGCGGGCCGCGGAGTCCAACGAGTCCCCGGCGCCATCGGCAAAGGCTTGTGCATCCAAACGCCCGGCAATCGGCACGGCACCTCCTCCCGTCAAACGGCGCAGTTGCTGCACGTCAACGCCGCTGACTGTTGCCTCGGCAAAGAGGCGATTACTTTTGTCGGCGGTCTCTGCATGTCCCGCCGCCGTCAGCTTGGCGCCGAACGCCGAGGCTGTGAGTTCGTCCAGCGCAATCCGCCCTGGCATAACGGCGGCCTTGATCGTCACGTCGCTTGCGCTGTTGCCGGCGTAACTCACTTGCCGAGCATTCAAATGGAGGCGCATTTGGGGATCCGGTTCCGGCTCTACCCGCATTGGAGCATCTGACCCGGTGCGTCGACCCCGCCCCGCGAGCAGGCGATCGAGGTTCAATCGCTGGAGAGCCAGATCAAGCGTGACGTCATCTGGATGGCCATGTCCGCCATCGACGAAGCGCAACATTGATGGTGCTAGCATGCTGTCGTCGACGTGTCCGCTGACCTCGGTGAGGGCCCAGACGGCATCCGAACGCGTTAACGAGCCCGTCAGGTCGACCGCAGCGTTGAACGCATCGGCCGGTGCGCCAGCCATCGTTAGAATAGGTCTCAACGTGGGCGCATGGAGGGTCAGCATGCCTGCTGCCCCGTCGATGGCGAGCGGCTTGGTCATCGTCCCTTTGAAATGTAACGTCGTGTCGCCGGACGTGATATGGATATCAGTCCCATACGGTGTAGCTGCATCTCGCAGAACCACGATGGGCTGCAGCATGGCCTCAACTGTGAGGGGCGCATCGTGATAGGCGCCCTTCAGCGCCAAACTGACGGGCGCATTCGCGCTGGCTGTCTCAAGAGTACCATCGTCGATCCGGCTTTGCAGCAGATGACCCGAGGTTGTCCGAACGGTGATGTCGCTGGCTTTGACATATACGTCGAGCAAGGTGGGAAAGCCCGAGCGATCCTCCTTATCCGCCTTTGGCGGCGTGTCGCTAAAGCGCCAGTTTCGAGTGTCGCCGTGGATGCGCTCCAACAGGATCGACAGGCCGTCAATCTCCACATGGCGCAGAACAACAGGGCCGTGCAGTAAGGACAGTACGTCCACTTCCGCAGTGAGGTCATGGAGAGTCACCATCTGCGCGCGCGTTCCACCCGGTAGATTGTCGATCTGCAACCCCATCATCTTTATGGTAGACCATCGGCCAGGCATGACGTGAAGCTGAGCGATCGTCACAGAGCGATTGAGAGCGGCACTGGCCCGGGATGCCGCAATGCGGCCAAAGTCATACCGATCAAGCAACAGGAATATTGCGACCGCCGCAACGATGATTACGGCGACAAGACCACCGGCGATATAGGCGGTCCAACGGATCAAACTGGCTGCTCCCCGGGGCTGTTGCGTTCACGATTTATGGCCGGCGTCAGAGTTTTCCGAGCCAGAAAAGACGTGAACAGCGAGTGGTATGTAGGAGTTGCCAGATCCCGGATGACTTTCGCAGTTCAGGCGAATTAGGCGCTCACCTTGCGTGGTTCTGGATCAAAAAGAACACACAGCCTGCACGACCTTTTACGGCCAACCCCGTCAAATCTTTGGCGCGGCCCATCCCGGTCCGCAGAAGAAACGACAAACTTTGGCAGCTGGACGGCTCGCGCCGGCGTCTTTACTCCGTCAACGCATCCATGGCTGGAAGTGGGCCAATGCCGCGACCATCAGGTCTCCAGCGGTATCTGCATAAACAATCCAGCTTCCGACGCTTGACCAACGTTCGCTGACGTGGCAACTGGTCATACCACGATAATACCAACGAGGGGAAATGGTGGCCATCACGCGGGCCAAGGAAACGGAACAGCCAGGTTTCGACGGCGTTTTCGCAGCGTTGCGTGAGCATCTGCTCAGCGGCCAAGTCAAGGCCGGTGATAGATTGCTTGGCGAGCGTGAGCTGTCGGCACAGCTGGGTGTCAGCCGCCCGGTGCTGCGTGAGGCCCTGCGTGCACTGGCGATGCTGGGCGTCGTCGAGATCAGGCAGGGTGCCGGAACGATCGTTCGCCGCCCCGACGTTTCGATGCTAGGCAGCTTCTTTGCCTTCACCGCACACCATCACGACTCATTGGTCGATGATGTCATGCAAGCGCGTATCGCCATCGAATGTCAGTCGATCAGGCTTGCCTGCTCGCGGGCTACCATGACCGACCTAGAGCAGCTTCGCTCTGTCGTCTCCCAGATTGCCGAGACGATCGACGATCCAGTTGCCGGCGGTCTGGCAGACCATTCTTTTCACAACGCGCTTGTCGCCGCGGCACATTCCGAAACCCTCTCCACTTTATATGGTGCCATTTCGGGGTTGCTGCTCCGCTCGCACCGAGATCGGCGAGAGTCGGTGTTCGGGACGGAGGATGGGCGGTTCTATCTCGTCGACCATCACCGTCTCATCTTCGAGGCGTTGGCCGCAGCAGATCCACGCCGCGCGGATGATATTCTACGCGAGCACTTCGCCATCGGCGACGAATACCGTCGCCGTGATGTTGCCACCGGGCCGAGGCCCAAACCGCGGGATACCACCCTATGAAAATCGTCATCGGCAGCGACCACGCCGGCTATCATCTGAAGCTCGAGTTGGCCGAGCATCTACGCAAGGCCGGTCACGATGTGACGGATGTTGGCAGCCACGATCCAGGACCAGTGGATTTCCCGGACATAGCCCGTGCGGTATGTGGTGCCGTGCGAGAAGGCGGTGCCCGCGGCTTGATGGTGTGCGGCACAGGCGTGGGTGCCTCGATCGCTGCCAACAAGGTACGCGGGATCCGCGCCGCCGTTTGCCACGACGTGCACTCCGCTCACCAGTCGGTTGAGCATGATGACGTGAACGTCATGTGCATTGGCGCCCAGATCGTCGGTCCGTGGCTTGCGCGGGATCTCGTCGACGCCTTCGTCGCAGCGGAGTTCGAACGCAACGACGACTACATACGCCGGGTGCAGAAGCTGCACGACATGGAGGCCGAGTGATGTCCGTAGCAAATAGCCAGGTAATCGGCTTTATCGGCCTGGGCACCATGGGCATCGAGATGACCCGCAACCTCCTCAAGGCCGGGCATACCGTGCAGGCGTTCGATGTGGTGCCGCATGCCCTTCAAGCGGCCACGGAAGCAGGCGCACGGGTCTGCAGCAGCGTTGCCGAGGCCGCGAAGGACGCCTTCCTCATCGTCACCATGTTGCCTGACACGCCACAAGTGCAGGAGGTCGTGTTGGGCGAAGGGGGGCTGTACGCCAACCCGCCACAGGGCCGGATCATCATCGATATGAGTACTATCAGCCCGCAGGCCGTGCGTGCGATGTCCGCCACGCTCAAGGCGGGCGGCATCGACTTGCTTGACGCGCCCGTGTCCGGCGGCCCACAAGGCGCCAAGTCGGCCACTCTCACCATCATGGTGGGCGGGGATGCCGCGGCCTACGAGCGCGCCCGTCCGATTTTGGCGGCAATGGGCACTACCATCAACCACGTGGGGTCAAGCGGCGCCGGACAAACGGTGAAGCTTTGCAACCAGCTCATGGTCGGTATCAACCTACAGGCTGTCTGCGAAGCCATTGCTTTGGGTCGGGCCTCTGGCGTGGATCTGGCGCAGATGCGAGAGGTGCTTCTGGGCGGTTCCGCAGCGAGTTGGATGCTCGACCGTCTTGGGCCTGCCATGATCGGCGGCGACGCATCGGCCGGGTTCCGGATCGATTTGATGCTCAAGGACCTCCGCCTCGTGGGTGAGCTTGCTCAATCGCTTTCTGTGCCGCTGCCGGGAAACGCCCTGGTGACGACCCAGTATATGGAGGCCAAGGCACACGGCGAGGGTGGCAACGGCAACCAGGCGCTGTTCAAGGTCTATGACCGCATGTGCAACCGCAGCGCGGCCTAGGCGAGCAGAACTGCCATGGCGATGGAACTCGACTTCTCCAGCGTGCTGGACCAGTGGCCGTTGTTTCTGGACGGGGCCGAGCTGACGCTGGAGCTCTCACTCCTTGCGACGGCTGCAGGCTTCGTCGCCGGAACGGCCTGTGCCATCGCCATGCGCCGAGGCGGATGGGTTGCCCGGCTGTGTAACGTCTACATTGAGGCGATCCGCAACACGCCGCTCTTGGTGCAGATCTTCTTGATGTACTTCGGTCTGGCCAGTCTGGGCGTGCATCTGAGTGCTTTCGTCGTCGCCTCGATTTCTCTGACGGTCAACGTGGCCGCCTACACCGCGGAGATCATGCGCGCCGGACTAGAGGCCATCCCCGCCGGACAGATCGAGGCCGGAGAATGTTTGGGGTTGTCGCGTGCCCAGCTCTACCGTCATGTTTTGCTACTGCCTGCGATGGAGCGGGTCTACCCGTCTCTCGCCAGCCAATTTGTTCTTCTGATGCTTGCGTCTTCCGTAACATCCCAGATCTCGGCCGAGGAGCTGACGGCGGTCGCCAACCACGTGCAGTCAGAGAATTTTCGTCCGTTCGAGACGTTCATTCTTTTGGCTGTGCTCTACATCGTCCTCTCGCTGATCATGCGCCTGGGCTTTGCTGGTTTGGCCTATGTCATCTTCCCTCGCCGTCGTCGGCTTGGAACTTCTTTGGCATGACGATCTTTCAATTTGGACCAAACCAACTCCTGTTCCTGCTGCATGGAGCGGTGTGGACCGTCGTGTTGTCGCTCATCGCCTGCCTTGGTGGAGGCGTGCTTGGCTTAGCAGTCGCATTGTGCCGGATCGCGCCCATTGCCGCGCTTCGGACGATCGCATCCATTTATATTCAGCTGGTTCAGGGCACCCCTCCCCTCGTGGCGATGTTCCTGCCGTACTTTGGTTTGCCGGGCCTAGGCCTCGACGTGCCCTCGTTGTTTGCGGCGAGCCTGGCGCTCGTCGTCAATGTCAGTGCCTTCTTGGGTGAGATATGGCGTGGCTGCATCCAGTCGGTGCCGCGTCAACAATGGGAGGCTGCCGAGTGCCTTGCCCTGAGCCGCACCCAACGTATGGTGAAAGTGATCCTGCCTCAGGCTGTCCGGATCGCCGTTGCTCCCACCGTGGGGTTTTCCGTCCAGGTCATCAAAACACGTCGCTGGCTTCCGTCGTCGGCTTCGTGGAGCTCGCCCGCTCCGGCCAGATCGTCAACAACTCGGTTTTCCAGCCTTTTTTGATCTACCTGTTGGTCGCGGCGATCTACTTCCTCCTGTGCTTTCCGCTCTCCCGCTGGAGCCGCGTCCTGGAACGACGCACAGGTGCTTGGCGTCACCGCCCGGCAGATATGACCCTTGCAACACCAGCAGTGAGCGCATGACCCAGGATTCGATCATCCGCCTGCAGGGCGTGCAGAAGAGCTTCGGCGCGGTCAAGGTACTGGACGGAGTAACCTTTGATGTCCAGCGTGGGCAGGTCGCGGTGATCATCGGCCGAAGCGGATCCGGCAAGAGCACTGCCCTTCGTTGCATTGATCGGCTGGAAAGAATCGACGCCGGCGAGATTACCGTTTGCGGTCACCGCCTGTCCGACCCAGCCCTCGATTTACGGACGCTCCGCCAGGATGTCGGTATCGTCTTTTAGAGCTACAATCTGTTCCCGCACCTGACGGTCGAGCAAAACATCACCCTGGCGCCGGTCGCGGTGAAGCGCATTTCCAGGAGCGAGGCGAGGGAGACGGCGCAAACGGTGCTTCGACAGGTGGGTCTGGTCGACAAGGCGGGCGCCTATCCCGAGCAGCTCTCGGGAGGACAGCAACAGCGGGTGGCGATTGCACGCTCGTTGGCAATGCGCCCCCAGGTGATGTTGTTCGATGAAGTGACTTCGGCTCTGGATCCTGAGCTGACGGCTGAAGTGCTGGATGTCCTGGAGCAGCTGGCAGAAAGCGGCATGACCATGGTCCTGGTAACTCATGAGATGAGTTTCGCCCGCAAGATTGCCGATCTTCTGGTGTTCATGCGCGGGGGACGGGTGAGAGAGATGGGATCGGGCAGCATCTTGTCCGACCCGCAGACGAGCGAACTTCAACAGTTCGTCTCACACGAGTTGACGCACGTCCAACAATAACAGTGTTTAGGGAGTAGGCGTATGATGAAGCAAGGGGTAGTGGCTGCGATCGCGATGTTGGCGGGATTGGTGGCCAACGCCGGGCCGGTTCTCGCCGATCAACTAGACGACATCATGCGGGCAGGCACCATCCGCATCTCAACGGATGTCGCCATTCCTCCCGCAGGGATGTTGAACGGCCAGATGCAGCCTATCGGCTCGGATGTGGAGACGGCGCAGCTTCTTGCGAAAGATTGGAGCCTGAAGCTGGAGATCGTGCCGACAACCGGCTCGACCAGGATCCCCAACGCGCTGTCGGGCAGAGCCGACATCATCATTTCCACACTCTCCGTAACGCCGGAGCGGGCGAAGATCATCGACTTCAGCCGCGCCTACACCATTCTACAATCGGTCGTTGGCGGTTCTCCTACCGTGCAAGTGGACAGCATCGCCGGTCTGAAGGGTATGTCGGTTGCTGTCACGCGTGGTACGACGCAGGACACCAAGTTGACGGGCCTTGCAGGCGCCAACGGCTTCACGGTGCAACGGTACGATGATGACGCGACTCTGGTGACTGCCGGGGCGACTGGCCAGTCGAAGCTGATCTCGACGTCGGTGGCGCTGGTCGACGCCGTCAAGCAAAAGAACCCGGCCTCTGAATTCGCACCAAAATTCGTGATCGACAATTTCGACATTGCCATCGGCGTGAAGAAGGGCGAGCCACGGCTGTTGGCGAAACTCAATGAGTGGGTGCTGGCCAACCTGCAAAACGGTAAGCTGAACACCATTTACAAGACGTACTACAAGGTGGACCTACCAAACTCGATGCGCCCACCCGAAGTGCACTGAACCTGCCATGCCTCAGTCCGACATCGTCGTCTTTGGTTCTATCAACCTGGACCTGATCTTTGCGATGGACGCACTGCCCGAGCCGGGTCAGACCCGGCTTGCCAGGAGGTTTTCCATGCAACCAGGCGGTAAAGGAGCGAACCAAGCCGTCGCAGCACGCCGGGCTGGGGCTGTCGTGCATATGGTGGGTGCAGTCGGTGAGGATGACCTTGCTCCTCTGGCGCTCGCGGGCATGATGGAGTCTGGCGTAGACTTGGCGCATTTGCGGCGCATTCCAGGTGTCGCAACGGGATGCGCCGGGGTCGCGACCGACATTGCCGGCCGAAACCAGATTGCTGTTGCTCTTGGCGCGAACGCCCTGCTGTCTGCGGACGATCTGCCGGTAATTCTCACGACACCAGGCAGTGTCTTGCTCGTGCAAATGGAAGCGGAACCACAGCAGGTAGCCGCGGTCATGCGCCGAGCGTACGTCTCTGGAATGCATGTCGTATTGAACTTGGCTCCTGCCGGATTGCTGCCCAAGGAGGTTCTTGCCGCAGCTAGCTTAATCGTGGTCAACGAGGATGAAGCCGACTTTTTGAGCGCCCAGTTTGGGTGTGAAGCAACAGCGGCAGCGCTGCACTTGGTGCTCGGGGTTACGGTCATTCGCACTCTAGGTGGCGAAGGTGCTGAGGCAGCCGGTCCGGATGGTCCGGTCCGCGTCACACCACCCCGCATTCATGTGGTGGATACGACGGCAGCGGGAGACTGCTTCGTGGGCACTCTCGCTGCAGCGGTCAGCAAGGGGCTCCCATTACATGACGGCATTCAACGCGCCTGCATAGCCGCTTCCCTTGCCTGCACAGTCGCTGGAAGTCAGCAAAGTCTCCCCCTTGCGGCTGAGGTCAATAAAATAGCCGGTTCAACGTCATAGTAGCTCGAGATTGAGACGACCGTTCAGAGCAGCGTCTTTGATTAGGAGGGTCTGCCCGATAAATTTAAAAGATAGAGCCTCAGGCCCTTTTTGAAGGAGCACGATTATGGGTTTCAATGTCGGTTTTTGCCGCCCAACACCACAAGTGAGACTCTCGACGGCGTGAGAGGTTTGATGAGTTTGTTTGAAATGCAGCGTGTTGATTGCGATTTATACAGCACCTTGCCGCCTGCAACCGAGAACCCGGTTCAGGCCGTCGACGAAATGGTTCGGCAAACAAAGGCGGCTATTCCAGGAGCGATGTTTGCCGGCATGACGTACCGTTCCTCGATGCGATAGTCGGCTGGTGAGGTAGAAGGCTTGAGGTCTGAAGACTGCTGCCACACCGAACAGGGTGGCTGTGTAGTTCCACTCGCCATTGAGCTATGGGATTGACACTGGCCGCAAATATCGTCACGGACCATGGCTACTCGGTTCGCTGGCCGATCCCCGGCGGCAAAGCCGAGTGAGATGCCATAAAGCAGCTTCTACGTGTGTCCGGGAGTACGTTGCCGAGTCTCTCGTGGCAAGCGACAACGGGAAGGTCTACCACGCCACTCTCCGCCGGATAGGTGCAAGCGTTGATCGGCTTTCCCACTACACGCGCATCACAGGCCTTCTACGAGGCCGACTGTTTTTACCCACGCAGCCATCGCATCCAATAATTCAGTCATCGTTTGCGCAACGTTCCGCCCAGAGCGAACCAACACGTGGAACGAGTGATCGGCATGCGCGATCTCAATGAGAGTTGCCGTGCTGCCAAGTTTCGCAACTACGGGCCGAAGTAGTGTCAAATCCGTTAAGGCGTCCCGCGTCCCCTGTAAAAAAAACATCGGCACGTGGACCTTTCCGAGATGTTCAGCACGACTATCGGACGGCTTACCAGCGGCATGAAGTGGGAACCCGAGAAATGCCAGTCCTACGACGTGTGGAAGAGCCACTTCGGCCTGCGCCTGCGAAGTCATCCGACCCCAAACGACTTTCCGCCGGCAATCAGCGGCAGGTCCGGTAAGCGCCGTGTGGCCTCTTCCACGGCAGCGCGAACTGTGGCATGCGCGAGTTTGAGTGTGTCGGGGCGCTTCGATCTTTTTTCCATAAATGGGAATTGATATCGGAGCGTTGCGATCTGGCGGTCATGCAGCCCAGCGGCCACAGCCTCCATAAACGGATGGCTCATACCCGCACCTGCACCGTGCGCGAAGACATAGCAGGCGGTTGGGCGCTTTGGGACCCGCAACACGCCTGACACCAACTGCGCATCGTTTACCTGAATCGTTAACGTCTGCGTCAAAGATCGAGCACCTCCGTCCGGCAAGCTCGCAGAAAACTTTGCTAACCGATATGTCGAAGGCCGATCGGCCAGAGACGATTGATTTTGCGGCTTTCACGATCAGCCGGCACTCGCACCCGCCGGTTAGGGACCCAACGTCAAGCCGTTTTCGACGCCTTCACACAGATTCTGTTCTTGAAGTGTTCTCGTGATCGCCATACGGTTCGCCATGGCTGACGATCCTTCCTCTGCTTCTGATCTCCAGCACCTTGCGGCGGCAACGCCGGAGGAGGTTGCCGAGGTTCTGGCCTACGCCCTGACGTTCGACGAGCGCGGCAAGCCAAGGAAGAGTGGCTGGAATTTTGCCGCCAAGCTGGCTGCGGACCGCATTGCAGAGCACATGCAACGATCTGGATTGGTTATCCTTCGCCGTCGTCCAACTCGTCCCCATAGCGCTGGGTAGCCGAATGCCATGTCCGTCAGCGTTCTTCCATCCGATCGTCAGGCCGCCCTTGCTGCCCTTCGCGCCACTGTAGCTCGACTAGAGCGTGGCGGTGCGCCCGCGCAGGCCGCCGGGCTGTCCATTTGCCCGACCATTGATGTCGTTTTGCCCAGCGGCGGCCTTACTCGTGCCGCCTTCCATGAGGTGCTGGCGGTCGATGCCGGCGCTGCCATCGGGTTCTGCGCCTCGGTCCTCGCACGGACGGCAGGCTCTATGATTTGGATAGGCCGTGACCCTGATGTTTGGCCGGCCGGCTTGGCTCAGTTGGGGCTGAAGCAACCCGACCTTGTATGCGTCGGAGCGACGCGGCCAAAGGATGGTCTATTAGTTCGTCGATGAGGTGGAGTTCGTGCGTGATCCGCTGCCGGATGTCCTCCGGCACGCCGTTTGGCCACTTAGCGGCAGCCGCTTCATTGACCCGGTCGGTGCTGGAAGCCTTGGCTGACGCGGAGGGCCTCGACCTTTCCGATCGCCGTCTGTCCCTGACACTGGAACTGGCGATGGAAATTCCATCGTCGGCACCGTCATTCGGTATCGTGGCCGTAGCGCCATCCGTGAGGTCGGCAAGGCCATGGGCTTATCGGGGGCGTGGATGCACCCGGCACCAACCTCCATGTTGGGCAAGCCTTGGCCGACGCCCAATTTCCCACGGCATCTGGCAACTCACGTCGGGGGATTCGTCATGAGCCGGGGACCTCTCACCGAGATGGCGGTTGTGGGTAACGCGGCCATGGCTGGCCGCACCGTGCTGGAGTGTCAGGCGACAGGGTAAACCCATCCACGCATTGCCTCACGTTAATTGCTACCAGCCGATGTCGTTGCCTCAGATGGTTTGTTACCGGCAGACGTGGGCTTGGGAAGCAACGGGATGGCACGGCGGATCAGCATGGCGGGACGGACGGAGCTTTTGGAGGCGGTGAGCCTCCGTTACCGGGATGCGAAAAGATGGGAGCGATCGCGCATTTTGGACGAGTTTGCGGCGGTGACCGGCTACCATCGCAAACATGCGATTCGGTTGCTGTCCGGCTTGGGCGACCGGAAGGAGGAGCAGGAGATCATAACGGCGGATCAGGCTGTATCCCAGCGTGGTCGCTATGGTCCGGAGGTGCGCGATGCCCTGATCCAGCTCTGGGAGGTTGCTGACCGGGTCTGCTCGAAGCGCTTGCGGCCGATGATTGCCGTATTGCTGCCGGCGCTGGAGCAGCACGGCCGTGTGACGTTGGACGAGGCACCGCGGGGAAGACTGCTCGAGGTGAGCGCTGCGACGATCGACCGATTGCTCACCGGGGTGCGCTTGGTTGCGGGTAGCGGGCGTCGGCGTCCGGCGGGATTTGGCTCGGCGGTGCGGCGCAGCGTGCCGATCCGGACATTCAACGATTGGAATGACCCGGCGCCCGGTTGGGTCGAGGTGGACTTTGTATCGCACGGCGGCACAACGGTGTCGGGGGCATTCGCGCAGACGATGGTGCTGACGGATGTGGCGACTGGGTGGACGGAATGCATTCCGATCGTCGTGCGCGAGGCCGAGATGGTCGTGCATGCCCTTGGCCGGGCGCGCGAGCTGTTTCCGTTTCCGCTGCGTGGCGTGGATTTCGACAACGACAGCCTGTTCATGAACGACCTGGTGGTGGGCTGGTGCCGAGCGGCGGGGCTGGAGGTGACGCGCTCACGGGCCTACCGGAAGAATGACCAGGCCTGGGTTGAGCAGAAGAACGGTGCAATCGTCCGGCAGCTGGTTGGCTATGGTCGGTTTGAAGGTGTGCTCGCGGGTGAAAGCCTTGGACGGTTGTATGCGTCAGCCCGCCTGCACGGCAATCTGTTCCAGCCGTCGTTCAAGCTGCGGGAGAAGCGCCGTGAGGGCGCGCGGGTCATCAAGCGGTACTACCTCCCCGTGCGCCCGGTGATGCGGGTGCTGACGCATGCGGCGGTATCGGAGGCCGACAAGTCGAAGCTGCGCAGCATGATGGCGGTTGCTGACCCGGTCCTATTGCTGGCTGAGATCCGGGGGGCACAGGCGGAATTGGGCAAACGAGTGGATGAACGAGGCATGACGGCGGGTCGGGCGGAAACGCCAGCGCCGCTTGATCTGTCGGTGTTCACGGCGAGCTTGAAGGTCGCCTGGGAGGCCGGCGAACAACGGCCAACGCACCGGCGACGCTATGTCCGGGTAAAGCCGATCGTGAGGCCATCAATGCTGGATGCGGTGCGCGATCAACTGCTGACCTGGCTGGATGCGCAGCCGGCGTTGACGGCCGTGGCAGCGTTGGAGCGGCTGCGGGCACTGTATCCGGAACGGTTTACAACGGATCATCTCCGCACGGTCCAGCGGTTCATGAAGGTGCGGCGGCTGACGATGGCGCGGGAGGTCTTGCTGGGTCCGATGCCTCAATCGGCAGTTCCAGCGGCGGGGGTCATGGGCCCTGACAAAACCATGCAGGCTGCCGACGACATGAAAAGCTTGAGTAACATTCCGTCGTGAGGCAACACGCTGGATGGGTTCCTGATGTCGCTTGATAGCTGGAGTGGGACAAGGACGATGTCGATGCCCTGAAGCTACTCAAGGTCGATATTCTCGCGCTGGGCATGCTGTCGTGCCTACGTCGCGGGTTCGACCTGCTACGGCAGCACCATAAGAGAGAACTTGATCTAGCTGCGGTTCCGAAAGACTGCGAAGAGACCTATGCCATGCTGCGCCGGGCGGACAGCCTCGGCGTCTTTCAGGTCGAAAGTCGCGCTCAAATGGCGTCTCTGCCGAAGATGAAACCAAGTAAGTTCTACGATCTGGTTATTCAGGTTGCAATTATCCGTCCCGGTCCGATCCAAGGCGACATGGTACATCCCTATTTGCGGCGCCGCTGGGGGCTAGAGCAGCCAGTCTATCCAAAGCCTTCGCCTGAGCATGGCCATTCCGATGAGTTGAAAAACGTGCTGGGCCGCACCCTTGGTGTGCCGCTGTTCCAAGAGCAGGCGATGCGGGTGGCGATCGTGGCGGCCGGATTCACTCCCAATGGAGCGGATCAACTGCGCCGGGCCATGGCGACGTTCAAGCACACTCAAGGCGTGAGCATGTATCGCGACCGGCTGGTGGGCGGCATGGTAAAGCGAGGCTACGATCCAGAACTTGCTGAACGCGTGTTCAAACAAATCGAGGGGTTCGGGTCATACGGCTTTCCGGAAAGCCACGCTGCCAGTTTCGCTCATCTTGCCTACGCGTCATCATGGCTGAAGCGCCATCATCCGGCCGTGTTCGCGGCGGCATTGCTCAACAGCCAGCCGATGGGATTTTACGCGCCCGCTCAGATCGTATCCGACGCCAAGAAGCATGAGGTGCTGGTCCGACCGCTGGATATAAATGCCTCCGATTGGGACAGCACGCTTGAGTTTGACCTAGGCAGCAATGACCAGCACGCGCTACGGCTGGGTCTTCGGTTGGCGTCTGGGTTGGCCGAGGAGGAAGGTCGGCAGATCGTGAAAACGCGGCGATCCGGGAACGGCTCACCATATAGCTCGGTGGAGGAAGTGGCTCGCCGCAGTGGGGTGAGCCGGAAGGCCATCGAGGCATTAGCCGAAGCGGACGCGTTTGCGAGTCTGGGCGCCAGCCGGCGGGACGCGATGTGGGATGCCAAAGCCATCGAGCATGACATCCCACCTCTTTTACAACTGGCCGAAAACTTCCTCGGTGAAGCTGGGTTGATCCAAGAACCCGCTCCCGTCCTCCCTGCCGAAGCGAAAGGGCAATCCGTGGTGCTGGACTACGCGGCGACGGGACTTTCATTGAGAGAGCATCCGCTCGCCTTATTACGCCCCACCTTATCGAAGCTAGGTTATCACGATACGAACTTCCTTAACACAGCCGAACCCGGCACCTCAGTCCGACTGCCCGGTATCGTACTCATGCGTCAGCGTCCGGGTACTGCAAAAGGAATCGTCTTCATCACGCTGGAGGATGAGTTCGGGGTCGCAAATCTCGTCATCTACACCAACGTGGGCGAGCGAGACCGGGCGGCGATGATCGGTTCAGGCCTCATGGTGGCCGAAGGCAAGATCGAGCGAGAGGTCGAGCATGCCGAGGTGCCGATTACCCACCTCATCTGCCGCCGGTTGATTGACCGGACCGATCTGCTCCGAAGCTTGAACACAGCACAACCTAATTTGGATTTGGGAAAAGTGGTGCTTGGCCGGGCTGATGAGGTTCGCCGGCCTCATCCCGGTCCGGCTCGGACGAAAGCGAAAATGCCGACCAGTCGTGACTTCCGTTAGCGCATCATCCTCAGAGCGATTGTCAGCACGCAGGCGACCATCAGACGGTAGAATTGAGCTACCGGCATGACCGATACCGATGGACTGCTACTTGGTCGATCTAAAGTGGCGTATTTTGATCAATCCCATTGGTATGTCCGGAGTGGGCTTTGAGTCCGGCACCCGCACCGGGCGGGATAACCAGAAGCCCATGACGCCCCCGACCACTGCACCTGCGATTATTCGACCAAGTGCGTCGCCTACCATGACGACGACCAAGAAGATGCCCACGATTGCGCAGCCGAAAACCGATTTGAATTGATCGCTCGTCGCGGATAGCGGCAAGGTCGTTTCAGTCGCAAACATGCGTCACGCAGTGGCGCAAAGAGCGGCATAACCCGCTTCAGTCGTCTGAAACTGCATGATCCATCCGCTCTTGTTCTGGAGAAAGCCTTGCGAGAGAGGAGGCGATCTTTGTCCTCTGCATGCCCAATGACGCGCCCGAGTCGCTCTGAACCTGCATAGCAGCGCTCGCACCAGACATTGACGCCCTCTGGCGTAAGGCCCTGCCGGAGGATGTCCATCTCTTCCCTAGTCATTCTGCCCGCCGAAGCAGGGCTAGATTATCATTCGTCGGGTATCCGAACACAGCACGGCGTGCCGATGGAAGCGGGAAAGTCGAATTCTTCATGCTGCTCAGCTTAGCGAAGATTTCTGCCAAGCTGAAGGTGGCCGCCCTGCCTTTTTTGTGCAGGCAGCAAGAGCGCCTTGACCGCTCACACAGTTATGGCGATCTCTGTAATGGTAGAAGCAAGTGGTCATTGCCTACCAGCGCCCTTGCCTCGCCCGAAGTAGAGCTCTACCCCCTCCCTTGTGACAATCGAGGTTTTCATGGCGAGACTAGGGATAGTTGGATTGATCGCAGTGTTTGCTGCTACTGGGTCTCAGGCGGCTTCACCTAAGATCGCTGATCGGACCCTCGCATCGCCGCTGCAAACCGGCTCCCACAAAGCCGACCATCGAACCCCGATATCGTCGCCACACACCCCAACCCTCAAGAGCACACAGCCGCACTCTGCTAAGATCTCACAAGCCTCCTCGCACAAGGTTGCCCATCAACAGCCTGCTTTGTCGCCACATGTCGCCCCACGCAAGACGGCGACGCAGCATTTCACCCCATCTCAGCACCCGGTGGCTGGAGCGATTACTCAACCATCTGCCGCGCCGCCTGCGGTCCCCGGTTTCTGCGCCGACGCTGGTGCGTGGGCGCGTCGCGATGGCATGCCGATCGAGGTGAAGGCGAAGATTCATACATCGTGTAGAACAGGTGATCGCATTGTGCTGCCAAGCAGCATGGTTGGCCTGATCAAGCTGGCCTGCGATCAGAACGAACCTTTGACACCGCTAAGCACGCCATCAGGTAGCACGACTTCGTGCATCCTGGCTCCATAGCGTACTGCAATCTGGCTCGGCAATCCAAGCAAGATGTGCCGCGCCGCCAAACGGTGCATGAACCTTTCTCAAGTCAGCCGGCTGATTTACTCAGTTTCGAAAACGTTGCCTGACGGCGGTGCCAACCAAACGTCGTTGTCCCGGTCATAGTGAAGATCGTCCGCCACCCAGAGTTCGGTTGACTGAGGGAAGCGGATCAGGACCATGCTGCCGTGGTGCTCCATCACTCGACCGTCGTTGTGATCGTCATGCTTTTGTCCGTTTGGCGAGGTGATCCGAATGACCGATCCCTGACGTAACTCAGCTGATTGACTTTGCATGTTCCTCGCCTGCTCTACGGCGTAGTCGGCGCTAATGATGCCTGCATCACAGCCCAGGCAGTCTAGGGGCTACAGACCAAATGGGGTGTGTCTCACATCACACTGCATCCTCCGATCCAGCTGATCAGCTCCAAGACAGCCTACATCGGGGCGCCGGAACCCCACACGATCATGAATTCATTCTGGCGCGTCATGGCCACTCGATCAGGCCGCTTATTGCAGTGAGGCTCTGTACATCGCAGCTTGCCGGTGATGCTGGTCAAGGTAGCGTTAGGATCGACGTGGAGATCGTCAAGAAGACGCCGAACCGTTAGTGCCTTTACTGCCCGGCATCCACTGCATCGAATTTCAAGTTGCCATCCTCGTAGATCGGAAAGCGATGAGGCTACCAAAAGCTGTGGGCGCTTTCGATCAGTGACGTCGTGGCCCACGCGCTGTCCTCGGCTACCTCAGGCATCACATGGTTGGAGGATTGCGGCTCTCTCCTGTTGACCGATATGCGACAGGCGAACCTGCCACTCTGGTACCAGCATCTCATCGGTGGCTGGCATGGACGTCTCCTCGATGAGTGACGACCCTCCACCCAGCAAGATCATGAGCAGGTGTTGGAATTGACCTTTTCCGCTCACCCATTCGCCATTGGCAGGCAGCGCGAGCAGTAGGTCGTAAACATCGAATGCCATGCCGCAGGCCATCTCGCACCCTCTTTCCTAAAAAGAACGTAGCAGGAACTTGCCAGGAAAATGGTCCTACGGTCAAGCTTCGGTTCACCAACTTTCAAGGGGATGGCATGCTCCACATAAGCAGACCGAGCTTGCGCGTGGCTGCGTTCCAATACGCATCCAAAGGCGCTATGAGGCACCGATGACGATCGCATCAACAACAGCAATGACGTTCAATCCAAAAGAGCGAGATTTCATCCGCCGGGAATTGGACATGTTCTTCTCAACTTACCCGACAATCGCGGAGGGCATCCAACTTCGGACGTGGCGGGGTGGGGCGCGCGCAGGTGCGCCCAAGATACCGCCCACGGCTCAATCCATGCTCGATCGAGGACTGCTTCGGCTAGATGTGACCCTCCGGCCACCAAGGCTGTTCTTCACTGACGAAGGGTTGGCTGAGTTGCGTGTAATGATGGCAGACCGCCGACTGGCTGACCCGGCCAAGTTCACGCACATTCGAGAAGAGTTGGGCTTACCGAACGAGAGGAAAAGCACACAGCCGGGGGGAGCCACTGGCGTTCTGTAGCGGAGCCGATGGACGGAGAGTTCGACTAAGAACCGCAGAACCGCAGTTCTCTCGTTGTTCCGCTGCTTAACCGCACTTCGACCGGCTCACATGAAGGTGTTCTATCTCTCCGCCAGTCTACTCAAACACAAAGCCATGTTTTTGAAGCGACTGCGGATCGACTCTGATCCGACTTCAGAGAAACGTCCGGGTTGCCCCGCCAAAACCCATACAGTGTCAGTGCTTTAGCGTCACATGACCCTGTACCCAGCGCAACTCTGATGGCTTCTCGACCAGTATGGCGTGGCCACCTTCGCCTCGCCCTTGTGTCATGTCAGTCGCATTGTTCAGCGCCAAGCATGATCGTGGATCAATCAAATTCAACATGATCAACCCGGCCACGGGTAATCGCATTCGGATGGTCAGTCAGGACGCTGAAACCGGTGAGGAAGTTCGTCGTAGCGAGACGGTGAAGGGCTACGAATTCCAAAAGAACCGTTACGTCCTCTTTGAGGATAGCGACTTTGACAGCGTGAAAGTCGAGACTTCCTCATTGATGTCGGTGGAGAAGTTCGTCGATGAAGATTCTATCGATCCAATCTACTTCGATGCCTCCTACTACTTGGCGCCGGATGGAAAGGGATCGGATGACGTATATGCCGTTTTGCGCGAAGCCATCACGAGAACCGGCAAAGTAGCACTCACCCGCGTTGTCATCGCTCAACGCGAGCGCACCATTGCCATCCGCCCAGCAAACGGTGGACTGGTCGCACAAACGTTGAATGAAGAGCGCGATCTGAACAGTTCGACTGAACTATTCGAGAATGTTCAGCGCGTCTCTGTGGACGAGGAGATGGTGCAACTCGCCGTGCAATTGGTTCAGCGGCAAAGTGGCAGGTATGATCCAAGTGACCTCGAAGACAGGTACGAGACCCGCCTGCGCGCCATGATCGATGCCAAGCTGAAGGGCGCTGCAATCGAGGAAGAGGCGGCACCAGTAGCAGCCCCAAGCAACGTGATCGACCTGATGGCAGCATTGAAAAAGAGCTTGGGTGCTCCGCCCGCATCGGCAGCCGAGCCTGTAAAGGAGACCAAAAGGAAGAAGGCTGCGACGACGGAAGAGACACGCCGACAACCTGCTTTAAAATTGCCGATTCAGGGCGGCAAGTCGTCAAAGGCGAAAGAGGAGAAGGCGGCGGAGCGTCCATCGATGACAGCCGAGCGCGTGATGAGACCGCGCCGGAAAGCATCCTAGGCAAAAATGGCGAGGCAAGTCGTTGGCTTGATCTCGGACACACATGGTCTCCTACGGCCGGAAGCAAGCAAGGCGCTCCGGGGAAGTGACTTAATCTTGCATGCTGGCGATATTGGCAAACCCGATATCCTGACCGAACTGGAGCGTTTGGCTCCGGTCGTCGCAATTCGTGGAAATGTCGATAAGGGGCTTTGGGCGTCCGCTATTCCCGAGACCGAGGCGATAGAGCTAGATGGGCGCATTCTCGCTTACATGCTCCACAACCTTGACGATCTTGCCCTTGATCCGGTGTCGGCTGGTTTTCGAGTCGTGGTCTATGGCCATTCGCATAAGGCACACACGCGACGGAAAGACGGCGTGCTTTACATCAATCCGGGGAGTGCCGGTCCTCGGAGGTTCTCTTTGCCCACTACGGTGGGCCGTCTCCTACTCGGAGGCGGAGAGATGTTCGTGGAGATTACCGAGCTTGAGGTTTGAGGGCCGTGGTCGTCCCGAAACTTCGTGCTAGCAGTGCATGAAAAGTTCAGCGGGTCTTTCTCGCTCGTGACGCCGGCGGATGTTGGTTATTTTCCGCAGCGGGAAGCTCCCGAGACGCTTGTGTCGCACCTGCTGTCTTATCTCGCTGGGAACCGCTAGTAGCCGGGTGCGGCCCTGCCTCGTCACCTCTCAACCACGCTGGCTTCGACAACCTTGTTGCAAAGAACCCGGCCAGCGCCTCCACCTTGGCCGAACGGTTACGCGCCGAAGGCGTGACAAAGTACAGGCCGCCAGAGGTCAGCCGCCACTCTGGTAGGATGATCTCCAGTCGGCCAGCAGCAAGGTGTTCGGCCGAGATAAATTCCGGCAACTCGGCAATGCCCAATCCTTCAAGCAACGTGGGGAGCAGTGCGTCCACGTTGGTCACTCGCAGCGGTCCAGTCGGTGTTACCGTGGCTGCCTCCCCTGCCGGCTCTTGGAAACGCCAAACATCGCCACGGGCGTGGAAGGCGTAGCCGAGGCAGTGATGAACACTCAGTTCGCTTGGGTGCTGCGGACGCCCGTATCGAGCGAGGTAGGCTGGCGCTGCCACGACGTGGCGCGCCACCGGGCATAGCTGCCGGGCGATGAGGGAGGAGTCCTCCATCACCGCGATCCGCAGGGCAGCGTCAAAGCCTTCCCCGATCAGGTCTACCTTGGCGTCGCTCAAGTGTAGGTCCACGGAGATGTCCGGATAGAGCCGCAAGAACTCCGGCATAAGCGGCGCGACCCACCGCAGCCCGAAGGACATGGGGACAGCCAGACGCACCGTGCCACGTGGTCGGCTCGCCAACTCACGCGCCTCGTTCTCCACCTCCTCTGCTTGCCACAGCACCTTGGCTGCCTGTTCGGCCACACGCTGCCCGAGGTCGGTCAGTGCTAAGCGGCGCGAGGTCCGGTTGAAGAGTTGGCCGCCAAGCCGTTCCTCAAGCCGGGTCACGGCACGCGACACGGTCGCCACTGAGACGCCCAGCGTCCGGGCGGCGACGGCAATGGACCGCTCCTCCGCCACCTTGGCCACCATGGCCAAACCCTCGAAATCCGGCAGCCCCAACATAGACATTCCTGCAAAGATACTTTGCAGACCTTTCTATTTTGCAGAAACACGTTTGGCCACATCTTCCGTGCATCAACCAACTGGAGATGCCGACATGCCCCGCAAACTCGAAGGTAAAGTGGCCGTAGTCACCGGGGGGACCAGCGGCATTGGCCTTGCTACAGCCAAACGGTTTGCCGCCGAGGGTGCCCGCGTCTTCGTTACCGGCCGTCGTCAGGCCGAGTTGGACGCCGCCGTTGCAGCCATCGGCCCCACTGCCACGGGTGTTCAAGCCGACTCATCCAAGTCGGCGGACCTCACTCGCCTCTATGGGCGGGTGAAGGCCGATGCAGGCAGGATCGACGTGCTGTTCGCCAATGCCGGTGGCGGCTCCATGCAGCCGCTGGGTGCGATCACCGAGGAGCAATACGACGACATCTTCGGCCGCAACGTGAAGGGTGTGGTGTTCACCGTGCAGCAGGCCCTGCCGCTGCTGGTGGACGGTGCCTCGGTGATCTTGACGGGTTCGGTCACCGGCATCACGGGGACGGCCGCCTTCAGCCTCTACAGCGCCTCTAAGGCGGCGGTTCGCAATCTGGCCCGTAGCTGGACGCTGGACTTGAAGGCACGTGGCATTCGAGTGAACGTCATTAGCCCCGGGCCGGTGAAGACCCCGGGGTTAGTCGGTCTGGCTGGCCCGGAGGAGGCGCAGCAGCAGGGGCTTGTCGACTACATGGCAAGTCAGGTTCCGCTCGGCCGGGTCGGTGATCCAGATGAGATCGCCAAAGCCGTGACCTTCCTTGCTTCAGACGACGCCAGCTTCATCGCGGGCACGGAACTCTTCGCTGACGGTGGAATGGCGCAGGTCTAACGGCGAGCCAAGCATGGCCGGGCACCAAGCTTGGTCCCGGCTAATCCGCTCGTCGAACTGGACGCCTTCCTTTTCGAGCAGTCTCTGCTGGCACAACTTGCGTCTGTCGGCACCGACCGAACTTGACCTCCAACGACCAACGCGAACTATCAAGTGTCCAGTCTGCCAGCGGGTGGACAGGATCAGGTCTCGACGTTTTCGATTGGTAAGGTTGTGGTCCATGGCGCCACCCTTGCGCGGAACATAGAGTGAACAAGCCGCCTCGAAGATTATTCCCCCCGCTGCTCGGCCGCGTTCGCTTTGGGCATGGCCCCGAACCCTGCTCCCGCATTTGACCCCTTAAATTGCAGAAGAGGCCAATATTCGGTTCGGATAGGAACGCGGATTGTTAAGATGCCGGGACAGGTGGCACTCTACAACTAGAAGTCAGCAATCTGGCACGTATGCGACCGCCGCCAAGCGCCTGGTGGAACGCCTACGACCCGCTCGAATACACGGCTAAGGTGACTTTGGTCGGAAAAGCCGCATGCCGCCGCAAGGTCGGGAAGCGACATGCCTGTCGTGAGCATCAATTCCTTGGCGCGATCGACCCGGCGATTAAGCAGCCAGCGATGCGGCGGAAGGCCCGTGGATTGTCTGAAGGCCCGTGCAAAATGGCTGGGAGACAGGCCGCACGCCTCGGCCAATGCGGCGGTGCGCAAATTGGAGTTCAAATCCGCCTCTAACATCTCCTTGGCCCGCCGCTCTTGCCAGGGCGCCAACTTGCCCCGCGCCGCCCTGCGCGTGTAGTCCACGGCGCCATAGGCCCGGCCGACATACGTTAGAAGTGCAAGCATGACGTGGTCGACAAACAAGCCGAATGCGGCCTCGGGCGCTCCGACCGAGGGTAAAAGCGACGATACCAGAGAACTGATCACCGGATCATCGGTCGCATCGCCATGCCGGAAATTAAAGCCAGTCACCTGTCTCACGCCGCTCTCCCGCCCAATCTCGACAAGTGCGGTCCTGGGGATAAAGATGCGGACGACATCGAGCGGATCGGTGATGCTGACAGCCAGTTCCTGTTGGACATCGTAAATGCTGACCGTGCCGGGGGAGCATTTGGCGACCGGTTGAGCCCTACCATTCAGCCACAGTCTATGATCCGACAGCTCCCGGAGGTGCAGCCGGAAGATCAACGCGTCGTCCCGCGGTAGCGACGCATAATCCTGTCGGACGACAGCATGACTCTGCAGGCGCGTAACGGTCATAGGACCCTGCACGGAACTGCACCGCAAGACCGGCGGAGACATAATGCCAAGATGGGCCAGCACAGCGTCAGCAACGTGGCCCCTATCTGTCTCGGGTTTCGGCGAACCAATTCGTTGTTGTTTACGGTGCATCCACTTTGCTCACAGCATCCCCTTCATCTTAATCGCCTGACGTTCTTCCGCCGATATCAGGCCGACCGCTAAAGACAACCAAATTAGACAAAGCATGCTCATAACAGCCAATGCCATTTAGACCTCGATGGGTCATCCTTGACAACATGGAAGCCATGTTGAGCCGCTTTGCTCCAAAATTTACTATTCTACGACCACAGCCGTGTATTACTCGAGCCACGAGTAATACTGTAACCGCTCTACCGTCATCACCAAGTAACCCATCACCGAATCCAAGTTCTTACTAGTTTTGTAAAGGTTGCAGTGTAGTGGACATGATCACCACCATAGACGGCGTAAACATTTTCTACAAAGACTGGGGAGAGGGGCAGCCAATTGTCTTCCACCATGGATGGCCGCTCAGTTCCGATGACTGGGATACGCAAATGCTGTTTTTCGTCCAGCACGGCTATCGGGTTGTCGCATTCGATCGCCGTGGCCATGGCCGGTCCAGCCAGGTGTCGAGTGGCCATGACATGGACCATTATGCAGCCGACGCCGCCGCGGTGGTAAGGCAACTCGACCTGCGGAACGCTGTTCATGTCGGTCACTCGACGGGCGGCGGCGAGGTCGCGCGCTATGTCGCGCGTCATGGCAATGGCCGCGTGGCGAAGGCGGTGCTGATGTCCGCCGTACCGCCGCTCATGGTCAAGACAGACGGCAACCCCGGCGGCTTGCCGCTAGAAGTGTTCGATGGTCTCCGGAACGGTTTGGCTGCCAACCGCGCGCAGTTCTTCCGCGATGTGCCGGCGGGTCCGTTTTATGGCTTCAATCGGCCCGGCGCCAGACCGCTGGAAGGCGTCATCCAGAATTGGTGGCGCCAGGGCATGATGGGCGGCGCCAAGGCCCATTACGAGGGCATCAAGGCATTCTCTGAAACCGACTTCACCGAAGACCTAAAGACGATCGACGTTCCGACCCTGGTGATGCACGGTGATGACGATCAGATCGTGCCCTACCGGGACGCCGGCGTGCTTTCCGCCAAACTTCTCAAGCACGGCGTTTTGAAAATCTATCCCGGCTTCCCGCACGGCATGCTCACCACGAATGCCGATGTGATCAACGCCGACCTCCTGGCCTTCATCCGTTCCTAGAGCCTGTTCGCAGGGCTGGACCAATAAGGAGGTCGATTTGGCAAATGTGACACTTAGCTTGCCGCAATCATTGATCAAGGGCCTAAACGCGAGGTCGCGCAATGGCGGCGGTGCCATCGACAGCCTCGTGGCCGCAGCCATCGCGGCCTACCTGGACAGGCCGTTGCATACGCTGTTCCAGGTATCGACATCGCGGTCTCTCGTCGCGGGCAAATATGCTGGCGCCATCACCTGCGAGAAATTGCTGGAGCATGGCGACTTCGGTCTCGGAACGTTTGCGGGCCTGCATGGGGAGATGATCATCGTTGACGGGCACATCTTCCGCATCGAGGGCAGCGGCGCGATCTTTGAAGCCCTTCCAACCGATGAGGCGCCGTTCGCAACAGTCACACGCTTTGATCCCGCCGTCGATGTAACGTTGCCCGCCATGGCGTCGTTCGACGATTTGAAGACGCATCTCGACACGTTCCGCCGGACAGACAATCTGTTCTATGCCATCCGGCTCGACGGCGTGTTCAAAACCATCAGGACGCGAGCGGTCTGTGCGCCGGCGCCGGGTGCGACCCTCCTGGACGCGGCGAAGACGCAACACGAGTTCGAGTTCACCGACTGCAAGGGGACGTTGATCGGCATCTATTCCCCCATTTTCTCAGGGGCCATCAGCGTGCCTGGCTATCACATCCATTATCTGTCGGATGACCGCACCCAAGGTGGACATCTCCTAGAATTAAAAACGGGACAGGTCAGACTGCGCGTGCAGGAGCTGGAGGACTTCCACATCGCCCTCCCGGAAAACGAAGAGTTCCTGAAGGCGGACCTGAGCCGGGACACGTCCAACGACCTCGACAAGGCTGAGTCCGGACATTGAGTCACATAGCCAGCGGAGAATATGACGTGGCCACTCCCGAGAACGGTGCGGAACTCATCGTGCGGACGCTCGAAGCCCGCGGCGTCAAATATGTGTTCGGCGTGCCCGGCGCTAAGATCGATACCGTCTTCAATGCCCTTGTCGATTCGAACATTAAGACGGTGGTGTGCCGTCACGAGCAGAATGCAGCCTTCATCGCGGGGGGCATCGGCCGGATGACCGGCCGGGCGGGCGTCTGCATCGCCACATCCGGTCCTGGCGTCTCCAACCTGACGACCGGCCTCGCAACCGCCAATTCGGAGGGCGATCCCGTTGTGGCCCTTGGGGGCGCCGTCCCGATGGCAGACGGGCTCAAGCAGATCCATCAGACGATGGATGCGGTGTCGATCATGAAGCCGGTGACGAAGTTTAGCGTGACGGTGGGCGCACCCCACGCGGTGACAGAAGTGCTCAACAACGCCTTCCGGGCGGCCGAAGGCGGGCGGCCAGGCGCTGCCTACGTCAACTTGCCGATGGATGTCATGATGGCGCCCGCTGGTGCCAGGCTCCTGGATCTGCCATTCAAGTCCGGGCCCGGCCCTGCCGACTCGGGAGCTATTGCCGAGGCTGGGCGGCTCCTCACGGCAGCGGAGAACCCTGTGGTCCTCCTAGGCTTGCTTGCGAGCAAGCCTGCCAATGCCGAGGCCGTCCGCGCCTTTCTGGAGCAGAACAAGCTCGCCGTCGTCGGCACCTTCCAGAGTGCGGGCGCGGTCGGTGAGCACCTGCTCGATAGCTTTGGCGGTCGTGTGGGGCAAATCGCGAACCAGCCCGCCGACCGCCTGCTGGGCTCCGCCGACGTGGTCGTGACCATAGGTTATGATCCTGTCGAGTATTGGCCGCCGCATTGGAACAAGGGTAACGCTCGCAGGATCATCCACATCGATGTGCTGGAACCCGATCTCGATGCCGAGTACTGCCCCTATGTCGAACTGACCGGCGACATCGCGCAGACGCTCGCAGCGCTAACGCCGTTGGTGAACAGGCGGGAACGGCCGGCCTTGTCCAGCCACCTCCTGCAGGCGATTGCCGCCGAACGGGCTCATCTCACCCAGCAGGCCGGGCTTAAGAATGGGACCCCCATCCACCCGCTTCGCCTCGTCAGCGAACTGCAGAAGGTGCTGGAGACCGATGTCACCCTCTGCCTGGACATGGGGTCTTTCCATTTGTGGTTGGCGCGGTATCTCTACAGCTTCAGGGCGCGCCAAGTGCTGATCTCGAACGGTCAGCAAACGCTTGGCGTGGCGCTCCCGTGGGGCATCGCAGCCTGCCTGGTGCGCCCCCATGAGAAGGTCATTTCGATTTCTGGCGACGGCGGTTTCCTGTTCTCGGCCATGGAACTCGAGACGGCCGTCCGCCTGAAATGCAACCTGGTTCACATGATCTGGATCGATGGATCGTACGACATGGTGGCCGAGCAGGAGAAGATCAAATACGGACGATCGTCCGGCTGCGACCTCGGGCCGGTCAACCCGGTCAAATACGCGGAGGCGTTCGGTGCGACCGGCCTGATGATCCGCGAACCGGACGAGATTGCTCCGGGGCTCAAGAAGGCGATGGCGACGGTCGGTCCCGTCATCATCGGCGTTCCTGTCGACTATAGCGACAACCATAAGCTGTTCGAGATGGTCGATGAACGGAGCGTTCAGTAGCTCAGCGCGTCGATGGCTAAAAGAGGTCTAGTCCCAAGGAGGTCAACCAGAGAGGTCTGGTATACCGGACGATGGCTTTGGGAACGGCCTACATCCGGCGGAACGGGACCGAATGGCGCAGCGGTCGGACGGCCTCTGGCGGGATCTGGCCGGAAGCGGACAGTTCTCTGTGACGGGGGCGTTGACACAGTCGAATGTGTAGTCGAACCTCGCATTGAGATTACCTGGCGTCACCCCTATCAAACACTTCCCTGAAAGCTGGCTTGTTGCAGCACTGCGCTACCTCGGCAAAGAAGTGGCATCGTGAAGTCTCTAGCCTGCTCCAGATAGTTGCCGCCGATCATACAAGTTTGGCGATGACCAAGTCTGTATAGCACTCGGCCACCAAGCCCGCAGGGCAACACGCTCGCATTCGCGCCGGCTCTCCGCAGAGCCGGTAAGCCACCTGGCTTAGCGGATCGCGTTATTCGAGTATCAAAACTCCGCTATAGCAACTCGGACTGCACTTTAGTTGTGGCCTGAACACCCGGATTTACAACCTCGAAAGGATGTCATCGCCTATTATAGTCACGGACCGCTATGTCATGGGCAGTCCTCAGCTCAATGATCTGAATGTGAAGCCCATGCTGAACATATTTCGCGGGTTCCAGTCCAAGGCAAGGCGCGTTTTTAGCGCCCTTGACAAGTCACTTGCCATCATTGAGTTCGATACGATTGGGACAATCTTAGCGGCGAACGAGCCTTTCTGTGAATTAATGGGGTACGGCGCCTCAGAGGTTCTTTGCAAGCACCACAGCATGTTTGTCGATGGCGAGTATGCTCAATCAGACGCTTACAAGGACTTTTGGCTCAAGCTCGGCCGCGGTGAATTTGACCGACAGGAATATTGCCGCATCGGCAAGGGTGGGAAGCAGGTCTGGATCCAAGCCTCCTATAACCCGGTGTTAAACGCCAGCGGCAAGGTCGTCGCAATCGTAAAGCGGCGAGTGACACCACGGCGGACCATCTGAAGAACGCCGCATTCGAAGCAAAATTGGCCGCGATCTCCCGGGTCCAAGGCATTATTAAATTCACGCCAGCCGGTGAGATCATCAACGCCAACCAGAACTTCCTGGCTGTGCTGGGATATTCGTTGAGCGAAATCTAAGGTAAGCATCACCGTATGTTTGTTGACGTCGCTTACGCCGAATCCTTTGAATACCGGGAGTTCTGGCGGAAGTTAAACGCGGGGGAGTTCGCCTCTGGCGAGTTCAAGCGGCTTGGTCGAGGCGGACGGCCTGTATGGATTCAGGCGTCCTACAATCCGATCTTCGATCTGAACGGTAACGTCACGTCGATCATTAAATTTGCCACGGACGTCACAGGTCGGGTTCGCGCCGTAACCGAGGTCGCCAATGGTCTCGCGGAGTTGGCTAGCAACAATCTGGAACATCGCCTGGACCAGGAATTTGATCCGGTGTTCGAAGAGCTTCGGTCAGACTACAACGCCTCACTTGAGGGACTCGAGGCCACCATGTCGAAGGTCGCCAATAGTGCTGAGACCATCAACACGGGTACCCAGGAGATCGCCGCCTCGACAGATGGGCTATCGCGTCGTGTCGAGCAGCAAGCTGCCAGCCTTGAACAAACTGCCGCCGCCCTCGACCAAATCACGGCAACCGTCAAGCGAAGCGCGGAAGGTGCACTGCAGGCCGCTCTCGCCGCCTCCACTGCCCGGTCGGGAACCGTACTGTCTGGCAAGGTGATGAACCAAGCAGCCTCGGTCATGAGAGAGATCAACGACAGCTCTACCAAGATCACCCAGATCATCGGTGTCATGGATGAGATCGCGTTCCAGACCAATCTACTGGCACTCAACGCCGGGGTTGAGGCAGCTCGCGCTGGCAATGCCAGTCGGAGGTTTGCCGTTAAGGCGCAGGAAGTGCGTGCGTTGGCACAACGCTCTGCCGTGGCAGCCAAGGAGATCAAGCTACTGATCGCCTCCAGCTCGGAAGAGGTGAAGCGCGGCGTCAAACTGGTCACCGAAACGGCTTCGGCACTTGATGGTGTCACGGACAAGGTCGGTCAGATCGACGCATTGCTTTCCGAGATGGCGATATCCGCGCAGGAGCAGGCGACTGGGCTTGGAGAGGTTAACATAGTGGTCAATCAGATGGACCAGGTAACCCAGCAAAACTCGGCTATGATCGAGTTAGCAACAGTCGCTGCCTCAAGTCTCAAGACCGAAGCTGCCGAGATGGCGTCTTTGATGGGCCGCTTTCGCGTCGGTAAAGTTGCAGACGGTCAGCCGGCGTCGCAGTCCCGGCGCCTCCGGATCGTTGACGCGGCCCAGCCTGCATTAAGGCAGAACGTATCCGCTTATAGGAAGGCATGACAATGGAGTCATTCTCGGAAGCAAAAAGACTGCAGCGCCTTCGTGATACCGGAATCCTGGACACCATGGGTGATCAGCTGTTCCGTGGGTTCGCCGAGCAGGCGCTCGATGTGATGCCAGGTACGTCCATTGCAGCCGTTAGTTTGGTGGACTCAGATCGTCAATGGTTCAAGACAATCATCGGTCTTACTGTAAAGCAACTTCCTCGCGAGGTTTCGTTTTGCTCCCACACCATCCAGAGTGATGGCACTATGGTCGTTGAGGATGCGACACGTGACTCACGGTTCGCCCGCAATCCGCTCGTGATCTCACACCCTGGGATCCGCTTCTACGCTGGGGTGAACCTCATGCAAGGTCTCGGCGCCCTCTGCGTCATCGGTCAGCAACCTCGCCGTGCAACAAGCACTGAGATCACAAAACTGACCAAGCTTGCGCACTACGTTGAAATCCAGCTTCTCGCACATGGCGTGTTGTTCAATCTCGATGCAGCAGCTATACGCCCTTCGCTTTCACCTTCGCGCCAATGATGATGTGCTTCTTCACCATCATCAGGAATGACTCCTGACTGCTAATCAAGGCAATATGCCTCCGGCTCTCAAAGACGCTTGACGAACACCCAATACGTCGGAGTTCCCAAAGCGCTTCTCATATGGATCTTTACCTTCGTTGGACGCATCTTGTAGTCAAACACATAGGTAAATATTGTGTCGAGGTGGTTTGCCTCAACTCCGGCGTCAAAAGTTCCCCGGAACACGCTTGTGTTGCAGCAGGGAGCGATCTCATCGAAAAAGTGGCGGCCGATCACATCTGCCGGTTCGCGCCCCGTCAGGGAACTCTCCGTTCTGTTGTAAGCCAAAACCACTCCAGCCGAGTCAAGTTGGACTGCGCCGAATGGTAGTCGGTCGATTTCATTTGGTGTCATCTTTGCCAAGACATTGTCGATGTCGTTGCGGCCAAACTCGATGCGGGTATCAAGAATCATGATCGTGCCATTCCACGCTATAGATCCCCAATGCCTCACTATAGGTTACTTAAAGGTTTTCCCTCGCATTTACGATGGGTTTACCGATCGGCACTAAGATTATGCGACACCTTTCGAGGGCGTAAGCATGGACCTGATGACGCGCGTTGAATTCGATCAAGACGATCTGGACAACGTCATGGCAACCTTATCGCCAGCTGAAATTGACGGGTTGGCATTCGGCGCAATTCAGCTCGATCATAATGGAAAGATCTTGGCGTTCAATCAAACTGAGAGCGACATTACAGGTCGAAGGAGAGATGCAGTGCTTGGCAGGAACTTCTTCAATGAAGTTGCCCCCTGCTGCAATAAACCGGGCTTTCGCGGTGTGTTTGATGCCGGTGTTAAGCAGGGGAACCTCAACGCAATGTTTGATTACACTTTCGATTATGTGATGAAGCCTACCAAGGTGAAGATCCATATGAAGAAGGCGATCGTCGGTGACACTTACTGGGTCTTCGTCAAGCGGATCTAACTACGAGGAGGTTCCTGACCCGTTCAGTCTCTTCACGGCTGAAGGAAGATCATCCATGACTGACGACCCTGGGCTTTGCGTGCAACGGCGGACGGACGGTTCTACTCTAATCCGAACCACGTCATTACTGTCAGATTACGCGTTGCGCGTAACAGACCGACTGCTTCATTGGGCAGCTGCTACGCCAGACGCGACTTTCCTAGCTGAGCGTGCTGAGCTCGGATGGCGCCGCCTGACATACGGTCAGGCGGCGACGAGCATGCGGCGTATCGCTCAAGGGTTGCTGAAGAGGGACCTTACGATCGAGCGGCCTGTGTTAGTCTTGTCCGGGAATGGCATTGACCACGCTCTCGTTGGCCTCGCTTGCTTGCACGTCGGAATTCCATATGTGCCAATCTCCGCTGCCTACTCACTTGCGAGCAATGACACGGCAAAACTGCGGAGCATTGTGGCGCTGACGACGCCCGGTCTAATTGTTGCCTTTGGCGAGGCTTATGGGTCCGCTCTCGATTGGGCCAAGTCACTCAACATCGAGGTTCTCGATAATCTAGAGGAGATGTCATCTGCGCCGACACGAGCAGTCGACATAGCAGCCGCAAGGGTTGACGGAGAGACAGTTGCCAAGCTTCTGTTCACATCAGGCTCAACAGGTGCGCCTAAAGCCGTCATCAATACACAGAGAATGTTGTGTTCGAACCAAGCCATGCTGGCGGCGCGATTCGAGTTCCTCGCCGAGGAGCCGCCGGTGCTATTGGACTGGCTGCCTTGGAGCCATACCTTTGGTGGCAATCACAACCTCAATCTAGTGCTGTTCAATGGCGGCACGATGTTTATCGACAAGGGACGCCCTACACCGGGCGGATTTGACTCGACGATCGAAGCGCTACACGAGATCTCTCCCACCTTGCATTTGACAGTGCCACTGGCTTGGCAAGCTTTGGCGTCGCATCTACGCCAGGACCCTGTTCTGAACCAAAAGTTTTTTAGTAGGCTTCGAGTGCCGTTTTTCGCAGCGGCAAGTCTACCTCAGCCGCTGTGGGATGAACTCGAACGCTTATCGCAAGAAGCTACCGGTAAGTCCGTCCCGATGATCACCGGGTTGGGCTGCACCGAGACTGCACCATTCGCTCTCTGTACCGATGGCAAATCGGCAAACGCAGGCTCTGTTGGGCTCCCTGTCACGGGGATCGCGCTGAAGCTCGCACCAACGCATGGCAAGCTCGAGTTACGTGTCCGCGGCCCTAACGTGACCCCTGGATATTGGCGCGATGCGACTAGCACCGGGGCGGCCTTCGATGAAGAAGGTTACTACCGTATGGGCGATGCA
>NZ_LMUY01000137.1:21703-28580 GCF_009765685.1 Acidisphaera sp. L21 | reverse complement strand
ACGGACGGCTCTCAGAAGATTTCAAACTGCTCTCCGGATCCTGGGTCAGTGTTGGCCCGTTGCGTGCTCGGCTCGTCGAGGCGTTGGCGCCGTATGTGCGCGATGTCGCAATTGTTGGTCATGATAGGCAAGAGATTGGTGTTCTGGCCTTGCCGTACGAATCTCACACCATCTCCAACCCCGCGGCCCACGCCGAAATCAAACAGACCCTGCAGTGGCTTGCAGAACGAGCATCCGGAAGTGCATCGCGTGTGACCCGGTTTGCGTTTCTCTCAGCACTGACAATGGATTCAGGGGAGCTCACGGATAAGGGCTCGATCAGTCAAGTGACTGTCGTACGCCGCCGCCTGCAAGAAGTGGAAGCCTTGTATACCGATCCACTTCCTCCACACGTCCTCTATGTAGCCTCTGCCTTTACTTAGGCTCACTTATGCACCGACAGGCTGTGTTCGAAGCACGATCTGCTGCAGCAGCTATCCACAGGAATGTGGATCGGCTCTGAAGTTTGACCCCTTTCGGCGTCCAAGGCTGACCCTCCCTCTCTGCCAATTTCGGTAGTCTTTCAGATGCTAGTTTAGGCAGGAAACGTCCGGCGACGTGCGGGCATCCCAGAAGTGATGCGTTTATCGTCTAGACTAAAAGCCAGGTGCTCGGCTTTGCGCATTTGACTGCGGAGTCAATGTCCGCTGGACTGGGGTGTCTGGCAGTGTAATTTGAAGGTCCGAGACGACCAGAGCCGCGCACACAAGAGACAGAAGGGCAATTGCTGCCAGAAAGCCGGCGACATACCAGGGCGCCCCATCATTGGCTGCCAGAAGGCGAGACGCGACCAGCGGAGTAAAGCCACCGATAATGGCCGAAAGCTGGTAGGCAATCGACAGCCCGGTATAACGGACCTGAGGGCCAAACAGCTCACTAAAAAAGGTGGATTGAACGCTGAACATCAGGGTAGGCCCGAAGTTGTAGGCCACTGCAATGGCAACGGTGATCAGCAGTGCAGACTTAGTTCCCAGCAGCAAAAAGAATGGGTAAGCAAACACCACGACGAACGCGGCGCCCGCAATGTAAATTGCACGCCGACCAACGCGATCCGATAAGGCGCCAAACACCGGGCAAGCGAAGATTCCGATGAACGACGCGATTAGCACGGCCGTAACCGGGATCGTACGATCCACGCCAAGCTGCGTGACGACATAAGCCAGACCGAAAGCGTTTATGATGTTAGACGAGGTTGTCTCTGCCAGCCTTGCACCGAGTGTCAGGATGACGTTACGGGGGTGCTGGCGCAGTAGCGCAAAGAGGGGCACCTTTGGAGTATCGCCACGCTGACGGCTGCGCTCAAAGTCCGGCGTTTCATCTGTGCTCAAGCGGATGAACAATCCGACCACCAACATCACCGCGCTAAATAAGAATGGCAGACGCCAACCCCAGGATAGAAAGTCTTCCTGCGGTAAGCGGCTGACTAAAGCGAATACACCGGTTGCCAGCAGGATGCCGCCCGAGGCTGCGGCCTGCGGCAGGCTGCCCCAGAAACCGCGAGAGCCAGGAGGCGCATGTTCGATGGTCATCAGCGCCGCGCCGCCGTACTCGCCACCCAAGCCGAAACCCTGCAAAAGGCGCAGCACCACCAGCATGATGGGCGCGGCGATGCCAGCCGTGGAGTAGGTCGGTAATACCCCGATCAGGAATGTGCCTAGCCCAATGATCAGCAGGGTTGCGATAAGGCTCGATTTACGACCAACCTTGTCGCCGATATGGCCAAACACGATGCCACCGAGCGGCCGCGCTAGAAACCCGACGCCGAAGGTTGCAAACGACGCAGCTGTTCCCGCTAATGGATCCTCATTGGGGAAGAATAACGGCCCGAACACGAGTGCGGACGCCGTGCCGAAGATGAAGAAGTCGTACCACTCCATCATGGCGCCAGCGAAACTCGCGGCGGCAATCCTGGACATTGAAGGCTGCGACATTGATGGCTCCCCGAGATCAGTTTCTTGTTGCAGGCACGACAGAGTGACGCTCACTCCATGCGGATCAGTACTTTGACGCTGTCGGGCAATTGTGCGTCCGCGTAGGCTTCAACGACTTCGTCAAGACACCGGGTCGCAGAGATCAACCGGTCGGCGTTGATCTCACCCGTCGCCAGCAAGTTGATGGCGGTGTCAATGTCGGTTCCCAAATACATGCCGCTGCCGCGGACATCGATTTCGAAGCGCTGCATGCGGGGCATGGGCAGTGACATCGGACCGGGCGCCACGCCCACCACGACCACGCACCCACCGCCCATGACGGCAGCACTCGCCAGGTCGAGGGTCGGTTGGGCGGCAACGACGTCGAACGCGGCGGTGAAGCGCGGTGTCGCCTCTATCGTGCCGGGAGCAACGGCGTCTGATGCGCCCAGCCGAAGTGCCAATTCGCGCTTTGCCGCCACCGGTTCGATGATCGTAACCCGGCCCGCACCGCGTGCCTTTAGCCCCAGCAGCACGCATTGCCCGATCGTGCCGCCACCGATGAGCAGCACGTCATCCAAATCATCGAAGCGGGATGCGGCATGCACCCCGACTGCAATCGGCTCCGCCAGGACCGCGTGATCCAACGGAAGGCCCGATGGCACACGGTGCAGTTGACTGGCATTGATGACGAACTGCGTTTGTGCCGTTCCCGGAAGGCGGAAGCCGATGACACGGGCGTTTTCGCAGGTGTTGAACGCGCCTCGCAGGCAACGGCGACAATGGCCGCAGTGCACCAGCGGGTTTACAACCACTTGGTCACCCAGTGCCCAGCCTTGCACATCAGATCCTAAGGCTACGATGCGTCCAGCACTTTCATGTCCAGTGACCAGCGGCGGCCGCACCCATGGATGCTTGCCGTGGAGCACGTGCAGATCGGTGCCACAAATACCGTGAAACGCCGGCGCGACGACCACTTCGCCCGATCCCGGTTCCAATTCTGCATCGGTCTCGCGGAGGGCGATCTTATTCAGATCCTCGAAAACGATCTGTTGGATATGCATACAGCCTCCTACAGCGTGCGCGCCGCTGTCGGTGACAACAGCAGCAACGTCCCCTTTGCAACGGTCGCAAGCGCTCCCCCAAGGGCGAGTGCAAACACTGCCTGCCGGGCGCGGTGAGTGGGAATGTGGCGTGCCCCGAAGTGTCCGGCGAAGAGCCCAACAGCCAGGGCAGCGAAGATGATCACCGCATCTGCGATAGCCAGGTTGGGTAAGCCTTTAGCGGCGATCGACCCCATGTTGACGATGGCAAAATACAACTGCATGGACGCGACGAATGCCGTGTGCTCCCAGGCCGTGCCAACGGCGTACAGTGTAATTGCCGGGCCGCCAACGCCGGCGGTGACGTTCATAAACCCACTGAGCCCGCCAGCAGCGATGGCGCCCGGTCGACCGGTGAAGATACGCGTGCTGCGAAGTCTCGGCACTGCCAGCAAGGCAATTGCCACCAGGAGTCCAATACCGATCATGAGCGGCGCAGCGGGCGTGTGTAGCGCCACCTGGCGTCCAATCGGAACCAGACACAGCGCCGGGATCGCGAGCAACAGAACCCGCCCGATCTCTATATCTCGCCAGGTCTGCGCCATCACCAGCAGGTTGGTGGTCAGGCTCAGTACATTGGCCAACAGCACGCCTTGCACTGGCCCTGTGGCGAGCACCAACAGAGGAGCGCTCACCAGAGCAAATCCCAAGCCGGTGACGCGCTGGGTCGCAGCCGCTAAGGCGACGGAGGCGACGACGGCGCTGAGCTGGAGAGGGTCCATGCGACCAGGCTGGCTAGGCCGTAACGACCCGGTCGACCAGCGCGGCCAGCCGCTCCAGCCGGGGAACAGCATCTTTCAGTAAAGCACGGTCCAGATCGGCGGCACCTATCACGGCACGCCAAACCGCACGGCCGGCCAAGAAGCCAGATGCTCCCTCACGGCAGGCCCATTCCACCGCAGTGGGAAATTGCTCCTGCGGCACGCCGGAAGACAACACAACCCAAGGGCTCGCGATGGCGCGAGTTAAATCCGCACATTGGCGACGAATATCGGCCTCGTCGCCCTGACCGTGTTGCGGAACCTCGGCTTTGTACAGATCAGCACCGCGGCTGCCCAATTCCTTCGCAGCGGCCAAGATTCCGTCATGAACATTCCAGGTGCGTCCGTCGCGTGGTTTGCGCGCGACCGGTTCGATGATGCTGATCAGCCCGGCGTTGCGGCAACGAGCGACGAATTCGTCCACCATTGCGATCCGGCCATCGGCGGACTCGTCAGGGCGCCACAGCACCAACAGCTTCATAGCCACGGCTCCCTGCTCGCGGACCCGGGCCGGCACCATCTCAGTATCGATTTTGACGTCGCCGACGATCTCGTCCTGGCTAGCAATGAACTGATCAGCTGCCGCGATCAGCCCGCAGCCTGCGGCCGTTACCTTCGCCTCTACCGCCTGCTCCCAGGCAAATTGCCGATCAACCAACACCGCGGAGGCATGGGGTGTCAGTGCCCGCATCGCCCGCAGCTTAAAATCGGTGACCTGTGCGTCGGATACAGGCTGTGACTGAGTTTCCCCGATCATCACCCGCAGCGCCTCCCGCTGGTCGACGGCGAGCATAGCAAATGCGCCAGAAGGTCGTGCAATTGGGCGCAGGTCGGTCTTGGTCGTGACGGTCATTGGGATGGATCCTTTGTGGTCGTCATTCTGGTAAGGGGAGCGCGCACTGGGGTGAGGCGGGACAGCAGCGCCCGGGTTTCGCCATCACTGGGAATAGTGGATCGGCCGTCCAGCCCGCGACATGATAGCGCGGCAGCAATATTGGCGTAGGCAAGCGCCTCGCCCGTTGGGAAGCCATGCGCAAATGCCGCCAACAGAGCACCATGAAAGACATCCCCGGCACCGAGCGTGCTGGTAATGTCCGCCCGGTAGGCCGGCACGGCCCAATGCTCCATTGTATCCAGCGCGTAGGATCCGCTGGCCCCTGCCGTAGCCACCACGCAGGCGGCTCCCGCGTCGCGGGCTCGCTGCATCAAGGCGAGTGGGTCTCCGTCGCCATACAGGTGCTGCAGCCGCTCGATGGTCGGAGCATACAGCGCCACACCGGCAGGCGTGAAATCCGGGATGTGGTTGCCGCCATCGACGGACAGCTTCGGACCGGCTTCAGGAGGGAGGTCTGCCAACAGCGCAGTGACGGCCGCCCATCCGAGTTGGTCGACATGCACCCAATCGGCTGAGCGGATCAACGACGCAGCGTCAGAATCCATAGGGATGTGCAGCGCCGGGCCAGGTCGATTGCAAATGGCCCGGGTCTCATTGACTCTATCGACAGTCACTAGGCTACCGCCACTCTCGCCAGGCACACGCAGCACGGCGTCTATGGCAACCCCCTCGCCCCGCAGCCCCTCGAGGATGGCGTCGCCGAGCGCGTCGCGGGCGATGGCGCCGACAAAGGCGGCGGGGATGCCCAGCCGGCTGCAAGCGACGGCAGCTGTTGCGGCCGGCCCGCCGCCCGCATGACGGATCATTTGAGCCAGCACCCGGTCATTAGCTCGGGGGTATGCGTCCACCAGGGCGATCGCATCCTGGGTAGCGACACCGACGAACACGATGGATCTGTGGGTAGGAGCAAGTGGGGTCACGAGCAGCGTCACGTCCCGAATGTTGTTTTTCTAACAATGTTGGTAGAATTAATGCGTCTGACGTGCGGATCTTGTCAAGCGCTCTGTCATGGCGTGGAATCACCAAGGGGGGGCCTAGGCATCTTGAAGTACGGCAATGCGCAGGCCAGGCAGACCGCCATCATCGGCCGTCTCCGTGAAGCAGGTTTTTTGGGTGTGGCAGAGGTCGCGCGCGATCTAGGCGTCTCGGAGATGACTGTCCGACGGGACCTGCGTCAATTGGAGGCAACGCGTGCGGTCAACCTCGTCCATGGAGGTGCCAGCCTTCCTATGGAAGAGCGGGACGCCTCGTTCCAAGCCCGCACGGGCGTCGATGCCGAGGCCAAACGCCGGATCGCAGTAGGTGCCAGCACGTTGGTTGGCGCACGGGATGCGATTGCAATCGATGCGGGCACCACAACCTTGGCGATGGCTTGGCAACTGCCCGAGCCGTTTGCAGGCTGCGTCGTCACTCATTCCGTCCCGGTGATCGATCACCTCATGCAGCGTACCGAACTACGGCTCATCGCTCTGGGCGGCGATCTACATCGACCGAGCCGCGCTTTTGTAGGCCAAATGACAGTTGATGGCTGCGCCGGGTTGCGAGTACGCAGTCTATTCTTAGGAGCCGCAGCGATGGACGAGCGTGGGGTCTACGTCGATGCAGACGTAGAGCGCCCGACAAAATTGGCTCTCATGGCAGCGGCCGACCGAGTGATCCTGCTTGCCGATCATAGCAAGGCCGGTCGATCAGCCCCAGTTCTGCTATGCGGGCTTGAACGGATCAGCACACTGGTGACTGATGCACGACCCCCCATTCCTGTCGGGCAAAGATTGAAGCACTACGGAGTTGAAGTGATGATCTGCTAAGGAAAGCTCACGGACGTACGGTCATGACGACCTGTATCCGCGAGAGTCGAAGGGTCGTTTTCCCAAATAATTCTGTCACGTGAGCGGCCTAACTGATGTCTCTGCCGCGGCATAAGTCCGCTTTACGCCAATTGGGGTCATTCAGCCGGTGGTAGGCCTCTCCCGAAAGCCGCCGTCGTTCCGTGAGATGGTAGCCCGGTGCAGACGGGACGCGAAGGGCTAGCTAGAAGTGGTGGTTTGCTGTCAGTCTACTTTTCAGAGGCAGATGGCGGGTAGCGGCCATTCGGACCAGCTACATACACCGGGCATTAGCTGAAAGCGGATCAAAAGGTGATTAGACTTGCAAACACTAGAACGGAGA
>NZ_LMUY01000137.1:16678-21693 GCF_009765685.1 Acidisphaera sp. L21 | reverse complement strand
GCCTATTTCACCTTCGAATCGCGTTTTCACACGGTCTGCTTGAATTTCGCACCAGTGTGAGTGACCGCTTCCGCGGCACGCTCGCTTTGCCTGGCTATGGCTGACATTGGTCGATTGCGGCCGACGGCACCTGGTTCCACGCAAATGGCAGCTATCTCACCGACACCGCCCCAAACCTGCCGGACCGGATCCGGCCAAAACCCAGGTCAACGCAGCCCCAGCCGCCCCAGCTTTTTAATCAACCCCACTCTGGAAATCCCAAGGCGCCGAGCCGCCTCGCTTTGGTTCCCGCCCGAAGCGGTAAGCGCGTCACGCAGCATGCGCGTCTCGAGCTCAGCTATAGCTGCGTCCAGGGCGCCCGCGTAGGAGAAAGCAGACACGGCGGCTGCATCGTCCGGCTCAGCGTCGCCTGCGGCGAAGCGCAACAGCCCGGCGTCCACCTGCCCTGATCCGGCCAGGGCACCCGCGACCTCAACCACCGAGCGCAATTCGCGCACGTTGCCGGGCCACTCCCGGGTGGCGATCAAGGCAAGGGCGTCCGGGGCAAGCCGGGCCAGGGGTGCTGCGCGCCGCAGGAACAGTGTGGCAAGCAGCGGCACGTCGTCCCGCCGCTCGGCAAGCGGGGGCGTACGCAGCACCACGCCCTTGAGGCGGTAGAACAGATCCTCGCGAAAAGTGCCGGACGTCACCATTGCCTCCAGATCGCGATGGGTTGCCGCGACGACGCGCACGTCGGCCCGTTGCTGCGTCCTGCCTCCAACCGGGACGAATGTTCCTTCTTGCAGAAAACGAAGCAGTTTGACTTGCATGGGTGCGGGCATCTCGCCCACCTCGTCCAGGAACAGCGTACTGCGGTGCGCCGTCTCAATTAGCCCTGGCTGGTCGCGATGCGCCCCGGTGAAGCTGCCGCGCAGGTGCCCGAACAGCTCGCTCTCCAACAGCTCGGCCGACAGCGCGCCGCAGTGCACAGGCACGAAGGGACCGAGCGCCCGCGGGCTGGTGACGTGCAGGGCGCGGGCAACCAGCTCCTTGCCGCTGCCGGTGGGGCCGAGCACCACCACACCGATGCCCGTCGGCCCGAGCCGGCGCACCATCTCGCGCAATCGCTGCATCACCATGGACCGGCCTATAAGACCTAAGTCGTCTGTGTCCTCGCGCCGGCGCAACTCGGCCAATTCGGCATCGAGCCGCGCCTTGCGCACGGCTCTCGCCACCACGACGCGCAGCATGTCGGGCTCGATCGGCTTGGCCACAAAGTCCCAAGCACCCCGGTCCATCGCCTGCAGAGCGAGGTCGTGGTCGGCGTGCCCGGTGAGCACGATGACGGGTGCCGGCGCGAAGGCGGGGATCAGGTCGAGGCCGGCGACCGGATCCATGCGCGGGGGCATCGACAAGTCGAGTAGCACAATGTCCGGGTTCGTACGGGCGAACGCGGCCATCGCCGCCTCGGCATCCCCCGCCAGCGTGACTTGGTGCCCCAGGTTGCGCAGCCACGCGCCTCCGACCCGCTGGAACGCGGGCTCATCATCGGCGAGCAGCACGTGGCCGCCCTCGCTTGTCCCGGTCATGCTGCGGCCGGCAGGGTTAGGGTGAAGCACGTCGTCCATCCTGGTCGTTCCCCAAGGGTAACCGCGCCTCGGTGCGCCTCCATGATCCGCGCGACGATGGCGAGCCCAAGGCCAGTACCGCCAACGCGGCGCGAGACAAAGGGCTGGAACACGCGGCCGCGGATTTCGACTGGTATGCCCGGGCCGTCGTCGAGGACGTGGACGCAGACCACGCTGCCACCGCCTTCCACTTCAATCTCGACCGTGAGGGCGCCCGCCAGCCGAGCGTTTTCGACCAGGTTGTCAAGCACTCGGCGAAACTGGCGGGGGTCGGCCAGAACGCGGCTGCCGTCTGAACGGACAGGCGCGGCGGCGCCGACCGCCGCCACGTCGAGCGGTACAGGCTCGACCTTCCAGGGCCGGGCGTAGTCCAGCAGATCGTCGGCGAGGCGGGAAACACGTCGGACCTGGTCACCCACCTCGCGTCGGATGTCGGCATCGGCCAGGGCGACCGCCATCGAGATGGTATTGAGAGGATTACGGACGTCGTGCGCCACCGTGGCGGCCAAAGCGCCGAGTTCGGCCAGCCGGTCGCGATGCTGGCGCTCGCGCTCCGCCGCACGTGATGCCTCGATGCCGTCCACCCGCGCGGCTTGTTCGACGAGCACGTCGGCGAAGAAGCCCGCCAGGCGTCGGATGCCGGGTGGAGCGGCGTCCCAACCTTCAAGGCAGCAGGTCCAGCCACCATCCCGGTGCAAGCAACGCAGGACAGGCAGGCCGGCCGGGCTATCGGCGGCATCTCCGACCACGACGGGCATGTTCACCGACTGGGAGATCAGGTCCGCGGCCCGCATCCAAAGCGCCTGGCGCGTGTCGGTGGCCAGCAGGTTCTGCCGCCACCGCTTCAGATCCTCGGCCGACACGGTTCGACCGGGGTAGACAACCCGTTCGGCGAGGCGACGCGCCGGGCCGCCCAGCACCAGCACGGCCACAGCGGCGGCCATTCCGGACAGCCACTCGGTGCCGGGGAGCCGCAGCAACGGCACCGCCGCACCGACCACTGTCGCCAGCAGGCCGGCAGCTCCGACCAGCAGCGTCCAAGCCAAGGCGCGGCGAGCCCATGCATTTGCCACCAGCACTTGGTAGCGCAGCACGCCGTAGACCAAGATGACAGGGTAGAGCGGTAGACCGAGCAGTGGCCAGGGGTAGAAAGGCAAATCCAGCGCGGGAATGGCGTAGCCGGTCATGCAGGCTAAACCCCAGGCGCTCGAGGCGGCCACTGTCGCCACCTGCCGACGCTCGAGGCCGTGTCGGCGCAGCAGGGCGCGCAACGGCCCGGGATGGGAACCGCCCCTGGCGCGTCGTGCGACCATCGCTGGTGGTCGGCCGCGGCGGCGCAAGCACGGCACTGTTCTCAGCGCTAGCCGCTCTCGCGCGGCCGCTGCGCCTCGGCCCACGGACGTGGCGAGTGCAGCCCATCCACGTCTCCGACGTCGCGCGGGCGGTTGCCGACCTAGTTGCGTCGCCAAGCGCGCCGGAGACCCTCAACCTGGTCGGCCCGGAGCCGATGAGCACCGACGAGCTGACGGCTTGCCTGCGGACCTGGCTCGGGCTGCCGCCGCGCCATCCGCTCGCTATGTCCGCGACGCTGCTTCGGCTCGGCGCGCGCCTCGGGGAGGCGCTGCCGGATGCCGCGCTGACCCGCGACGCCCTGCGCATGCTCGAGGCCGGCAACGTCGCCGACGCAGCGCCGGCGGCAGCCGCCTTGGGCTGGGCGCCGCGTCCGCTGACCACCGGGCTGGCCGCCGACCCGGCCTGTGCCGCCGACCTGCTCGCCGCCCGAATGGTGCCAGTGCGCGGGGTCCTGCTTGCCTGCCTGGCCGCTGTGTGGGCCGGGACCGGCGTTGCGTCCCTGCTGGTGCCGGCTGCCCGCGCAGACGCTCTGCTGGGCGGGCTTGGGCTGTCAGGTGAGCTGGCATTGGCCGCCACGCGGGCGGGTGCACTACTCGATCTCGGGCTCGGGTTGGGCTTGCTGCCGCGGCGGCACCGGCGCTTCGTGCTGGCCGTCCAGCTTGCCCTGATGGCCACCTACACCGCACTCGCAAGCGTCGCGCTGCCCTCGTTGTGGCTCGACCCGTTCGGCCCGTTGCTGAAGAACCTGGCCATACTGGCCGCCACCCTCGCCCTGCTCACCATGGAAGCCTAAATCATGAGCTATCAGTTGCTCCTGCTGGTCCACATCTTGTCATCCACCTTGCTGTTCGGCACAGGCCTTGGCACCGCCTTTCATGGCTGGATGGCGCAGCGTAGCCGTGACCTTCGCGCCATCACCGTGGTCGACCGCAACGTGGTGCTGGCCGACTGGCTGTTCACCGCGCCTGCCGTTGTCGTGCAGCCGGTGACTGGCGTGTGGATGGTGCGCATCGCCGGGTTCCCCTTCACCAAGGGCTGGCTCGTGCTCGCCATCGGTCTCTACGTCGTAGTGGGCGCCTGTTGGCTGCCGGTGGTTTGGCTGCAGATCCGCATGCACCGGATGGCCGAGAGGGCGTTGCGCGACGGAACGCCGTTGCCGCCTCTCTACCAACGTTATGCGAGCTGATGGTTCGCTCTGGGCTGGCCGGCTTTCGGAAGCGTGGTCGCGATCTTCGCTCTGATGGTGGTCAAGCCCGATGTCTGGTGACCCGGTTCGCTCCTCCTGGCGACCCGTTCCATGCGAAGATACGCCAGACGGCACCATCCTGTTCGACGGAGTGTGCGTCCTGTGCTCCGCGTGGTTCCGCTTCGTCGCGCGTCGCGATCCCGAAATCCGCTTGCGCTTTGCCGCCGTTCAGGAGCCTTACGGTCGCTGGCTCGCACGACGCCTGGGCATCGACCCGGACGCGCCGGAGACCAATGCGGTGGTGATCGCGGATCGAGCATATTTCCGGTCCGACGCAGCCATTGAGGTTCTAAGACGGGTGCCGGGTTGGCGTTGGACGCCATTGCTCCGAGCAGTGCCTCGGCCGGTTCGGGACAGGCTCTAGGACATCGTCGCCCGTAACCGCTACCGGCTGTTTGGGACGACGGACGCCTGCATGGTGCCAACGCCGGAACTGCGGCGACACCTCGCCACGAAGCCTCGCCGTAATCCGAACACAGTCGGTCGGCGCAGCCAAACGACCCGTCACCGGACGGCCCGACCGCCCTGTCCGTCTAACCAATGGTTGGCGGACATTCAGCTATGATGGTCCGCTTTGCGCCAATTGTAGTCGTTCAGACGGTGGCGGGCCACGCTCGAAAGCTGCCCTCCGTCTGGTGAGGCGACTAACCCGCGCTAGTCGGACGCGAACGTCGTGGTTTGGTGGTTTGCTGCCAGTCTACTTTTCAGAGGCAGATGGCGGGTAGCGGCCATTCGGACTGGCTACATACACCGGGCATTAGCTGAAGCGGATCAAAAGGTGAATAGACTTGCAAACACTGGAACGGAGG
>NZ_LMUY01000137.1:10827-16668 GCF_009765685.1 Acidisphaera sp. L21 | reverse complement strand
GGCGGAAGCTTATGAGTTGATCAGAGGTCTGGAAGAGAGCGGCTTTACGATCATACCGCTCAACCCGCCAACTTGATCAGCGATCGATAAACTGAATATCACTCTTTAACTGGATCGCCATGCTCCGGGTCCGCTTTCGGGCACGCCTGCGCCGCGCTCTATAACCGGCATTGGTCGACTCCGGCCGATGGCACCCAACCCAGATGAACGGCAGCTATCTCGCCGACACTGCCCTAAATCTGCCGGACCGGAATCGGCCAACTGTGGATGCTTCCCAATTTAGGAGGTGCAGCACGGCTTTTTTGCAGCAACAGTGCAGCCCATCGGACTAGACTTGTTTCATGCGGTAACTGAGCCCGATGTCTCCTCGGTAAAGTGGACGGCCGTAAAGGATTGGCTCACCTTCCCGATCGAAGTAGACGTGCTCTCGTATCAGCAAGGCGGCACCGTGCTTGACTCCCAGTTGAGCCGCAGTCTCGGTATCGGCCGTTTCGGCTGTGACGTTGACCAGGATCACCGGTATACGTTCCCCGACTAGGCTACTCATGATTGCGTGCATCGAGTGTCGTCCCAGCATGTCAGACGTGACTGCCTGCGCGAATGGCTCAGGCAGAAAACGTATGTCCAAGCAGATAGAGTCCAAGTCGATCAAGCGCAGCCGTGCGATCCGCCTCAGCTTCGTGCCTGGTGGCCGCTGCAACCACTGCGCGATGGGCTCGTCGGCAGGCACTATCTCGTCAGCCAGCATGCGATAGGTCACTTGCCTGTCTGACAAGCCGACCTGTTCCTCGAACGATCGTACGCTCTCGGTATCTATGGGAGAGGCAACCTGTGGCCGTGGCGCTACGTAGGAGCCCCGCCCGACATGGCGAACAATCAGGCCCTCGTACACCAGCCGGGTCAGCGCGTGGCGCACCGTGGCGCGCGTGGTATGGAACGCGTCGGCCAGTTCCGTGTCGGACGGAACACGGTCTCCAACCGCCAGTTCACCCGACAGGATGCGGCTGCGCACCTGGTCCTGAATGCGCATGTAGATCGGGGTGAACCGGTCGGCGGCCTGGCTGATGGACATGACCCAGACTACTACGTCGCTAACTGGTAGCCTAGTTGACTATACCATCAACCTCGTCCTTACTGATCCAAAGGCGCCGTAACGGAGCCGACCGGGATGGGGAACGCGATGGCCATCGGCGGGTATGGTGCCGACCGACATTCGGATACGACGGCCGATGCCGTGCGTTTCGACGGCGTCACGATCGGTTTTGGTGACTTCATCGCCGTGCGCGATGTCGATCTGTCAGTCCCCCCTGGTGAGTTCCTGTGCATCGTCGGGCCGAGCGGCTGCGGCAAGAGCACTATCCTCAACGTCATTACCGGCCTGCTGAAACCACGCACCGGCACCGTCACACTGTCCGGGCAGACCCTGCGTGGGTTGAACCGGGACGTTGGCTACATGCTGCAGCAGGACGGCCTGCTACCCTGGCGCACCGTTCTGGACAATATCGCGCTGGGTCCCCTGTTCAAGGGCAAGCCGAAGGCAGAGGCACGCGCCCTGGCAGCCCCTTGGCTGGACAAGATCGGCATGGCCGGGGTCGGCGAGCGCTACCCGTGGCAGTTGTCGGGCGGCATGCGCAAGCGGGTTGGGCTGGCACAAACGCTGATCATGCAGCCGCGCATCCTCTTAATGGACGAGCCGTTCTCCGCCCTCGACATCCACACGCGCCACCTGATGGAGAACGAGCTGCTGCGCCTGTGGGAAGAGGCGCGCAGCACCGTCGTGTTCATCACCCACGACCTGGAGGAAGCGATTTCCCTTGGTGACCGCGTCGTCGTTATGGCCGCCGGGCCGGCCAGCCACCCGGTGGCAAGCTTCGCGATCGACCTGCCGCGGCCGCGGGACGTGGCGGAGATACGGCTGACCGAGCCATTCCTACGGTTGCACCGGGACATCTGGGACGTGCTGCGCGGCGAGGTCATGCGCAGCCACACGACGGTGCGCGCATGACCTGGCAAGGCCGCGTGCGCACCTGGCAGCTGACGCTGCTGGTGCTCGTGCTGGCGGGATGGGAGCTGGGGGCTGCCACCGGCCTCATCGATCCGTTCTTCCTGCCGCGGCCGTCGGCGATCCTGCGCCGGGTGGTGGCCTGGGCCGGCTCGGCGGACGTCTACAACGACCTAGCCATCACGCTAACGGAAACGGTCCTGGCCTTTGGCATCGGCACGCTGTTAGGGGTCGCGGCCGGGCTGTGGCTCGCGCTGGCGCCGTTCGCTGCCGCGGTCGCCGATCCTTTCATTAAGGCACTGAACGCTTTGCCGCGCGTGATCCTGGCGCCGATCTTCGCGCTGTGGTTTGGGCTGGGTATCCTGTCCAAGGTTGCGCTGGGCGTCACGCTGGTCGCCTTCGTCGCCTTCTTCAACACCTACCAGGGCGTGAAGGAGGTGAACCCGGTCGTGGTCGCCAACGCGCAGATCCTGGGCGCCGGGCGGGGGGCCATGCTGCGCCACGTGTACCTGCCGGCCGCCGCCACCTGGATCCTGTCCAGCCTGCGCGCCTCCATCGGCTTCGCGGTGATCGGCGCGGTGGTGGGGGAGTACCTTGGGTCGGCTGCCGGCATCGGCCATCGTATCGCGGAAGCGGACGGGCTGTTCGATGCGGTGGGGGTGTTCGCCGGCATGACGGTGCTGTCTGCCTTCGTTCTGCTGCTGGACGGCTGTGTCAGCCTGCTGGAGCGGCGACTGGTCACCTGGCGCGCCCCCGCGCTCAACGCCAACCAGGGATGACATAATGGGCACACTGATCGGCAAGGGTGCGCTGGCGCTATGGATCGACATCCTGCCGGACAAGCAGGACTTGGCCGATGCCTGGTACATCGGCGAGCACATGCCGGAACGGATCGATGTCGCGGGCTTCCACCGAGCCCGCCGCTTTGTCGCCGTGCAGGGCGCGCCACGCTACTTTACCTTGTTCGAGGCCGACACCGCGGACGCGCTCGCCGGGCCCGGCTACCTAAGTTTGGTGCACACGGTGAGCCCGGCCACCCACCAGGTGCGCCCCGCCTTCCGCAACGTCGCACGCATGACGTTCGATATCACGCACAGCGCCGGGCGTGGCGAGGCTGGCCTGATGGCGACCCTCCGCGTGACGCCACCTCTAGAGGGAGCCGACGCGCTGCGGGCGGCGATCGTGGACCAGCTGTTCCCCGCGCTGCAGCGCAATCCACGGGTGGTAGGCTGCCATCTGCTGGAGGCCGCGCCTGCGGTACGCGCGCGCATGGACGCGGTGCGGGAGACGGGATCGGCCGACCAGGGTGCCGACTGGGCGGTGTTGGTGGAAGCGACCGATCCGGCCGACTTCGCCCCGCTCGCCACCGCACCGGGCGACATGTTGCCCAGAGACGGCACGATGTTTGCCATTCACGCGTTCCAGTACTGCGTCGCCCGGGCTCCGGCTCAAGGAGGCTGATCATGCTCATCAACCGTCGAACCCTTCTGGCCGGCGCCACGGTGCTGTCCCTGACTGACGCGGCGCTGCCCCTGGCGGCCCGCGCGCAGATCGCCGCCGCACCGGAACGGGCGAACGTCACGATCGGCTACGGAACGTTCCTGCTCGGGCTGATGCCGCTGCCGCTGGCCGACAACCTCGGCTACTTCAAGGACGCCGGTCTGAACGTTACCGTGCAGAACTTCAACGCCGGCGGCTCCGCCCCGGTGCAGGCGCTGCTCGGCGGGTCGACGGACGCGGTGTTCGCCTACTACGACCACACGATCGAGGTCCAGGCGCAAGGCAAGGACGTGGTCAGCGTCGTGCTTGTCACCCGCAACCCCGGTTGGGTACTCGGCGTGCGCACTGACCTGAAGGATGTCATCCGCACCCCGGCCGACTTAAAGGGGCGTAAGGTCGGCGTGTCCGCCCTGGGCGCGTCCAGCGACTTTCTGGTTCACTACTTCGCGGGCCGCAGTGGGCTGCAGCCGCGCGATGTCACGACCATCGCGGTCGGTGGCGGCGCGACGGCGATCGCCGCGATCGAGCACAAGACGATTGACGCACTGGTGGCGTTCGACCCCGCGTACACCCTGCTGGCACAGAAGGGCCTGGTCTACGGCTTGGTCGACACCCGCTCCCAGGCCGGCTCGCTGCAGGCGTTTGGCGGTAACTACCCGTCCACCGTGCTGTTCGTCACCCGTCGCTTCATGGAGGCTAACCCGGTGACCGTGCAGCGCATGGTCGACGCCTTCGTCCGCACCCTGCGGTGGATGGGCAAGGCAAGTGCGACGGAGATCGCCGATCATCTGCCGGACAAGTACTACCTCACGGACAAGCCGACGTTCGAGCGTGTGGTCGATGCGTCTCGCGACATGTTCACGCCGGAGGGCAAGTTCGACCTGACCGACCTGCAACGCGTTGCCACCGTGATGAAGGAGGCTTCGCCGATCGTCGCGGCCGGCAACGTCGACATCCGTCAAACCTACACCGAGCGGTTTGTCGACGCGGCGGTGGCATCGTGAGCTCGACACGGCGTGGCGTTCTGCGCGGTGCCGCCGCGCTCGGAGGCACAGCGCTTGGGGGCGTGACGCTGGTCAGGCCGGCGCGGGCGGCCCCGACGAAATTAACCATCACGATCGGCAGCTATCTGATTACCTACCTGCCTGTGCTGCTTGCTGGGCCGCTCGGCTACTTCAAAGACGCCGGGCTGGACGTGACGGTGCAGAACATCCAGGGCGGCGGCGGCAAGGCGATGCAGGCGCTGCTCGGCGGGTCAAGCGACATCGTAGCCGGCTATTTCGATCACACGGTGGAGGTGCGTGCCCAGAACCAGGACGTCGTGTCCTTCGTGCTGCTCAGCCGCTATCCCGGCATGGTGCTGGCCGTACGTGCCGATCTGGCCGACACGGTCAATTCCGCCAAGGACCTGGTCGGGCACCGTATCGGCATCGTTGGCCTCGGCGCGTCCGGCGACTTCTTCATCCGCTACTACGCCAAACGCTCCGGCATCGACCCGTCCAGCCTGCGCTTGGTCGGCGTCGGCTCCGGCAACACTGCCGTGGCGTCGATCGAGAACAAGCTGGTCGACGCCATCGTCACCTTCGACCCGGCGGCCACCCTGATGCAGAGCCGTGGCCTGACGCACACCCTAGTCGACTGCCGCACGAAGGCGGGAACGGAAGCGGCCTTCGGCGGGCCCTATGCGGGTGCCACGCTCTACAGCAAGGGCGGCACCTTGGCCGCCCAGCCTGATACGATGCGCAGTGTGGCCGCTGCCATGAAGAAAGCGTTGCATTTCATCGCCATCAGCACGCCCGAGCAGATCGTTTCGGCACTGCGGCCGGAGGACGTGCTGGGGGACCGCTCAGCCTTCACCACGATGATCAAGGAGTCGGTCGACATGTTCTCGCCCGACGGTGCGTTTGACCTGGCGGACCTGCAAACGCCACTCACCGTGCTGCAGGCCGTCGTGCCCAGCGTGGCCGGGGTCAAGGTCGACCTGTCCAAGACCTACACCAACAACTTCGTTAGATAGGGCGTAAACGCGATGGATCTCGGATTGAAGGGCCGCACCGCCCTGGTGACCGGCGCCAGCCAGGGTATCGGCGGCATGGTGGCACGTATGCTCGCGATGGAGGGCGTGCAGGTGGTTGCCGCCGCCCGCCGCGTGGAGATGATCGAGGCCGCGTCCGCCGAGGTAGTCGCGGCCGGTGGCACGGCGATGAAGGCCCTGAAGGCTGATTTCTACCCGGATGGTGCATCGGAGGATCTAGCAGCCCGTGCTCTGGCGGAACTGGGCCACATCGACATCCTGATGAACGCCGCTGGCGGTAGCCGGCCCATCCCGTTCGAGGCGA
>NZ_LMUY01000137.1:10054-10804 GCF_009765685.1 Acidisphaera sp. L21 | reverse complement strand
GCTGAACTTCTTCCGCATCCGGGAGCTGACCCACGCCGTGGTGCCGGGCATGCGGAATGCCGGCTGGGGCCGCGTCGTCACCTTCACCGGCACGTCCGAACCAAAGGCGCTCAACGCGGCGTTCACCGCCAAGGCGGCGGTGCACGTCTGGTCCAAGGGACTGTCGCGCGAACTGGCGCCGCACGGCATCACGCTAAACTGCTTGCAGCCCGGCCGCATCCGCAGCGAGCAGATCGCCAAGCGTTATCCCACGCCGGAAGCGGAGCAGGAGTTCGCCCAGGCGGAGATACCCGCCGGCCGCTTCGGTGATCCGGAGGAGATCGCCGGCTTGGCGGTGTTCCTCGCCTCCGACCGCGCAAGCTACGTGACCGGCACGGTGATCCCTGTCGACGGCGGGATGAGCCGGTTTGCGTTCTGAGCTAACTGTCCAGCACCGGCTGGCCGAATTCGTCCATTCCGTCAACTTCGACGCACTGCCCGGCGCGGTGGTGGAACGGACCAAGCTCCTGGTGCTGGACGCCGTGGCCTGCACGCTGGGCGGCGCCGCCTCGCCGCCCGCCACCGCTGCGCGGGCACTCGCCAACGAGCTTGGCGGTGCGGCGCAGGCGGGTCTGGTGGGTGCTGCTGGTCGCACCTCCTGCGCGATGGCCGCCTTCGTCAACGGCACGGCGCTGCGGGTGCTGGACTGGAACGATTACCTGTTCGGCCGGGATCCGGCACATCCCAGCGGCAACCTGCCGGTGGCGCTAG
>NZ_LMUY01000137.1:0-10038 GCF_009765685.1 Acidisphaera sp. L21 | reverse complement strand
GCCGCATACGAGATCCACCTGCGCCTGGCTGAGGCAGCGGGCGAACCCAGCCTCTGGAAGCGCGGCTGGCATCACTCCTGCAACCTAGCCTATTCGGCCGCCGCGCTCGCCAGCTACCTGCTCGGATCGGATGCGACGCGCACGGCGCACGCGATCGGCATTGCCGCCACCCACCTCAACACGCTGGCGCAGCTGCAAAGCGGCGGCATCGGCATGATCAAGGCGACCGCGGAAGCCTGGGTTGCGAAGGGCTCGATAGAAGCAGCGTTGTTGGCACATCACGGCCTCACCGGGCCAGACAGCATCATGGAAGGCAAGGCCGGCTGGGCCAACAGCGTTGCGGGCGCGGTGGACCTCACCATCCTGACGGCCCCGGTGGAGCAATGGCGCCTCATGCGCACCAGCATCAAGCCTTACGCCGCGGTCGCCACAGCAATGGCGCCGGTGCAGGCTGCCATCGACCTGCATCGGGACGAGCACGTGCGCGCCGACGCCATCGCTGCCGTCACCGTGCAGCTGCCCGCCTTCGCGCTTGGCACGCCCTCGGCCGATCCGGACCGGCGCTACCCGGCCACGCGCGGATCGGCCGACCATAGCTTCATCTACTGTACGGCCGTCGCGCTGATGTTCGGCCGTTGCATGGAGGCGGAGTTTGCAGACGCAGTAAGGACCGCGCCAGAGCTGCGTGAGCTGCTGGCCAAGGTGGAATTGGTTGAGGATCCGGCGCTATCAAGACGCTGGCCTGATGCCGCAGGCGGGGGAGTAGAGGTTGTGTTGAACGACGGACGGCATCTGTCCCGTCGTTACGTGGCGCCGCCAGGCCACCCGACCAACATGCCGGACTTCGATGCGGCGACGGGCAAGTTCATGAGTCTGGCCGCTCCCGTAATCGGGGACACGAAAGCTACGGAAGTGGTTCGGCATGTCTGCAACCTGGACGACGCCAAGACGCTCGCACCGCTGATGGCCTGCGTAGCGGTATAACTTGAGCCATCGGCATGGGCTGCCGAATGCCTGTGTCTACGAGCTGCTCGCTAGCTGCCCTTACCATTTCCTCTGGCAAGAGCCGACAGTCCGCTGCCGACCAACCGGAGCCGGCCTACTTCTGCACGTGGTGGAAAGCAGAACTTCGCCACAAGACTATCTGGCAAGCAGTGTCCGACAAACGAACCTTTCGCGGACACCCGGGGCAAGTCCGCTCTTGATGCCGGTGCGGCCGTAGCTTGAGGTGAGGATCCGGGCAGTCCCTGTGGTGCCCGGTGCTGCGCCTGGCTGTCGATTAACCATCTGTAATCCGATGCTAGCCCGACGGACACTTGGCTGTGACGACCGGTTATGTTGTCGCTCCGTGTGAGGCGGATGGGCGGCCAATGTCTCCTCGGCGCGGCACCGCCGCCGCAACGCCTGTGGGGGTTGCCTGCAGCCCGCTCAGTTGCGCCGGGCCTGTTCGAGCTGCAAGCGGAAGGGCTCCGGATCGATCACGAACAGCAAGTTCGCCTGCCCGAAAGGTCTTGTTGTTGGTCACCTCGAGCGACATCAGCCGGCCGCTCACGTCGGGAGCCATGTACACGACGTCGGCGTCGATGAACGCGTCGTCAAGACGGGGGCGATGGTCCAGCCGCTGCGAAGCGAACACGGCGCCGAGGATGGCAGCCGCGAGCGTCCCGACGGTGAAAACGATGCCAAACAGCTGACCGACGCACTTCACCGGCTATTGCCCAAACCAGATCAGCCAGGTGAACAGCGTGACGGCCACTGCTACTGCTAAATAAGCGATTGGCGGGGCGAGTACAAAGGGGTGCAGCCTGACCACGCCCAGCAAGACACGGCACAACACCACCCGCCACGATTCCGATCGCGCTGCAAAGGATCCAGGCCGGGAAGAACGAGCCGAAGATATTCTGCGATGGCGACTTGCTGCACCCGGCAGAACAGAGCAACGCCGGCACTAAGCCCGCAAAGCTGCGGCACGGCCAGGGTGACGGCTTCGCCCGGCCTGCCACGCCGCTCGCAGTCATTTAGCCGGCTCTTTGCGGGGTAAATGAGCTGGATCGGGAAAGCGGCTGGTGAGCGCCCAGCGCAGGAGGCCGGCGACTGCCGCAATGCTCAGCACTCCGGACGTCCAGAGTGCGACGAACCAGGCTAGCTGCGCAAAAATGTTCCTCCGGTTAGTGATAGTGGGCACCGGGCTGCACCTTGCCGCGGAACACCCAGTAGCTGAATCCGGAATAGGCCAGGATCAGCGGGATCAGCACCGACGCGCCCACCAGCACGAAGAGCTGGCTGGCCCGGGGCGCGGCCGCCTGCCAGATGGTGATGTCGGGCGGCACCATGAGCGGGAAGAAACTGATGCCGAGCCCGGCGAAGCACAGCACGAAGATCGCCAACGCGCACAAGAACGGCGTCAGGTGGTGGCGTCTCTCGATGCCCCAGTGAAACAGCACCACCAGCCCCGCCACCAGCAGCGGCACGGGGCTGGTGAGCAGGATACCGGGCCAGTTAAACCAGCGCTTCTCGAACATCGGGTTCAGGAAAGGCGTCCACAAACTGACAGCCACGATTAGACCTAGCATCACCCAGCCCAGCACCCGCGCCTGCCGCCGGGCACGGTTCTGCAGTGAGTTCTCGGTGCGCCACACCAGCCAGCAGGCGCCAAGCCAGGCATACCCAGCGACCACCGCCACCCCGCACAGCGCGGTGAACGGGGTTAGCCAGTCGAACCACCCTCCGGCATACTGGCCGCCGACCACGTGAATGCCCTGCAGCAGCCCGCCCAGCGTCAGCCCCTGGCACAAAGCCGCGACGGTGGAGCCGCCGAAGAACGACAGGTCCCACAGCCGCCGCCCGATCGCGGTGCGGGCGCGGAACCGCAGTTCGAAGGCCACGCCGCGGAAGATCAGGCCGAATAACATGCCCAAGATGGTCGGATACAGTGCGGGCAGGATGATCGAGTAGGCGAGCGGGAACACCCCGAACAGCCCGCCGCCGCCCAGCACCAGCCATGTCTCGTTGCCATCCCACATCGGCGCGATAGAGTTGACCATGGTGTCGCGGTCGGTTGAACCCCGCTCGGCGGCGAACAGGATGCCCACCCCCAGGTCGAAGCCGTCTAGCATGACGTAGGCGAGCACGGCGAAGGCAATCAGCCCGGCCCAGATGGTGGCGATGGTCTCGGTGCTCATCGGACTACTCCGCTGGCAGGGGTGAAGCGGCGCCGGTGCCGGGTGGCACGGCGCCGGCCAGGCCGGGATGGATGCCCGCCGAGCGAATGGGCAGGTTCGGATCCAGCCCCGACTCGCCCGTAGACGGTGGCTTCGCCATCAACCGCAACATCACCATCAAGCCCGCGCCAAACACCGTGAAGTACACCACGGCGAACACCGCGAGCGAGGTCGCGATCCCCGGCAGGGCGATGGGCGATATGCTGTCCGCCGTCCGCAGCACGCCGTACACGGTGTAGGGCTGGCGGCCAATTTCGGTCGTCATCCAGCCGCACAGCATGGCCATGATCGGGGCGGGGCCCATCACCAGCGCTGCGCGGTGCAGCCACCGATTGCTGAACAGCCTGCCCCGCCACCGCGCCAGGAGGCTGAACAGCCCTAGCCCGAACATTAGGAAGCCGATGCCCACCATCGCCCGAAATGTCCAGAATACCACAGGAGCGTAGGGCCGGTCGGCTGGCGGCACTTGCTTCAGCCCCGGCACCCGCCCGCTCCACGTATGGGTCAGGATCAGCGAGGAGGCGTGCGGGATCTCGATTTTGTAGTCGGTGCGCTCGTCGGTCATGTTGGGCAGGCCGAACAGGATTAGCGGGGCGCCATCGGGGCCCGAGGGGTCAAAATCGCCCTCCATTGCGGCGATTTTCATCGGCTGGTGCTCGAGTGTGTTGAGACCGTGAATGTCCCCCATCGCGATCTGCAGCGGCGCCACGATGGCGGCCATCCACATCGCCATCGAGAACATTGTACGCACCGCCGGCGTCGCACGCCCGCATAGCAGGTGGTAGGCGCCGACCGATCCCACGATGAATGCAACGATCAAGTAGGACGCCAGCACCATGTGCGGCACGCGAACGAACACTGAGGGGTTGAACACCACCTGCCAGTAATCAGTGGGGAACATGCGACCGTCCGCGCCGACGCTGAACCCGGCGGGCGTCTGCATCCAGCTGTTCACCGACAGGATCCAGAAGGCCGAGAGGAACGTGCCTCCCGCCACCATGCAGGTGGCGAACATGTGCAACTTGCGGCCGACCCGCTCCATGCCGAACAGCATCACACCGAGGAACCCGGCCTCCAGGAAAAAGGCGGTCAGAACCTCGTAGGCCATCACCGGGCCGATCACCGGGCCCGCCTTTGCGGAGTATTGCGACCAGTTGGTGCCAAACTGGTAACTCATTACCAGCCCCGACACGACTCCCATGGCGAAGCCGATGGAGAAGATCTTGATCCAGTATTTAAATAGGTCGAGGTAAACCTGATTGCCCGTGCGCAGCCACATGCCTTCCAGCACCATCAGATAGCTGGCGAGCCCGATGGAGAACGCTGGAAAGGTGATGTGAAACGCCACGGTGAACCCGAACTGCACCCGGGCAAGGTGGAACGCGTCGATCATGCCAGGTTCCGCAGCCAGAATAACGGCTGCAAGTCCCAAGATTTCGGTCGACCGGTCGCTATGCTGACTGACATCTAGCTCTCCTCGTCGTTACGGAATCAACGCTAGATCTGCGAGAGCTCGGTCCTGCACTTCTCGCCAAACTCCTGAAGGGAGTTCATCTTACGCTCTTGAGCCATCGCGCGTATTCCCAGCAGGCTATGGTTGTGCTCCAAATAGGCCGTGATGATGTCGTCTATGGCTGGTTGGACGGCTTGCACCACAGGAGACGACGCCCACAGCCGCAGTTTGTTAACGATCGCGTAACGCTGCACAAGATCCCTACCGTCGTCCTTCTAGTGGCTCGATGCATCTACGTACAACCGGCTCGCTTCAATGATGAAATCGTTGAAGATCGCTTGGCGGCTCGTGCAGCTACTTTCTTTTCGTTTCTCGCAAATTGCGCCCGTTGCCAGGTTGTCGTGAACGAGGTCAAACCGCCGATGACTGCTCCTGCAAGCCCGAAGCAAGCCGAAACCTAGGCTGCGTCCATTCCCCTTCGAAACTATGGCTGCGTCACCAAAGCGGGTTTTGCATCCCTAGCGCCTCAGCAGGTTGGTTTCTGCGAGGTCGATGACCTCGTCGCCGCGGCCGCTCATGACAGCCCGCAGCACCCATAGGCTGAACCCCTTGACCTGCTCCAGCCCGATCGTTGGCGGCATCGAGAGCTCGTGCTTGGCCGTGACCACGTCGAGCAGCGCCGGTCCGTCATGGGCCAGCATGTCTGCGACAGCGCGAGGCAACTCGCCTGGGTCCTCGACACGCTGGGCGTGGATGCCCATTGCCCGAGCCATCGCCGCAAAGTCGGGGTTGTCTAGGTCCGTGCCCGCGTCGACGAACCCGGCCGCCTTCATCTCGAGCGACACAAAACCGAGGATGCCGTTGTTGTAGATGACAATCTTCACCGGCAATTTCTGTTGGGTGAGTGTGATCAGGTCGCCCATGAGCATGGTGAAGCCACCATCTCCCGATAGTGAAACGACTTGCCGGCCGGGCGCCGCGGCCTGGATGCCGATGGCCTGCGGCATCGCGTTGGCCATCGACCCGTGCACCAGAGAGCCCACCAGGCGACGCCGCCCGTTCATCCGCAAATAGCGCGCGGCCCAGATCGTCGGCGTGCCGGTGTCGAAGGTGAAGACAGCGTCATCCGCTGCGGCGTCGCTGATGACCTTCGTCAAATATTGCGGGTGAATCGGCTTGTGACCCGGCGTTCCCTTCGCCAGGTCGTCCAAGCCCTCCCGCACGCGCTTGTAGTGGGCCAAGCTGTCGTCGAGTAACCCGCGAACCGTTTTGGATTTGAGCTTTGGTAGCAACGCCTGGATGGTGGGCCCGACATCGCCGACAAGGCCGAGCTCGAGCTTTGCACGCCGACCCAAATTCTCCGGGCGGATATCGACCTGGACGATCTTGATGTCATTGGGCAGGAACTGTTTGTAGGGGAAATCAGTGCCGAGCATCAGCAACACATCGCAGCTGTGCATCGCCGCGTAGCCTGACGAGAAGCCTATGAAGCCCGTCATGCCGACGTCATACGGGTTGTCGTACTCGACGTACTCCTTGCCCCCGTAAGCGTGCACGATCGGGCTTTTCAAGATCTCGGCAAGCTGCAGCAATGGCCCATGCGCGCGGGCGCAGCCGCGGCCGCAGAACAGCGTTACGCGCTCGACGCCGTTAAGCAAGGCCGCAAGTGCATCGACGTCAGCGTCCGCCGGCTGCACCACGGGCTCGGGAGGCAACAGCGCGTGCTTGGCGGAGATGCCATGGGGCGCTGCAGGGCGGAGTGCCACATCGCCGGGTAACACGACGACGGCCACGCCGCGTAGCCCGACCGCAGCTCGGATGGCATTTTCAAGCACGAACGAGAGCTGAATGGGATCTGAGACGAGTTCGCAATAGTGGCTGCATTCGCTAAACAGGTTCTGCGGATGAGTTTCTTGGAAATACCCACCGCCGATCTCCGCCGACGGGATTTGGGCGGCAATCGCCAGCACCGGGGTGCGGCTGCGATGGGCGTCGAACAGGCCATTGATAAGGTGCAGGTTGCCGGGACCGCACGACCCGGCGCACACGGCCAAGTTGCCCGTGAGCTGCGCTTCCCCAGACGCCGCAAAGGCGGCGACTTCCTCGTGCCGGACATGGACCCAAGCGATGTCGGATTGCTGCCGAAGTGCCTCAGTTATGCCGTTGAGGCTATCCCCAGCTAATCCGAAGATCCGCTTGACACCTGCTTGTGCAAGGATTTGCACAAGCTGCGTAGCGACGTTTTCCCTCATTATCGTTTCCTAAAAAGAGGGTGGAAGGACGGCCTAGTGTGCTGCAAACACCGGGCTCAGGCTTTGATGAACGCGAGCAGGTCAGCGTTGATCTGCTCCGCATTCGTCGTCGGCATGCCATGCGGCAGCCCCGGGTAGGCCTTCATTGTGGAATGCTGAAGAAGTTTGGCCGATAGCGGCCCCGCATCCGAGAACGGAACAATCTGATCATCCTCGCCATGCATGACGAGTGTAGGCACTTCGATCTTCTTCAAGTCGCCGGTGAAGTCGGTTTCGGAGAAGGCCTTGATGCAATCGTATTGCGCCTTCACGCCGCCCATCATACCCTGACGCCACCAGTTCTCCCGCACGCCTTCAGAGACGGTCGCCCCGGGCCGGTTGTAGCCATAGAACGGCATCGTGATGTCTCTGAAAAATTGCGCCCGGTTGAACGCCGTCCCCGCCCGGATGTCGTCAAACACCGTTATAGGTAGGCCATCGGGATTGCTCTCGGTCTTTACCATGATCGGCGGCACCGCGCTGACCAGCACCGCTTTGGCCACCCGACCCTGCCCATGCTGCGCCACGTAGCGCGCGACCTCGCCGCCGCCGGTGGAGTGGCCGACATGGACAGCGTTGCGCAGGTCCAGCGCCACCGCCAACTCAGCGACGTCAGTGGCATATGTGTCCATGTCGTTCCCAGTCGCCGTCTGGCTCGACCGGCCATGGCCCCGGCGGTCATGCGCAATGACCCGATAGCCGTGCTGGAGAAAGAACATCATCTGCCCGTCCCAGTCATCGGCCGAGAGCGGCCAACCGTGATGAAACACGACTGGCTGACCACTGCCCCAGTCCTTGTAGTAGATCGTCGTCCCGTCCCTGGTCGTGATCGTCGCCATTATGAGCCTCCTGAACAAACGGAAAGGTCTGGTTCCGGCCCGCGACCTGGAGCTATCCGCGCCGCAGAAGGCGCGATCGCGGTTCGCAGACAAAAACCCGACGTCACCGTCCAGCGTACTTGTCGAAAGGATTTTGACAGCGAGGCGCGTCACCGTCTTGTCCAAAGTGGACGCCGTTTATACATTCCAGCCAGGAGAGTGCCCTGGCTCGAACTTACCGGCGCTTCGTTCTGTTGCATGGCCACCGGCACATCGGACACGAAATGAGCCACCTCAATCGTCATCTCTTCGGTCTCGGCAACTCGCCCTCCGTCTTCAAAACGTTAGACCTTCGGCGTGATGGCGGCGTGAGGCCCTTTGTTGCCCGATACATACTGAGAACTAACGGCATGATCGTGCCCGCCGCGATGGCTGCCGACATGTTCGTTCCGATCGTGCACATGGCGCGCCGACCCGCTTGCAACGCATTCCTCGACGGCAAGCACATCCACCGGCCGGCTACGACAGCTGGAACCGTGGCGATCAGGGATCGGCGGATCCCGAGCTACACTGACAGCACTATTGTTGACAATGTGAGCTTCTACATCTCCTTCGCCGATCTGGCGCGCCTGGTCGAACAAGCCGGCGGCCGCAGGGTCGACGCGTTCCCGCACCTGCTCGACCGCGCTCAGGATGACCCGATCCTGTACATGCTGGCGCGGACAAGCGAAGCCGCTATGGACTACCCATCCGAGGTGTCGTCGCTCTTCCTGGATCAGCTTTATAACACGGTTTGCGCGCACGTCGCGGCCACCTACGGTGGCGTAGACTTGCCGGCCCACCCTTCTCGAGGCGGACTGCCAGCGCGGCAGGAAGCCCGAGTGCGGGACCTACTGCTCACCAACCTCCGAGGTGACGTGAGCTTGGCTCGGCTGGCAGCACTGTGCGACTTGTCGGAGCGGCACTTCAGCCGCGCTTTCAAGCAGTCTGTCGGAGCGTCTCCGCACCGGTGGCTGCTTCTAAAGCGGATTGAGCATGCGCAGGCGCTGCTGAAGGGCAGCAACATGGCGATCAGCCAAATTGCGCTAGACTGTGGGTTCGCTGGTCAAAGCCACCTCGGCCGCGTGTTCACCAAGGTCATTGGCATCAGCCCCGGCGCGTGGCGCCGCGCGCAAAAGAACTAGCATGCCTGCCCTGGCTTTTTCCTTCTGGGTGAGAGCGGCTCATCGGAAACGCTCTCGACCGGCCCTGCAATTTCCTGGATCGGGCGGCAGGTCCGCTAAGAAACGATGGCTGCAGACGGCGCTTTGCGACAGAAAGTGTCCGCTTTCCATAGCTATCCTCTCTACACCGGACTGTCCGGTAACCACCACCACCAACAGCAGCCGACGCAGCCGGACGCGGCACAGGATGCCTGTCCGCCAAACGACCGTTGAACGGCCACCTCCAAAGTGTCCGTAATCCTAGACGGGAGACGAGAAGTCGGACAAGATGATTGCCGGACGGGAAAACGGACAGCACGGCTTTGGCATACATCGGCTACGCGCGCGTTAGCACCCTCGATCAGGATTCAGCGTTGCAAGTCGATGCACTTGCGGCGATGGAATGCTCGAAGGTATTCGAGGATCGCGCGTCCGGCGCCAGAACGGACCGCGCTGGCCTGCTGGCAGCCCTGGCCTACGTGCGCGAGAGCGACGTCCTGGTTGTCTGGAAGTTAGATCGCCTTGGTAGATCGCTGCCGCATTTGATCGAGACGGTCACGGCGCTGGAAAAACGCGGCGTCGGCTTCCGCTCCATAACCGAGGCGATCGACACCACCACGCCTGGCGGCAGGCTAGTGTTCCACCTGTTCGGCGCACTCGGGCAGTTCGAACGTGACCTGATTCAGGAACGTACGCGTGCCGGTCTGGTAGCCGCTGCGGCCAGGGGCCGAAAGGGTGGTCGAAAACCAGTTGTCGTAGGCGACAAGCTCCATCGAGCTCGCGTGATGGTTTCCAACGGGCTTACCGTCCGGGAAGCCGCAACCCGACTTAAGGTCGGCAAGACGGCGCTTTACGCAGCGCTACGCGATCAGGAATCCCAATCCTAATCTAAGTCGCCGGCGCACCTTCCTATTCTGTCGGCCGTCCGACTAAATTTGCAGCCGATCAGATTTCCTTGGCGCGTTGGTCGATGGGTGAAGGGAAGTCCTGGGCGTGAAGTCGCAAAGATCTTAGAGGGTGTTATGTACTTTCTTGAGGTTAGGGCTTAATGGG
>NZ_LMUY01000162.1 GCF_009765685.1 Acidisphaera sp. L21 | reverse complement strand
AGACAGTAAATTAGTGGGTGGTAAAGATGACTACTTCCCAAATAGTATCTGCTCATCTCCCCCACTTGACGGCTTGAAGGCCGCTGAGTCGAGAAGCGGTTGACGTGACCACGACGGCCACGATTCAAGCTTCGGGTGATCGAGCTTCCCGACCTTACCTGCCTGTCGCATAACGAGAAGGATGCGCTAATCCGCGCGCTCTGGACGCAAGTTCAGATGCTGACGGCCCAGGTCGAAACACTAGCAGCACGAGTAGCCCAGCTTGAGGCCAAGCTGGGTGAGCCACCGAAGACACCGGACAACTCGTCGATGCCGCCCTCGCAGGGCAAGAAGCCCAACCACGCGGACAACCCCAAGCCTGAAGGGCCGCGCAAGGGCAGCCTGGGACGCAAGGGTGGCGGGCGCATGTTGGTGGAGCACCCCGACGAGACGATGATCGCACGTCCGATGTGCTGCGCCCGCTGCCGGGCTGCATTCCATCACGACGATCAAACGCTGAGCGCTCGCTATGACAAGTTCGACCTGCCAAAGGTCAAGCCTGTGGTGACGCGCGTGGAGCAATATGCCGGGCACTGCCGGGAATGCGGCGGCACTACGCTGGCGCCGTTGCCGGACGGGCTGGAGCCAGGCTCTCCGTTCAGCCGCAACATCGTGGCGCTGGCAATCTATCTGCGTTTCACTCACGCGATCAGCTATCGCCGCCTGAGCCGCCTGATGGCCGAACTGTTCAGCCTCGCCATCAGTGAAGGCGCCTTGGATGCCGCATTCCGCCGCGCTATACCGTGCTTCGATGCCGAGGTCAGCGCCATCCTTGCGCGGCTGCGGCGGTCCCGGGTGGTCTGTTCCGATGAGACGTCCGTGCGCGTCGCCGGAAAGACCTGTTGGGATTGGGTATTTCAGAACGGCGAGGTGGTGATCCATGTCATCCGCCATAGCCGTGGCGCCGCCGTCGTCAGCGAGGTGATGCATGGCCATCGTCCGGCGATCTGGGTCTCAGATCTCTACAGCGCGCAGCAGGGGCACGCTGCGGACTGGCAGATTTGCCTGGCGCATCAACTCCGCGACTGCAAGTTCGCCATTGAGGCAGGGGACAAGATCTTTGCGCCGCGCATGAGGGCGCTGCTGCTGCGCGCGTTCGTGCTGGCCCGGCGGCGGCACCGTCTGGCTGCCAGCACCCGCCGTCAGTATCGCCAGCGGCTTGAGCGAGACCTCGACGCGGTGATGACGCTGGCGCCCACGCAACGCGACGGCCAACGATTGCGGAAACGATACGGAAAGGTCCGAGCCCACCTGTTCACCTTCCTCGACCATCCCGAAGTCGGGGCCGACAACAACGGAAGTGAGCGCGAACTGCGGCCAACGGCCACCTACCGCAAGGTCACCGGGGGTTTCCGCTCTGACTGGGGCAAAGACTTGTTCGCTGCCTTCCGTTCCGTCATCGGCACCGCCGCAAGTCGGGGCATCGACGCATATCAGGCCGTGCTCATGACCCTCTCAGGCCTGTCCGTGCTCGGACCGGGTTGAGCAGATACCCCAAATAAGATGGTCGTATTGACCTTTCAGTGTTTGATCCGGTCTGATCCCAAGCTTCGTCCGTTTCCAACTCGAACATACGAGCCTCGGGGCTGACTGAGTCGTATTGCTTCAACACAGCCCTAAAGCAATCCAGTCCATCGAGGCTTTGCGCTCGTATGCGATGCTGTCCTCTTCACCATCAGTAACCCTGCATTAACGATACTTGATTAACGTCTTCTCACTACCTCTCAGTCGAAGGCGAACCAACCCGGGATTTCCGATAGTCGGGTCAACAACGCAGAAAGCCGGCGCAATCGCAAGATTGGTGGCCGGCAACTATCCCAGCCTGCTGTGACACAACGGTCATTTGACACGCGCCGGTCACGTGGAAGAAGCAAGCTCACCTGCCGAAGGATGCCCCAAGTGTTAGCTATGATGCACCGCCAACTCCCTGCCATCGTGATAGAGGCGCTGCAATCGCTGCCGCTCGATGGGTCGTGGGCACCTGCTGCCGGCGCACACAGCGACATCATCAACGATCTGCTAGACGAGGGCTCTATGCTGGTCGAGGAAGAGGAATTGTCGGGCGATGATGACCTGCGTCCTTGGCGAGTGAGGCTCACGGATGCCGGGATCGCCTGCATCAGCTAGGTTGCGAGCAAATGCTCTACCACTGAGCTATCTCCGCGCCGTGACGTTTGCCAAAGCAGGTCTAATATGAACGGCACCAGTGTATGGTTGGTTAATGCGCTAGGCGAGGAGCGACAAGTTCGTTACGTATGCGCCATACAAGCCGCGCCAGTAGTCGGTTCGTCCCGTTTGAGATCGAAAATAGAGCGGTAACCCGATCTATCCTGTTGGGCGCAGAATTAGTGAGTAGCAAATAAGCCCGGTGATCAGAGCCTATCACCGGTGAGGCATTCCAGCCGGGACCCCGGAGGTTGTCGGCTTCATTTGAAAACGGTGCTATAAGGCTGAGCGACGGCACTTCGTTGAAGGCTAATTTTGAGACCGTAGCTCCTTCTATCAGACCAAGGTCAGTGAAATCCATTCCCCGGCCAGCGCTAGAAGCAAACTCGACTTGAGCAACGGTCACCGGATGGTCTGAGTTTGTTAAGTCAACACGCCATGAGGTTGAGCCAAGCGCCCATCCGTCCGAGGGTGACAGGGCGGCCGGCAACTGGACTGCGCTGGATGTAACGTTGCCCGTAGGCGGTGTTTTGCCCCCTCCCATGAGAAGGTCTTGGTATTCGCTGACCTTTGCCGCGACTGCCCGACGCACCAATAGCGGGGTAGGGCATAGCCAATGTGTTTGGAATAGGCATACTGCCCGCCCATCTGTAGCCGCCTTCAGCGCGGCGAGATCGTCGTTCACTCCTTCATCCCATGCCGCTGTCCAGATGCGATCTCCAATGCTCAAAACCGATAGTTCGTAGGTCCACCGGGCTGCCTCGTTGTAGTCGTCACGGAATCTATTTTCGATCATCGGGCTCTTGGCATCCAATAAGACAGGGCCGTGTGCCGTGCCTTGGTCACCTGCAGTCACGTTCTCGGAATGGCCGTCATTGTAGAGGTCTACGTTCGCACCGTGCGCCACCAGATTGATCGCGTGTAGGTGCTTTGCTCCCATATTGGCGTGGGCGGCTATAATACGACATTGACGGATGGTTTGGGTTGAGGTGTCCTCACGCAGGTGCTCCACGTCAATCTGACTTTTGGAAACATCTTCGGCTAGGGCGGACGTACAGAGCGTCACTGCCGTCACAACGGATAGAGCGCCATTGCAGAGCGTCCTTCTGGAGGATCGGACCCTACTCATCCCTGAAACAGCCTCTTTCTTCCACATCAGTCAAACTCAGTCGGCAGAGCGATATCCCGATTGTGGACGAACATGCGTCGAAGCTGATTCGGCAGCACCCGCCCGAGGGAGATGTCCTCCGGCAACCCATCTTCCACAAACCACCCCACTTCTGATGTCTCCAAGCTCGTGCTGGCCGATCCGCCGACGATGTCGCAGACGAAGAAGAACTTGCAGCATGAGAACGTGCCATTTGGGTGCCCCTACCGGGTTCGATCCCAGACGGCGGCAAGCTTGCGGACGTTCACCTCGAACCCGCTCTCCTCCCGCATCTCCTTGATGACGTTCTCGGCGGTCGTGAGGTTCACGTCGGCCCATCCGCCGGGCAGGGTCCAGCGACCGCCATCCATGACCTCCCTGACCATCAGGATGCGGCCTTGTGCGTCAAATGCGGCACCCCGCACGTCCACCTTTGGGGGTTGCGTAGCCGGTCTCCCCGGCGAACAGCGCCTCTATGCGCTCGGCTGGGGTGGATGTATGAGCGGCCATGATCTTTGACGCGAGAGCCCGGAGCATCTCATAGCGCTCCCGGTCATACGGGTCGCGAACGAAGGCGAGGCCGGTCTGGGCGATGGCTTGAAGCTCGCGGGTCCATGTCAGCCAATCGGGCTCGGCCATCAGGTCAGGTCCTCGGTGTATCGAACGTTGAAGCGGTGCAGAGTGTGTATTTGAAGAAAGTCTTGTTCGTGTGTAGCAGAGATCGGCTGCGCAGCCCCACTGCGGAGGCGGTCTTCTCCGGTCGCGCCGATCTTGAATTGGCATCGGCCGGCACAAACCACGACGCGGAGACCCCGCTGACGCAGGACTTGGTTGAATGGGCTGACGTGATCTTCGTCATGGAGAAGTCACACAAGGCCAAAGTGCAGCATCGGTTCCGGGCATCACTCAAGGGCAGGCGGGTAGTGTGTCTCGATGTCCCCGACAACTACCAGTTCATGGACCCCGAACTGGTTCGCATCCTTGAGGCGAAGGTGGGCCGACACTTGCCCGTGGTATGAGGGGAGCCTCCTTCCCGTTGTCTCTTCAGAAAACAAATGACATCGTCGCAATGACGCTCTCTTCTTCCTCCTCATTGATGGCGCGACGCTGTGGCGGCACGATGATCCTCGCCCGTTCCAATCCTCGTCTTTTTCCTGCCAAAGCTAAAGTCAAGTCGGTGCTGATCGTAAGCGACGGCATAGCCTCACCGACATCACTTACCCGCACATCAGGCCATCGTCGCTCAAGCATCTGCCAGATGCGCCTCCACGAGCGTCTCGATGAACTGTCCTACTATCTAGCGCGGCAGTCGCACGAGCCGCAGCAGATCGTCGTACAGTTGGCAGCGCCACAACCCGCGCCTGAGCCAGAGCCCACTTTCCACGATGCCATCACCAATGTGGTTCGAAGCATTGGGAGTGGCATGGTGATTTCGGGTGGTGCAGCGGTTAGTTACGGCATCGTTGCCAACCAGCGATATCGCCGGTAGCACCGTTCATGTGCCGGCCGGATCGAAGCCTCGCTTCAATGCATTCAGTGCGGCCACGGCGCGCACTTTGACCTTGTCGTCGTCCGGGGTGATGATCGGCTGTCCATCATTGTCGAGATACCAACCCGGCACTTCAGCGACGACCGCAGCGCCCTTATCTTTGAAAACTTGGGCTCGCGCGTCGCGATGGAGCATATCGTGGGTGTCGGGATGAACCCGTGCGCCGAGTGGATGGCCTGCCGGATCAGCGTGGGTCGTCATCGTTCGGCTCCCAGAGGGTAGGGGGAAGACGGGGCACGACCATTTTGATCGCGGCCCCGAGTTTCAGAGGAGAGAGCCTGACTCCCTCTATGGTCATAAGCCGAAGTGGCTCTGAGAGTTCGCTGCGTCACGCGTGGTTGAAAATGGTGAACGTGTGAGGCCAACGAGATTTTCATATATCAAAGCCACACCGGTTTGGTGCTACGGCCGATGTCAGAGGTTCTCCAACCAATCAATTATCCTGCCCCTTTGGGTTGTCCGCAGAACGTCGCCATCACCGCTAGCGGATTGCTCTGGGGTTGCGGGAACTGGGCGTGCCGAGGGTCGGACTTTGGAGTGACAGTGCCCGTCGTAAAAAGACGGAGGACGGGCTCTTCCTTATCCTGATCCAAGATGGACAAGTTGACGATGCCGGGGAAAGGAAGACTCGAAAGGAACCGAACCAACTCCCTCGCGCCGTCGCCTTTGACGCTTAAAAGCCGCAAAGGCGCAGCGGTAGAGGACGTGGAAGCCAGCATTGATGCTGGGAATTGTCGATGCTGATCCATGAAATCCACCCGTAGTGCTGTCGCCTGACTACCTTTAGAGCGAAAGTACAAACTCACTTCGTCGTAAGTATCCGAAGACATGGAGCAGTAGAAATGCAGATCACCACCCTCTGCCGGGTAGTACAAAGTAATATCATGTAGCGGCCTTCCCCACTCCGGCCGAGTAATAAGGATGCGAACGCCGGCCGGATATTCGATGGACATTCCATCCGGCATGAAAAGGTTCGGAGCTACAGATGGAACTTCGATCTGATCGTTGTTCTCGCTGGACGACATGAGCACGCTAATTTGGCTAAGAAGAGAGGTGCTATCCAAGACGTATGGGCCAAGGCACGCGCCAATCAGAAACCAGATTGCTTTCCGAGCTTTGTGGTGGCGAGCACGAGTGAACCAGAATGCCAGCACGACAAAGGTTATGAACGAGAAGAACCTCACCTTTGAAGCACTTGCTTAGCGGCGGGATGGCAGCAGCGGGCTGATATCATAGCCAGACGGACAAGGTGGTTCTCCTAGCCTTCGCAAAGACGGGCAGTAGCTCTCAAGCGACCTATCCCTTGTAGTGCGCTTCTATCCCCACCGGTTTGCCTGTGAAAGGGGGAGGGGTGAGGTCATATCGGTATACGGCTGTGCCAGCGGGTCGTGCGCGAACTCTTGGAAGCCGGGCCAGATTGGGGAGAAAGTCGCGTCTACCGGCATTTCACGTCAAACTGGATGACCCCCGGATCAAGTTGGAGCCGGGTCCTTGATGATGCCGCCAAACGGCTTGGTCACGGAATGCCCAGTCGCTCCATGTCAAACCGGGTAGCTCCAGACGCACGGGTGTTGCCCCCTTCACGCCCGGAACAACTTTGGCTGGCATTCGGCTGAAAATGGGTCATGGATGGTGCTTGCCGAGGTAGGGGTGATCGTACCCTGTGCGCACCAGAAGCTCGGCCAATAATAAAGCAGCTTTATTTTTCGGTGGGCTCTCCCAGCGGCGCGACGTTCCGGAACATCTTCATCAGGTCAGTATTGGACTCATGGTTGGGAGAAGCCGGACGGTCCGAATGGCGAGGATTGCAGCCTCGCAAGGAATAAAAGATGCTTCGTTGGTGATGCTTGGGGGGAGGGACCTTAGGGGCAATGACCAAAACTGCCAAAGCAGGATGGACGAGCGCTCACTGTCGAGAAAGTGGTGCGAGCGATCACCAAAATGCCCGACATCGAGTTGCGCTTCGTCGTGGGCCACCGCGTTGTCTGCCGCTCCATCGAAGGGCCTTATCTAAGAGGAATACACGTAGATCGCACATCCTCACCCGGCGTTTACCGGCTACAGGCGCTCCAGCCGCCGTGGTGTATGCTCCGGCGCATAGTGTCTCTCACCCATGCCATTGAACTCAGGCCGTGGCTGCGAGGCGGGCTGGACGATGTTGTGCGCGACTTCCGACAGGAAATCGCCATAGACGATGGCGTTCGTCGATGCATCATGGCTGACCCGGAAGAGCCGTTTCAGTTCGATCCCCGTTTCTCCACTGGAGAAGAAAATAATACGCCGCACCCGTGGGTGGAGCGCGCCATCATGCGGGCAATGGATGGTGACGGTGACTGCGCTCTTCCACTCTTGCGACGGAGTATGGAGCGTTACCCCGACCAGACGACGGGAAGACCAGAGCATCCATGGAGAGTTATTCCCGACATCATCGCCTGTATTGAGGATTGGGGGCAGCGTAGCAGCCTTACTCCGCCCACTTTCCGAAGAAGCCAAGACACGCATCGTGGTGAAGCCGGTAAAGCGGGCATCCGCGTGATGCGGTAAGGGCAGCGTCATCAGGCTCCATCACCGATGTGCTTCCTTCACATGCCTATCGAGGAACGGCAGCACGACCGACCAATACCGAGCCGGATCGTATTGCTCCAGATCGACATGTGCTGCGCCTTCGACGGCCCAGAACTGCCTCGGCTCTGCGGCCCTGTCGAATAGCGCCTTGGCCTCGCTGAGCGGCGTGTAGGTATCCACAGTGCCCGACGCGATCAGGATCGGCACTCCTGCCTGTGCGATGTGGTCGATGGGACGAAGTTCGCTGGGCGTCGCACCGAGGATGGGCGGGAGTAGCAGCTTGAATGCTGGGGTCAGGATGGGCGTGAACACCGCGCCAGCAATCCGGCCGAGGTTCGCCCGGAGACGGTTTGAGAGCGCCCTGTCGATGTCGGGGTAGACCGATTCCAGCACCAGAGCATCCACCGCCAACGGCTGCGGCCCGAGCAGTGTTGCGGCTCCGCCTAGAGAGACACCAATGACGCCCACTCGGTCGCCGGGCCGGCGGTGGCGTGCGAAGCCGACCGCAGCCACAGCGTCTAGTGCCTCCAGCTTGCCGAAGGTAATCCGACGGCCGGGACTCTCGCCATGGGCTTGGAAGTCAAAGAGCAAGACCGAGTAGCCATGGTCGTGGAGCACGTGGGCGCGGGCGACCATTTCTAGCCGATTGGCTCGCACGCCATGCATCAGCACGACTGTCCCTTGGCTGTTTGTAATTGGGACCCACCAGCCGTGCAGTCTGGAGCCGGAGGCAGAGGGTATCTCAACCGTCTCAGCACCGACCAGATCGGCTGGCGGCGGCCCAATCGTCGCAGGCGCTGGCGCTGGCGCAGACAGCAGCATGCCTACGGCAACTACTGCGGCGCAGAGACCTACGCCGAGGACGATTGCCAAAATGGCGAGAGCGGTGAGGAGGCGGGGTGGCGAAATCGCCATGTTCAAGGCATCGCCTCACAGTTTGCCCCGTGTGATACTCTGCCGCCGGGCGGTGGGCTAGGCACGCCATGACATGGACCGCATCGTAGTGCCGATAAGCTGTTCTAAGCGGGACGGCTTCGGGGCTTTAAGGCTTTGAACTCGGAGACCAGCGTCAAGCGTGATTTGCGGGTTTGTTCACGGCGACAAGGAACTGATCGAGAGGCTCGGCCGCAATGATCCCTGCGTATGCGGATCAGGGCGTAGGTTTGAAGGCGTGTGGCATCCAACGTGACACTTACAGCGCAACGTTCAGAAACGAGTGTCGACGGGAGTAGGGAGGGACGCCCTCTCTATTCCGGACGCAAGGCACGACGGAACACTCGTTGTCACGACCACGTCGCTCAAGCGGCTCCGCAAATAAAGCCGAAGCTCTCAAAGTTGACCCAAAGCCGGGTCTCTGCGGGCGCGCGATGCTCGATCATACTGAAGGGAACCCGCTGGTTCTCTAGTGCCTGAGAAATGACCGGCACGAGCACAGTGGGCACTTCCGCGACTTGGAAGGACTGCGAGGCGCTTATGCGGAGGAATCCCGCCATTGACCCGTAACCGCTAGATAACGGGCCTAAACCATTCAAGAAGTCCTCTGGCGTCTTGAACGCGTCCAATGATCGAAGATGGTTTTCCAGCGCGATGTAAACAGCGATAGGGTCTGGAAGAGGCTTATGGCATCGCCGGGGGAGCGGGCTGAAAGGCGTCGGCAGAAGACAGGAAAAGCCAAACCGCGCCGGCATGAGGCACTCCCGATAATGCTTCCGGCTCGAACTGGTTCTAGAGCTACGTCCAAGACGGATTGTTAACGATACCTATGTAAAGCTTCCATCAGCACCGAGCCATATGAAAGCGCCATTCCATGAACGAAATCGAGATGGAAGAGAAGGCGATTTCGGACATCGAGAAGTATGGATGCTATGTCTTGTACGTGCTTGGTGAAGATAGTTATCCACCTTTTGCCTATTCCATTGGCATCTGGCAATCCGCAAAAGCCGGGAGCTTGCTCAAAAGCGTATCCGCTAGGATCGCGGTAGCGGAGGCCGACGCCGGCACCCCGCGATCTGCGATAGGGAAGGAAATGAACTCCATGCCTTGCTGCGCACACAGCGTGGCCTCTAAGCCCAAGCCAAGTTCCTCCACCTCGTCACGCTCAAGGAGGCTGACCACGGTGTCGACTCCCTCGGCTTTCCACCCCACCACTTCGTCCTCAAGCCAGTCGCCAGCACGGGGCCGCGCCATGATCGCGAGACGGCCGGCATACTTGTCGTGGACCTGCGGTATGGGCTGCTGACCATGCATGTCAATCCAATAAACCGAAGGTCGCATTAGAACTTTCTCCTTATCATGAAGTTGCAGGCTGATCCCAAGCTTCGCCAGATGTTCCTTTCGGGCCGCCGCGTATCTGTGCGCATACGCTTCACTTTCCTCGTAGGGCGTGAGAAATAGGCTTCAGAGAATGATCTATGATCGTCCCTCCCAGACGCAGCCGGTCTAACTCCGCATGATCTTGTGGAGACAGCGTAGCGGCCACTCCAATTCCGCGTCACAATTAGGAGCCTCTAATACGAGCACCGCGCCGACTCGAATAGCTTTCTGTCCGGGCAGTCCAAGTTCGGCTGAATAACACAGCCGGCCCCATGCTGGCCTGATCAAACGCTGTTTCCGGGTGGGCTGACGCAGCAGAAATGTGCTGAGACCACGCCAGTCGTCCGGAAGTGTATTGGCAAGGACGTGCGAAATGTCCTCGACAGAGCAGGCGTGGATGCCTCCGCCGCTGTTCTCCTCAACGAGAAACAGCACTTCGCGTCCTCGCACGAAGCGTCGCTCCTCTCGGTGCGGACCTAACTGCTCTACCCAACTCCGCTCGGCATGGCGTATCGCCGGAATTACAAAGCGGTTGTCGCGCCCGTGGCCTTGCTTCTTGGTGCCGATGCCGCGGCTGCGGCGTGTAGCATCGAACCCGGCTTTCGAGGAACCCTCAACAGTCTGATGCCACACACTCGGTGCAACTCTACGGCCCCTCGTCGGCCGAGTCTTGTATCGAATAAGGGAAGTGAGTGCGATTCCATTGGTCTGGCCGAAGCATCACCTTGCCGACGTGAAGAATGCTGTCGGTGGCGCGGTAGGGCCGTCCGCTTACCTTGACCTCGGCTCCGTCGAAGGAGGCCAGATGAAAGTGTTCACTTGTCTCGCTCAACGCCATCAGTTCCCGCACCAACTGGTCACGGCCCTGCTCGTTGAGCCAGATTTCGAGTTCCCCATCGGGCCTCCATGCTAGCATGCCGCTTGAGGAAGGCGATCTCCTTGTAAGACAAGAATACTCTGAAAATCTTAACTTGTGCGCACGATATTGCTCAGGCGTTCCCGCCTTGCCGATCAGCCGGCTATGCCGGGCACTAGACGGAGATTGCGTCCTTGGTGGCCATTAAGAAGCGAGCTTGGATCAGGACGGCAACCGGCACCATCCTATTGGGGGTTGTAGCAGCCGTCTCCTCTGGTCGTCGAGCCAAGGGACAGACGGCATCTGCTGGCTCTAACCCTCACGAGTTGGAACTGCCGCCAAATGCAAGAGACCCCTCGGCAGTCGAAGTGCTGAGGGTTTGGGCGGTTCCGGGAGAAGCTGCGTATTCCGACGCAAACCAGCCGCTGATTCCGATCCATTCCAGCCGGTGATTCCGACGGAAGCCAGCCGGTGATTCCGATGCATTCCAGCCACCCCTGAGGGGGCGGGCGGCGGCGCGGTTCGCGAGCAGTCATTCACCGACGGCACGGTGTCTCTCCAGCAATCCCGGGGAGCGCCATGCCAGGCCAGAGACTGCCAATGCGTCAGGTTCGAGAAGTCCTTCGCCTCAAATACGTCTGCGGCCATAGCGGCCACCAGATCGCGGCCATGGTCGGCGTCAGCCGCTACACGGTTGCCGAATACCTGCGCCGGGCCGCCGTGGTCGGCATTACCTGGCCGGTGCCGGAGGCGCTCGATGACACGGCGTTGGAGCGCAAGCTGTTCACGCCGCCGTTCACGTCCGAAGCGACACGGCCGCAGCCGGATTGGCCCCGTATGCACGCCGAGCTTCGCAAGCCTGGCGTGACCCTCCTCCTGCTGTGGGAGGAGTATCGGGCCGGGCAACCGGATGGGTATGGTTACAGCCGGTTTTGCGACCTCGCGCGCGATTGGCGCGGTCGCCTGTCGCCAACCATGCGCCAGACGCACCCGGCCGGGGAGCGGATGTTCGTCGACTATGCCGGGCAAACGGCCGAGGTGGTGGACAACGCCACGGGAGAGGTCAGGCGCGCGCAAGTGTTCGTCGCGGTGCTGGGCGCCTCCAACCTCACTTACGCCGAGGCCCGCTGGACGCAGTCGCTCCCGGACTGGATCGGCTGCCACGTCGGCGCGTTCGTCAGCTTTGGCGGAGTGGCGCGGCAGATTGTCTGCGACAACCTCAAAGCTGGCGTCACCGCGGCCAGCCGCTACGAGCCAGGGATCAGCCGCACGTATCAGGACATGGCGACCCATTATGGCACCGCGATCCTGCCAGCCCGGGTGCGCAAGCCGCGCGACAAAGCCAAAGTCGAGGTTGGAGTTCAGGTTGTGCAACGCTGGGTGTTGGCCCGGCTGCGCCACCGGCGGTTCTTCTCCCTGGCGGAGTTGAACGGTGCGATCCGCGAGTTGATCGCCGACTTGAACAACCGACCCATGCGCCATCTCGGCACCAGCCGCCGTGCACTGTTCGAGGCGATCGAGCGTGAGGCCCTGCTGCCAATGCCGCAGACGCCGTATGACTACGCGGAGTGGCGGCGCTGTCGGGCGGGTCTGGATTATCACGTCCAGGTCTATGGCCACTTCTACTCGGTGCCCTATCGGCTGATGCGTGAGGCGGTCGAGGCGCGGATCACCGACCAGACAATCGAACTATTTCACAAGAACGACCGGGTGGCCTGCCACGTGCGCGACCCGCGGCAGCACCGGCACACCACGATTCCCGAGCACATGCCGAGCGCGCACCGCCGCCACGCCGAGTGGACACCGACCCGGTTGCTGCGCGAGGCCCAGGCGATCGGCCCGTCGACCATTGCCCTGGTGGAGCGGATCCTGACCGCCAAGCCGCATCCCGAGCAGGGCTTCCGGGCGTGTTTGGGGATCCTGCGCCTGGTCCGCGGCTACGGCCCCGAGCGGCTTGAGGCGGCTTGCCAGCGCGGCATGGACATCGGCGCCCAGACCTACGGCTCGGTGAACTCGATCCTGCGCAATGGCCTCGACCGGGCCTACCGCCCCGAACCCGTGCCCGACGAGCTGCCAGTCCAGCACGAGAATATCCGCGGCAGCGGCTACTATCATTGAGGAGACCTTCATTGCTGACCCACCCGACGACAGACCGCCTGCGCGAGCTCGGCCTCACCGGCATGGCCAGGGCTCTCGAGGAGCAGCGGCGGCACGCCGATGCTGTTGATCTCGGCTTTGAGGACCGGCTGGCCATGCTGGTCGAGCGGGAGGCGCTGGAGCGCGACACCAGGCGGCTGGCCACCAGGTTGCGGTTCGCCGGGCTGCGCCAGCAGGCCACGCCGGAGGACGTCGATCATCGCGCCGCCCGGGGTCTCGACCGTGCGCTGTTCCAGAAGCTGACAGGCGGCGAATGGATCGAGCGCCACCAGGATTTGCTCGTCACTGGGCCAACCGGCACGGGCAAGACTTGGTTGTCGTGTGCCCTCGGGCATCGGGCCTGTCGCGACAACCGCTCTGTGCTGTATCAGCGGGTGCCGCGATTGCTGGAGGCACTCGGCATTGCTCGTGGTGACGGACGCTATGCCCGTATGCTGAAGAGCCTGGCACGGGTGCAGGTGCTCATCCTGGACGACTGGGCCATTACGCCGCTGACGGCCGAGCAACGCCGTGACCTGATGGAGATCGTCGATGACCGGCACGACAGGGCGTCCACCATCGTGACCAGCCAGGTGCCGGTCGAACTCTGGCACGAGCACATCGGAAACCCGACCATTGCCGACGCCGTGCTCGACCGCTTGGTGCATGGCGCAAACCGCATCGAACTGAAGGGAGAAAGCATGCGAAAGCTACGCGCCGCCAAAGCCAAGCTTGACGAAGGCGCCGACACGTAGCCCAACTTCACCCGCTCGCGACACGCGCTGCTATCCGGCTGGGATCATCGAAATACCCGGCTGGCTTCGATCGGAACAGGTGGCTGGTTTCAATCGGTATCGATGGCTGCAATCGTCGGAATGCGCAGAAGCTCAGCAACTCGTGCTCAAGACCACTTGGCGTGATCCGGGAGCTTGGGGATTACTTCTTGTCGATATAGCCCGCCATGCCGCAAACGCCTATGATGAGGAGGGCATCAATAAAGAGGATGCGTTAAACAGCATCATGGGACTGTTCGAAGCGGAAATTCTTAGGCCGACTGACGTTCCTAAAAGGCTATAAGCCATTCATTGGCTCTATTTCCTCGAAGGTCTGAGATTGCTTGCCCGAGCCTCGTCCCGATACCACAGAACATCCCGTCTGGCTGCATGCTCGGCCTCATCGGCCGTAGAGTAGAGACCGGAGATGTCGCAGGGAGCCCAATATGATCCGTGTTCATCGCAGCCGTCCTGCTCAGCCTTACCTCCAAAACCTATCCTGCTAGCGCCAGTAGGTCCTCGTAGCTCTCGATCCCCAGCCGCCTGACCGCCGCGATGCTCTCGGGCCGAGCTTCTGGGTTCTCCTGAAAAGCGCGACCATACCAATATCGTGCCGCAGGAACATCGTTCAGCGCTTCGTAGCATTTAGCGATGCGTTCTGCGAGGTAACCGCCATCCAGCGTTGGGTCACCATCACTCATGAACAGGTAGATACGAAGAGCGTCTTTGTAACGCTGCTCGCGATTTGCTTTGACTGCTACTACTTCGAGCGCATTGAAGTCCACTGCCAGCATCTTCATCTCAAAGCCCCATCCTCATTTCTTCATGGAAACTTTTATTCAACTCTTCGGTCGGGTCTTTCATCACGTGTGGAAAATGGGCGCGATCCCATTGGTCTGGCCGAAGCATCACCTTGCCGACGTGAAGAATGC
>NZ_LMUY01000024.1 GCF_009765685.1 Acidisphaera sp. L21 | reverse complement strand
CTCCCGCCTGGACTGCAGCAAGCTCGCCCGGGTGTTCGACGTCCGCCTGCCGGACTGGCGCCCGAGCCTGGCCCGCACGATGGACGCGATCATTACGGCGTAAGCCCGCAGGCCACCAGCGCCTCCAGCATGTGCGGCGGCGGCGGTGCGATCGATGCTTTCTAGCCCAGCACTGCACCGGTTTGACCCACCTCTATCTTATAGCTCTTGCTCAAGGACGGTGTTGGGCTGAGAATAGAAGCTAACCGCCATCGCTCATTACTGTGGCCGTAATTCCTGAAGGGACTAATCTGATGGCTAGAGATACTGCGGAAGATTGGAAACGGATTGGCGAGACCGAACCTTGGTGGGGAGTGCTGTCAGCACCTGAGTTTCTGCAAGCAAACATAACAGAAGAGACGAAAGAAAGATTCTATGCTCAGGGTCGCGATGAGATGGCCTGGGTAATGGAGACGCTGGCTCAGCATTTTGGAGCAATCAAGCCAGATGTCGGTCTCGATTTTGGGGCTGGGCTTGGCCGCTTGTCATTTCCCATGGCTCATGTGTGTCGCGAAGTCTATGGTGTGGATATCTCACCAGGAATGCGGCAAGAAGCTGAAAGGCAGGCCCAAAGGCGAGAGATACAAAATGTGCGATTCGTTGACACTGTTCCGGATAATCTGCAGAGTGACTGGATCAACAGCTACATCGTTTTTCAGCACATACTTCCACGCATGGGTTATCACATACTTCGAAGTCTCTGTGCCACGTTGAACCCAGGTGGCGTCGCATCTGTTCACATGACATTTGCCCACGATTCGCGAGATAACAATACCCTGGTAAGGGATCTCTTAAGCTGGCGGTTTGACGGAGATACTCTGACGGCGCTCGAGAATAATGAGCATCGGCCTGGCGAGCAGTCGATGTATGATTATGACATGAATGTAGTTTTGATGATCTTCGCACGAGCAGGTATTCGCGATGTGCTGCTGCGGCACACGGATCATGGCGGAGCACATGGGTACTGGTTTTTCGGAAGGAAGACACACTAGAATCTGTCGGACCTGTGCAGAGTCGGATTTTGGGGGTCCGCGACGCGGGCGATCTGTGAGTCAAACTGTCTGCTGGGCAGGAGCCCAGCGGACATGGCTCTACCGCTTTCGTTGGATTTGCGTCGTCGTGCCGCTGCGGCGCTGGTAGCGATTAGTAATGTCTGCGGAGTCGCGAAATGCTTCAGCATATCACCCGCCAGTGCCGTGCGGATCGGCCAATGCCCCGGGCCGGAGGTGATCTGGCCGCGCGCAAGGTCGGTGGCACGCGACAATTGGTCCTGTTATCTGTCGCCCGAGGTGATCACTACCCACCTAGCGGCGAAGGCAGATTGGACGGTCCGGGCGCTTGCGGCCGATCTCAAGACAGCCGGCATTGACGTCACGCACGACGGGGTCTGCGTTCCTACGCCGCCAAGCCCTGAACTTCAAAAAACGCTGCTGGTTAGGGAGGCGGATTGGCCAGCCATTGCGCGCCGGCGGACGCAATGGCGAATCTAGAGGGTGTTA